>CAWIED010000002.1:0-536245 GCA_963835085.1 uncultured Actinomycetota bacterium
CTCCGCATCACGATCCCAAACGATCATGGGAGGTGGCCAGGTGGGTGCCTGATTCAGGTGCTTGCAAGTCGTCGGGGAGGAGTCTGGGTGCGCGGGAGATGTAGGTGTGTCCGGTGGGGGTGGTGAGGTGGATTTCGGGTGGGGCTCCTGGTGGATCCTGGGGGTTGTGGTGGGGCTGGGCGGTGAGGTCGGCGGGTTCTTTGGTGTGGTTGCAGTGTTCGCAGTAGCCCTGGCCTTCGTCGTAGGTGGTGGGGGCACCGTTGGCGTGGCCGGTGGCGTGGTCGATGTGTTTGATGGGTGCTCCGCAGTAGGGGGTGCGGCAGCGTTGGTCGCGGGCTCGCACGAGGTCGCGGAGTCCGCTGGTTGAGGTGCCCGGCGTTCTTCGGACAGTGGGTTTCCATTGGTCCTTACGCTGCCCGATTGTTGTCGAGCCATTCTAACTCTACTTCATTCGGAATCCGGTAGTCAATTGCCGAATGAAGCCTTCTCGTGTTGTACCTCAATTCGATGTATGCTGTCACGTCTTTGCGGGCACGCTCCCTTGTCGGATACACGGTCCGGTTGCACCGTTCATTCTTCAATGTCCCATTAAAGGACTCGGCCCAGGCATTGTCGTAGCACACGCCGGTCTTACCAACCGACCTGCGGATCCCGTGTCTCTTCGCTGCCACCGAGAAATCAGCGGAGGTATATTGCGTCCCCCGGTCCGAGTGGAATATACTGACTTTCGATGTGATATGCACGCGATGGGCGGCCATGTCCAGTGCCTCGATGACTAGATCCGCGGTCATCGTCGAATCCATGGCGTACCCGACGACTTTCTTGCTGAAGCAATCCAGGACCGTCGCCAAATACAACCAGCCTTCCCACGTCCTGATGTAGGTAATATCGCCCACCAGTTTGGCGCCGGGGGCGGTCGCGGTGAAGTCCCGGCGCACCAGGTCCGGCAGGTCCGTTGCATCGCCAGCGATCGTCGTGGTCGGCCGGAACGGCTTGGGCTGGCAGGGTTCCAGGTCCAGGTCACGCATGATGACCCGCACCGTGTCGTCATCGATCTGCTCCCCGTCACGCAGCAACTGGGCATGCACTCGTCGGTACCCGTAGGTGGAGTCTGAGTCGAGGAAGATCTCGCGGATCAACCGTTCGAACCGAGCCCGCGTGATGTCACGAGGCGATGGCGAATGATTCTTCCAGGTGTAGAACCCAGACCGGGAAACACCCAACACGACACACATCACAGAAATGGCGTGATTGCCTTCTTCGCTGGCGATGAACTCGTACACGCCCGTCACGGACGAGACTTCTTCGCGAAGAAGGCGGTGGCTTTTCCCAGGATATCAACCTCCTCCTCCAGGGACTTCACCCGGCGACGCAATCGCTTCAGTTCTTCCGCCTCAGACTCGCTGATCTCTTCCTCCACAGGATTCTCCACTCGGTGCGCAGCAACCCACCGCGACACCGACTGCGACGACACATTATTCTCTTTCGCAACATCAGCGATAGCCCGCGAATGCTCCACGACCTCGCGGACCACCGACTCCTTAAACTGCTCCGAGAACTTCCGAGTTGCCATCCCAAACTCCAATTCCGTTCAGCCTCAACAATAGTCGAGGTACTGTCCGAAAAACGCCGGGCGGGTCAGGTGAAGGTGCGGGAGTGTGAGTCTCGGGCTACGAGTTGGCCGTGGGTGTTGGTGTAGAGGCGGCGCAACCGGACTCTGGTGTCGGGGTCGGTGAGGAGGTTGCGGGCGAGCCAGGCGGGTAGGGGTTCGCCGTTGAGGAGGGCGGGGGTGGTGCCGCCGTTGAACAGGGCGGTGTCGGAGATCACGACGTGGAGTTCGATCGGCGGCCGTTGGGTGGGCCCAGTGCGTGGCGCAGGGTGCCCAGCCGATGGATGGCTGGGGCCGTAGCCGGGGAGGACGTCGCCAGGTCGGTAGACGGGGGGCCAGGGCCGGACCGCACAGCCTGGAGGGTGTTCGAGGGCTGACCTGGGCCGGCTCGTCCGTGGCAGGGAGTCGGCCGTCTGGTTGCGCGGCTGACCTGCGCCGCCGGTACCGGCACCGGCGCCTGATGCGTGAGTGTTCCTGTCGTCGTCGGGTGCGGCATCCGATGCCGTGTTCGCCTCGAGTAGGTCTGCCGATTCCTCGGGTAGGTCCGCGGTCTCGCCGGTGCCGCGTGCGGTGTGGGTTTCGCTGGTGCCGGCCCTCAGGTCACCGCTCGTGGTGGTCCGGCTTGGCCTGTCGTTGGTCTCGCCGGTGCTGCCGCGTGCGCTACCGGGAGCGGTGGTGCACGTGCTAGTGCCCGTGTCGTTGCTCGTGCTGGTTTCGCTTCGCTCATGGTTGGTCTCGCGGGTGCCCGGTGTGCTGTCGGGTTCGCTGACCTCACGCATCGTGGTGGTCGTGTCGTGCCCGTTCGGCCCTGGCCGGGCGGGATCGCCACCCTGGTCACCATCCCGTCGGTGGGCGTTCCGGTCGTCCTGTTCCGAGTCGGGGTCGGGTGCCGGGTCGCGGCCCGGTTCGGTGTCCGTGTCGGGGGTGGCGGGTGCCCGGTTTGGCTCGTCCGCCAGGTGTGGTTCTGGCGCGGTGATGGAGTGTTGGCTTGCGCGGTAGCCGGTGGTGCGTTCGATGAGGGTGTCGGCGATGACTTGGTTGGTGGTGCGGGAGTCGCCGGTGGCGCGGGCGGTGGCGGCGGCGGTGTGCAGGGCGGCGATGATCGCGGCGGCGTCTTCGACGGGGAGGAGTGCGGTGAGGTAGGCCATGGTGTCGGGGGCGGGACGAGTGGTGACCCGCCGTTGGGTGCGGGCTTTGGCGATCCGCCGGACATGGTTCTCGGGGTCGATCTGGTAGGCCAAGGCGCGGGCCGCGTGCTGCAGGGACCGATCGGAGACGCCCGGGGTGAACAGGGCAGCCAACCGGGCATCGACGTGGCTGCGGTCGGCGGTGGACAGAGTCGCGGTCTCGGCGACGATCCGGATCGCGGCGTACTCGCTGATCGTGCCGGCGTGTAACGCGGCCAGGGTATAGGGCATCTGCTGGGTCAACGCGGTACCGAGCCCGGCCAGCGTGTTGCCCCGGTGCGGGGAGACCCGCCGGGCCAACCCGACCTGGGTACCGACTCCCACCCCGAGATCGGCACGCGGGACGCCGGCCGCAGCCCGCCGGGCCCGGTGCGCAGTGTCGAAGGCGGCGGCTACCCGGGCCTGCACGGCTGCGACCCGACGCCCCAGCACCTCCAACGCGGCGAGCTGATCGATCAACGCAGCCTCCGAGACCGACCCGTTCACCCGCCACGCGTCGAGCAACCCGCTCAGGGCCTGCACCCGCCCCGCATCTAACCACCCACCCTCGCCGGCAGGTGCACCCGTATCGTTCATAACCAAACCCTACATCATACTCGTACACTTGTACAGAACAGGCTTTGTGATAACCGGCAGCATGCTCACTCACATGTCTCAGCCGGGCCGGGATCTTGTGCCGATTCCGTCGGCCGCCATGACCGGCCGCTCTCCCCACGGATGACCGTAGGCGTGAGGCATGGCAGTCCTTGGTCTCGCGTCGCGGCGGGACACGATGGCGCCATGCAGTCGTCCTTGCGCTGATCGCACTCCTACTCGTCCCAGGCGCGCCAGCCACACCTTCGCAGGCCAAGTTGCCACGAGACCATGAAGCAGCGGTCTGAAGGTTCAGTTGTCGCCACTCTTTCGGCATGGAATGCGGCCGAGGGATGGGGGTTCTTACCAGCCCCGTCTTAACTGGCGGTTGCTGGTTTCTGTTTGATTGTCTCGAAGGAATTCTCCCTACAGACTTGATAATTGGCCAAGAACTCTCAGTGGAGTATGAAGAGGTCGAACAAGACGGCTATCCATTCAGGGCACTATTGGTTCGGCCGTCGCGGAACGAAGTGGAACCCGGGCGGACCCAGCCCCGAGAAGGTGGCAGTGGCTATCTGAGTAAACTCAATATCGAATTTGATTGAGGGAATCACTTGCTCGCCACAATAGGCCGGGAAAATCTCCAATTATGAGTAGTGATCAGTGCAACCGCAAGCTACAGTTGCCCCGACATAGACATCGGCGAGCAGGACGCCGAGCTATTTGTCGGCGGCGCTGTGATGTACGGTTTCGCAGGCACGCAGCAACCGTCGCGTCTTGCTCATGATCGCGCGATCCACTGTCCGCCGTTCGGCTTGAGTGAGGGTAGGCCGATTGTTGGTTGCCCGGTACCCGTTGTGCGCTCGATGAGGCTGTCGACTATCACTTGGCTCGTGGTGTGAGGCGCCGGTGGCGCCGGCGCGCGCGCTGCCAGCCAGACACTGACACTTTCTGGAGATTCTCGACAATCGGCCACTAAGCCCCCGGCTTGCCGGGAAATACTTGTGACAACTCGGGGACGTTGATAGGATCTTCCCGTGGCCGGGCGTCAATCAACGTCCGCGCGAGCAGGCGAAACCCGCGGGTAGAGGCGGGCAATCGTCTGCGCTAGACGAAAGAAATTGTTGGGCTCGTGGGTGAGAAGGCACCCCCTGTTACCGACGCTCGTCTAGCGCAGTGTGCGCACCGCACGATCGTCGACAGCTCCCTTCTCACAGCGTTCCTGACGGATCGGCATCACATGTCAGGGTTTTTCATTCTCGGTGGCGTCGGGTTGGCCATACTCCTGCTCTCGTTCGTTGCCGACGAAGTTCTCAGCGGGCTGTTCAACGGCCTCGACAGCGACCTGCTCTCAGGAACCGCCATCGGCGCCTTTCTGACCACGCTGGGATTCACGGGTGCACTCTGCGAGCAGTTCCTGGGCAGTTGGCTCGCCACAGGAATCGGCATCGCTGCAGGAGTCGGCGTGGCAGTTGGAGTCCACTGGGCCACCCGCACACTCATCCGCAGCGAGAACGCTGCCACGGTGAACACCGCCGACCTGATCGGCGTTCGCGGCACTGTGATCACCGATGTGCCCAGTGAGGGCTACGGGCAGATTCACGTCGTGGTAGGTGGGCACATCCTGCGGTTGAGCGCTCGAGCCGCGGCCGTGCACACGCCCGGGCCGAAGGTCGACGGGCGTTCGATCTACGGCCCGTCGAGCGTTGGCCCGCTCCGGACAGGGTCGTCGGTCACCGTTACCGCGGTGCTCTCGCCCACCGCTGTGGAGGTGACCCCGTTGCCCGCTACGCAGCCCTGATCGGTGCGCCACAGTATCCGCGCCCATCGAGCCCCAGCATCGACGCTCACCCGACTCTCGGCACAGCCCGATGACAAACCCCTTGAAACACACCCGCGTTCGGATGTCGCGCGCGACACAAGAAATCGCGCGTGACACATGAATTCCCGCGCACCAACAACCTGACATACCAAGACCCGAACACCAGATATCAGCTCGAAAGGATCGGTCGTGACTTCCTTCCTCACTCCTACAGTGATCGCCACCGCAGGCATCGTTCTCACTCTGATCGTGCTCGTCGTGATCATCACCCAGCGCTACCGCGTCGCCGGACCCAACGAGGCGTTCATCGTCACCGGACGACGCGGCAAGGCGGTTCGCAACGTTGAGACGGGCGCCGTCTCCACCGATCTGTCTGGCCAGAAGGTGATCATGGGGGGCGGCGTGTTCGTGGTGCCGTTCGTGCAGCGGCTGCATGTCCTCGACCTGTCGAGCCGCCGCATCATGGTGCAGATCAAGGGCGCAGTTTCGGGCCAAGGAGTCAAGCTCAACGTCGACGGGGTGGCCATCGTCAAGGTAGGTGGCAATGAAGACTCGATCCGTGCCGCGGCGCAACGGTTCTTGAGCCAGCAGCACGAGGTGGAGACCTTCACCCAGGAGACACTCGCCGGATCGCTGCGCTCCATCGTGGGCTCGCTGACCGTGGAGCAGATCATCCGCGACCGGGCCGCTTTCGCCCAGCGCGTCTTCGACGAGGCCGAGGCGTCCCTCACCGGTCAGGGCCTTGTGCTCGACACCTTCCAGATTCAGGACATCACCGACGACCAGACCTACCTCAACGACCTTGGCCGGCCCGAGGCGGCGCGGGTCGTGCAGCAGGCCGCCATCGCCGAGGCCGAGGCTCGCCAGGCGGCCCAGCAAGCACGGATCAGAGCCGAGCAGGAGATCGCCATCGCTCAGCGGGCGCTCGCGTTGAAGCAGGCCGAGATCAAGGCCGAGACGGATGCCGCCACCGCCCGTGCCGAATCCGCAGGGCCGCTGGCGCAGGCTGATCGTGACCAAGCGATCCTCACGGAGCAGGAGAAGGTCGCCGTCCGGCAGGCTGCGCTGAAGGAGCGCCAACTCGACACCGAGGTTCGCAAGCCGGCCGACGCCGCTCGCTACAAGATGGAGCGTGAGGCAGAGGCCCGTCGTAACTCGGAGATCTTCGAAGCGGAGGCGCGCAAGGCGGCGGCCATCGCGGCCGCGGAAGCCGACGCGGAGAAGGCCCGGCTCGTGGGTGTCTCGGAGAAGGCCCGGCGAACGGCGCTCGCCGAGGCCGAAGCCATCGAAGGTGCCCGTCGCGGTGAGGCAGAGAAGGCCCGGCGTCTGGCAGAGGCTGAGGCCACCAAGGCCGAGGGCGACGCGCACGCGTCGGCCATCCTCGCCACCGGTAACGCCGAGGCGGAGGCCATGAACGCCAAGGCTGCCGCGTTCGGCCGGTACAACGAGGCGGCAGTACTGCAGATGCTGGTCGAGGTGCTGCCTCAGGTCGCCCGGGAGATCTCCGCCCCGATGGCCGCGATCGACAAGCTCACCGTGGTCTCCACCGACGGCGCGGCAGCCCTTCCGAAGCAGGTGACCGACAACCTGTTCCAGACCCTGGAACTCCTCCGCACCACCACCGGGCTCGACGTGCAAGGGCTGCTTCAACGCTATGCTGCCCCTGCCGCGGCCACGACTGGCCAGCCTGGGCCAAGTGTCAACGGACACCCTGGTCGCTGACGAGGCCGCTGGCCGCAGAACACAGCTTGGACGCCCGGGTGCACTTGCGCCCGGGCGTCGGGCTTTCGCGGCTGGCAGCTACTGCAGCGCGGTCCTGGGCAACAGGGCCAGCGGTACGAGCGCCAACACGGCCGTGATGAACATAGACACGCTCCAGGTGACCGCTGTGACCCCGAGAGTGGCCACCAGCGGCGGCAGAATCGCACCGAGCCCGAACTGCAACAGGCCCATCAACGACGACGCACTGCCCAGGGCCTGCTGACCGTCGAGCGCCAAGGTCAGGGCGTTGGGCATGATGAAGCCGACACAGATCAGCATGACGACGAGCATGCCGAGCACCGTCCAGAGCGAGTCGAAAGCCACTACCCCAACCGCCAGCACGGCCATGGCGAGCACAATCACGAGCACTGCCGCAACCAGCAGCCGGCGGGGCCCGTACCGGGGCACCAACGACATCCCGACCCGGCCGGCGAGAATGATGCCCAACGAGTTGACCGCGAAGACCAACCCGAACTCCTGAGCGGTGAGCCCGTAATGACGTTGCAGCACAAGGCTGCTCATCGACAGGTACAGGTTCAGCGGCAGCTGGCCCACGGTCAGCACCATCGTGGCGGCCAAGAAGCCCCGATGCCGGAGCAAGGCACCGAAAGTGCGCACCAATTCCGCAGCGCCACCACCATGTCGCCTCGCCACCGGCAGCGTCTCGCCCAACCGCGAGGCGGCCACGAGCAAGACCGCACCGATCAGTGTGAGCGCATAGAAGATGCCGCGCCATGAGGTCACCACCAGCAACCCCGACCCGATGAGCGGTGCAGCAACGGGCGCCACTCCGAACACCATGGACACGAGCGCGAAGGCCCGGGCGGCCGCAAGACCCGAGAACAGGTCGCGCACCATCGATCTCGCCAGCACCACACCGGCGCCGCCGCCGATGCCCGTGACGAGCCGGGCCACAAGCAACAGCGTGATCGACGGGGCGAGCGCGCTGGCCAGCACGCCCAGCGTGAACAGTGCGATGCCACCGATCAGCGGAGTCCGGCGCCCGATGCGATCGGAGATCGGACCGGCCAGCAACTGACCCACGCCCATGCCGACCATGCACAGTGACATCGACAGCTGCACCAACGGGTCGCTGGCGCGCAGGTCGCGCGCGAGCGCGGGCAGGCCCGGCAAATACATGTCGAAGGCGAGCGGACCGAAGGCCGTCAGCGTCCCCAGGAGGACAAGGGTCGAACGAGCTGGCTTGACGGCCGAATTCACTCGCCGACGGTATCGCGGCCGCGCAGAACGATCTTGGGGTCGGGAGGATAGACGACCGCGTGGTCGCGATCGGCATAGTCGAACTGGCTCAAGAAGAATCGCATCGCGTTGATGCGAGCGCGCTTCTTGTCATTGGAACGGATGCTCGTCCACGGCGCGTTGTCGGTGTCGGTGGCCTCGAACATGGCTTCCTTGGCGGCGCCGTAGTCGTCCCAGCGATCGAGCGACTCGAGATCCATCGGCGACAGCTTCCAGCGGCGCACCGGATCTACCTGGCGCACGGCGAAGCGGGTGCGCTGCTCCTGCTGGCTCACCGAGAACCACAGCTTGGTCAACGAGATACCTGAGTCGGTGAGCATCTCCTCGAAGAGTGGGGTCTGGTGCATGAACTGGCGGTACTGCTCGTCGCTGCAGAACCCCATGACCCGCTCGACGCCTGCGCGGTTGTACCAAGAACGGTCGAACAGCACGATCTCGCCGCGGGTGGGCAGGTGCTGGATGTAGCGCTGGAAGTACCACTGGCCCAGTTCGGTGGTGGTGGGCTTGGTGAGGGCGACCACGCGAGCGGCACGGGGATTCAAGTGCTCCATGAAGCGCTTGATCGTGCCCCCCTTACCGGCGGCGTCGCGGCCCTCGAAGACGATGACGGCCCGGCCTCCGGAGTCTTGCGTCCAGTACTGGAACTTCAGGAGCTCAACCTGCAGCAGGTATTTCTCGACCTCGTACTCCTCGCGCGTCATGCGCTCCGTGTACGGGTAATCCTCCCGCCACGTCTCGACGACGGTTCCATCGGGAGCGATCAGATCGGGGTCTGATCCGTGGTCGTCTCGCACCGAATAGCCCTCGGCGCGCAGGTTCTCGATGAAGTCACGAAGGCTCTGCAGTTGCGGCACTTCCACAGCCTAACCACGCCGCCAAGGTGCGCCAAGGGATTGGAGGTTAACGGCTGGTGACCAGCCGTTACGTCATGATCAGGTCACCCGGGGGCAGCGCCTCGTAGAGTGGGACCAAGGCCCCGCACAGCCCGGCGGAGTGCCGTCGGCGAGCGGTCGCCCCGCCAGCCTGAACCTGACGAGGAGTTGCGATGTGTCGCCCAGTGACCTGCCAGACCTGCGGCAAGATCACCTGGGAGGGATGCGGTCTGCACGTCGACGACGTCAGACGACAAGTGCCCCCGGAGCAGTGGTGCCCGGGGCACCCGGCCTGATCGGGGCAGTCTGCGTCGCTGCATCAGGAAGTCGTGCCGCGGCGCACGGTTGCGGCGCCGGCGGCGCCCCCCGTTCCGCCTCCGCCGATGCCGGTGGTCAGGGACGGCAAGGGCTGGGACGGGTCGGCGAGCATCACCTGTTGCCCCTCCTTGAGCCCTGAGCTCACCTGCACGCGGCCCCCGCCGACCGCACCGGTCGTGACCTGGGTAGCCGTGAGCTTGCCATTCGACACCACCTGCACCACACCGGCGTTCGTGCCCGTGGGGGTCAGCGCCGAGACCGGAACGGTGAGCACGTCCGAGACCTGCTTGATGCTGACGGAGGCCGCGACCGTGGAACCCGTGAGCAGACTGACCGGGGCGTTGGGCACAGTGATGGTCACCGGATAGGTCGTAGTGGACGATGTGCTCGACGGCAGGATGCCGATGTTCGTCACGGTTCCTTGGAGTCCTGCGGTGCCACCAGGGGGTTGCACCGAGGCCTTCTGGCCCACCGCCACCAACGGCATGGACGCCAGGGGTACCTGCACCGTTACTACTGCATCCCCGGCCGCAACGATGGTGATGCCGCTGGAGGCTGAGGCGTTGACGCCTGCCGTAAGCCCGATGGCTCCGATCGTTCCGGTGACCGGTGCGGTGAGGGTGGCGGCGTCGAGATTGTTCTGCGCCAGCGTGACATTGACCTGATCTTGGGTCACCGCGGCCGCGTCGGTGGCCAGCTGAGAGGGGCTCGCCACCGTCGACGTGCTGCCGCCAGAGCCCGACTTCGCGCCGCTGCCGGTGCCGCGGGAGGCGGTTCCCGAGCCGGTTCCGGCGCTCTTGCCGGCGCCGGTGCCCTTGCTCGTTCCGGTGCCCTTGCCCGCACCTGTTCCGGCGCCCGAACCTGTTCCCGCGCCGGTGCCCTTGCCGGTGCCCGCGCCCGTCCCGGCGCCCTTGCCTGCACCTGTTCCAGCGCCGGTCCCGGTTCCAGAGGTGAGGCTCGTCTCGAAGGCTGTCAGGGCCTGGCTGGCGGCTTGCAGAGCAGCGTCCGCCTGCTGCAGCGACGCAGCGCACTGCACCAATTGCACGGCACTCGGACCGTTGGGGATCGTGTGCTTGAAGCCCGGACTCGACGGGGTGCTCGTGGCGGTCGACGTCGACGAAGCAGTGCCGGTGTCGGTCGGAGTGTCCGTGGAGCTGCCACCGGAGGACCGCTGGGACGCACTGGCCCTGGGTGCCGCAGTGGGCGTCGGAGTCGGCGACGCGGTTGCCGAGGAACTGTTACCGGGAGCAGATCCGGAGCTCGAATCCTCCACGTACAGAGATGATTTGGCGTCAGCACCAGACAACTGATGCGGCCCCTTGCCTGTGCCCGACGTCGCTGTGGAAGGCACACCCCCCAGCACTTGGCAGGTGCTCTGCTCTTGGGCCACGGCCGCCTTGAGGGTAGCCAGAGCGGCCGTGAGTGCAGCCTGCGCAGAGGTCGGGCCGGGGTTGGCCGCCGCCGTCGACACTGCGGTCGGCGCGGAGCTCAGGACGGCCGACGAACTCCGGATCGCCGACGAACTCAGAGCCGCCGACGAACTCAGAGCCGCCGAGGAGACAGTCCCCGTCGAGGTGAAGCTTGCAGACGCAGCAGTCCCAGCGCCCGGCCCACCGCCCGACTCGCCCGCGGAGGTGCCGGTGGGGGTGCCGTTGACGTCCGCGCTGACTCTGGCCTGGTCTTGCGCCAGTTGCGCCTCGGCCGCCAGCACGGCGGCCTGCAGACTCGTGGGATCCATGGTGGCGATGGTCTGGCCGGCCGTCACCTGCTGACCGACGGCGACGGTCACCGTCTTGATCAGTCCCGAGGTGGGGAAGCTGGCCGTGACCGTGCCGGCCCGGGTCACCGCGCCCGTCACCGGCATCGTCTGGTCGATGCTGCCGGACTGGGCGGTGGCGATCCGGTAGTCGGGCGTTCCGTTGCCGGACGCGGCCTGCACGGCCAGTGCTCCCCCGGCCACGAGGCCTACCCCGAGCGCGAGGATGACAGCCGTGCGCACCGCCCGGCTGCGTCCCCGCCTGGTCGTGGTGGGCACGCTCAGCTGCCCAGGCCGGACGGGCACACGCCGTTGACGCTTTCGGAGACGACCAGCGAGCGGGCGGTCAGAGTGCCGGACGCGGTGCGTCCCGAGGCGCTGACACAGGTACCCGCCACCAGGGCGCTGGCGGCGGAAGCCTGGCTCGTCTTGTACGTGGTGGAGCCGTTGGTCGTCACGGTGACCTGGGTGGGCGTCATGGTCATGGCACTCGGCGACGAGGGCGAGGCGGTGGACGTACCGCCGCCGGAACGCTGCGGGATCCGGGTGGTGAAGACGAAGCCCGTCGCCGACGTCGAGTCGATCGTTCCCGTCAGGCCGGCGAACCCACCGCCACGCATGGCTGCGCTGCCGGAGGCCGACGCGGACGGGGTGCCGGTGGGCGCGGCACACGCCGTCGCGGGCATGGCCACGACCTGAGACGCCGTGATCGGCTGGGACAGGTTCATGCCGGGCCGCATCCCCATCCCCATGCCACTGCCGGCACCGGAGGAGGCCGATCCGCCAGCGCCGCCAGCGCCGCCGGCGCTGAAGACCGGGCGGACGCTGACGCACGCACCGTTCGCCACGATGGCCGCCGTGGCGGGCACCTGCTGGGTGATCGACGTCGAGCTGGTGTACGCGACCTTGGTGGCGGTGCCATCGGAGGCGGTGACGGTGAGGCTCGATCCGGAGGCGGTGCTGATCACGCCGCTGACCGGGCGTCCGAACCCGTTGCGGCCCATCCGGTTGGCGGCTCCCGCGCCGGACGACGCAGACCTCGACGGCGCGGCCGAACTCGCTGAACCCGCCGAGGTCGACGAGCCGCAGCCAGCGAGGCCGAGGAGGATGACCGATCCGATCACGAGGCTCGGAGTGCGGTAGTTGCGGGCGATGGTGATGGGCATCATTCGGTCCTTAGGGCTTCGATGGGGGCGAGATTTGCGGCACGAGAGGCGGGATAGACACCCGCGACGATTCCGACGACAACAGACGTGATGAGTGCGGCGGCAGCAGCGACGGCAGAGATGTCGACGGGTTCCCCAAGGGCCCGGGGAAGCAGAGCCGCCCCGATCAGGCCCAGAGCCAGCCCGGCGATGCCGCCGACGAGGCCGAGGATGCTGGCCTCGACGAGGAACTGCTTGCGGATCACCCGCGGGGTCGCACCGAGCGCCTTGCGCAGGCCGATCTCACGGATCCGCTCGGTGACCGAGACGAGCATGATGTTCATGACGCCGATGCCGCCCACCAGCAGTGAGATGCCGGCGATACCGCCGAGCAGCACGGTCAGGATGTGCGTGGTGGCCGTGGCGGTCTGCACCAGCGATTCCTGCGAGGTGACCGTGAAGTCTGCGTTCGCCGCAGTCACACCGTGCGAGGCCAGCATCGCGGTGTTCACCTCCTGATACGCCGACGACAGCGCCGCGGTGCTCTTGCCCTCCACGTAGATGTCGGAGACGCTGTTGCCTCCCGTCGAGAGCCGCGCGGCGAAGGTGGTGCTCGGTACGACCGCCAGATCGTCCTGATCGAGGGACGAGGCCGAGCCGGCCGCCGCGAGCACACCGATCACCGAGAACGACTGACCGCTGACGGTGACCGTCTGCCCAACCGGGCTCCTCGCTCCGAAGAGGTCGGTCGCGGTGGTCTGGCCCAGCACCATCACGGGAGTGGCCCCGGAGACGTCGGCCGCGGAGATGAACCGTCCGTCGGCCACGCTGCGGTTGCGCACCGACAGCCACGCCGGTGTTGTGCCGTTGATCGTGGTCGTCCAGTTCGTGGTGCCCGCGACGATCTCGCTCGACGTGCTCGTAACAGCCGCCACGGCGGCCACATCCGGGGTGACCATGCGATTCGACAGCACGGCTGCGTCGGCGGTGGTGAGCGTGGTGGCGCTCCCGCGCCCGCCCCGCACTCCAGAGGCGCTGACCGTGGAGCCCGGGGTGACGATGAGCAGGTTGGAGCCGAGCGCGTTGATCTGACTTGCCACCGAGTTTTGAGCACCCTGACCCAACCCCACCGTGAGGATGACCGCCGCGATGCCGATGAGAATGCCGAGCACCGTCAGCAGTGAACGCATCCGCCGGTGGAGCACGGCTTCGATGGCAGTCCGCAGGGTCTCGCCGAACGACATCACGCCACCTCACCGGCTGACTCGCCCGATACTGATCCCGGCGCTGATCCCGGCATCGACTCCGTGGACGCGGGGGCGGCTTCCTCGAGACGGCCATCGCGAATATGCACCAACCGGTGGGCCTGTTCGCCCACATCAGGCTCGTGGGTGATCAGCACGATGGTGCGTCCGGCATCGTGCAGCTCGTGCAGCAGGCTGAGCACGTCGTGCGTTGCTACGGAGTCGAGGTTGCCGGTGGGCTCGTCGGCCAGGATCAGGTCGGGGTCGGTGACCAGGGCACGCGCCACCGAGACCCGTTGCTGCTGACCGCCGGACAGCTCATTGGGGCGATGCGCCAGCCGGTCGCCCAGACCGACCCGTTCGAGCGCCTCGGCCGCCCGGACGCGTCGTTCGGCACGGCCGACGCCCCCGTAGATCAGTGGCAGCTCCACGTTGCGTTGCGCGGTGAGCGAGGGCAGCAGGTTGAACTGTTGGAAGACGAACCCGATCTGGACGTTGCGCACGTGGGCGAGAGTTGATTCGTCCATTGTCGAAACATCGGTGCCGGCGAGCCGGTAACTCCCCGAGGTGGGCACGTCGAGGCAGCCGAGAATGTGCATGAGCGTCGACTTGCCCGAGCCGGACGGGCCCATGATGGCGAGGAACTCGCCGGCGGCCACGTCGAGGCTGATCCCCTGCAGAGCGTGCACCTCAAGATCGCCGGCGGCGTAGGTCTTCGTGACGTCGCGCAGGCTGAGGACGGGTTCGAGTGCGTCAGCCTCGTCGAACGGCAGCGGGAGCCGGGCGTCAGAGCCGACGGGGTCGATCCGGGTCGCGTCGGAGAAGATCGAGTCGGTCATGGCTCAGCCGTTCGCGTTCCGGGCGGCGCCTGCGGCCGATCCGCCGGTTCTCCCGCCGCTGCCCACGCCCGTGCCGCTCCCTATACCTGTGCCGGTGCCGCCGCCAGTACTGGTGCCGAGGCCGGCGAAGCTGGGTCGGGTGACGACCACGACCTGACCGCCGGTCACGCCGCTGATCACCTGGGTCCGGGTGCCGTAGACGGTGCCGAGCACGACCTTGGTGACCGTTCGCTTGGCGCCGTCGGCCACCGTCACCGTGGGAGTGCCCCCCGAATAGGAGATGGCTGCCGTGGGCACCGTCAGCACGTTGTCGAGTTGCTTGGTGGTGATCACCGCATCGGCCGACGTGCCGTCGTAGACACCCGTCATCGTGCCCGTCACGTTGATCGTGACGGGGAAGGTAGCCGCACCCGCGCTCGACGAGCTTCCGATGATGCCCACGGAACTCACTGTGCCGGAAAGAGTTTGGGCAGCGACGGCGCTCGATTGGGCACCCGTCCCGGCGCCGCCGGAGGCACCCGTCCCCGCGCCGCCGGAGCCGGACTGGCTCTGCGAGCCTTGCCCCGACGCGGCGCCGAGCCCACCGAATCCGCTGCGGAGTCCTCCTCCACCACCACCACCGAACCCGCCACCGAAACCGCCGCCGAAGCCTGCGAACCCGCCTCGCCCGGAGGCACCACTGCTGGTGCCGGCGGTGGAGATGGACACCTCCGCGCCCTGACCCACCGCCACCTTCGCCACGTCGGTGGCGGTCAGGTCGGCCGTGACCTGCCACGCCGAGGTGTCGACCACCACTATCTGTGCCGATGAGCTCGATGCCGAGCTGCTCGATCCCGACGACGTGCCGCCGGACGACCCCGAGCCGAAGCCACCGCTCGATCCCGATCCGCTGGAGCTCGCGCCGGAACTGGTGGGCGTCTCGGTCTGGCCCACCGTGAGATTGGAGATCTGGGCGACCACCCCGTTGATCGGCGACGTGAGCGTCGCCTGATCGACGGAGTCCTGCGCTGCGGACACCTTCGCCTCGTCAGAGGCCACCATGGCCTGCGCGGCCGCGATCTGCGCCGACGTGCCCGTTGACTGGGCGCTCGTGAGCGACTGCTGCGCGGCGGCCAAGGTTGCCTGCGAAGCAGCGAGCTGCGCCCGCAGCGTCGTGGCGTCCATGGTGGCCAGGGTCTGCCCCGCTGTGACGCCCTGCCCCACGCTCACCGGCAGGGTGAGCAACGTACCCGCAGCGCCGAACGAGAGGTTCGCGATGTGGTTCGGCACGAAGGTTCCACTGGCCGTCACGGTCTGCGACACCGAACCGAGAGTCACCGGCTGTAACGTCGATGTGGTGGCAGTGGCCGGGTCTGCCGAGCTCGGACGGGTGAACCACCAGAATCCCGATCCCACGAGGACCACCAGGACAAGTAGCGAGACCACGATCAAGGCGGGCCGTGACACCTTTCGCGGCGAGCGTAGACGCTTCATACAACCACCCAGCTCTGACGTGCGCCCCGGTCTGAGGCCTTGACACGCTATGAGGGGCGCCTGGGCTTTGACCGTGGGGAGTCTGGGAGATGTCTGGGAGGGGCCCGGGAGCTGAGAAGGCGCTCAGCCACCAGCTGTCAGTAGTCTTCCCCGTCATCCTCTTCTTCGTCGTCCACGATATGGATCGCTGCCTCCTCGGCGCTGGCGGCGCCGCCGTCGATGCCCACATCGCTGGCAAAGAGCTCCGAATCGGTGTCGGAGTGGGCACCCTCGTCGGGCGCTACCAGCCTGCCGGAGCGGCGAACACCCACCTCGTGGTCGCGCAGTTCGCCGTCCTGGGCACAGTCGCCGAGGCCATCGTCGTCGTCGGGGCGGTCCCAGACCTCGGGAAGCTCCTCCGACAGGCGCTCGTCAAGATTCTCGTGATCGAAGTTGACGTACGGCTGCCGCTCGGGCGGGGAATAGCTGGTGTCGAGCAGCTCGTCGACGTCGCCCTCGTCAGCCATCATCGACTGCAGATCGCCGTCCTGCGGGTCGGCCGAGCCCGCGTCGTCGGAGTGGTCTCCGGCCGCGTCCGCCATTGAAGTGCTCATCTGCTCAGAGTGCCACGTCGCCGGTCCTCCTGTGCAGTCTTGCTTCGGCCGCCGCGCGGGTCTCAAACAGGTTGGGAACCACGGCAGAGTCGGTGAGGGCGTCACGTAGCCGCGCCCGCAGGAAGGCACTGCTGGTGTAGCGGGTGGCGTCGGAGTAGAAGCGATCGACCAGCGTCTGCACCATGGCGACGTAAGGCCGGGTCAGCTCGGGGGTGATGGAGAAGTTGTCGTAGTTCACGACGGCCACGACGCGCCGGCCAAGCGGCTGCAGCAGGCGTTCCACCGATGTCCTGATCTCCTCGATGTCGTGCTGGCTGCGCACGGCGAGCCCTTCGAAATCGACGAAGAACCGGCCGGCGTCCGCGTCGAGCTGGAAGCGATCTGCGATCGGGGTGGCCAGCAGGTCGATGCGCAGGTTCATCGCCTGCTCGGCGAACAGCCGCGCGTCCATCAGGCTCGGCTCGTGCGGGACCAGCGGGGTGAAGCCCATCTGCGCCAGGACGTCCTTCTCGATGTCGATGCCCGGCGCCACTTCGGTCAGGGTGAGACCGTCTCCCGTCAGCGTGAAGACGCAGCGTTCGGTCACGTACAGAACCCGTTTGCGGTCGGCGACGGCCTGCCGTCCGGAGAAGGTACGCTGCTCCACCTGCTCGACGAACTTCTTCAGCGCGCCTTCGGTCTCGATGACGAGCTCGCCGTGGTCTATCCGCACCCGTAGCCCGGCAGCGGTGAAGGTGCCGGCGAAGACGACGGTGCGAGCGTTCTGGGAGATGTTGATGAATCCACCCGCGCCGGCCAGCCGAGGTCCGAACCGCGAGACGTTGAGGTTGCGCTCGCGATCGGCCTGGGCCAACCCGAGCACGGCGAGGTCGAGGCCGCCGCCGTCGTAGAAATCGAACTGACTCGGCTGGTCGATGATCGCGTCGGCGTTGGTGGAGGCGCCGAAGTTGAGCCCACCGGCGGGGATGCCGCCGATCACGCCGGGTTCGGCGGTGAGCGTCAACAGGTCGATGACCTGCTCCTCGGCGGCCACGCTGGCAACTCCCTCCGGCATGCCGATGCCAAGATTCACCACGTTGCCCGCCCGAAGCTCCATGGCTGCGCGCCTGGCGATGATCTTGCGCGGACTGAGCGGCATCGGCGGCACGGTGTTGGCGGGCACGCGCAGCTCACCGGAGAAGGCAGGGCTGTACCGCTCGGCGAACGTCTGCGGGTGATCTTCGGGTTTGCTCGCGAGCACCACGCAGTCCACGAGAATCCCGGGCACCTTGACCTGCCGGGGGTTGAGACTGTGCCGGTCGGCCAGGCGCTCCACCTGCGCGATCACCAGGCCGCCACTGTTGCGGACCGCCATCGCGATCGCCTGGGCCTCCAGGGTGAGGGCCTCACGTTCCATCGTGAGGTTGCCGTCGGGATCGGCGGTGGTGGCCCGGATGATGCCGACATCGATGGGAAAGGCCTTGTAGAAGAGGTACTCCTCGTCGTCGATCGTCAGGACGCGGACGAGGTCGGTGGTCGTCCTGGCGTTGAGCTTTCCGCCACCGTGGCGTGGATCGACGAACGTGCCGAGACCCACCCGGGTGAGCGTGCCCGGCTTGCCGGCCGCGATGTCGCGATAGAGATGGCAGATCACGCCCTGCGGCAGGTTCCAGGCCTCCACCCGGTTCTCGACGGCGAGCGCCTGCAGCCTGGGAACCAGGCCCCAGTGCCCGCCGATGATCCGTGCCAGCAGGCCCTCGTGGCCGAAGTGGTTGAGGCCGCGTTCGCCGCCGTCGCCCTGGCCGGCCGCGTAGACCAGGGTGAGATTGCGAGGATGGGCCCCGTCCTGCTCGCCGGGCGAATCGGTGCCCGTGCCCAGGAAGCGTTCTTCGAGCGCGACCGCGATGCTCTCGGCGAAGCCGATGCCCACGAAGCCGCCGGTGGCCACGGTGTCGCCGTCGCGGATAAGGCCCACCGCCGCGGCTGCGCTCACCAGTTTGCCGGTGTCGCCCTGGCCGAGGTGGATGGCGGGATGCGTTCGGCGCATGGCGACTCCTCAGACCGGTGTGAGCCGACCGTATGCCCGCAGCTCGGGTGTGACGAGTACCGCCCCGCTGTCGCGGTCAGGTGCTGAGGGGAAAGGCGATGGCTGCCGCTGCTGCGGCGATGACGATGCCCGCAACCACTTGCCCCACTGTGTGCCTGCCCGCACGAACCCTGGCCCAGGAGACCGCCGCCAGTACGGGCAGCATCACCACCAGAGCCGTCGGCCCGAAGACCTGGGCCAGCACCACGCCGGTGTTCGCGACCACTCCGGCGTGCACCGAGATCTTGTGCCAATGCGAGATCACCGTCGCCGCCACCAGGGCCGCGAACATGGCCACTACCAGGCCGCACACGGGTTTGGGCGCACCTAGGCCGAGGAGCGCGGCCGTGCCGACGACGTAGCAGCACACCGCCACCAGCAGCGGGACGCCTCGCTGGTCGCGGCGGACGAGGTGACGGTCGCCTACCGCGCCTCGACGCACCAGGAGCGTGAGAACGGCCAGCGGGATGGCGACGCAGAAAAGCGCCGTCAGCAATGCCCAACCGAGGGCGGCCAGAGGACTCGCCGACGCGAAGGAAACCGCCAGCAGGACGAGCGGCACGACAACCGTGGGACCGAACACTTCGGAGATCAGGTCCGCAGCACGCGACGGTGACGCAGCCCGTAGTCGTTCGAGGTCGGCATTTCCAGCAGGCTTGAGCTCGGGCGAGTCGGCCACGAAGACGGTTCTACACAGGAAGCGGAGACTCCACAAACTGCGCACCGGGCCTCAACCTGGCCCTTATGGTGGCTGGGGGAGTGTTCACCCTGAGTAACTTTGAGCTCCTACAAACTTGTTGACTATACGAAACGGGTGTTGGTCCATGCGTCACAACCGGATGCGGCAGGGTCTGTTTACGCTCCTGACGGCGTTCACCGCCATCGCGGCAACCTCCGGCATCGCCCCGGCGACAGCATCGTCCCCCGTGCGCAGCCAGGTGAGCGTCGCGGCTTCCAGCACGACGGTCACCGATGCCTCGCCAACGCCTGCCCCCTGGAGCAGCCTGGCCAAGGAGCCGGGCGTGTTCGTCGCTCCGAAAACACCGAGCGTCTCCGAAGTCCCGAGCGTCTCGGAAGTGCCGAGTGTCTCGGAAGTACCCTCGAAGGCGGCCTCGCTGAAGGCGTCCGCCGCCCCGGCGGGTCCGCCCGGCTCGTATGTGTCATTGGCCCCGTCCCGGGTGCTCGACACCCGCACCAACCTCGGCGCCACCGGACCCGTCCCCGCCCAAAGCACCATCCACCTGCCCCTACTCGGCAAAGCCGGACTCCCCGCCAACGGCATCTCCGCCGTCGTCCTCAACATCACCGTCACCTCCCCCGCCGCCCCCGGCAACATCACCGTCTACCCCGACGGCACCACCATGCCCCTGGCCTCCAACCTCAACTTCGTCCCCGGCCAAACCATCCCCAACCTCGTCATCGCCAAAATCGGCACCAACGGCGCCATCGCCCTCACCAACAACAGCCCCTCCACCGTCAACCTCATCGCCGACGTCGCCGGGTACTACCTCGACGGCGCTCCCACTGCACCCGGCACCTATGTGCCCCTCAACCCCGCCCGAGTGCTCGACACCCGCACGAACGTCGGAGCCACCGGCCCGGTGGCCGCGCTGGGCACCGTGCACCTGCCCGTGCTGGGTAAGGGTGGTGTCCCCGCGTCCGGAGTGGCCGCCGTCGTGTTGAACGTGACCGTGAATGCACCCGCCAAGCCGGGAAATATCACCGTCTATCCCGACGGCACCACGATGCCGCTGGCCTCGAATCTCAACTTCGTGCCCGGGCAGACCATCCCGAACCTGGTGGTGGCCAAGGTCGGCGCCAACGGCAATGTCGCCTTGACCAACAACAGCCCCGGCACCGTGCAGTTGATCGCCGACGTCGCCGGGTACTACCTCGACGGCACCCCCAGCGCCCAAGGCACGTACGCACCTCTGGCCCCGTCTCGGGTGCTCGACACCCGCACCAACCTCGGCGCCACCGGACCCGTCCCCGCCCAAAGCACCGTCCACCTGCCCCTACTCGGCAAAGCCGGACTCCCCGCCAACGGCATCTCCGCCGTCGTCCTCAACATCACCGTCACCTCCCCCGCCGCCCCCGGCAACATCACCGTCTACCCCGACGGCACCACCATGCCCCTGGCCTCCAACCTCAACTTCGTCCCCGGCCAAACCATCCCCAACCTCGTCATCGCCAAAATCGGCACCAACGGCGCCATCGCCCTCACCAACAACAGCCCCTCCACCGTCAACCTCATCGCCGACGTCGCGGGCTATTTCGTCGACACCGTCACGCCGTCCATCTCCACCACGACGCTGCCTACCGGGCTACCCGGCACGGCGTACTCCACGACGCTCACGGCGACTCGTGGTACCGCCCCGTACACCTGGGCCGTGGCCAGCGGCACCCTGCCCGCCGGGCTGTCCCTCAACGCCAGTACCGGTGCCATCACCGGCACTCCGAGCACGGTGGGCACCAGCACGTTCGACATCCGGGTAACCGACGCCAACAGCGTCTCCAGCACCGCGAGTCTCAGCCTCAGCATCAATAACGTGGCGACCGCGCTTGCCGCCAGCACCGTGCACACCTGCGCGCTGAACACCGCCGGCGGCGTCAAATGCTGGGGCTACAACGGCGACGGCGAGCTCGGCAACGGCACCACCACCGACTCCTCCACCCCCGTCCAGGTCAGTGGTCTCACCAGCGGCGTGCAGGCCATCGCGGCCGACGGCGGTCACGCGTGCGCGCTCACCACCGCCGGCGGCGTCAAATGCTGGGGATGGAACGGCGTCGGCGAGCTCGGCAACGGCACCACCACCGAGTCTCCCAACCCCACCCCCGTCCAGGTCAGTGGCCTGACCAGCGGCGTGCAGGCCATCGCGGCCGGCGGCGCCCACACCTGTGCCCTCACCACCGCCGGCGGCGTCAAATGCTGGGGCTACAACGGCGACGGCGAGCTCGGCAACGGCACCACCACCGACTCCTCCACCCCCGTCCAGGTCAGTGGTCTCACCAGCGGCGTGCAGGCCATAGTCGCCGGCGGGGGCACCACCTGCGCCGTGACCACCAGCGGCGCGGCCAAGTGCTGGGGCTACAACGGCGAGGGCGAACTCGGCAACGGCACCACCACCGACTCCTCCACTCCGGTCCAGGTCAGCGGCCTCACCAGCGGTGTGGCGAGCCTGGCCACCAGTGAGGCCCACACGTGCGCGGTGACCACCGGCGGCGCGGCCAAGTGCTGGGGCTACAACGCCGACGGCGAACTCGGCAACGGCACCACCACCGACTCCTCCACTCCGGTCCAGGTCAGCGGCCTCACCAGCGGCGCGGCCAGCATCTCTACGGGTGGCGCACACACCTGCGCGGTGACCACCAGCGGCGCGGCCAAGTGCTGGGGCTACAACGCCGACGGCGAACTCGGCAACGGCACCACCACCGACTCCTCCACCCCCGTCCAGGTCAGCGGCCTCACCAGCGGCGTCCAGGCCGCTGTCGCGGGCTGGACCCACACCTGCGCTCGGACCACCGCCGGAGTCATCCGCTGCTGGGGCTGGAACGGCTACGGGCAGTTGGGTAACGGCACCACCACCGACTCGAGCGTTCCCATCGACGTGCCCGGCTTTTAGATGATCTACTCCCAGACCTGTCCGTGGGCGTAGGTGGTGACTGCGCGGCGGATCGGTCGATTCGTGCGGTCGTCCACACCAGCTGACCCCGGGTGAAACGGGAGGGCCCGTTCGGGTCAGACCCGGTCAGACCCGGTAGGTGTCCGGAATCCGGCGCCAGTGCCCGCTAACGAACATCGGCTGAGCACAAAACCCCAGGCTTGCTGAACCGCTCGAGCCGGATTCCGGACATCCACGCACCGAAACAGCGATCGACCACCCACCCAGCGCCTGCCCTCACCGCCCGCACGCACCGGATGGATGACCTCGTGCCACCCATCGCCCCCGGGCGCGACCCATGCGTCCATCTGTCATGCTCCTCACCCACCCGGCACCATCCTGGTCACCTCCTGCCGAACAACGTCACAACTCAACGATCCAAGGGCGACCCAGCCCTGACACCCGGCAATCAGCACGCCACACAAACACCCGACCCCCTGGAACAGGTCGTCTGGCGGCTCGACGCCCAGCAGCGCGTCAGCGCCGCACGGGCTGCGCGGTCTTGTCCATGACCGGGTGTGTACGTTGACCGGCATGGTCTTGCAGGCCGACAGCCATGTGCACAGTCAGTGGTCGTGGGACGCTCCCCACGCATGGATGGAGCAGACCTGTGCGCGAGCGCTCGAACTCGGCCTGCCCGCCGTGGCGTTCACGGAGCACTTCGACCACAGCTCCTACGCCGTCGAGGCCGACGTGCTGGTGGGTAAGGACCATCTGACCGCGTTGTATGCCGATGGCAGACTCACGCCACCGCCGTTCGACGCCGACGGCTACCTGCAGGACATCGCGCGATGCCGCGATCGGTTTCCCGGGCTGCGGATCCTGAGCGGCCTCGAGGTAGGCGAGCCGCACTGGCACGCAGACGCGGTAACGCGCATCCTCGGCGCGGGGGAGTTCGACCGGGTTCTCGGCTCGTTGCACTGCCTGCCGGACGGCGACGGCTTCAGCCAACCCCCTGACCTCTTCGCCCACCGGGACGCCTACGAGGTGATGCGGACCTATCTCGGCGAGATCGTCGCCCTGGTTTCCGGCAGCGACGACTTCGCCGTACTCGCCCACATCGACTACCCCGTGCGGAGCTGGCCCCTCGAGCAGTTCAACCCGTTGGACTTCGAGGACGAGTTCCGCCTCGCTCTGCGGGCGACCGCCGAGTCAGGCAAGGCGTTGGAGGTGAACACCGTAGTGCCGTTGCACGCCACGATCGTGCGCTGGTGGCACGAGGAGGGCGGCGAGGCGATCAGCTTCGGCAGCGACACTCACGGCCCGGCTCGGCTGGCCCGCGGGTTCGCGGACGCGCGAGACATGGCGGAGGCCAACGGGTTTCGTCCCGGTGCCGACCCCTTGGAGTTCTGGGGCAGGGCGCGCTGACGTAATCGGGATGACCGTCAGGGCGCATCCATGCCGAACGGCTTCGGACACCGGACGAGGCCCGACGGCAGCGGGTGCGGCCGGGTCTCAGCCCGCGTCACCCATCGGCTGGGCCTGCTCATCTGGTTCCACCTCTGCTCGCCGGGAAGCGGTTGGATCACTATGCTCCACCAGCTGGTGGTCGTGAGTGCCTGGTGGGCGAGCGGAGGAACGTTGGGTCGCCGCGATGCAGGCGAGCACAAGCAGACCGGTGATCGGCATCAGTGGTGTGAGGGTCTCGCCGAGCAGCAGGGCCGACCAGGCCAGCGTCAAGAGCGGTTGCGCGAGCTGGAGTTGGCTGGCGCGAGCCACACCGATGAGGGCCATCCCGCGATACCAGACCACGAAGCCGCCGAACTGCGAGATCAGGGCGATGTAAGCGGTCCCGACGACGGTCTTGGCCGTGAGGTGGTTGGACTCCTGGCTGAGCGCGACCATTGTCAGCACCAGAGTCACCGGCAGGGCGGCTACCACGGCCCAGCCGATCACCTGCCAGCCGGGCAACGTGGCCGAGAGTCGTCCACCCTCGGCGTAGCCGGCGGCACAGGCGAGCAGCGCCACCAGCAGGTACACATCGGCGAGGGTCGGCAGTCCGTGGTTCTGCGCCAGGGCGAAGCCGACGACGATCGTGGCGCCGATGACTGCCGCTATCCAGAACGCCGGCGGATGGCGACGTCCCGTGCGCCAGGCCGAGATGACCGCCGTAGCCAGCGGTAGCAGGCCGATGACGATCGCCGAATGAGCAGAGGTCGACGTCTGCAGCGCCAGCGTGGTGAGCAGCGGAAAGCCGATCACGCAGCCGATGGCCACCACCGCCAAAGCGGGCCAGTGTGCTCGGGCCGGCAGTGGTGCACGCACGGCCAGCAGGCAGGCCCCGGCCACGAGGGCGGCAAGCACCCCGCGCACACCGGTCGCCGTCCACGGGCCCAGGCCGTCCATGGCCCAGACGGTGGCCGGGAAGCTCAGCGAGAAGCTGAGCACTCCGAGTCCGGCCAGGAGAAGACCGCCGTGCCTGTGTGCCGCGAGCGACCGGTCGACCGAAGCTGACCCGGCCTTCGATGACCGAGTCTTCAACGGCCGAGCTTTCAACGACTCCGCTACCGCCGGATCTACAGTAGCGCTACTCTCATTCCTCATGAACAACGGTAGCAGTAGCGGCCGCCTCGCGGAACAGCTCCGGGCAGATCTCGTCGCTTTGCCCGTCGGTGCCAGGTTGCCGTCGAGTCGGGTTCTGGTCGAACGACATCACGCGAGCGCCGCTACGGTGGCCCGCGCCATCGCCCAGCTGGCCGCCGAGGGGGTGGTGGTGAGCCGCCCCGGAGCCGGAACGTTCAAGGCAGAGACCGCCACCAACCTGAGCGTCACCGGAGACCTGTCGTGGCAGAACGTCAGCCTTGCCACCGATCCGAGCACCACCCAGGTGGCGGCCGCGCCCGACGCCAGCGGGGTGCTGGCTACCCTGGAGACTCCCCGACGGGGAACCATCGACCTGCGCGGTGGCTACCTGCACTCCAGTTTGCAACCCGAGGCAGCAATGACCGCCGCGCTTACTCGCGCGGGACGTCGACCCGCCGCGTGGGCCCGGCCACCGATCGAAGGGGTCGGCGAGCTACGGGAGTGGTTCGCACGCGACATAGGCCCGGGGGTCGACCCGGGCCACGTCCTGGTGTGCGGGGGTGGGCAGTCGGCGCTGGCTATCGCCTTACGGTCGCTCGGGCATCCGGGAGCTCCCGTGATCGTGGAATCGCCCACGTATCCAGGTGTTCTCGCCGCCGCTCGGTTGGCCGGTCTGGTGCCGGTGCCCGTCCCGCTCGACGAGCAGGGTCTGCGTCCGGAGTTGGTCGCCGCCGCGCTGGCATCGAGCCGGGCCCGGCTGATCGTGTGCCAGCCGATCTTCCAGAACCCCACCGGTGCCACCATGACGACCGAGCGTTGCCACCAGGTGCTCGAACTGGCCCGCGCGGCAGGCAGTTTCGTGGTCGAGGACGACTTCGCCCGACACCTCGTGCATGCCGACTGCGCGTCGATGCCCATCCCGATGGTCTCGGACGACCCGGATGGCGCCGTCGTGCATATCCGGTCGATGACCAAGTCGACGTCAGCGAATCTGCGAGTGGCCGCCGTGGTGGCCCGCGGGCCGGCCTACGAACGGCTGCGAGCCTCGCTCGTGATCAACAGCCTGTTCGTGGCCCGGCCCCTGCAGGAGGCGACCGTGGAACTAGTGACGTCCTCGGCCTGGCCGCGGCACCTACGCTCGCTCGGCGCCGACCTGCTGCGGCGTCGACAGACTCTCTCGATGGCGGTGCAGTCACTGGAATCGGTTGAGCTGACATTGATTCCGCGCGGCGGGTATCAGTTGTGGTTGCGACTGATAGGCCTCGATCCGGCAGCGGTTGGCCAGGCCGGGCTCGCCCACGGCGTCGCGGTGGCCCCAGGAGGCGGGTACTTCGCCAACGAGCCCGACGACCGCTATCTGCGGGTCAGTCATGCCGCCGCCGTTGACACCGTGCAGCTCGCGGAAGGCATTTCACGACTGAGATCCGCGATTCAGGGGCTGCGGTGACCCGACAGTTGCCCACCCGCCCCCAGCACGGCCGAGTCGGCCGCGCCAATGCCGCGGTGCCAGCCCTCTGCGTCGGACACCGAGCGCGCCCGCTGGCGGTGCACCAGGGGAAACATCTGGTCGAAGGCGGCGTCCACCTTCTGCTGCCGGGCCGCGAGAACGGGCAGCAGACTGCCGGCGACACCGTGCTCGGCTGCGGCCTTCGTCGTCTGCTCCTCACTTGCCTCGCGCAATCGCTCACCGATGCGATGGGCATATGCCGTGAGAAACGAGGTGCGAAACGCCCGGGTGCGCGAGCGCCCGTAGTGATCGACCCTGGCTCCCTCCTGTGTCATCGCCCGGACGGCCTGCACCAGTAGCGAAGTGAAGACCGTCTCGGTGGCAGCGAGATCTACGTCGTGGCCCACCACCGTGCAGAAGCCGAGTTGCCTGCTCCACACCACACGGCAACGGTTGGCATCGCCGACCGCGGTGAGCAGGCTTGCCTTGGGGGCCTCGTAGGGATTGTCGATGCCGATCCGCCGGCCACCGGGCTGGGCGCGATCCGCCGGCCCCGACGCGGCCACGAGGGCCAGGTCGATGCTGTGCCGGGTCATCAGCGACTGTGCGCCGGCCGTGAACGTCTCGGCCTCCGCGGGGTAGTTGGTGGATTCCGCCTTGGCCAGCAGGGCACGCACCCGCGCGAGGATGCGTTCGTCCACCTGGGCTGCGGCACCCGTCGCATGAGGTCTGGCTTCTCCCGGGAGAGCGCCGAGCCGCTCGATCTTCGGCGCGCTGCGCAGCACATGCAACGTCTGGACCGCCAGCGGCAGCTGCAGCACAGCCCCGCCGGGCCGTTGGAGACGCGCAGCCAGGTAGGACCGGTGCGCAGGCCACCACTGCGTGGCCTGCAGCTCGCTGAGCTGATCGGCCCAGCGGGGATCTACCGTGGCGGGGGCAAAGCGGAGCAGGTCGGCAACGACTGCGTCGAGCATGACCTGTGCGGTCTCAGCACCGAACCGCCTGGCAGCGAGCCTGTGCAGATCCGCCGGTTGCCACCCGCGTTGCCACGCGTCGGCAACCGCACGGGACAGCGCCTTGACGAGCGTGTCTTCGACCGTGCGCCCGTGCGAGCCCAAGGTCGCCGCGAGCACTGTCGTGAACTCCTCGGCAGCTGCCTGGTCTTTGCAGTCGAGAGCTCCCAGGGCCCAATTGATCAGTGCATCGACGTTGTCTTGCGCCGTGCGTGCCCCGAGTTCGTCATCGTGTGGCGCCGCGCTGCCATGCCTCGGCGGAGCACCCGGTGCGAACGAGCTGCCTCGCCCGCTCGCACCAGGCATGTGCTCACCGAGGTTGCCTCCGCCGTGTTGCTGCGTCTTGGCCTGTCGTCTGGCCCTGCTCGCTCTACCCATCGTTACGCCTCCTGGTCGTGCCGCCTGTGTGTGCGGCGGCTACCTACCGGTCTCTGGCAACGACTCTGTCACCTGGCACCGACAATCGACTGATGCGCCCCGCAAAACGGTCAGAGACCCGGTCCGAGCCGGCGGCATGGGGAGGGCGAGGCGAGGTGGCTCAGGCTGCGACGAGCGCGTCGATCTGGTTGATCGCCAGGGTGGCGCCTTCGATCATGCCCATGTCCAGCACCTGCTGAAGGGCCTCGGCGCTGGAGTAGGTGCTGACGAACGTGGCGCGCGTGCCCCCGTCGTGCTCGGTGAAGGTGCAGTCGGTGCGCGAGACGGGCAGGTCGGTGTTGGCGGTGAAGTCGTCGTTGGCGAAGCCGTCCAGGTAGCTGAAGGACGTCGGCTCGTCTACCGACAGCACCTCCCAGTAGCCCGGAAACTTCTCGCCTTCGGGGCTGGTCATGAAGTAGGTCATCCGACCTCCGGGGATCAGGCTGTGATCGACGAAGGTCGCCGGGTGTGAGGGCGGGCCCCAGACCCGCTCGAGCTGGCGCGGGTCGGCGTAGATGTCCCAGATTCGCTGCACGGGAGCCGCGAAGTCGGCCGTGATCGTGAGGGTCAGGTTGTCGAGATCAGTGGTGACGTCGGTGACGGGCATGGTCTTCAGCACTCCTGTGGTGGGTCTTGCTCGGCGGTTGGTTGGTGTGACTCTGCGATGAGGTCGTCGATGCGGGAGATTCGTCCCCGCCAGATCTGCTCGAGGTCGGCGAGCATCGAGCCCACCGACCGCACTGCCTCCACGTCGCCGCTGGCCAACGCCTCGCGCCCGATCCGGCGCTTGGTCAACAAACCGGCCCGTTCGAGCACGGCGACATGCTTCTGCACCGCGGCGAAGCTCATGTCGTACTTCTCCGCGAGTGCCGAGACCGAACTCTCACCGGCCAGCACCCGGCGCAGGATGTCGCGCCGCGTGCGGTCGGCCAAAGCGTGGAACCAGGCATCTGCCCGGTCGTCCTCGGTCTCGAACACGCTCCAATGTACAACCATTTGGTTGTAGGTTGTCAAGGTCTGCAGGTGAATTGACTCCAGCACTGCTCTGGCAGCGTCTCGAATCAGGGTGAGCCGCTGTTCGTTCCGGGTTACGTTGCCTCAGTGAGCGAACTGCAGCCCGGAGCCAACACCGCCCTGCCGCCCGCCGGCGAATACGTCGTGCAGCTGTCGACCCACCACGCGCACGCGGATCTGATCGTCTTGTGCGTACGGGCCGACGGAACCGCCGACGGCGACAACGGGGTGGCCTTGTGGAGTCAGCCGTCGTGCGCCGGCGGGGCTGTGCTGATCGACACGAGCACCGATTCGGTGCGGGTGCGGGTTGGCCGGCTGGCTGCGGACGTGCAGCGGCTCTTGATCGTCGCCCAAGCCGACGGCATTGCCGATCTGAGTCAGGCCGGCGCGCTCACCGCCCAAGTGTGGGCTGATGCCACACCGGCCGCCTCGTTGACTATCGCCACACCCCCACCGCTGCCGACTGTGCAGGTGGCCGAGCTGTACCGGCACGCCTCGGGATTCAAGGTGCGATGCCTCGGCGATGGGTACGCGCAGGGATTGCAGCGTCTGTTGGAGGTGCACGGGATTCAGGTGGATGAGCCCGCGCCGGTCACCCAGGCCGTGCCCTTCGTTCCGCCCGCTCCGCTGGCATCAGTCGCCCAGCCCGTGGCCACTCCCCAGCCTGCCCCTGCCACACCGCCTGCACCCGCGAGCCCGATCGATCTGGAGAAGCGCAGGCGGATCGACATCGTCAAGCGGGTACAGGCCACCGGCTCGCTCTCGTTGACCAAGAAGGTCGAAGCAGCCGCGGTCTCGCTCGACAAGAGCGGCCTGAACGGACAGCGCGCCCAAGTAGTGCTCGTGCTAGACGTGTCCGGGTCGGCCAGACCGCTCTTCAAGGACGGCCGCTACCAGATGCTCGTGGAACGTGCCCTGGCTGCTGGGCTGCTCTTCGACGACGACGGCACCATCGAGTCGTACCTCTTCGACTCCGGGCTGCACGAAGCACCCGACATCACGCTCGACAACTTCCAAACCTGGACGCAGGACATCCTGAAACGTCGGGACATCTGGGGCGGCACGACCTATGCCCCACCGATAGAGCACATCGCGCGCCAGGTAGGGCGTGGACGCAGCGTCCCCACCTACGTCATCTTCGTGACCGACGGCGGCAACTCCGACCGCCGTCGCGCAGCCAACGCCATGAAGGACGCTGCCCATGCCGGCGTCTTCTGGCAGTTCATGGCCGTCGGGCGCGAGAGTGACTTCCCCTTCCTGCAGAAGCTGGACGACCTGTCGGGCCGTGAAGTGGACAATGCCGACTTCTTCGCGTTTGAATCGCCCGCCCAGGTACCGGACGACCTGTTCTTCGCCAGAATGATGGGCGAGTTCCCGGGGTGGATCAAGGCGGCCCGAGAGCGGGGAATCCTTCAGGGTTGAGGCGCTCCTACTCCTCGGAGCCGGCTGAGCACTTACCAGGAATTCGGCCGCTGTGCCCGACACCTCAGGCTCCGGGCAGGGCGTTGTCGGTGGTCTCGCTTATGGTCGATCGCAACCAGGGGAGAGACTCGGATGGCCGATATCAACGACCTCGCGTACCTGCGAGACCGCAACCCGGGGTGGCGCCTGCTCCGCGCCGGCAACGCCCCGCTCGTGCTCAGCTTTCTCGCGGCGGTGTTCATTGAGCAGAACGTGCGCTCCATCGCCGCGAGCGATCTGATCGCCCGGCTCGATGACGTCCTGTACGACCTCAACGCCTCGGCGCCAGAGCCGGTATACCCGCGTCCGGCGAAGGAGTATCTGGAGGAATGGGCCGAGGCCGGCTGGCTGCGCAAGTACTACCCGGTTGGCCTGGACGAGCCACATTTCGACGCCACCACGCATCTCGAACGAGCGGTCGGCTGGGTGCAGTCGCTGGCCGAACGCAGCTTCGTGGGCACCGAGTCGCGGCTCAACACGATCGTGGAGCTGTTGCGGCAGATGGCCTTCGGTGCCGACACCGATCCGCAGAGCCGGCTGGCTGAGCTGAAGCGCCGCCGTGACGAGCTCGATGCCCAGATCGCCCGAGTGGAATCAGGCGTGGTCGACGTGCTCGACGACACCGCCATTCGCGACCGGTATCAGCAGTTCGCCGACACGGCCCGGCAGCTGCTGGCCGACTTTCGAGAGGTCGAGGCCAACTTCCGGCTGCTCGATCGCGGCATGCGCGAACGGATCGCCACGTGGAACGGCTCCAAGGGCGAACTGCTCGATGAGGTGCTGGGCAACCGCAACGGTATCGAGGCCTCAGACCAAGGCCGGAGCTTTCAGGCCTTCCACGACTTCCTGTTGTCGTCGACCCGGCAAGACGAACTGCACGAACTGCTTACCCGGGTGCACGGATTGGAGGCGGTCTCGGCCACAGCCGATCGGCGGTTGCGCCGGATCCATCACGACTGGCTCGAGGCCGGCGAGCAGACCCAGTCGACGGTTCGTCAATTGTCGGAGCAGCTGCGCCGCTTCCTCGACGACCAGGCATGGCTGGAGAACCGTCGAGTGATGGACATCCTGCACAGCATCGAGAGTCACGCCCTGCAACTGCGCGAGCTGGAGCCGCCGCCCGATCCCATCGTCGAAGTCGACGCGCTCGTGCCCCAACTCGTGCTGCCGTTCGAACGCACCCTCTACGAGGTTCGCGGGGCAGACGGCGTCGATTCGGCGGGTGTCACGGCTGCAACCGACGACGAGGTAGACGCGTCCCAGCTGTACGAACAGCAGTACGTCGACACCGCGCGGCTGGTCAATCAGCTGCAGACGGCGCTGGCGGGGCGCGCTCAGGTGGGGCTGCACGACGTAGTGCGCGCGCACCCACTCGAGCAGGGTCTGGCCGAGCTCGTCTCCTATCTTGGGGTCGATCTCGACGGCGTCGACCAGCTCGTCGATCACACCGCGGCCGACACCGTGGGCTGGGCCGACGAACGCGGCGAGCGCGAAGCCACACTGCCCCGGGTGACGTATGTGCGCGCGGTGGTCAAGGCCGGCGAAGCAAGAACCAGTGGAGGGGAGACAAGCTGATGGCCCAAACTGCTCAACTCACCGCAGAGCAGACGCTGTCGCGGGTCGTCGTCCGGCTGCTCAAGGGCGTGCTCTACCGCGAGACGCAACCGGAGCTGTGGCGCGATCTCACGGCACTACATGCCGCGGTCACCGATCATTTCGCCGTGATGGGGCTCGACGTCGTGGTCGACGAATCCGAGGGGTACGCCTACGTTCGTTCCACACCCGACCTGGAGAACGACGATCTGCCGCGACTCGTGCCTCGACGGCGCCTCTCCTTTCCGGTCAGCCTCTTGCTCGCCCTGCTGCGTAAGCGGTTGGCCGAACTCGACGCGCAGTCCGGCGATACCCGGCTGGTGCTCACCCGCGATCAGATCATCGAGCTGCTGCGCATCTATCTGCCGAACGCCCGCACTGAGACCCGGTTGATCAGCCAGATCGACGCCCACATCAGCCGGGTAGTCGACCTCGGCTTCCTGGCCCGCTCCCGCAGCAACGACCAGGAGTTCGAGGTGCGGCGCATCCTCAAAGCCTTCGTCGACGGCCAGTGGTTGGCCGACTTCGATGAGCGTCTCGTGCAATACCTGCGCGAACTCGACCCGAACCACTCCGGCGAGGGCGCCGACATCGATCCAGCAGATCCTTCTCCGGACGAGGAGCGACCGGCATGAGCCTGTTTTCCGCTTTCGAACTCGACCGGGCAGAACGGGGTGCCTCCCCGGGCTTTCGCCTCGACCGTCTGGAGTGGCTGAACTGGGGCACCTTCGACGGCAAGGCATTCCATCTCGACCTGGGTGGCAGTAACGCCCTGCTCACCGGCGATATCGGGTCGGGCAAGTCCACCGTCGTCGACGCGATCAGCACCCTGCTGCTGCGCGCAGACCGCATCTCCTACAACAAGGCCGCCGGCGCCGAGGCTCGCGAGCGCGACCTGCGCTCGTACGTGCGCGGAGACTGGAAGAGCGAGCGCAACGAGACCACCGGTCAGTCGCGGGCGGTGGCGCTGCGGCCCAAGAACACCTACAGCGTCCTGCTCGCGGTGTTCCGCAACGAGGCTCTCGATCAAGACGTCACGCTGGCGCAGGTCTTCTGGATCGGCGCCCAACGAGAGGGTCAGCCGGAGCGGTTCTACGTCACGGCGGTAGGCCGGCGACTCTCCATCGTCCACGACTTCAGTGGCTTCGGCACCAAGATCGCCACGTTGAAGAAGGACCTCAAGGCGGCCAAGCTGTCGGTCACCGACACCTTCACCGAGTACGAGAAGACGTACCGGCGGGCGCTCGGCATCCCATCTGCCCAGGCGATGGAGTTGTTTCACCAAACCGTGTCGATGAAGTCGGTGGGCAATCTCAACGACTTCGTCCGCTCGCACATGCTGGAGCCGTTCGACGCGGCGGCCAGTGTTCGGAGCCTGGTGGGGCACTTCGAGAACCTGTCCGCCGCGCACGACGCGGTGGTGGCAGCCCGCACTCAGCTGGAGCGGCTGGCACCCATGCTGACGGAGTGCGATCGCTACGACCGCTCGGGGCGGCGCCTGCTCGACCTGGCTGCCGAGCGGGCCGCTATCCGCACAGTGGCCGACCACACCAAGCACCGGTTGCTCAGCAGGGAGCGCGACGACCTGCGTGGGCAGGCCGGGGCGCTCGAGGCCGAACTCGTCGTAGCCGGCTCCGAGCTGGCTCTCTTGCGCGACCAGCAGCAGGGGCTGCGCGACGCTCGGGCGGGCTTTGCCGGCGGACGGCTGGCGCAGATCGACCTCCTGGTCGGCGAGAAGTCAAAGACTCGTGACGACCGGCAACGTCAGGCGGGTCAGTTCAACACCGATCTCACCAAGGCCGGTCTGCCGAAGGTCACCGCGGCCGAACAGCTCCCGGCGCGGCAGGCCCAGGCGGGCGATGCCCTGGCCGAGCTCATCACAGCGGAGCAGTCGCGACAGGTCAAGGGCGACGATCTGCGTGCCCGTAAGCGCGATCTCGATCGTGCGGCGGGTGACCTGCAGGCCGAGATCCACAGCCTCCGAGAGCGCCGTTCCAACATTCCGCTCGACTACGTCAACCTGCGTGAACGGCTTTGCGTTGCAGTTGGTCTCACGCCCGAAGACCTGCCGTTCGTGGGGGAGCTCATCCAGGTCAGATCGCAGGAGCGACGCTGGCAGGGCGCAGCCGAACGCGTCCTTCGCGGCTTCGGACTCTCCCTCGCAGTCCGCGAGGCGCACTACCCCACGGTCTCCGGGTGGATCAACGACAACCACCTCGGGGCGCGGCTGGTGTACTTGCGGGTGGGTCACCACCGACGGCGCACCCCGGCCGCGGACGACTCCGGCGAGACCCTCGCCAGCAAGCTGGAGGTCAGCGACACCGATCTGCGGCCCTGGGTGGCGGCAGAGCTCGAACGACGAGCCGGGCATCTGTGTGTGGAGTCGATGGCGCAGTTCCGCCGCAGCGACAAGGCAGTCACGCTCACCGGCCAGGTCAAGTCGGGCGATCGCCACGAGAAGGACGACCGTCGGCGCATCGATGACCGAAGTGCCTACGTGCTCGGTTGGTCGAACGCCGAGAAGGTCGAGGCGTTGATGGCCCGGGCGAGCACGCTGCACCACTCCCGTCAGCAACTCGCTGACCAGTTGCGCGTCCTGGAGGCGGCCGGATCGTCGGCGCAGGATCGTCGTGACGCGCTCACTGCGGTGTGTCGGGTGGAGTTGAGCCAGGTCGACTGGTGGACACCCGCGGCGGAGATCACCTCGCTTGAGGAGGAGAAGGCCGGGCTGGAGGCTTCCTCCACCGAGATCCAGCGAATCGCAACGCAGTTGGCGCAGGTCGACGCCCAGATCACGTCGGCCGACGCCAGACAGAGCGCCCTACACACCCGGCTGGGCGCCGTCGGAAGCCAGTTGACGAAGGCGACCGAGGCTTTGACGAATCTGGCGCCCGCACTCGTGACGATCGTCGAGTTGGACGACGCCGTTGTCGCCCGCGCCCGGGCGCGCTTGAACGAGCCCACCACCACGGCCGAGTGCGATCGGGCACTGACCACGGCGGTCGATGCGATCTCGGGCGACCAGCAACGGGCAACCGAGCGCAGGTCAGAGCACGAACGCAAAGCGGTTCAGCTGATGACCCGGTTCAGGATCGACTTCCCCACGCTGACCACCGATCTCGACGACGACATCAAAGCGGCGGACGAATACCGCGAACTCGCCAGGCGGCTGCAGAGCGACGACCTGCCCCGGTTCGAGGCAGACTTCAAGCACGCGCTCAACAAGGAGACGATCAACGAGCTCGCCGCGTTCAACGGCCAGTTGCGCAGGCAGCAAGAGACCATCCGCGAGCGGGTCGCAGCCATCAACGAGTCGCTGCAGGCGATCGACTACAACGCCCACGAGGGCACCTACATCGCGCTCGTGGCACAAGACAGTCCGAACACCCAGGTCCGCGACTTCCGCCGCGATCTACGCGAATGCACATCGGACGTGGTCGGCGAACACGACGAGCAGTACTCCGAGCGCAAGTTCCTTCAAGTGCGCAAGCTGATCACCCGTTTCACCGGGCGCGATGGCTATGCCGATCTCGACCGTTTCTGGACGCGGCAGGTTACCGACGTCCGGAACTGGTTCGTGTTCAGCGGTTCCGAGCGCTACCGCGAGAACGATGAAGAGCGCGAGGCCTTCTCCGACTCCGACGGAAAGTCGGGCGGGCAGAAGGAGAAGCTCGCGTACACGATCCTGGCGGCGTCGCTGGCCTATCAGTTCAAGCTCGACCCCGGTCTCGGCGAGACCAAGACGTTCCGGTTTGCCGTCATCGACGAGGCCTTCGGTCGAGGCTCCGATCCCTCGACGCGCTACGCCCTGGAACTGTTCGGCGCTTTCGGATTGCAGCTGCTGGTGGTGACACCACTGCAGAAGGTGCAGGTGATCGAGCCCTACGTGTCGCAGGTGGGGTATGTGAGCAACCCGGGGGGTGCTGCCTCCAGTCTGCTCAACATGACGATCAGTCAATATCGGGAGAACCGGCTCGCGCATGCACAACGCGAGGCTGCTGCGTCAGGGGAGACCCTTGATGGCGGCTGACGGTGCAGCCGGGCTCACCCTCCGCGCCGGGGCGAGCGCCACGTGGTCGACGGCTGCGGACATCAGAGATTCCCTGCGCAAGGCGTGGAACTCTGGACGGCTCCTGCGGCTGCATGCCTCGGGCGAGGCCTGGCTGCCTCTGGTGCTGACGCTTCGCGGGCCGACGGCAGCGGAGTTGGGCGACGACCTCACCAGCGTGTGGGCCTGGGTGGCCGATCTGGAGGGTGCCGCGCGCGGGCGCGGCAAGGCTGCACTGTTCGGGCTGGAGCGCAAGACCGTAGGTGGACGAACCATCGGCGCCAACTCCGTTCCAGCGCGGGCGCGTTTCGACAGCGCGGCGCAGGTGTGGCGGATGCTCGGCGTGGAGCAAGAGGTGCGCACCTTCGACCGCCTGCACGAAGACGCGGCTGCGGTCGATCCCAGAGTCGCGGAGTGGGCGGCCACACATCCGTTGAAAGCCCTTGACGTGCAACAGATCTGGACGGCTCTGCTACGCGCTGCGAGCTGGGTCGCCCAGAACGGCGGGCAGCAACGGTATCTGCGCGAGATCGACGCACCCGGCGTAGACACCAAGCTGCTGGAGCGCAACCACGCGGTGGTCAGCACCCTCTTCGACCTCATTCTGGCTCCCGAGGCGGTCAACCCCCTCGCGCCCACGCGCGACCTCGCCGCCAGGTACGGCTTTCGCACCCGGCCGGTCTTCGTCCGCAGCCGGATGCTGGACGGCGCACGCTGGATCTGCCCGGCGGTTGGCGACTGCTACCTCCAGCTCGAAGACCTGGCCGCGCTCTCACCGCCGGCCGACCACGTGGTGATCGTGGAAAACGAGATCAGCTACCTGTCGCTACCCACGCACTCGCGAGTGCTGGCTGTGTTCGGCAAGGGGTACGACGTGGCTCGCTTCGGGCTGCTGCCGTGGCTGGCCGAGCGAGACGTCATCTACTGGGGTGACATCGACACTCACGGTTTCGCGATTCTCGATCAGTTGCGCCGCCAGGTGCCGCATGCGCGATCGATGCTGATGGACCTCGCCACCCTCCAGGCGCACCAGCCCCAATGGGGACGCGAGCCCAAGCCCGCCCACACCGTGCCCACCCGCCTCACCGGGCCGGAGTTCGAGACCCTCGACTACCTGATCGAGCATGCGGTGGAGGGCCAACCGCTGCGCCTGGAGCAGGAACGCCTTGCCTTTTCCCGGGTCGATCAAAGGCTGGCCGAGGCCCTGGGAAGACGTGAGCCAGCCGAGCTCTGAGGTTATCCACAGGGCCGAGCGGCACGGCGTCAAGCCAACTAGCGTGCCGCTATGAGAGCCGCGTCCCGGTGCTTGATCGTGATGGTTGTTGCCACAGGGCTGTTGTCATTGTCGGCTTGTACCAAGGCCGCCCAGCCGCCACCAGCGAGTTCGACCGTCGTGGCCAGTCACACGACTGTGAGCCCCACCCCGCCAGTGCGGCCCACCCCTCCACCTTTGCCCCAGGCCGCTACCCGCAACGACGACGCCGGGCAGCAGGCGTTCATCCGATATTGGTTCGACCTTTACAATTACGCCATTGCCACCGGCGATACCGGGCCGGTCAAGGCGGCCTCTCGACCTGACAGCGTCAGCACCCAGAAGATGACCAAACAAGTGGAGGACGTATATGGCGGCGGCGGTCATGCCGAAGGGAACGAATTCTTTGTAATCGAGGCTGTGACCGTACCCCCGGACGAGGACGGGCTAACAGCCCCGACGGTGACCTATGGACACGAGGCCGGCACCGAGGTCTACGGCGATGGAAGGGTTAAGTCTGTACCTCGGCAAGACCGGGTGGATTGGGCGATGTTTATCCGCTTCAAGGATGGCCGATGGACCTTCCTCGATTTCACAAGGCTCTGATTTTGGGCAGTTCGGTCAGCGCGAGCGTCGTGCTGCTCGGACTCTGCGCATCGCCGTCCCAAAGCTTTGAAGGTGAGGTGAACGATGACGGCAGCATCGAATTGCACAACAGCTTGCGATCGCTGGGAAGCGAGCCTCTACCTGGCGGCGGGTCATCACCGAGTCGTCCCATCCGAGAGACACTTTCGCTTCCGGATTGCCCGATCAACAATCCGTCCACCGGCATTGTCGAGACCTGCAGCACAGCCCTGTTGGGTTGCCCGGCAGGCAGCGTGAAAATGCGCGTGTGGACCGCCCCCGCCGGCACCAAACCAGGCAGCCCCGGTTGGACGGCGGGCTCCCCTTACTGCTCCTCAGACCCCACGGCAGCACCCACGCCGACCATGACCCTGGAAGAGTTCCGTCGCCTTCCCTTGCCCGCCGGCAGTGCCTACGTGCAACCTCCGGGCGATTACGTGCTGATCCGAATGCCCACCAATGTCTATGCCGGTGGCACCACGCCGGTGGAACTGTCCACGACCCTGCTCGGGCAGCCTGTCAAGGTCAGGGCAACGCCTACCGCCTGGACGTGGACCTTCGGGGACGGCACCACCATGGGCCCAAGCCAAGATCCAGGCGGCCCCTACCCGATCCTGACGCACGTCCACGAGTACACGGCCCCGGGCACCTACGCGATCACCATGACCACCCACTACACCGGCGAGTACTCCGTCGACAACGGCCCCTGGCAGGCGATCTCGGGCCAGGCGCACGTCAGCAGCCCGCCCGCCACCGTCATCGTCCGCACCGCGCACGCGCAACTTCGTGCGAATTGAAGTCCCGGCCAATCAGGTCGGACGTACTCCAGGTCAGCCTTCGTCCCCAGCATGGCGCGCTATCGAGAGCAGCACGCCGGCATGATCCAACCCGCCATCCCCGTCGTCGACCACTTGCTGGTACACCGCACGCAGGGTCCGAGCGAGCGGCAACCGCAGGTTCAGAGCGGCTGCGGTCTCGTCGACGAACCGAAGGTCTTTAAGCTGGTTGTCCGAGCTGCCGCCGCCCTGGAAGTCCGCAGTGATCCATCTGTCCCGCTTCTGGTGCAGCACCTCGGAGTCAGCCAGCCCTCCACCGAGAAGGTCGAGCAGCTGGGCACGGTCGATTCCACTGGCCTCGGCGAGTACGAGGGCTTCAGAAAGGGCCGTTAGCGTAGCTGCCACCACCACCTGGTTACAGGCCTTGACGGTTTGGCCCGCGCCGACCGGGCCCAGATGACGAAGCGTGCGGCCCACGACTTCCAACACAGGCCAGACGCGCGCGACAGCCTCGTCATCACCACCGACCATGACGCTCAATGCCCCCGATTCGGCGCCCGCCACACCTCCGCTCAGCGGGGCGTCCACCAGATCGATGCCCGACGCTGCCAGCTTCTCAGCGAGTGCAGCAATGCCGACCGGCGAGACCGTGCCATGGACCACGAGCACCGGTCGCACGATGTCCTTGGCCGCCCAGCCGGCCAGCAGCCCTTCCGGACCACTCAGCACGTCCTCCACATCGCGCAGATCAGTCAGCACCGTCAGGGTGATCGCGGCAGCTGCTTGTGCGGGTGTGGCCGCCACCGATGCACCAGCCTGACGCAGTGCCTCCGCCTTGGTTGTGGTCCTGTTCCAGACGACCAACGAGTCGTAGCTCTGCAGGAGCCGGCGTGCGATTGGTTCGCCCATCCGGCCAAGGCCCAGGATGGAAATATCTGACATGAGACCTCTTCCAGGGTCGATCGGTCGGAATGGAAGGTATCGAAGTCCCAGATACACCCGCCATGGCCGAGCTCTGGGACGGCGGCCTGCGGGCCACGACACGACATACCCGAAGGATCGTGGCACCGGGCGCACCCGCAGCACAACAGCTCGGAACAATCCCGCGACTCAACCGGAATGGCAGTGTTGTTCTCGTGTCCACGCGCGTCGTTGCCGCCACCCCTCGTCCGACCATAGGGATCGTCTCGCCCGGCGCAATGGGGTCGGCCCTCGGGCGTGCCTGGGCGGCCAAGGGGGCGCGCGTCGTCGCCTGCGTAGCAGGTCGATCAGCTCGAACCCATTCGCTAGCCAAGGGACTCGACCTGCTGGACAGCCTGCCCGGCGTGCTGGCCATGAGCGACTTCGTCGTCAGCATCTGCCCGCCGGCCGCCGCGGAAGAATGCCTGGAGTCGATTCTGGCCGCGGCCACGGCTACCGGGGCGACTCCCGCGGTGGCCGACCTCAACGCCATTTCGCCGATGCTCGTGGCGGTTCTCGCGGACCGCTGCGCGGCGGCAGGGCTCGACTTCGTCGACGGCGCGATCAGCGGCCCCCCGCCGACGCCGGGCGGCTCGACCACTCTGTATCTCTCGGGCGCTTCGGCCCGACGGTGGGATGCCTTGCCGGCGGAAGGTCTGCGCAGCCAGGTGGTGGGCCCGGAGCCGGGCCAGGCCTCGGGGGTGAAGATGTGCACGGCATCGATTTACAAGGGCACAACCGCCCTATGGGCTCAGGCGCTGCAGACCGCCTCCGCCCTGGGGGTCACGGACGTGGTGTTGCACGATCTGGCCGGCGAATTCCCGGAGATGACCGCGGCCGCAGGGCGTTCGATCGCACTCGCCGCGTCCAAGAGCGATCGGTTCGTGGCCGAGATGGAGCAGATAGCCGCCACCCAGGCCGCTGCGGGAGCCAGTGGCGAACTGTTCGACGCCATGGCGGCGGTGTATCGCCGGCTCTCGACCACCCCGCTCGGGCAGTTGGTCCCGGAAGAGGCGGGTCAGTTGAGTGATCTGGGTGAGGTCCTACGTCGGCTCACGAACTGACCTGGCCTGTCGACCGTCCGATCGCCGGAGTCCGATATAGGTCAATTTACGTGCTCATTCACGCTGTCGTGCGGGGGAAGGTAACGATCAGGTCACTTCGTGCTTGATCTGAGTTGGAACCTTGACGCATCTGTACCGTCCTCTCACATCGCCAAAGAGGCGATACAGCCTCAACGATGAGTCTTTGGAGGACCGCATTCATCTAAGTCCGACCGCAGGTAAGCCATCCGAGTTTCGCACACGGGGCATCATTACGCGGTTGATTCAATTCGACCTAAGCTGCCGCACCTCCTTTAGGCCATCTCCACACTCCATTATTCTTAGAGAGAAGATCAATGACGACCAAGCAGCCACATTTCGCCACCCGGCTCAACTCATTCGCGCTCGGCGGTGGAGTGGCCCATCCCGCCACCAAGACCCCGGTAGCCGACCTTGTTGAGATTGCCGGAAGCGTCACGGGGCTCACCGCTCTCGAGGTCAATTACCCGGAACACTTTGTCGACACAACGCCCGCGGAGCTGTCGTCGGCCATCAAAGGCTCCGGCCTGGTGAACACCGGCATCCAGGTTCGCTGGCCGGCGTCACGGTTCTCGGACGGCGCCTTCACGCACGCCGAGGCCGAGGTTCGGGCCGACGCCGTACGGGTTGCCAAGGAGGCTGTGGACGTCTGCCGCGAAATGGGTTCCGATCACGTCATTCTGTGGCCTGCGCACGACGGCTACGAATATCCCTTCCAGCTGGATTACCGCTCGGGGTGGCAGCATCTCGTCGAGTGTTACACCGAGGTGGCCGAGCACGCGCAGGACCTGACCGTCAGCATCGAGTTCAAACCGGCTGAGCCGCGGGCTCGTACGTTGCTGCCCGCGACCGGCAGCGTCCTGGCCTTGATCGCCGAGGTGGGCCGCGACAATCTTGCCGTCACCCTCGACTTCGCGCACATGTTGATGGCTCACGAGAACCCTGCTCAGTCCATCGCGGTGTGCCTGGCGCAGGGGCGTCTCAAGGGCTTGCAGCTCAATGACGGATGGGGGGCCGCCGATGACGGTCTGGTGTTCGGCTCGGTGAGCCTGGCACAGTCGCTGGAAGCCCTGTTCTACCTGGTGCGCGACGGATACTCCGGCACCTATTACTTCGACACCGATCCCATTCGCGAGAATCCGGTGCGTGAGTGTGAAATCAATATTGCTCGAACCAAGCAGCTCCTCACCGTGGCTCAGCAACTGGTAGTCGACGGACAGGTGCCCAACGCCGACGCCCTGGCAGGCAGCGAGGCCTGGTGGGATGCCCTGGTGCGGCGATGAAGACCGCGCGGCTCATCGACTTCGGCCCCCACGACAGCCCGGCGGTATGCATCGTCGGCAGTCTGAATGCCGATCTCATCGCCTACGAATCCGATACGTGGATTCCGGGCGCCTATAACGTCGGAGACCGCTTCGAGTTGGGCGCTGGGGGCAAAGGGCTCAATGTGGCGATGAGCATAGCCGCTACCGGCCTACCGACCTATCTGGTCGGTCGCGTCGGCAACGATATGTTCGGGCACTTCTTGAAGCGTGCTCTCAGCGCGGGGTCGGTGAACCAGGACTTCGTCAAGACCGACCCGACCGCCTGTACCGGTGTGGGTCACGTGCGAGTCAATGCCAAGCGCGACTACGACACATGTGTCGTGCCTGGAACCAATGACCGCGTCGATGCCACTGACACGACGTCAGCACTGGACAACGACGGGGTCACGTTCTCGCACTTGGTGATGTCGTTCGAAATCCCCTTGGACACCGTGGTCGACGCCGCTCGACGTTTCCGGGCCGCGGGCGCCAAGGTGGTCGTCAATTTCTCACCGGTAACAGAGAATGCGCGCCGCGTGCTTCCCCACACAGATGTGCTCGTGGTCAATGAGGCCGAAGCGGCTGCGCTCTGGCTCCAGGTAGCCGGCCTGGACGCAACAATGCCGAACCGGTTGTGGGACACCGTCGATCTGCTGCGCAAATGTGATGGAGGCCCGCGTGATGTAGTGGTGACGCTTGGAGAACGGGGGCTGTGGGGCATGTCCCGCATCGGCGAGGTGCGCCAATACCGGGCACATGACATAGCCACTGTGAACGCAGTCGGTGCGGGCGACTCGTTCTTGGCAATGCTCGTATCTCGCCTGGCCCAGGGCGAGCCCTTTCTCGACGGTCTGGCCGCTGCCGGGGCAGCCGGCGCCCTCGCGTGTAGTCGTCGGGAGTCCTGGCTCAATCGCCACGACGCACCGCGCCTGAACGAGATGGTTCAAGACCGCACCGTTCTCATCCCAGCCCGAACGCGTAAGACCGCTACCTGAGCGGACTGTCTGCCCTATTCACCTGAATCTATTTTCAGGTAGATCACTTGCGTGAGCGTCCCAATAGACGGTGTGGACGCACAAAACAATGTCGTCTCATTCCCAAGTAACGCGGCATGAAAGAACATGCCCAGAGCAACGAGGTGGAAACGCAATGGCGCGATCTCGAACAGTATTTTCTATGTCCCTAGTGGTGGCCATAGCCTTGGTGGCTCTGGTCGTCGGGGTGGTCGGCGGTCGGGCCACCTCGACGGGTAAAGCATCCGGCGGCGGTGGCGGTGGTGGTGGAGCGGCCTCCGGTCAGAAGGTCGATGTCATCATCCGTGCCACCGACTCCGCATACTGGCAGACCCTGCTGGCCGGCGCGGAAGCAGCCGCCAAGGACTATGGCGTAACGGTCAAGACCTTCGGCCCGACGTCTGAGACGGACATCGCCGGACAGGTCCAGCTCGTGGAGAACTCGGCCTCGCGCGGGGTCAACGCCATCGTCATCGCCCCAAGCTCCAGCGAGGGGCTGAACGCATCCATCAATGCGGCACGCAAGGCTGGGATCAAGGTCATCACCGCTGACACCAAGGTCACGACCAAGATCGAGGGTCACATCGGGACGAACAACAAGCTGGCGGGCACCGAGGCCGGCGTCCGGATGTGTGAGTTGCTGACCAAGCAGGGCAAGACCAGCGGGAAGGTCTTGGTCGAGGCGCCGATCGCTGGCATCGAGGCCAACCAAGACCGCGATGCCGGCTTCCGGGCCGGCCTGGCCGAGAAGTGCCCCAACGTCGACGCCTCGCTGCAGAGCTACAACAACAACGACATCGGTACCGCCGCCTCCCAGGTCAACGACGCGATCGTGGCCAATTCGAACCTCGTAGGCGTCTTCGCCGACAACAACAGCTCCGGCGTGGGCGCGGCCACTGCCATCAAGGACAACAACGCCGCAGACCGAATCCCGGTGGTGGCCTTCGACTCCGACCCAGCGGAGAACGCGGCCCTGGCCGCAGGGACGATCGACGCATTGGTCGTGCAGAACCCCTACTTCCTCGGATACCAGGGCGTCGTCGAGGCCGCGATGGCCACGCAAGGTCGGGTGCCGCCGGCGAGCCTCGATCCCGGCGTCACCATTGCGGACAAGGAAAACATGAACACCCCCGCGGTCAAGTCGGTGCTCGAGCCGCCCACGGCCAAGGTCGCGGGATGACCATCCGCAAGCCAGACGGAGCGGCCGTTCTCGAGTTGACCGACGTCTCCAAGGCGTTCGGCCCCGTCCAAGCACTCAGTAACGTCTCCCTCAAGCTCGTCCCCGGCCAGGTGCACTGCCTGGCCGGGGAGAACGGGGCCGGCAAGTCCACCCTGATCCGAGTGCTCACCGGAGCGCTGCACCGCGACAGCGGCACCTACGAGATCGAGGGCCAACCGGTCACCACCACGACGCCCGCAGCCCTGCGCACTGCCGGCGTACAGGCGGTCTACCAGGAACTGAGCCTGCTTCCGCACCTGCCGGTGGGCGAGAACATGTTCATGGGCAGGCTGCCGTCCCGCTCGGGGGTCGTGCGCAGCGCAGCACTGCACAGCCGGTGCCGGACGGTGCTCGACCAGCTCGGCCTGGACGACGTCAGCCCCGACACGGTTGTCGAACGGCTCCCTGCCGCGACGAAGCAACTCGTCGAGATCGCCAAGGTGCTCACCGCCGACTCGGTGAAGGTCATCGTGTTCGATGAGCCGACAACGGCACTCACCGAGGCGGAGTCAGACCGGCTGCTGGATCAGATCCGCCGGTTCCGCGAGCAAGGCGTTGCCATGCTCTACGTGACCCACCGGCTGGAGGAGATGTTCGCCATCGGTGACTGGGTCACGATCCTGCGGGACGGGGGGCTGTCCCAGAGCGGCCCCATGTCCGACTACGACGAGAACAAGCTGATCACCGCCATGGTCGGCCGCGAAGTGTCGTCGCTGTATCCCGACGAGGCCAGGGACACCGGCCCGGCGCGACTCAGCGTGCGCGGCCTACGCCGAACCCCGGACAGTCCTGCAGTGGATCTCGACGCGAGAGCAGGTGAGATCCTCGGCATCGGTGGGCTTCTCGGTTCCGGCCGCAGCGAGTTGCTGCTGTCCCTGTTCGGGTCTGAACCCATCGTCGACGGCGAGATCAAGATCGACGGGGAGACGGTCAGGCCGAGCGGCCCACGAAGCATGATGAGCTCCGGAGTGGCGTTGCTCACCGAGGACCGCAAGGTTCTCGGACTGCTGCCCGAACTGTCGATCCGGGAGAACGTCACCATCGCGAGCCTCCGGTCGGGGTCGCGTAAGGGCCTGCTCCCGGGCAAGGAACAGGCCGAAGAGGCAGACAGGCTCCTGGACAGCCTGCGACTACGCGCCGGGTCGTACGACCAGCCCGTGTCGACGCTGTCGGGTGGCAATCAGCAGAAGGTGCTGTTGGCCCGGTGGCTGCTGACCAAACCCAAGGTGATCATGTTCGACGAACCCACCAAGGGCATCGACGTAGGCGCCAAGGGTGAGCTCTACGACGTGATCAATGACCTGGCCCGGCAAGGCCTGGCCGTGATCGTCGTCTCCTCCTACCTGCCCGAACTACTCGGGCTGTCCGACCGGGTGCTCGTGCTGCGCGATGAGGAGATCGCCGGCGAACTTTCCCGCGGCGCCTCGGAAGAGGACGTCCTACGGCTGGCCAGCGGTGGCGTGGTGGAGGAACACCAGGACCATCTCCACGGCATTGCCGGCCTGGTCCACGATCCACATTTCAACCCGGTCATCCACCAGAACATCGAAGAGGCCCCCCATGCCTAAGCTCATATGGCGCGAACCCATCGAGACAACCGTCATCACCAGCGTCCGCGACGACGATGTCGCCACGGCTGCCGACAACGAGCAGCACACGAAGGCTGACGCGGCGGAGACTCAGGCGACCCGGCCGAAGGTCAAGGTCAAGACGCTGGGCGACGTCGCCGGCCGCGAGAGCGGCGCGCTGATCGTCCTGCTGGTAGCCGTTGGCGCCCTCACTCTGGCGAGCCCGGAGTTTCTCACCGGTAACAACCTGGCCAACCTGGCACGACAGGTAGCCATCTTCGGCATTCTTGCCATCGGCCAGCTCATGGTCATCCTCACCGGTGGCATCGACCTGTCGGTCGGATCGATCGTGGGTCTGGCCGGGGCGGTCACGGCTCAACTCTTGGTTGCCGGGATCCCGGCCGTGCCAGCCATACTCATCGGCGTCGTAGCCGGCGGCGTGCTCGGCCTGGCGAACGGCGTGCTGGTGACGAGGTTCAAGCTGCCTCCCTTCATCGCCACGCTGGGCATGCTGGGCATCGCTCGAGGTGTCGTTCTCGTGATCACTAACGCCAATACGATCCAAGGATTGCCGGATAGTTTCCAGACTGTCGCCAACGGCTCGATCCTCGGCATTCCCAACCTGCTGATCATCTTCGTGGCCATCACCGCGCTCGCCTGGTTCGTCCTGACCCGCACCGTCTTCGGCCGGTATGTGTACTCGGTGGGATCCAACCCCGAGGCTGCCCGGCTCGCGGGTGTGCCAGTAGCACTGGTCACCACGACCGTCTACGTGATCTCCGGAGTGCTCGCCGCCGTCGGAGGCGTGCTGCTGACTTCCCGTCTGGGTGCCGGCGTCCCCACCGCTGGCACCGGTTTCGAGTTGCAGGCGATCGCGGCCTGCGTCATCGGCGGAGCAAGTCTGTCCGGAGCTCGCGGCAGCGCGATCGGCGCCGCCTGCGGTGCGCTCATCATCGGCGTTCTGAACAATGGCGGAAACCTGTTGGCCATCAATGCTTTCTATTTGCAGATCGCCATCGGCGCGCTCATCCTGGTCGCCGTCGGATTCGACCAGATGAACACTCGCAACGCGGCACGCAACTGAGCGCTCAGGACCGTTCTCCAAGCCCACTTCGGCAGCTCGGTGGTCAAGCTGCCGAAGTGGGCTGGCGGCCACACACTGCTGACGCCTCGATGCGGAGTGCTGCGAGGCGCCTGGTTTCTCCCAGCAATCACCGATGAAGGCGGCAAGACACAAGCACAGGAGACAACGATGCTCAAAGGCATAGACCCGGCGCTGTCGGCTGAGCTGCTCGCGGTGCTCATGTCCATGGGCCACGGCGACGACATCCTGATCTGCGACGTCAACCATCCGGCCGCCACGATCGCCAAAGACACGACCTATGGCCAGCTGATCAACTTGTCAGGATGCGACCTGCCTCGCGCGGCAGAGGCCATCCTGTCGCTGATGCCGCTCGATACCTTCGTGCGAGCGCCAGTCATGCGCATGAAGGTGGTGGACGACCCCGAACGGCTCATGCCTGTGCACGAGCGTCTGCAAGAGGTCGTCAACCGAGCCGAAGGACGATCCGTGGCTATCGAGGCCCTCGAACGCTTCGACTTCTATGCCATGGCCAAGCGCGGCTTTGCCGTCGTCCGGACTTCTGATCCTGGCCCTTATGGCTGCTTCACCTTGCGAAAAGGCGTTATCTGAACAAGCTTCCGCACGCCCCCGGTTCGCAGATCCTCGGAAACAAGGCATGCCCGCCTGGTCGGGGTCAGCACGAACGGCGTTGCGCAATCTCGACTACATCGTCGAGCCTGACGGCGCCTTACCCATGCTCAGCCCCTGACCGGACGGGCCCTCGATGTAGTCGAGATTGCGCTACCTCCTGCGGCTCCCGCCGGTTGGCCGCAACGAGAACGGACTCACTGTGGCGGCCGAACAGAATGCGAGGGGCGGAGGCTGGGGAACCTTCCGGTGAGCAGCGGATCGTGCTGGGCCTGACTGTGTCGATGCGGCGGTTCGAGACCGCATAGACACGAATGCCGTGATCTGAGCGAGAATGTACAGCGGCTTACCAACTTTCCGATATAACGGCCGTTCAGGTCGAGGCGAGGCCTCTCCGTCTCCTTGGTTGGGCTCAGCGCAAAGAACGTTGCGCAATCTCGACTACAACGTGAGGACCAACGGCACTTTCCCGCGCTCAGCCCCCTCAGCGGGGCGACCGCACTGTAGTCGAGACTGCGTTACCAAGCTCGAACGGGCTTCAGGATGACTGCTGACGACCCGCTGGCGTCCGTTCTTGGCAGGGCCGAGCTGTGGGCTCGAAGACAACTCGACCAATGGAGTCAAGCGCTGAGGAACCGCGAGTAGCGCCAAGCGAGCAGTTCGGGATCAGGACGATCAGACCGTCGCTGCGGCAGCACCATAAGTCGACTCCCGTGCAGGCCTTTGATTCCATGCTCAAACAACGGCCCGTCGATCTCGGCCAGGATGTCTTCTCGGATCTCAACGACACAGTCGGGGGAGATGCCAAGGATTCCCGTGTCGTAAGCTGCGTGATGAATCTTGCAGAGCGCCAGGCCATTGCGCACCGCGGCGATACCAGCCTCATTGGAATCGTCGATGATGTGAGCAGCGTCGAGCAATTGACCCTGCCGCAGAGAGCACACGGCGCATTGCGTGTTGTACGCGCGCATGACCATGGACCGAAACACGGGTTGGTGCACACGCTGACGTGTCATCCGAGCGATGTACTGCCGCAAGAACTCTTCATGAGGCATCTCTGCGATGGGCAAGGTCTGCGCTTCGTCGTAGGCCAGCACAAACTGGTCGAGCTCCGGCTCGTCGGCGACAACGTAGACCGGGTATACCGGCTGAAACCAGCCTGCCGCTACGCCCACCAACCAGATGACGGGAAGTCGCAGTTCCATCGCCTGCATTACCGCGCGGTTGTCGGCCGAGCTGCGTGCGTCTGCACGCATCTTGTAGCGGGGAAGGTTGTCCGCACCGAGTACGTCGTTGTAGGGACGGGTCCGCCCGTCCGGGGTGTGCACCGTCATGATCGTCAGCGCAGCGCAACACTGGCGCGGCTTGCGGATCCCGCGCATCCTGGTCGATCAGGGTGAGCCGCTCGCCTCGGAACGTGAACTGTGTCAACTCCTCACGGGAGATAGCGTCCCTGCCGTCGTTTGTGCGAACGGCAAGCCACGCCATGGCCTCCCGGCGTAGCGTTGCTTCGTCCTCGAGCGACATCACGGACGTAGCTTCGCATCCTGTCGACAGTCAGAGGGTCGCTTCTGATGACGATCCTTGTTACTGCTCACTTCGAACGACCGACGATTCGGCTCGATCAGCCTTTTAGGCCAAAGTGCCAGACATCATGCCCCGCTTGAGGCACCATTGGTCGATGCTTCTCACCAAAGGCTCCAATACAGCCCTACCCGCAGCGGTCAACCAGTGGCACGTGGTCATCCACTGGGAGGGCGAACCTGGATCCGTGGATGGCTCGGCTTTGCTGCTTGGAGCAGATGGCAAAGTTCGTTGTGATGGGGACTTTGTCTTCTATAACCAGCCAAGCGACGCTAGCGGTGCGGTCACGTACCTATCCTGCGAAAGTGCCGCACCCGAGCAGCGCATGGCTATCGACCTCGAAGCAGTTGCGGCCGACGTACAGACGATCGCCTTCGTGGCAAGCACTCACGTTGGGCTGCTCAGCGCATTTGGAAACCTGAAGGCAGCGCTGCTGGATCCGGCCGGAACACCAGCTTTGGAGTTCACTGCACCGAACCTCGACCAAGAACGCGCCATCGTCATGATCGAGTTGTACAGGCGCAAGGATATCTGGCGGCTGCGTGCTGTCGGGCAAGGTTGGTCTGATGGTCTCTCCGGGCTGGCGCGCGACTTTGGCGTAGAGGTCGATGACTCTCCAGAGAGCGACGAGGTTCTCAAGCCTGTGGCACCGGCGGATGCTCTGCCGAGCACCGTGGCATCGCTTCCGACTGCGAAGGACGTAGCGCCCGTCGTTCCAGGAGCGCAACAGTCCACCGTCTCGATTCCGGGTCAACGTAAGACCTCGAAGAGTGCCGTCCAAACTCGCAAGACCACCATTGCCAAGGCTCAGTTCGTCTCCAAGTTGGCCGAAGACCCCTGTTGGCAAGAGGCACGACTGTTCTCGATTTCGGCAGTGGGTGGCGCCGCCGAACAGGAGAAGCGCGCTACCTCTGCGCTGCTCGCGACGATCGTCGCGGTCAAGCCCTTTGCGCGGGCGCTGCTCGCACGTCTCAATGCCCCGGCGGGCAGTGTCGAGACCTTCCTTGAAGTAGCCTTCCCGGTTGGCGACGTAAAGGTCGTTCCTGACGGGGTAATCAGGATCAGCCGCGGCGCACGTCTGTGGACTGCGCTTGTTGAGGTCAAGACCAGCGGAACCCCGCTGCGCGTCGAACAAGTACAGAGCTACGTCGACGTTGCACGACGAAAGAAGTACGACGCCGTCCTGACCATCTCGAACGATCTCACCGCCAGTCTGGGCGACCTGGCCGTGTCGGTGCGCAGCCGACGTGCAGATCCGAATCTGTTCCACCTGTCTTGGTCGGAGGTACTGCATGAGGCGCGCATGGCCTTGCGCCACCGCGGTGTCGATGATCCAACACAGTCCTGGATCTTGCACGAGTTGATCCGCTACCTCGAACATCCCAAGAGCGGGGCGGCTGCCTTTGACGACATGGGGCCGGGATGGGTCGCGGTTCGCGAGTCGGTTGTATCCGGCACTCTGCGCGCCGCGGACCGCAAGGTACCGCCGGTTGCTGAATCGTGGCAGCGTCTCATTCGGCAACTCTGCCTGAACCTCACCGCCGACCTCGGGCAAGAGGTCGTGCAAGTGATGCCCCGGAAAATGCGGCTGGACCCGACCGTACGCATGCAGTCCATCATTGATGAGTTGGCCGCCACGGGCTCCATGTCCGCAGGGCTCACTATTCCGGGCACCGCCGGCGCCCTGACCGTTCGAGCTAACCTGAGAACCTCAACCATTGAGGTGTCAACGCAGATCGACGCACCACAGGAGTGGGGTAGCAGGCGACGCGTCTCGTGGCTACTCAAACAATTGAACGCGGCTCCCAAGGACCTACTCGTGGAAGTTGTCTTCTCGGAAGAGTCCGTGCAGACGTGCAGGAAGTTGCTCGACGCGCTCGCGAATCCGGCGGTTCTGGTGCCAGACTCCTCGCTCGAGGTGGCTGGATTCAATCTGTCGCTCAACACGGCCATGGGCACGAAGCGTTCGGGGATTTCTCGAACAGCTTTTCCTGTCTCGGTTCTGGAGGCCTGCGCAGCTTTTCACACGTCGGTACTCATCAGGCTCAAGCCGTGGGTCGCGCCGGAAAGAACCATGACCAGCTCGTGACCAAAGAACGTCAGGAAGCGGAAGACCGAGCCTCACGCCGGGCTTCGACGGCGGCCGTCCGACGCGAGAGCGGTTGGCACTGCGGACACCAGAAGAGGTTTCGACCGGCGAGGACTGTCCTGCGGACCTCGGTGCCGCAAACATGGCACGGCAGTCCCTCGCGCCGGTAGACATAGACCTCCCCGCCGTGCCGGTCCTGCCGCGGCGCTCGTCCGGTGACCAGCGGATCGTCCTCGGGCCGGACTGTGTCGATACGGCCCTTCTCGACGGCGTACGACATGAGGCCGATCAGATCGCTCCACAGCGAGTCGAATTCGCGCTTGCGCACTGCCACTCCCGGGAGCATCGGATCCATGCCGGCGCGGTGGAGCACCTCGGCCCGGAAGATATTGCCCACGCCTGCGGTGACCCTTTGGTCCATCAGCAGCGCGGCAATCGGAAGCTTGGACCGCCGAATGCGCTGCCAGCCGATGCTGGGATCGGCGTCCGGCCGCAGCGGGTCGGGCCCGATCCGGGCCCGGATCTTGTCCACCTCGTGCTGACTGATGAGCTCGCAGATGGCAGACCCGCGCAGATCGCACCAGGCGTCGTCGTTCTCGAGGCGCCATCGAATGGCACCGATGATCGGGCGCCGGCCACCCAGGTCTTCCGCGACGCGTGACACTTCCTCGCCCACGACTTCCACACCGCTCTCCCGGTGCAGGCTCGTCTTGCCGGCCATGCCCAGGTGGACGTGCACGATGTCTGGCCCGAAGTGCACGAACACGTGCTTGCCCACGGACTCTGCGTCGGTCAGCACTCGCCCGTCGATGATGGCGGCGGCTTCGGCGAACCGTCCTTGCGGACTCGAACTGCGACTCACCCGCCCACCGAACGTCTCGGCCAGGCTCGCCGCGAGCCGGTGCGTCACATGGCCTTCGGGCACGCGCCCATCGTAGGCGGTGGCAGCGGCGACGTTGCGCATTCTCGACTACATCGCCGGACCGCAGGGGACCGACGCCGTGCTCAGCCGACCGAGGAGTCTCGTCACGATGTAGTCCAGATTGCGCTACCCCTCGGCCCAGCTGACCCGAGTTGCCGTTGGGGCACTAAGTTCGACCGATGGCCATCTCAGACCTCGTCCTCGGCGCGATGTACTTCGGCACGAAGACGGACGAGAAGACGTCTTTCGCCCTGCTCGACACCTTTGTCGAAGCGGGCGGCACCACCATCGACACCGCCAACTGTTATGCGTTCTGGGCGAGCGAGTCCGGCGCAGGCGGGCAGAGCGAAGCCGTGATCGGGCGGTGGCTGGCGGCCAACCCGGGCGTGCGCGAACACCTGGTCATCGCGACCAAAGTGGGCGTGGAGCCGCGTGTGCCAGGCGTGTTCAGCGAGCTGGAAGGCCTGAGCCAGGCAGCGATCCTCAAGGCGTTCCGAGCCAGTCGGGAGCGGCTGGGCATTGACACGATCGACCTGTACTGGGCGCACGGCCAAGACCGATCGGTCGAGCTGGCGGAGACGATCGGGGCCCTCGGCGGATTGGTCGCCATGGGGTTCGTGACCAGGCTCGGGGTGTCGAACCACCCGACCTGGCTCGTCGAGCGGGCTCGCGCGATGGCAGCCTCCGCCGGCATGTCTGGCTATACCGCGTTGCAGCTCAGCACGTCGTACCTGCGGCCGCGGCCCGACACCCAGGTGCCCGGAAAAGACCACCGCTTCGGCTTCGTCACCGACGAGACGCTCGACTACGTCACGGAGAACCCGGGCCTCGACGTGTGGGCCTACAGCCCGCTCATTCAAGGCTCCTACGACCGCAGCGACCGCCCCTTCCCCGAGGTGTACGACCACCCCGGCACCACCCGACGACTAGCGGCGCTGGCCGACGTGGCCGAGCGGCACGGCGCCGCCGCGAGTCAGGTCGTGTTGGCATGGCTGCTGGCGTCGACGCCGTCGATCCGTCCCATCGTGGGGGTGAGCTCGGTCGAGCAACTGCAGTCTGCCCTGGCAGCGGGCACCCTCGAACTCGATGAGCACGACCTCACAACGCTCAACGACGCTCGGTAGGAACCGCTTTCAGCCGAGCATCCGCAGGGCGTGGTCGCGACAGATGCCCCAGGCGGGGTGGTCGACGGTGACGACCGAGAAGTGGTCGTCGCCGTCGGTCTCGATGAGCGTGCACGCGTCGCCAGCGGCCACCGCACTGTGGTGATAGCGCCGGGAGAGTTCGACCGGCACGAACGGATCGTCCACCGGGTGTACGAGCACAGACTCGACGCCGGTCGGTAGCAACCTGGTCGGGCTGGCCTGGCTGTACTCCTCGGGTCGTTGATCCGCGTGGCCGTCCATGAGGGCGGCGGTGGCTCCGGTGGAGAGGCCCAGTCGGTCCGCCAGCTCCAGATCGAGGACGCCCGCCTGGCTGAGGATGCCTCGCAGCGCGACGCGCGGCCGGGCCCCGGGCGCGCCTGCGGGAAGCCGGTGGCGAGCGCCCAGCCACGCAGCGAGCTGTCCACCCGCGGAATGACCTACGGCGACCACCTGCCGAGCATCGATGTGCAGGGCCAGATCGGGGGGCAGGTCAGCCAGAAAGTCCACTGCCGCAGCCACATCGGCGAACGTGTGCGGCCACCCGCCACCATTGCCCAGCCGTCGATACTCGACGTTCCAGGCGGCTACGCCGTGCCGCGCAAGGTCCGCCGCGATCGGCGCAGTCAGTTCGCACCCATAGGTGTCCCGCCAGTAGCCACCGTGGACGACGACCGCCACCCCCGTCCGACCGCCCTGGGCCGGAAGGTACAGGTCGGCAAACTGGCTCGGGTCCGGGCCGTAGGCGAGGCGACGCCGGGTCACGCCTCCCGCTCCAGGAGGTCGTGGATCAGAGCCAGCGCCTCGGCCACCTCGGTATAGCTGGTGCTCAACGGCGAGAGCCCGAGACGCAGACCGTCGGGCTCGCGGAAGTCGGGAATGACGTCCTGTCGCCACAACTGGCGGTAGAGCTCCCGAGAGCGGGGGTGGGCGATGGTGACATGACCGGCCCTCAGCCGCGCCTCGCGCGGTGAGACCACCCGTACTCCGTGCTCGGCGAGCAGCGCATCGCACACCTCGATGGTGAACTCGCCGAGCGCCACGGCCTTGCGGCGGATGGCCGGCATCCCTGCTTGCTCGATGAGATCGAGCATGTCGTTGAGGGGCGTCATGGCCAGGATGGATGGGGTGCCGGACAGAAAGCGCCGCATGCCGTGCCCGGCGGCGTAGCCGGGGCCCATCGTGAAGGGATCGGCATGGCCCATCCAGCCCTGGATGGGTTGGGTCATCGACTCCTGGTGACGACTCGCCACGTAGCCCCAGGCCGGGGCCCCCGGGCCACCGTTGAGGAACTTGTACGAGCATCCGACGGCGAGGTCGACAGCATCGCGATCGAGTTCGACCGGCACCGAGCCGACCGTGTGCGAGAGGTCCCAGAGAACCAGCGCGCCGGCTTCGTGGGCCAGCTGCGTGATCGCGGGCAGATCGGCGATGTAGGCGGACTTGTAGGCGACGTGCGACAGCAGCACGACGCCCGCGCGATCCGTGAGCTGGTCAGCGACCTGCTCGATGGTGACACCGGTGGTGGGATCGGGTTCGATCCACTGGAGCTCGACCCCGGATTCCGCCGCAACCCCTTCTGCGACATAACGATCCGTCGGGAAGTTCTCGGTGTCGAGCACGACCTGCGGTCGCTGCGGACCGGCGTGCCGCACGGCCGCTCGCAGCAGCTTGTACAGCAGGACGGTGGTGGAGTCGCCGACGAACGTCTGCCCGGGCGCGGCCCCCAGACACAGCCGGCCGATGCGGTCGCCGAGCTCGAAAGGCTGCTGCATCCAGCATTCGTCCCACGATCGGATCAGGCCCGTGCCCCACCGCCCACGCACCAGCCGTTCGAGGCTGCCGAGCGTCGACGTGAGCGGTCGTCCGAGGGAGTTGCCGTCGAGGTAGGCGAGCACCCCTGAGCCATCCTCGGTGCCGGCAAAGAGGTTTCGGTAGTGGGCGAGTGGATCTGCCGCGTCCAGCTCGAGAGCGCGGGCGCGCACCTGGTCGATCGTCGCGAGGGAGGTGTTCACGCTCAGCTGCCAATCTCGGTACGGACGGCGAACAACTCCGGAAACAGTTGCAGATCGAGGGCTTTGCGCAGGAATTCGACGCCGGACGAGCCGCCGGTACCCGGTTTCCAGCCGATGGTGCGGGTCACCGTCCGTAAGTGCCTGAACCTCCAGAGCTGGAAGTTGTCCTCCAGGTCGACGAGCTCCTCGCAGGCCTCGTAGACGTCCCAGTTCGCCTCGGCGTTCTCGTAGACGGTCTTGAACACCTGAACCAGCTCGGACGAGAGCACGTGCGCCTTGGTGACATCGCGTTCAAGCACGTCGACCGGGATGGCGTAGCCACGCCGGGCAAGGCAGCGGAGGAACTCGTCGTACAGACTCGGGGCTTCGAGCAGTTCCTTGAGCAGCGCGTAGGCCTCGGGGTCGTGCCGATGTACCCGCAGCATGCCCGCGTGCTTGTTGCCGAGCACGAACTCGACGGCCCGGTACTGCCACGACTGGAAGCCCGACGACTTGCCGAGGAAGCCACGGAACTGGGCGTACTCGGTGGGGGTCAGGGTGGCCAGCACCGACCACTGTTCCACGAGGGTGCGCTGGATGTGCTTGACCCGCGCCACCCGCTTCAGAGCGATCCGCATCTCGTCGTGTGCGAGCCGGTCGGCGGCCGAGCGCAGTTCGTGCAGAATGAGTTTCAACCAGAGCTCGGAGGTCTGGTGCTGGATGATGAACAGCAGTTCGTCGTGGTGTGGTGGTCGGCTCACCGGATTCTGCGCGGCCAGCAGAGTGTCGAGCGACAGGTACCTGCTGTAGGTCAGGTCGTCCGCCAGATCAGTGTGTACGCCTGGCTCGATCGGACGTGTGTTGTCACTCGTCATGATGGATCCTCTCCTGCGGAGCGCTCCGCCCCTCCCAGTGTGTCAGCACCCGTCCAGACCAGTCCCTCATGCCGTCCGGCTACGTTTGCGGCGATTGTCGTAAAGCGGCATAGGCCACTTCGGTCGACTTCGATCACGAACTATCGAATGCGGCAACATGCGCTGATTACGGCACTTACCTTCCGAATATGTCGTGTGTTCCGCAAGCCTCGTCCCCGCGATCGCATCGGCCCTTGCACATGCCCGCCGTGCGGAGGGCTCAGCTGCTATTGGCTCTGCTGGTCTCGATCCTGGTGAGCGGGCTCGTGCCGCCGGCACCCGCACAGGCGGCGGGCGAGATCGTGCCGGTGGGCGCCGATGGCACCATCCGGCTCGACGGGCTCGGGTGGGGACACGGGGTCGGAATGTCGCAGTACGGAGCGCTCGGCGGGGCGAATGCCGGCGCCAACGCGAAGGCCATCGCCGCCGCCTACTTCCCCGGAACGGTGCTGTCGGCTGCCCCGAGCCAACCGGTGCGGGTGCTGCTCAGCCGGTGGGACGGGCTGTCGTCGTGCACGTCGCAGCCGCCGGGAGCCGACCCGTGCGGGCAGGTGGCCTTCGAGGCCGGTCTGGTGATGACCAACGTCGCCTCCGGTGCACAGGTCGCGGTGCCGAGCACCATTGCAGGGCGAGCGGTCACAGCCGTGGGCGTGGGTGCGGGGTCGGTCGGGTTGACGCTGTGGGCCCGGGCCGGCACGTGGCAGCCCTTGGCGAGCGGCGTGCAACTCACCGGCCCGATCGACATCACCGCGCCCGACGGCACGGTGAGCGTCCGCGTCGGATCGGGCGATCATGCCTACCGCGGCGCGCTGAGGATCGTGCGTGCCTCCGCGACGACGATCCAGCGCATCAATGTCGTTCCCCTGGAGGACTACCTGCTCGGTGTGGTTCCGGAAGAGATGCCGGCGTCGTGGCCGGCCTCGGCCGTGCAGGCGCAGGGAGTGGCGGCCCGCACGTACGCGGCCGCTGCGATGCATAGCGCCGGGTCACGGGCCTACGACCTATGCGACACCACGTCGTGCCAGGTGTACGGGGGCGTCGGCTCCGAGCAGCCGGCGGCAACGACCAAGCTTCGCTCGGCGACGCCCGCAGACGTGCGGGGCCAGATCCTGACCAGCGGCGGCACCCCGGTCACGGCCTTCTTCAGCTCCTCGAACGGTGGCTTCACCGTGTCCGGAGGAGCGTCGTACCTGCCGGCCAAGGCCGACGGTTGGGATCCGCAAAGCGCTTGGACGCGAACCGTTTCCGGTTCGTGTCTGGCCGCGAAGTATCCCGGACGTGGCTCGTTGACCCAGCTCGTGGTGCTCGCTCGCGACGGCAACGGCTCCTTCGGTGGCCGGGTCACGAGCCTGCGCCTGGACTTCACCGGCGGTTCGGTGACGATCGGCTCGGGAAGCTCGCCGATGTCGAGCGATGCGGCGATCAGAGGTTCGATGAGCGGCTGTGGAGACTCCGGCGGGCTGAAGTCGTCGCTGTGGCGGGCCAGCAGCACGGCTCCTCCCACGGGACCGGGGGTGCTCTCGCCCGGGCAGTCGGTGGCCTCCGGCGCCTCGTTCGTGTCCGCGACCGGACAGTTCCGGGTGACGGTCGACGCGAGCGGGCCCGGCCTGGTGCTGCGCAGCAGAACCTGCCCGGACGTCACGCTGGCCAAGACGTCGGCCGGGCCGTCCACCCTCGTGATGCAAGGGGACGGAAACCTCGTGCTGTACGGGCCGTCGGGTGACACCTGGAGTTCCGGCACCTGGGGACACCCGGGGGCCTACGCGGTGATGCAGGGCGACGCGAACCTCGTGGTCTACGGGTTGAACGGTGTTCCGCTGTGGGGTTCAGGGACGAGTTGCCAGGCCGCCATGTCGTATGAGGATCCCAGTGGGTACGTGAAGACAAGTGCGCCGAATCAGGCTGTGCTGCAGCCTGGGGACTCGATGTTCAGCCTCGACCGGTCGACCATGCTGGCGATGCAGACGGACGGGAACCTCGTGCTCTACAAGAGCTCCAAAGCGCTGTGGGCAACCGGTACGTATGGAAATCCCGGCGCTTTTGCCGTGCTGCAGTGGGACGGGAACCTCGTGGTCTATGGGTCGGGGCGGGCAGTGTTCGCCTCGGGAACCTGGTCTCCGGCGAGCGCCGCAGGCGTTACCGGGGAAACCCGGCTGGCTGTCGATCCCGGCCGGATCGGCATCGTCCGAACCCTGCGGGACCGGAACAGCGGAGCTGTCGTCTCTGCAACGACGCAGTGGGTCAAGCCGTAAGGGAGGCAGCGGCCTCAACCGGACGCAATCCCGACGGGCGCGACGCGCTCGTCCAGTTCGCCCGGAGTTGCTGCAGCGCGTCGCAACCGACGTCCCGGACCTCGCCTATGAAGAGGCGAACCTGTTCACCCCACTGCGATTGGGCGACGTCGCCAAGCACATCGGCCTGTCGACCTCCTCGACCTCGCGGCTCTTCACCCGAGCCACCGGAGCTGGGTTCTCACAGTGAGCCCACTACGGCTCGCCGACGACGGTGCTCGCGTCCTGGCTGGCCCGCCCACCGTCCGTTGACGGGTGGCGGGCCAGGCGGAGGCTAGCTCAGATGCCGGGCGAAGAACCCTGCCGCGTCCTCTCCGGCGAACGCCGGGACGCCGGTGTGCCCGCCCATGTTGGCGTGCAGGCTCTTCTCCGGGGAGCCGAAGGCATCGAACAGGTCCAGCGCCGCCTGCCTGTCGTTGCCTTCGTCGTCCCATTGCAGCAGGACATGGAGCGGAATGGTGACCTGCCGGGCCTCATCGAAGATGGCGCGGGGTACGAAGCTCCCGGCGAACAGGCCCGCGGCCGCGATGCGCGGCTCCACCACCGCCAACCGGACGCCGATGGAGATCACCCCTCCGGAATATCCGACCGGGCCGCCGATCTCCGGCAATGCGAGGAGGGCGTCCAGTGCGGCCTGCCATTCCGGGACCGCCTGCTCGACCAGCGGCAGGACCAGCCGGTCGATGACCTCAGCGCTGACCGGTTCGCCGGCTCCCAGCGCGCCGCGCAAATCGGCGCGAGCCTCCTCGAGGGCAGCCAGCCGTGGCCGGTCGCCGCCTCCCGGAAGCTCGATGGTCGCCGCAGCGAAGCCGTCCGTTGTGGCGTGCCGGGCTCGGGCGACCAGCCGGGGGTACATCTGTCGTAGTCCGCCGGGATGGCCGAGCAGGATGAGCGGGACAGGTGTCGAGGCGGACTCGGGCGTCCACAGGATGCCCGGAATCTCACCGAGAGTGAAGTCGCGTTCGATGACGCCATCGCTGAGACGCGGTTCAGAAGTGAACTTGAAGTGCATGGTCGTGCCTTTCGGGAGTGCGCTTGAATGGCGCTCCCGGACGACCTATCGCCCGACCGTGACTCCAGAGGGGAGCACCCACGTCGATTCGTTCATGGGTATCACCTCCTCGCTGTGTTGCACGGACTCACCAAGTCTAGCAATGGTCGTCGTGGTCCGTTGCCGTTGTTGGGGGCGGCGTACGGCAATACCGCTGGGTCCGGCGGAGGGCGCCCCCGGCTCAACGGGCCACGCCAGGTCCTCCGACTTCTGGAGATTCACGCTGACCCTCTAGTCCGTCCCCGCCTGGGCCTAGCGCATATTTCGGCACCTGGGCCGTGAGCAGACCCGGCGGCCCCAACGACAAAGCCCCAGGTCAAAGACCTGGGGCTTTCTGTGCGCGAGGGGGGAGTTGAACCCCCACGCCCTTTCGGGCACACGGACCTGAACCGTGCGCGTCTGCCTATTCCGCCACTCGCGCCAGACCTCGTAGAGGTTACCACCTCGTCGGCCCTATCCCCGACCGCCTTGGACCCCATGAGACTCGGCCCGCACCCCGAAAAGAGGATGCGGGCCGATGACGGGGGGACGACTCAGGCCTTGCTCCGCTCCTCGCGCAGTGCCGGCACGGCGAACAGCGCGGCGATCAACATCACCGAGACCACGGACAGAGCGCGCAGCACCCCGAAGTGATCGCCCAGGAAACCGAGCAGCGGCGGGCCCGACAGGAAGGCCATGTACGCGATCGTGGAGACCACGCTCACCCGGGCGGCAGCCCGCTTGGGGTCGTCGGCCGCGGCGCTCATCCCCACCGGGAAGCCCAGCGAGGCGCCGAAGCCCCAGATGGCCGCGCCCACGAAGGCCACGGGGGAGTTGCCGAAGATCATCAACAGCGAACCGATTCCCGCGAGGATGAGAGTGCCCCGAACCACCGGAACCCGGCCGTAGCGATCGAGCAGGTGAGTACCGGCCAGGCGTCCCATGGTCATGAACATCAGGAACGTGGCCAGGCCGAGGATGCCGACCCACTCCGCCAGGTGGTGACCGTCGACGAACGCAATCGACAGCCAGTCGTTGGCGGAGCCTTCGGTGAAGGCCGACACCAGCATGACCAGGCCGATCAGCAGGACGCGGGGCTCGGTCCAGGCCGAGCGTGCCGGCCTGGCAGCCGGCTCGGCGGCTTCGGCTACGTCGCCGGCTGCCCGCTCGCTGGTCGGCTCGGGCTTGGCAGCCGTCGTTTCCGCCGGCAGGAACGAGCGCAGTGCGTACACGGTGAGCGCGAAGAGCAGGACGGCGACAACGCCAAAGTGCACCACCAGCGGCAGATTGATCGCGGCGAGCAGGGCCGCCACGAGAGCAGCCCCTACCGTGCCCAGGCTGAACGCCGCGTGAAAGCGCGGCATGATCGTGCGGCCCAGGCAGCGCTCTACCTCGGCGCCGTGGATGTTCATCGCGACATCCCACAACCCCATGCCCAGGCACATGAGGAAGAGGATCATGCCGGTGAGCACCGCGGAGCCGGTGAACGAGACGGCAGCACCGATGAGGGCCAGGCCACCGAGCAGCAGGCAGGCACCGATCAGGCAGGTCTTGGCGGCGCCGAGCCGTTCCACCGCCCTGCCCGCCAGAGGCAGGCCGAGCAGTGAACCCACCGAACCGGCGAGCAGCAGCAGGCCCAGCTGACCGGGGGTGAGATCGAGGGCGGCTCGCGTGGTGGGGATTCGTCCCGCCCATGATGCAAACGCCAAGCCGGTGACCGCGAACACCAGGGCGGTGGCGACCTTGGCGCGTTCGAGTCGCGCCACGTCAGGCCCCTCCTCCCGGGTTGGAGTCGGCTTGCCGATTACCTCGGACATCTCCTCGTACCTCTCACTGTGAAAGCTTGGAATCGCCTCGGCTGAGCCAGGAGCTGGGCGCTCCGGTCGAGGCAGGGCCGGTCTAGTTCTCGTCGGCGACTCGAATCGATTCGACTCGAATCGATTCGATATACTGCCTCACATGCCCTCAGCCGGTCAACCCGAACGGCCAAGCGTGCGCCGTCCCACCTTGAGATCGGTGGCGCACGCCGCGGGATGCTCGCCGTCCACCGCCTCCTTGGTGTTCTCGGGCAACGGGCCCGTCGCCGAGGCCACCCGGGCTCGGGTGCTCGCGGCGGCGGAACAGCTGGGTTATGCGGGGCCAGATCCGCTGGCCGCCTCGCTGCGCCGCGGGCGCGCCGACGTGGTGGGCGTGGTGGTTGAAGGAAAAGTGCAGTTCGCCTTTCGCGACCCGTATGCGCTCACGGTGGCTGACGGGCTGGCCGCCGAGCTCGACGAGCTGCCCGCAGGCATGCTGCTGCTCTCGCAGGATCCTGCCGACCCGTCCGGTCTGCTCGAACGGCTCCGCAGCACGGCCCTCGACGCGGTGGTGTTCTTCGGCTGCGGCCGGCGCGACAACGTGCTCGTGCCTCACCTGCGGGCGCGCGGGGTACCAATGGTGGCCATGGGCGCGCCCTATGCGGAATCGGTCGTGAACGTCGACGTGGACAACCGGGCGGCGATGCACGGCGTCGCTGCCCATCTGCGTTCGCTCGGACACGAGCGGCTTGCGGTGCTGGCCCTGCCGCTGCTGGCCGGGGACGATCGGCGGCCGGAAGGGCCGGCACGCCCGCTGGGTCAGGTGCTGATCGAGGTCGATTCGGCTGCCGTCGGCGGCTATCAAGACGTGGTCGAACGGATCCGGGGACTGCTCGATGTGCTACCCCCCGAGGTGCCGACGGTGGTGGCCCGAGGCACCGACGTGGCGTTCGGCGCCGCCGCCATCGCTTCCTTACTCGATCTGCCGACTCACGAACGCCCCACAGCTGTGATCGCGCTCTCCGATCTGTTGGCGATGGGCGTCGTCAGGGCGGCCTCCGACCGCGGGCTTTGCGTGCCTGACGACGTGAGCGTCACGGGATTCGACGGGGTTCCGCTGCCTTGGTGGCAGGGGGCGTTGACGACCGTGGTGCAGCCGGGCGTCGACAAGGGCGCCCTGGCCGGACGGCTGGTGCGCGCTGCCCTGGACGGCGAGCCGACCAAGTCGGTCGTTCTGCCGACGACCTTCCGGGTCGGCACCTCTTCAAGCAGACCACGCGGCGAGTAGGCCGCCGAGCCGGGCTGAACGGCATGGGTCGTCGAACTGTGACGTTGTTAGCTGGGGTGTCACCAAGGTGGCGACGAATGGGCGAAGAACGTGACAGTTGGAGGCGCGATCGGGTTGGCTGGCGCTCTACTTGCGGCCCTCCGCGACCTGACAGATGCGCTTCGGCGTGAGGCCAGTCAAGGTGGCCAAGCACGTGGCATCGTGGCCAAGCAGCAACCCCTCTCTGATCACTTCGCGCCAGCCGAGGTCGGCTTGTTCGGCTTTGGCCTGAGCCGACTTGCGAGCCTGAGACACGAACCGAATCACGCGCGGCCAGTTGAATGGCAATACGGAAGACGGGAGCTCCGGATCCCTGTCTTCGTCGAGGTTCGTGATCCACCAACCGTTCTGCTCCAAGGTGGTGGACTGGTCTACTTCCAAGGGGTACTCAGCGACGAGCACTCCGTCCGCCGACTCGACCACCAGGCTCGCCCGGGAACGTCGAGCGAGAAATCTGGGGGCGGCTCTGTGGATCGGGAAGTAGTTCGCGCCCCGTGGCCCGTCCGAACGTTCCCAACCGGATTCACGAAGCCTGTCCATCGTGTGCCGCTGCAATTTCACCTGCCGCTGGATCGCCTCGTGCTCAGCGAGGTCGGTCCCGCCTCCCCATGACAACACGGCCCGCTCGCCCAGCTCGTCCCAGGGAGCCTCCGGATCCACGTCGCCCGGCACCACCATGCCCTCCCACCTCCGAACCCCGTCGATCTCCTTTTCGCGAATGACCGCCCAATGCGACCCGTCTTGAGAACTCATGAAGGCAGAGTAAACCGTGCTGGAATATCTGTCGGATTACATCCGGGACCGGTATGAATACAGGTCACATTCGCAAATTGGTTAGCGGTGATAGCGACGGTAGCGACGCAGATTTTCAGCGATGTCTGCGCTGTGATGCTCCACCTCGTGCACGGCCTGAGCGGCCACCCACAGCAGCGTGCGGCTCGCCTCGCGAGGCCAGGGGTAGACCAGCCTCCGGCGCAACTCGAACGGCTCGAATCCTGCATAGCTGCGGTTGAAGAGTGAGGCGGCCACCTGAAGGTCGCAATCCAGCTCGCCGGCAGGGTCGTCCGCGTAGAAATGCTGCACCCGCACTTCGGAGAACATCGACGGCGGCTGCGGATTGTCGAGAACCAGACCGACGATCATCCGATCGCGCAGATTGAGTAGAACGTCGCGTACGTGACCCGCATATTCCAGACTCGTCCAACGCTGATCGTGCTCGCGCCAGGTGAGGCCCGGCAGGCTGAGCGTGGCGCGGATGTCGTGCACGCCCGCATCGATCCGCCGGAGGACGTCGGTCTCCGGCACCGCCTCCCAGACGAAACCGCACACCGGGCAGCTCTCGACGACGCTCAGCCTTCGTGGTGTGGTCGACATCTGGCGCCTCCTTCGCCAGCCAGGAGGGACTACCCCTGGCCGTTGAGACCACACCTTGCCAGGGAGGTCGGACATCGCCTGGTTATGCACAGGACACCCGGACAGGGGACGTGAGGTTGTACACAGAAAGAGACGGTTATCCACAGACAATCTGTGGATACTCTCGGCAGCCTGTGGTCGGTGCCACGCTGACGAAACGTCATAGGTCACGCCCCGGTGACGATCTGCACACAACCGGCACGGCGAGACGCAGGGTCGGTTGGATGGGCGCGTTAGAGTCGTGTCTCGGCCTTGCCCCGCGGCCTGGTACACAGAATTGGTACGCGAAGAGGAGGTGTGATGGGCGCTCTCGATAGATTCGAGCGACGCGTCGAACGCGCCGTGTCGGGAGCCTTCGCCAAGGCCTTCCGCAGCGAGGTCAAACCGGTTGAACTGGCCAGCGCCTTGCGCAAGGAGGCCGACACGTCGGCCGCCGTGGTGGGCCGTGGCCGCACACTGGTGCCCAATGCCTATCTCATCACCCTGGGCGACGCCGACTACGACCGCTTTGCCACCTGGCAAGACTCGCTCGTCTCCGAGCTCGAAGACGCGGTCACCCAACACGCGCGCTCGCAGCGTTACGCGTTCGTGGGGCCCGTGAGCGTGCAGATCGAGCACGACGACGAACTGCAGACCGGCGTGTTCCGCATTCGCGGCGCCCGGGTCAAGGGATCCGTCGCGCCTGCCACGGCGGCGGTGGCCACGGTGAGCCACCCGGTGCTCGACATCGACGGGCGCCGCTACCAGCTGAACAACAAGCGCACGGTGCTCGGCCGCGGCACCGACTGCGACATCGTGCTCGACGACCCGGGGGTCTCGCGTCATCACGCCGAGGTCACCCTCGATGGAGGTGGGGCCAGCCTGCGCGACCTCGGCTCCACCAACGGCTCCTACGTCGATGGCGAGCGCGCCACCGCTGCGCGTTTGAGCCACGGCAGCGTGATCACCGTGGGCCGCACGCGCATCCTCTTCTCCAATCACAACGCCGATGCGGAGAGCAACGAGTGAGCCAACTGACTCTTCTCGTCCTGCAGCTCGGGTTTCTTGCCCTGCTGTGGGTCATGGTGTTGACCCTCGTGGGGGTGCTGCGTCGCGACCTCTACGGCACCCGCGTGGTCACCCGCAAGCCCCGCCGTCGAGAGCGGCACGCCGCGCCCAGCACGCCGCCCCGCGGTCGTCCAGCCACCCCCGCCGCGGCTGCGCCCAAGGCGGCCGAGGGGCCGGGACGGCTGGTGATCACCGCGGGCTCGCTCGTGGGCACCACCCTCAGCCTGGGCCAGGCGCCGGTGCTCATCGGCCGAGCGCCCGAGTGCACGCTCGTGCTCACCGACGACTTCGCTTCGGGTCGGCACGCCCGGCTGGCCCCCGGCCCCAACGGCTGGACGGTCGAAGACCTCGGCTCCACCAACGGCACCACGCTCAACGGGGCACCGCTCGGTGGGCCGACCCCGGTCACGGCAGGAGCGGTGCTGAAGATCGGACGGACTGTCATCGAGCTGCGGAGGTAGACGTGGTCGCGCTGCGCTACGCGGCCCGCTCCGACATCGGGCTGGGCAGGAGGAACAACCAAGACTCCGGTTACGCCGGCACGAACCTGCTCGTCGTGGCCGACGGCATGGGCGGACATGCCGGCGGCGATGTCGCATCGTCGCTGGCCGTGAGCCAGCTGGCCGTGCTCGACAACGACGCACCCGGCGCCGACGCCTTGCAGGAACTCGAGCAGGCGATCCACCACGCCGCCGAGACCATCCGCGAGCGCGCTCTCGACGAGCCCAACCTGGCCGGCATGGGCACCACGGTCACCGCGATCCTGAGACACGGTAACCGGCTGGCACTGGCCCACATCGGCGATTCGCGCGCTTACCTGCTGCGTGACGGCGAGTTCACACAAGTGACCGTCGACCACACCTTCGTCCAGAAGCTCGTCGATGACGGCAAGATCTCGGCCGAAGAGGCCACCCAGCATCCGCAGCGCAATGTGGTGATGCGCGTCATCGGCGACGTCGATGCCCCAGAGGCCGTTGATACCTCGGTGCGCGAGGCCGCCCCCGGTGATCGCTGGCTGCTCTGCTCCGACGGCCTGTCGGGCCCGGTGAGCCAGGAGACCATGGCCGAGACACTGGCCGAGATCGCCGATCCAGCCGCCTGTGCCGACAAGCTCGTCGACCTGGCCCTGCGGGCCGGCGGCTCCGACAACATCACTTGCATCGTGGCCGATGTGGTGCGCGAGAACCAGGCAGAGGCTTCCACCTCTCCGCAGGTGGTGGGCGCTGCGGCCACCAGCCGACTTCAGCCCACCAAGGCGCCCGGCGACAGTGCGGCGGCAAAGGCGGCAGCCCTCACCAGACCCATTCCCACCGGCGACGATGATGAGTACGCCGAGGTCGAGGAGACCGGGCACGGCAGCCCTCTGCGCGCCATTGTGAGCACGATCGTGGTGGCCGTCATCATCCTCGCCGGGCTCTACGGCGCCTGGGTGTGGAGTCAGCGGCAGTTCTTCGTGGGTGTCTCCGACGGCAAGGTCGCGATCTACTCGGGGTTGTCGTCCGACATCGGGCCGTTGAAGATGTCGAGCCTGTACGAACGCAAGGACAACCTGCCGGTCGATACCCTCGACACGAGCAGCCAGGAGAAGGTGCGCGCGGGCATCGGTGCCGACGACCTGGCCGACGCCCGCCGGATCGTCGCGAACCTGTACGGCCAGTCGAGCGTCTGTACTCCCACGGTCATGGTCGTCCCCAGCGGGTCGACGGTGCCCAGCACGCTCGGCACCCAAAGATCCCCGACGCCGTCGTCGCCCACCCCCACGACAGGGAGCACGCCTGTGCCAACGGTGTCGGGCTCGCCCGGACCGTCCCAGACGGTCACCCTGCCCGTGCCGAGCGAATGTGGGGCCGCCTGATGGCCACAGTTACCGAGCACACTCCCAAGACGCGGCGCAATGTCGAACTTGTTCTGCTGGTGCTCGCCGTCGCGATCTCCATGGGTGCCTACGGCCTGGTCGGCACCGGCGTGAACGACGCCTGGCCGGTGGGGTTGTGGGTATATGGGGCTGGTGTGGCCGTCTTGTCGCTAGCGCTGCACATGGTTATCCGGCTCAAGGCCTCCTTCGCCGATCCGACCCTGTTGCCCGTGGCGGTGACGCTGAACGGCATCGGACTGGCGATGATCCACCGCATCGACCTCGCCCGGATGGCCACCCATCCCAACGTGTCGCTGCTGGCACCGCGACAGCTGTTGTGGGCCGGTCTGGGCGTGGTGGCTGCGATCGTCGTGGTGTGGCTGTTGAAAGACCACCGGCTGTTGCGCCGCTACACGTTCACGTTCATGGTGGCCGGTCTCGTGCTGCTGGCGCTGCCGATGCTGCCCGTCCTGGGCAAGACCATCAACGGCGCCCGCATCTGGATCGGCCTGGGTCCGCTGTCGTTCCAGCCCGGCGAGCTGGCGAAGATCGTGCTGGCCATCTTCTTCGCCGGCTATCTCGTGAACCAGCGCGACAACCTGTCGCTGGCCGGGCCTACGTTTCTGCGGCTGAAGCTGCCGCGCGCTCGCGATCTCGGGCCGATCCTCATCGCCTGGGGCGTCAGCGTGGGGGTGCTGGTGCTCGAGAGCGACCTCGGCACGTCGCTGCTGTTCTTCGGGCTGTTCGTGGCCATGCTCTACCTCGCCACCGAGCGCACCAGTTGGATCGTGATCGGCCTCGGACTGTTCGCGGCGGGAGCCGTGCTCGCCTGGTCGTTGTTCCAGCACGTTCAAGACCGCGTCACCGTCTGGTTGCACGCCTTCGACCCGACCATCTACAACCGCTCGATCGGCGGCTCGTACCAGGTGGTTCAGGGTCTGTTCGGCATGGCGTATGGCGGCCTGATCGGTCAGGGTCTGGGTCGGGGACGGCCCACGATCGTGCCGTACGCGGAGTCCGACTTCATCCTGGCCTCCCTGGGTGAGGAACTAGGACTGGCCGGGCTGTTCGCCATCTTCTGCCTCTACATGGTGTTGGTGCAGCGCGGCATGCGCACGGCGATCGGCGTGCGTGACGGGTTCGGCAAGCTGCTCGCCGCAGGTCTGGCCTTCGCCATCGCCATGCAGGTGTTCGTGGTGGCCGGCGGCGTCACCCGGGTCATTCCGTTGACCGGTCTGACCATGCCGTTCCTGGCCTATGGGGGTTCGTCGCTGCTATCCAACTGGATTCTCGTGGCCCTGCTCTTGCGGATTTCGGACGCGGCCCGGCGGCCGGCGCCCCCGGTGATCACCGAAGACGCCAACGCCACCCAGGTGGTCTCGCTCGGACAGCTTCGCGATCTCGGCTCACAGGAGGAGACGGCATGAACTCGCCCATCCGCCGGCTCGCGGTCGTCGCCTTCATCCTCTTCGCTGTTCTGCTGTGCTCCACGACGTACATCCAGGCGTTCGCCGCCCCGAAGCTCGACGCCGACTCGCGCAACTCGCGCACGGTCATCGACGAGCTGTCGCGCGAGCGCGGTGACATCACGGCCGGACAGACCACGCTGGTGAGCTCGGTGCCGAGCAACGACGTGTTCAAGTTCCAGCGTCAGTACGCCGACCCGGAGGTTTACGCCCCCGTCACCGGGTACTACTCGCTGGTGTACGGGGCCAGCGGTATCGAGGGGTCGGAATCGCAGTTGCTGGCCGGCACCTCCGACGAGCAGTTCTACCGTCGGCTCTCCGACATCGTCTCGGGCCGGCAGCGCTCCGGTGCTTCGGTTGCCCTGACGATCCTTCCCAAGGTTCAGCAGGTCGCGTGGAACGCCCTCGGCGATCAGATCGGTGCCGTTGTGGCGCTGGATCCCAAGACGGGCAACATCCTGGCGATGGTCTCCAAGCCCTCGTACGACCCGAACCTGTTGGCCTCGCACAATCGGGCCGATGTGGTGGCCAACTGGAACAAGCTCAACGCCGACCCCAAGAAGCCCATGGTCAACCGGGCCATCGCCGGCAACCTCTACCCACCGGGTTCCACGTTCAAGCTGGTGACCTCGGCTGCAGCGCTGGAGTCGGGCACGTACAAGATCGACAGCCTGATTCCCTCGCCGCCGGTGCTGAGCCTGCCGCAGACCTCCAAGGGCCTGTCCAACGACAATGGGGAGTCGTGTGGTTCGGGCAACCACGTGACGCTGCTCAATGCGCTGCGCATCTCGTGTAATACCGCCTACGGCTACCTGGGCATGCAGCTGGGTGGCACCGCGTTGAAGGCACAGGCCGACAAGTTCGGCTTCGACCAAGACCTGCGCATCCCGCTGAGGGTCACGCCGTCCACCATTCCTAGCAACCTCAACAAGCCACAGGAGGCGCAGACCGCCATCGGACAGTACGAGACCCGCGTGACCCCCCTGGAGATGGCCATGGTCAGCGCTGCCATCGCCAACAAGGGCGAGTTGATGCGTCCGAACCTGATCGCCAAAGTGACCGCCGACAACCTCGACGTGCTCGACCAGCCGAGCCCGTCGTCGCTGGGTCAGGCCGTCTCCCCCGAGACTGCAGCCGAGCTCACGACGATGATGGAGGCTGTTGTGCAGTCCGGTACCGGGACGAATGCGCAGATCAGCGGCGTCAAGGTGGCAGGTAAGACCGGTACCGCACAGAACGCTGTAGGTGCCGCTCCGCACGCCTGGTTCACGGCGTTTGCTCCCGCGGACGACCCCAAGGTTGCCGTGGCAGTCGTGGTGGAGCACGGTGGCAAGGCGGCTGACGAGGCCAGCGGCGGACGCACGGCCGCCCCGATCGCCAAGGCGGTCATTCAGGCGGTGCTCGCCGGATGAGACTTCAGCCAGGCCTGCGGTTCGGAAATCGATATGAGCTCACCCGCCCGATCGCCGTCGGCGGCATGGGCGCCGTGTGGGAGGCCACCGACACCACGCTGCGTCGGGCGGTGGCCATCAAGGTGCTCAAGCCCGAGCTGAGTAGCGACCCCACGTTTCTGGCGCGCTTTCGGGCCGAGGCCCGGCACAGCGGGTCGCTGTCGCACCCCAATATCGCGGCCGTCTTCGACTACGGCGAGTCGTCCGAGCCGGGTGGGGTGGTCTCGGCCTACCTGGTGATGGAACTGGTGCCGGGCGAACCCCTCTCGCATGTCTTCCTCAACGAGGGGAGCCTGTCGCCGGAGTGGGTTCTCGACTTCATGGGCCAGGTGGGCTCAGGCCTGGCCGCCGCCCACCGGGCCGGCATCGTGCACCGCGACATCAAGCCAGGCAATCTGCTCCTGACTCCCGACGGTCGGGTGAAGATCACCGACTTTGGCATCGCGCGGGCGATCAATTCGGTGCCGCTCACCCAGACCGGCACGGTGATGGGCACGGCCCGCTACCTCTCCCCTGAACAGGCCACGGGCGAACAGCTCAGTTCCGCATCAGACATCTACTCGCTCGGTGTGGTGGCCTACGAGGCACTCACCGGCGAGACCCCCTTCCCGGTGGAGGGGCAGGTGGCGCAAGCCATGGCGCACGTCAACGACGAGCCGCCGCCGCTGCCCGAGTCCATCCCGTGGCCGTTGCGCGATCTCGTCATGCGCATGCTGGCGAAGTACCCGGAAGAGCGGCCGCGCAACGGCGCTGCCCTGGTGGCGGCGGTGAAGAACGTCGCACGTCAGCTCCACGCGGGGGAATCGGGCACCGCGGCCACGAGCGTGCTCGCCCGGGAGCCGCGTGATGCTGCAGGTCCCAACGCACCCGGCACCCAGACGCCTGGTTCGAACTCCGGCTCAGACAGCGCCACAACCCTGCTCGGCGGGCCGGTGCACGGCGGCGCGCTCACCGGCGACCCGACCGTCGTGCAGCCGGCTTCCAGCGGTTCCTCGGCTTCGGCCGGTGCGCAGGCGAACCCCACTCGCGCCTTTCCCGCTACGTCGCCACGACCGACTGCCCAGCCGCCCGGACGAGGCACCGCGCAGCCACCCCCCGCCTCCTTCGGCTCGTCGAGCCGTCCCACCCCGGCCGGCCCACCTGCCGGCAGGCAGTCCCGTCCGGAGACGACGGTCACTCCATCCTCGAAACCGCGCCGCCGCCGGATGAGTGGGCCGCTGCTGGCCCTCATCGCGCTGGTGCTGTTCGTGGCCATCGGTGCGATTGTGGCCAAGGCCCTTCAGTCGTCGAACCCCCCGCCCGTCGCGCCCACCGTGACGGTGACTCAGACCCAATCGAGCGCTCCCACCACGTCGCAGACGACACCTTCGACCTCCACGTCCAGCAGCACGACGCAGACGTCCACCGGCACGCCCACCACTGCCACGTCGAGCAGCAGTTCGTCGACTACCACGTCCAGCGAGACCGATACCGGAAGCGGCACCAGTACCAGCACCGGTACCGGCACTGGTTCCTCGGCCACCAATTCCACCGGATCGGCCGGCGGCACGGAGTCCGACGGGGCAACCCACGGCTCGCAAGGTGCCCTGGCCGGCAGTACTCCAACGCCGACCACTCCGCCGACAGCAACTCCGCCGAATGAGGGGAGCGCCTGAGATGAACGGTTCACAACAACTGCTCTCCGGCCGCTACGAGGTGGGCAGGCTGCTCGGCCGCGGTGGCATGGCCGTGGTGCATCTTGGCCGCGATTCCCGGCTCGACCGGCAGGTGGCGATCAAGCTGTTGCGCCTCGATCTCGCCGACGATCCCACCGCTCAAACCCGCTTTCGACGTGAGGCGCAGTCGGCGGCGGCGCTGAATCACCCGTCGATCGTCGCCGTGTTCGACACGGGGGAAGACGATTTCAACGGTGGCATCGGTGGCCCCACCGGCCATAACATCCCGTTCATCGTCATGGAGTACGTGCAGGGCATGACCCTGCGCGAGATGCTGCGCGACAGCAGTCGCCGCGACGCCACGTCCACGATCGTTCTGCCGCCTTCGGGTCAGCCCACCGGCCCGCACGGGCTCCACGATCGCGACCAAGGCATTCCGCTGCCGGTCGATCAGGCGGTCGGCATCACCGCTCATGTGCTCGAGGCATTGGGCTACAGCCACTCCCGCGGCATCGTGCATCGCGACATCAAGCCCGGCAACGTCATGCTCACCCCGACCGGGCAGGTCAAGGTGATGGACTTCGGCATCGCCCGGGCCTTGGCCGACACCTCCGCCACCATGACCTCCACGTCGACCGTGATCGGCACCGCGCAGTACCTGTCGCCGGAGCAGGCGCGCGGCGAACAGGTGGATGCTCGCAGTGACCTTTACTCCACGGGTTGCCTGCTCTACGAGCTCCTCACCGGACGCCCCCCCTTTGTGGGTGACTCGCCTGTTGCGGTGGCCTATCAGCATGTGCGCGAGCAGCCTCTGCCGCCGAGCGTCTTCAACCCGGCGGTAGGCGATGAGCTCGATCGTGTGGTGCTGCATGCGCTGGCCAAAGATCGCACTGCCCGCTATCAAACGGCCGAGGCGTTTCGGGACGATCTGCTGAATGCCCTGGACGGCCGGCCGGTGGACGCACCGCCCACCACGATCCTCGCGGCCCCGATGCTCGCCTCAGCTGCGCCGTCACCCGCGGCAGCGCCAACCCGGTCCACGCCGTACGAAGAGCTCGACGCCGAAGAGCCGCGCAAGAACCGGGCGGGGGCGTGGATCGCCGTCATCATCGCGCTGCTGGTGGTGGCTGGCCTCGGGTGGTTCCTCGCAGATCGCTACTTTGCGCAAAGCCCCACTATGGTGGCGGTGCCGACAGTCACGGGCATGCCGAAAGATCAAGCACGGCAGACCCTGGAGTCGTCCGGCTTCACGTATGCCGAAGGCAAGTCGGAGCCAAGCACGACGATCGCGCAGGACAGCGTCATCTCGCAGGATCCGACCGCAGGCGCCCAGGCGGCGGCCAAGTCGAAGGTCACGGTCGTATTGTCCTCCGGGCCAGATTCAGTGGCCGTGCCCGACCTAGCAGGCAAGAGCCAGCAAGATGCGCGCACGGCCCTGCAGAACGCGGGCTTGAGCGTGGGCAACGTCGATACCGTCGACTCGCAGTCGGTGGCCAAGAATCTGGTGGTCGGCTCCGATCCGGCTGTCGGCGCGCAGCTGGCCAAGGGCACTGAGGTCAACCTGCAGGTCTCGAGCGGTCAGGTCACAATGCCCGACGTTACCGGTATGGCTTATCTTGCGGCGCGGGACAAGCTTGTGGCGCTCGGACTCAAGGTGAGGGCCACATACGTCACCTCTTCCAGGACGCCCTACACCGTCGTGTCGATGGATCCCGCGGCAGGCAGCGTCGACCAGGGCAGCACCATCACGCTGCAGCTATCGCGGCCTCCGGTGGTCACTCCCACCACCACCCCGCCGACTACTACCCCGAGCCCAACGCCCTCGCCCACGACCGACCCCAGCGAGAGCCCAACGGATTCACCCACCACAACGCCCGGAGACTGAGCCGGCCTGTCGTTGCCAATGACCAACGACAGGGGCGTCACGTCTCGACCGATGGGCCTTGGATGAGTACCTGGAGCGCCACGCCGGGTGATGCCGGTGATGCCGGTGTTCATCCGAGTCGATGCGGACGACTTCCCTCTTTGCGCGTGCAGGTTCAGGATATCCTAGAACTCCAGGTCATGTTTCGTAGATATCCAGGATGGGTCATGAGTGCGAAGAAGACGCCGGTAGAACTCGACGAGGAAGCGCTGGCCGCTGCGGCTAGGGCGTTGGGTACTACCACGAAGAAGGACACCGTGAACGGAGCTCTGCGAGAAGTAGGACAACGACTGCGTCGACTGCAAGCCCTCGATGAACTCGGAGCGATGGCTGATCGCGGTGACTTCGATGACTTTGTTGGCCACAAGGCGGCTTACCGGCCGTGAGCGCGGCGAGGTTCCTGATCGACACGTCGGGCCTATTTCGGATCTTGACGGCGGAGCACCGCAGTGCATGGGCCGACTTCTTGTCCTTTGGTGTCATCGCAGTATGTCCCGTGGTTGAGCTGGAGTTCTTGTACTCGGCCCGATCGCTGGGGGACAGACTGCAAAAGCAACGATTGTTGCGGGAGCTCTTCACGTGGGTGCCGATGAGTGAGTCCGCCTACGAGCGCGCCCATGAGGTGCAGCAGGCGTTGACCGAGCGAGGTGCGCATCGTTCTGCGGGAGCCGTGGATCTGCTGATCGCCGCGACGGCTGAGCGGGCGCGGCTCATCGTCCTGTCGGATGACAAGGACTTCGACGTGATCTCCGCAGTCACGGGACAACCTGTCCGGCGAGTCACCTCGCTGTGACCGGACATCGCCGTTCGCCTAGGGCGACGCATGCAGGGTCGGGATCAGCTCAGACCCGGTTGGATAAGCGGTTCGATTCCGCGCGCTATGGCAATGCCCCGCGGGGCGGGGCATCGACATAGTCGCCGGAAACCTCGACCTCCGTGCCCTCTCACACACACCCATTCCCCCGCGAATCGCCCGTTGTCGCGCGGGCCGATGCCTGTAGCCGGTTGATTAGCGCCCGGTCGCATAGCGGGCGCGGCCATTCGCCTGCGCAACCTGCCGCGGATGCCAGCCGGCCGGAAACCGACTACGGAGCGCTAGTGACCAGCGGTGCCAGGCCAGCGCTGCGCTCGACGGCCAGGACGTCCCCGGTGACCGCGAGCCAGTTGGCGAACAGCCGGTGTCCGCCTTCAGTGAGCACCGATTCGGGGTGGAACTGCACTCCGAACAGGGGCAGCTTGGTGTGCTGCAGGCCCATCACCACGCCGCCCGACGTGCTGGCAGTCACCACCAGCTCGGCCGGCACGCTGCTTCGCACCACGGCCAGCGAGTGGTACCTCGTGGCGGTGAATGGGTCGGGAAGGCCCGCCAGTACGCCGGCGCCCTCGTGGTGCACCTGGCTCGTCTTGCCATGCATGAGCTCCTCGGCATGGGTGACGACTCCACCAAACACTTCCGCCAGGGCTTGATGCCCGAGACACACGCCCAGCATCGGCACGCCGGCCTCCGCGCATTCGCTGATCATGGCCTCGCTGACTCCCGCCTGCGCCGGTGTGCCGGGGCCGGGTGACAGCAGCACGCCGTCGACGTCGCGAGCGGCTGACGCGGCCACCGCGTCGTTGCGCACGACGGTGCACGTGGCGCCCAGCTGCTCGAGATAGCCCACGATCGTGAAGACAAAGGAGTCATAGTTGTCGACGACGAGGATGTGGCTCACACAAGCGAGCCTAACCCGCTCTGCCCGAGACCGTGGGTCGGCATTGGTCGTCCCGCGTGGCATTCCCGTAACGGACACCCCCATCTCGATCGGGAGACAAGAAGGGCAGTGGGGGTTCGCACTGGGCGGCTACCCTGGAGCACGAGCCAACCGACGGTCACCCGATTTGTGCCGTCGGTCCACCCGAACGACAGGTGTCGCGGTGGGAACCGCACACACCGGCAACCGAAGGAGCCCGCCATGCCCGAGTCCCGGATTCGCAAGAAGGCCAACTACACCGCACCCCCCGCCAAGTCGGGCGGCGCCAAGGTCAACCCCCCGTGGTTCATCCCGGTCATGTGCGCGCTGTTCATCATCGGCCTGGCCTGGATCGTGGTCTTCTACGTCACCAGCGGCACCTACCCGCTGGACAACATCAAGGGCTGGCACGTGGGCAACTGGAACCTCGTCGTCGGCTTCGGGATCATCATGATCGGGTTCGGCATGACCACCCGCTGGCGCTGAGCTCGCACGGCGAACTACATCGACGTAATTCATCCCCACCTTGTGGATAACTCTGTGGATATCTAGCTGAAAACCGCCACCACGCCCAGCAGTAGTAGCAAGCCGAGCAGTCCACCCCATTGCCCAAGGCTTCGCCGTTCCCTCGGCGCGTAGGCCAGCACCGCAGCGGCAGCCGCGCCGAACCCGAGGCAACCGACCAGCGCCGGCCAAGGCGTGAAGATGACAGTAAGAACCAGCAGGGCCCAGGCCATCCAATGCACGGACGGGGAACGCCCCTGACGTCTGGCCAAGACGAACCAGGCCGCGGCCAAGCCGACTGTGGGGCCTGCGATGCCAAACAACGTGGCATTCGGGGCGCTGACCAACCCGAAGACGACCGAACCGCCCAGGGTCGATACCAGCCAACAGGCCAGGAAGCGTGACCGGCCGAGCAGCGCTTCACATTCGCGACCCAGCAGATACAGCACCACTAGCGCGATCAAGGGGGCAAACGTGCCGCCACCCACGACCGCATAGCTGACGTACCGCCACGGCTCGGCGCCACCTGCCCCTGGCGCGAACACCAAAACATCGAGCAACCGCCTGGTAGCCGGGACAAAACTCGCCAGCAGCGTGAGCAGGCCGATCGCCACCAGCGTTGTGGTGACGATCGGCGGCCCGGCCCTACCAGCCGTGCCCCCGAACGCTGTGGTGGGCTGTCGGATCGACCTCCCGGCCGACTTCACACAGTCAGGGCATTGAAATCCGACCGCCGCCGGAATTTGACAGTCGGGACAGATCGGCCGCGAGCACCGCTGGCAGGAGATGAATGCCTCCGTGCCAGGGTGCCGCGCGCATTCGGTCATTCCTCGATAGTGATCCCGGTGATGGCGATGTCGTCGACCGGACGGTCGCCGGGGCCGGTGCGGGTGGTGGCGATCTTGTCGACGACCTCGCGGCTGGCCTGATCGGCGACTTCACCGAAGATCGTGTGCTTGAGGTTCAAGTGCGGGGTGGGCGTAACGGTGACGAAGAACTGCGAACCGTTGGTGCCCTTGCCGAACCGCTTGCCCGCATTGGCCATAGCCAGCAGGTAGGGGCGGTTGAAGACGAGCTCGGTGGTGACCTCGTCGTCGAACTCGTACCCGGGCCCGCCGGTGCCAGTGCCCAACGGACAGCCGCCTTGGATCATGAACCCGTCGATCACGCGGTGGAAGACAAGACCGTCATAGAAGGGCTCGCTCTTCTTGGCACCGGTACGTGGGTCTTTCCACTCCTGAGTGCCGTTGGCCAGGCCGACGAAGTTGCGCACCGTCTTCGGTGCCTGGTTGGGGAACAATTCGAGCCGGATGTCGCCGGCTGAGGTATGCATGGTTGCGAACATGAGACTCATCCTGTCACGACCCCCCGACAAGGGGTGAGTCGCCGCTACCGGTCCGTCTTGTCCGGTGTAGCAGGACAAACCACGCTAGTTATCACCAAGTCGTTACCAAATGTGGGCAGTTGTCAGCGAACAGGGCAAGATGGGACGTGTCGCATTCCGCCCGGGGATTCCGGGCCCAGAGGGGAGGACCCTTTGTTCTGTAAGAAGTCCCGCAGCGAGAAGGCAACCGAGGCGGCGCGTCAACAGGCAGCCGCCCTCCGCGAGAAGGCGGCACCGTTGGCTGGTGCCGCGAGCGGGGCCGCTCTCGCTGCCGTGTCGAATGCCCGCGACTGGGCTACCCCGCGGCTCGAGCGAGCCCGCGACCGAGGCGTCGAGCGCGCCGCACCGCACCTGGAGAGCGCCGCCAAGGCGCTGGGCCCCAGGGTGGACGAAGTGCACGACAGATTGGTCGACGAGTTGCTGCCCAAGGTGGTCGCCGTAGTGAACGCTGCAGCAGATGCCGCCGCCGACCGGGCGCACGAAGCGCAAAAGGTCAGCCACGCCCAACTCGACAATGTCGCCCACACAGTGTCGACGACGATCGCGCCTAAGAAGCGGAAGTCGGGCGGCTTTGCACGCTTTCTGCTCATCTTCAGCGGACTTGCGGCCGCCGGCGGCGCCGGTTACGCCGTCTGGAAGCGCAGGAGCACCTCCATCGAAGACCCGTGGGCCAGTGCGGCGGCACCTCGCGTCACTCCGAGCCCGACCAGCGCGCCGGTGACCCCACCCGTCAAGCCAGCCGACAAGGTGGCTGATGCCAAGGTCGCCGACAGCCAGACGGCTGCGGCTGAAGCCGACACAGCGGCTGCCGAGGCACTCTCGAGCGACAATGTCGAGTCTGCAACCGACAAGAAGAGTGACCCGCTGGCCAAGGAGGCTCCGACCGACCGCAAGCCGGGTGAGGTCGCCCCGCCGAAGACCGACCCGAGTTCCGGCGACAACTGAGATCTACCAACTGAGCAAGCGGTCCGAATCCGAGCGGTTCGGGCCGCTTGTCATTTCTACTGGGCTGACTCTCCACGAGCGTGCAGCCGTCGAGTCTGTGTAGAAGTCACCACTGCACAGAGCGGTTCACCGCGACCTGACCCCGTCGCGCTCCGGGCCGCGATGCAGGCCAAGCGTCGCGAGGAGGTCTTCGTGGAGCTCGAACCAGACCCGGTGGCACGAGTCGACGTCGGTGTGGTCGACCCAGGCAGTCTGGCCGGCTCGGACGCGGCCGAGGGCAGTGGCGAAGCGCCTGTCATAGCCACCGAACCTGGCCAGAACGCTCGTCAGGCGGTCAGTGAGCGAGGTCATCCCACGCCCGATGACGACCAGTTCGTGGAGAACCCCCGAGTCCCAGATGGGGTCTGAATGGTCGTTGGTGGCCAGCGGATCGTTGGACGTGGGCCGCAGCTGCCAGTCGGTACAGGCTTGTTGCAGGAGAGTGTTGAACGGCAGGAACTGGCGGTACACGTCGCGGACCTCGTTCGTCCCTCCGACAGCCACCAGCTCGGCGGCGAGTCGGCGCTCGTTCTCGGCTTGTCCCGATTCGGTCAACGACCAACCTCCGCTACCGGCGAAAGCTGTGTACTGCACCCAGCCGCGCGCCTCGGCAGCCTGCAGAGCCGCGTCGGTCTCTGCCTGATCGAGCTCGAATCGCCGAATGATCGCAGGCGTGTCTGCGAAACCCAAGATGCGCACGGCGTGCAGCACCAGTACGCCAGGTGCAGAATCGTGCGTCATGCGTGCGCTCCTTGCCGTGCCGTAAGGCCCTGATAGTGCTGCTGGCAGGCTTGCCGAGAGCCGAACCCAGCTCCATCGCCGATCACTCTGCGAACCCGGCTTCGAGACGCTGCAAAGCACGGTCCATGAGATTGCCAAGGTCCGCGGTGGGTTCGTAGGCAAGGGTGAGCATGGCCGCGATGCCAGCGCCGATGACGGCGCCGGCGAGGATCCTGGCCTCAGGATCGTCCGGCGCGAGGTGGCCACGTTCGGTGATCAGCTCGGCGATCAACGTCGTGCCGGCGAAGAGCTGGTCGAGCATGCGCGCCCGCAGCTCCGGCACGCTGAGGATCAGGCAGATGCGTTCGCGCTGCTGGGCGTTCTCGTCGACAGTCAGCTGGCCGAACAGCTCGCTCAAGGCGCGACGGATCGCCTCGAAGGGGGAGAGCTCCATCGGCTGGCCGCGGACGGCTGCTACGAAAAGCGGGTCGAGGTCGTCGAGGAGGACGACGTCCTCCTTGGTGGCGAAGTAACGGAAGAACGTGCTCTCGGAGACCTCTGCAGCAGCGGCGATCTCGCTCACCGTGGTGGCTTCGTACCCGTGGAGCTGGAACAGGCGGAGAGCTTCGGACTGGATGAGAGCGAGAGTCTTGGCCCGTTTGCGCTCGCGCAGCCCAGGCCGAGACGTCTCACTGCTTGGCATGGGTCTGCTCTTTCCCATCGTCGTCTCGAGTGGAAACCAGACCCTTCGGCTGGCGGCGGCCCGGCATGACGACGATAGCGAGAATGACGCCCGTAGCAGCGAGCCCGGCAGACACGAGCAGCGAGACGCTGAGCCCTGAAGTGAACGCGTCCTGAACGTTCCGCAGCAGGTCCGGCGATCCCGCCCTCTCGGCCGCGGCCACTCCGGCGAAGACACTCTGCCGAGCAACAGAGACTGCCTCCGCGGGTAGCGCGATGCCACCGAGATGAGCGATATAGACGGCGCTGACGACGCTGCCGAGGATCGCACTGCCGAACGGTGCGGACAGCTTCTGGATCAGTTGGACGATTGCCGAGCCCGAGCCGCTGTTCGCCTCGGTCAATTGGGAGAGGGCTGCGGAGGAGGAGGTCGCCAGGGCAATCCCGATGCCCGTACCGAAGACGAACATCCACGCCCCGATAAACCATGACCCGGAACCCGAATGGGTTCCCGCCCCCCACAATGCTCCTGCCGTGGTGACGACGAATCCTCCCGCGGTTGCCACCTGCCAACCAACCACCCGAGCCAACTGGTCGGCACCCGACGCACCCAGGGCCAGGCCGCAGATCAGCGGGAGCAGCCGTAGGCCGGAGACGATCGCCGTCGTGCCCTGCACGCCTTGGAAGAACTGCGGCATCACGAACAGCACTCCGGCCATCGCCAGTCCGACGGTTCCGCTGAGGATCGCACCCCACGCGAACGCTGGAGACCGGAAGAGTCCGAGCTCGAGAAGCGGCTGACCGCCGGAATCGATCACCCGGCGTTCCCAGAGGAGGAAGGCGAGGAACACCACGACGCCCGTTGCGATCAGCGGCAGCGCAAGAGGGCTCGTCCAGCCGTTCTGTCCCGCAGCGATCAGTCCGTAGGTGGCACCGGTGAGGCCGGCGGTGGAGATCACGATGCCGACCGCGTCGAACCGGATCCGTCCTGGCGCTTTCGACTCCGGGACGAGCGACGACGTGACGGCAATCGCAGCCAGGGCAATCGGGACGTTGATCAGGAACACCCAGCCCCACCAGAAGTGCGTCAGCAGCCAGCCGCCGAGCACCGGACCGAGCGGCAGCGCCAGGAAGTTCACCCCTTGGTACACGCCCACCGCCTTCGGTCGATCTTGCTCGTCGAAGAGCACCGTCAGCACCGAAAGTGCCATCACCGTGATCCCGGCCCCCGCTGCCCCCATGGCGAGCCGGGCACCGAGAAACTCCTCGGGTGTGGTCGCGAGCGCGCACATCAAGGAGCACACGCCGAAGACGACAACAGATCCGAGTAAGACGCGCCTGTGCCCGACGCGGTCGCCGAGCCGTCCCATCGGAAGCACCGCAGCAGCCAAGACGAGCAGGTAGCCCGAAGAGAACCACTGCAGCTGCGACTCGGACGCGTGCAGCGACGTCGCCAGCGTCGGCGACGCCACGCTCAGGATCGTCCCGTCCATGCTCACCACGAGGATGGCCAGCATCAGACCGGTGAGCGCCCACCACCGCCGCATCTCCATCTTCATGACAGCTCCAGCTATTTGAAAGTTACATTCAAATAAAAGTTACACTCAGATATGTGGCTGTCAAGACCGCCAACAGCGGCACCGTGAAAGCCGGGCTTGCTCTGGAGCATGGCGCGCTCGTCTCGTTCAACGACGGACGCACTGCAGAGTGGCGCGACGCGAGCCCGCAGCGTCGCGACCAAAGAGCGCGGCCAAGCAGGCGCTCTACGCCATGGCGGAGCTAATCAGGCTTGGATCGCCACTTCGGCGGAGATGACGACCGGGAGGTTGAGCGGGACGGTGGCAACGCCGATCGCAGTGCGGGCGTGCCGTCCGGCGTCGGCGCCATAGAGGGCGGCGATGAGTTCAGAACACGGATTCATCACCGCTGTGGTCTGCCGGTATCCGGGTTCGGCATTGATGTAGCCGTTGATCATGAGCCAGGCGCCAACCTGGTCGAGATCACCCAGGGCGGTCTTGAGACTGGCGAGTATGGCGAGAGTGGCGAGTCGGGCCGAATGCTGCGCTTCCTCGAGAGACACCTCTCCGGGCACCTTCCCGAAGGGACCGGCCGGTGCCCCGCTAACGTCGAGGGCGCCATGGCCGGAGACGAACGCTCGGTCGCCATGAATGCGGACCCAGGCGAAGGGGATCTCCACACCTGCGGGAAGCACGGCGGCCGCAGGCAGGGCAAGTCCGAGTTGTTCGAGCCGGCGTTCGACGTCCATCCGTCTAGTTTTGCACCGAAGTTCGAGACTTAAAGCGGTTCGATGATCGGGGGCCTCATGCCATGCCGCGAACGCGTTCATGACGATTGCGTTTGTCACGAACATGTTCGTATAGTGACTGGAAGGTGACCTTGGTCAGCCGCTTCGAAGACTGGGAGCACAATGACAACCGAGACGAGACCGAATCAGCCACCCAGCCATCGGATGAACGAGAGCTTGACCATCGGCGCCGTAGAGCTGGCAGTCGCCAGCCTTGGCCGCAGCGTCGACTACTACACCCACGCTCTTGGCATGCAGGTGCTTTCTCGCGACGGCCACAATGCGCGCCTTGGAGTGCCTGGACGCACTCTGGCCGTTTTGCGCGAGCGGCCCGGCGCAGTGCCTGCGCCGCTATCAAGCGCGGGACTCAGCCACTTCGCGCCTCAGGTTCCGACTCCGGCCGACCTGGCTCGGTTCGTCAAGCACTACACCGCAGACCACTCCGACTACCAGCTCACCGACCATCTCGTCGCGCATTCCTGCTACGTGACGGATCCGGACGGATACACCATCGAGGTCACCTGCGCCCGCCCACGAGACGAATGGCGCTGGCAGGACGGTCATCCGGCAGCCGTGGCCGACCCACTGTCGCCGCAACGCCTCGCCGACGAGCCTGGCGCTGACCTGCCGTTCGAGGGCCTCCCGGCGACGACCGAAATGGGCCACGTCCAGCTCAAGGTGACCGACCCCGGTCTCACCTCCACGGAACCCTTCTATTGCGACCTGCTCGGCTTCGACGTCGAAGGCCGACTGGGAAACCTGTTCCTCGCCGTTGGGGTAGTCACCGATCAGGGCCTCCTCGTCCTCACCAACCGGTTCAGCAGCGACTCCGCCGAACCCGCCCCCGACAACAGCGCGCACCTACTCGGTATCGACCTGCTGCTGCCCACCATGGATGAGGTTCGGACAACAGCAGAAGCACTCGCGGCGGCCGACTACCCTCACGAACTCACCGCAGAACTCCTCCAGGTGCGAGATCCATCTGGAAACCTGCTGCGTTTCCGGCCGAAGGACGGGAACGCCCGCTAGTGCACGGCTGGGGGTGGACGTGTTCGCGACGATGGAAGCCCGTCGCCGCACAGCTACCAGTCGCGGAACGAAGAAACCCTGCCCAGTGATGACACGGGACAGGGTCAAACGGCCGGCCATAGCGGCGAGAGCGTCATGTCGATCGCGAGACGGTTTGGCGTGCACCGCGTGACGGTGTGGGAGAAGACGAAGTAAGGCCGCGTTTCTTCAGTGCCGCGATGTCGTATTCGACCTCAGCCTCATCCGCCCAGGCTGCGATCTGCTTCTCCGTTACAGGGGTGCCGTTGATGGTCTCGCGCTCGCTCATGTCATTAACGTGATATGAAAATCACGGAACAAGGCAAGACTGGCCCAGATCTTCCAGGGCGGCGCCTAGATGCGGGCAATGGCTGGCTCTACTGTCGGCGACACGTCTTGTAGTGGGGCCTCGCGGGCCACGTTCCCAGGTTAGCGAGCGAGTCGATCAGCGCGGTCCGGTGGTCGAGAAATCGCGTCAGTCTCAAACCCGTTTAAGTGCCTCGAATCGGGCCGTGCTGCTCGCTGCCTACGCCGAAGGTGTTCCGTTGAAGGAGCTGGCAACCCGGTTCGGTGTGCATCGTGGGACTATCAACAAGCTGGTGCGACGGGCTGGTCTGCCGCGCCGCAGCCCAGCACTTCCGGCCTCAACGCGGCAGGAGGCGGCGCGGCTCTACGCGGAGGGGTTGCGCTGCCGCAGGTCGCTGCCCAGCTGGGCATCAGCAACGACGGCCGGATCAGCTCGGCCCGACCGCTTGTCGGCGGCCACGAGAAACTGCCCGGAGACGGCCACGAAACTGCCCGCTGGCGGACATGAGAACTGCCCGCTGGCGGACATGAGAACTGCCCGCTGGCGGCCATGGGATCTGCCCGACACGACGTCGTCTGCCTTGCCGCGGTCCGCGGTTGAGGCCCCTTCCTCGGGTGCGATGAGCGGTGCTTGAAGTCGCTACCGCTCCCGAGGAAGGGATGAGTTGAAGTCTGCCGAGGAGATCATGAAAATTCTGGATGCCTACGACCTGACCGGGTCGTTGCGTGATGCCGGGGAGCTGGCCGGCTGCTCTCACCACACGGTGAAGCACTACGTGGACCGCCGCGCCGCTGGCTGGGAGCTCGACCAGGTGGCCGCGCGGCCGCAGTTGATCGATGAGTACCTGCCCAAGGTCGAGGAGTGGGTCGAGCGGTCCAAGGGCAAGGTCCGCGCCGACAAGGCCCACGAGAAGCTCGTCGCGATGGGCTACAAGGGTTCGGAGCGCACCACCCGCCGGGCGGTCGCGAAGGTCAAGGAGAACTACCGTTCAGGGAAGGTGCGGGTCCACCGCCCGTGGGTGACCGAGCCGGGGATGTGGCTGCAGTACGACTACGGCGACGGTCCGGTCGTCGACGGCGTCAAGACGGTGTTGTTCGTCGCGTGGTTGGCGTGGTCGAGGTTTCGGGTGGTGATCGCGCTGCGGGACAAGACGATGCCGAGCGTGTTCGCTGCGCTGGATCAGACGTTCCGCCAGCTGGGTGGGGTGCCGACTTATGTGCTGACCGACAACGAGAAGACCGTCACTGTCGAGCACATCGCCGGGATCCCGGTCCGCAACGCCCAGCTCGTCACCTTCGCCGAGCACTACTCGGTGGTCGTGCACACCTGTGTGCCCGCGGATCCGGCGTCCAAGGGCGGGACCGAGTCGTCGGTGAAGATCAGCAAGGCCGACCTGGTCCCCAAGGACACCAACCTGCTTGAGGAGTACGCCTCGTTCGCAAAGCTCGAGGCGGCATGCGGGGCGTTCTGCGAGAAGGTCAACACCCGCTCACATCGGCTCACGAAGCGGCCGCCGGTCGAGATGCTCGCCGAGGAACGGACCCGTTTGCACCCGGTTCCCGGGGTGCCGCACACGGTCGCGTTTGGGACCACCCGGGTGGTGCCGGCGAACACGCCGATGGTGACCTTCGAATCGGGCCAGTACTCAGTCCCGCACACGCTCAACGGGCGCAGTCTGCTCGGGGCGAAGGTGTGGGTCCGCACCCAGGGCGTCGGCATCGACGAGCAGGTCGTCATCGTCCACGTCAGCGACGACGGTCCGGTCGAGGTCGCCCGCCATGCACGCGCGACACCGGGCATGCCGAAGATCAACGACGAGCACTTCCCGCCCCAGCCCGAGGGACCGCTGGATCGTCGGCCACGTGCCAAGAACACCGCGGAAGCGGAGTTCCTCGACCTGGGTGCAGGTGCCCGGCTGTGGCTGGTCGAGGCCGCCGCGGCGGGCACGCCGCGGATGCGGGTCAAGATGACCGAGGCCCTCAGCCTGGCCAAGCTGTTCGACCCCGTCGAGGTCGACTGGGCACTTGGCCACGCCGCCGTGCATGGCCGGTTCGCCGAGGCCGACCTGTCCTCGATCCTCGACCACCACGCGAGCCGGCCATCTGCCGGTGAGCACCGGGCCAGTGAGGACTCCTCGCTGACTCAGGGCACCGCAGCGTGGGCACGACTCGGCCAACAGATCGGGCAGTCCACCACGTCGAGCGACAGCAGCGAGGTGATCGCATGACGACCGCGAGCCCGATCAGCACGGCGCCGCCGCTGCCGGCCGATCTGGAGGACCTACTACGCCGGCTGCGGCTGCCGCACATCCGTCGTCACGCACCCGAGGTCGTGGCGACCGCGAAGGCCCAACGCTGGGAACCGGCCGAGGTGCTCAAGGCCCTGTTCGTCGAGGAGGTCGCCGGCCGCGAACGTTCCGCCCTGGCCACCAGACGAGCAGCGGCCGGGTTCCCGACCGGGAAGACGTTCGACGCCTGGCAGCCCGACGCATCCTCGATCCCGGCCCCGACCCAACAAGCGCTACGCACCCTGGAGTGGGTCCACCGACGAGAGAACCTCGTCGTGTGTGGGCCGTCGGGGACGGGGAAGACGTTCCTACTCGAGGCACTCGGGCAACAAGCCGTCGAACAGGGCCTCAAGGTCGCCTGGTTCACCCTGGAAGACCTCGGCGTCCTGCTCAGGCGTCATCGTGCCGACGACACCGTGTCCAAAGCGATCGCCCGCGTGCTGCGAGCTGATCTCGTGGTCGTTGATGACATAGGGCTGCTACCGGTTGCCGCGGACGCCGCCGAGGGGCTCTACCGGCTCGTCGACGCCGCCTATGAGAAGCGCTCGGTCGCGATCAGTTCGAATCTGCACCCGTCCGGGTTCGATGAACTGATGCCCAAGACGCTGGCCACCGCCACCGTCGACCGGCTGCTCCACCACGCCCACGTCTGCCAGACCAGCGGGGACTCCGTACGCCTCACCCAGGCACTTGCCGGCCAAGGGGTGAGCCCGTTGAGCTGAGCACCCTGGTCGGTGGTGGCCGCAGCCCCCCTGGGCAGATCCCATGGCCACCACCGGGCAGATCTCGTGACCGTCAGCGGGCAGGTTTCATGTCCGCCACTGGGCAGTTCTCACTGGCCCTTGACAACCGCTGCCGCCCTCGGGTTGACCGGCACCGAACAACGCCTCCTGCCAGGGCTGGGAACCGGGCAAGGACTCTGGCGGGTCAAGGACAGGTCATTCGTGGTGCAGCACTAGCTCCACCCGGCGGAACTGCGTGCCTTCGAGACCACCGCCCGGATGACCGGCAAACCCCGCAAGTTCACGAATCGTGAGCTCTGAAAGGGGCGGAACTCACGGGTTCATGGCCAGTGTAGGTGCGGTGCGGGTGCGAGTTCCCGGAACTCGCGTCGTCGCGCCTTGTCCCGCTCTCCCCAACGAAGTGGTCGCGGTCGCGCGGGGTCCGCTCAGGCCTGATCAGCTGTAGCCGCGCTTGAGCATCATCCCGGCTGCTTTGTCGAACTCTCTTTCGGTGGGGATGGTGAAGTCGAGCGTGTCGGCGTAGCGGGTGATGATGTTGAAGATCGCGGCGACGGCAGCCGCCTCGGTGAGCTGGGCGTGCGATGCGCCGGCGTCGAACGCGGCTTTTGCGTGCATCGCGTCCAGCTTGTCCGGCTCTCGGGTCATGGTCTCCAGGAAGGAGAGCGTCGCGCGCAGCCGTTCCGGGATGGGAGCCGTTCGGTACTCGGACAGGCAGGCGTTGACGGTCTCCGGGTCGATTCCTCGGACGGCGATAGCGCGGTGGGCTCCGACGCAGAAGGCGCAGGAGTTCCAGTGGGCGACCATGGCGGCCATGAGCTCGCGTTCGCCGACACTCCATTCGCTGGGGCCGCGCATCACCGCCTGGGTCCATGCGCCGAGCGTCGGCCCGACGAAGCCCTTGTGGTAGAACGCGACCCGGGCGGCATCGGGGAGGTGGATCCCGGAGACGGCGGAGATGATCCGGATCAGGGTGCGGGAGCGCAGGCTGTCGCCGCGCTCGATATCAGCAAGCCGCATCGCCAGCCTCCTCGATGGCCCGGATGGCCGCCTCCCAGCGTGTCAGTCCTGCCCCGATGGAGGCGGACATGATGATCTCGAACGCGCCCTTGTCGCTGCCCGTGGCATCTCGGACCGCGGCGACCTGCGCGTCGGTGACCCGGTGGGCCGCTTTCGCGATCTGTCGGGCAAGGTCGTCGTAGGGCTGCGCGATGGGTGCGCCTCCGGCGGCGCGCTCCAATGCGGCGGCGCGCAAGGAGGCTTCGGTCTCGCCGCCCTTGCCGGTGGTAGCCGCGCGGAGCGCATAGGCGTGCTGCTGGTTCACGGTGATGGAGTCCATCGGTGGCCTCCTTCGTCTCGGCAGAGGTTCATGGGGCGAGTGTCCAGTGCTCGACGGCATCGCGGAAGCGTTCGAGGCAGAGCGGCCAGCCGCTGCCGGTGTCCAGGCTGGTGAAGCTCTCCCATCCGGCGCCGTGCCGGTCCAGGTGTCGGTGCTCGAGTTCGACGCGGGTGCGCGCCGCGGACTCGGGGATGAACCGGACCTCGACCTCGCTGGTCTGGGTCAGGTCCGGCTCGATCCGCCACCGAGGGTTGATGTCCCAGCTGAGTACGAGCCGATGTGGAGGCTCGTAAGCGAGCACCCCTTGCCCAAGTGCAGGTGCTGCCGTCCGTGCCGATGTCGTAGACCTTGCAGTTACGCCCACGCCTCGCAGAGCCGTTCGCCACCATCCTCAAAGCGCACGAGCAGAGCGACGATGGAGGCAAGGAAGCCAAACGGGAACACTCAACATCTACTGATGTCGCGTGTTCCCGTAAGACACTTTGGGTGGAGACGAGGGGACTCGAACCCCTAACCCCCTGCTTGCAAAGCAGGTGCGCTGCCAATTGCGCCACGTCCCCGGGCGACCTCCGGAGCGGATCGACACCGATCAGCGAACTGGATCGGTGGCCTCCGCCCACAGGTCTTGCTCGGCCTTGTCGGCCTGCACCTTGCGATAGGCCACGGCCCCCGCCGCGACTGCAAGAGCCAGTATCAACAGCCTCTTCATCGCCGGGCTCCTAGCCTAGAAGGATCGAGCTTCACGCGCGCGGGGTACTGCAGGGTGGGCCTAACAGGACTTGAACCTGTGGCCTCTTCCTTATCAGGGAAGCGCTCTAACCGACTGAGCTATAGGCCCCTGCGAGACGTGAAGCCTCGCACTGCAGCAGCCACCACCATCGGTGGCCGACGCACGAGAATACCCCACCGGCCTCGACCTCTCAAAACCACAAGGGCGTCGAGAGCAGACGAGCCGCCGGCCGACGATCAGTCGTCGGTCAGTGTGGTGGTCAGGCCGCCGACGAGCGCGGCACCGATGTTGTACAGAAAGGCCGTCAGCGTGCCGAGCGCCGTCATGAGCGCCACGTTCACCACGGCGAGCACCGTGCCCAGCGAGAGCACCTTCGACAGGCCCACGTAGTCGAGCACGTTGATCTTCTCGTTGCCCATCACCTGCGCGATGAGGCTGTTGATCTGGTCGAAGACGCCCATGCCGTTGAGCACCGTCCACAGCACGGCCAGACACACCACCAGCACGATGCCCAGCGCCACAGACAGCAGGAACGACATCTTCATGGCCGACCACGGGTCGACCCTGGAGACGACCAGCCGCACCCGACGGGGAGCACCGGCCGCGGCTCGGGCAGCGGGCCCGGAGCCGCGCTGTGCCGGCGCACCCTTGCGAGCGGGTTGACGCCTGCCTGGTGTCACCGTCGCGGCGGGCGCTCCAGCGGTCGCCACCGGCCTGGTCTGGGGGGCTGTCGCTCCCTGACCGCCGGGAGCTTGCCTCTCCGACGAGCTCACGCCTCACCTCCGGGTTGATTTCTGGGCATGACGGTACGGCATACGTACTCAGCCTGGCAGATGACACCGCGACCGTCACCGTCGCGTGACCCTGCCCGGCGCCTGCCTCGCCTACTCATCGTCGCCGTCGGCTGACTCGTCCGCCTCGATGTCAATCTCTCCCGCTTCGTCGCGGGTAACCGAATCAGCCTCTGGCAGAACTGGTTCGACGACCGCGTCGGCAGGCTGGGCGGCCTCGGACGCGGCCGGTGCGGCGCCGTCCGGGGCAGCCTCAGACGCTGAGCCGGTCTCAGTCTCCACCGGCACTCCGTTCTCGCTCAGCCCAGCCTCGGGAAGCCCCGGCTCCGGCAGCGTCGACTCAACGTTGCGGGTGATGGCGATGATCGCATCACCCGGATCGGGCTTGGCGAAGATGACGCCCTGGGTGTCACGGCCCTTGGCGGCCACGTCGTCCACCGACGAACGGACCACCTTGCCGCGCTCCATCACCACGAGCACCTCGTCGCCGTTGCGCACCATCAACGCGCCCACCAGCGACCCGAGCCGGTCGGAGGCAGCCGCGACCTTGATGCCCAGGCCGCCTCGGCCCTGCACCCGGTACTGATCGATGTGGGTGCGCTTGGCGTTGCCGTTCTCGAACACCACGAACAGGTCGTGCCTGGGCAGGGCAGCGGGCAGCGCGACGGACATGTCGGTGGTAACGGCGGCCTGCATCGCCTCGGGCGAGCCGGTCTCGGCAGCTTCCACTTCGGCAGCGTGGTCGCCGGTGTGCACGACGACCATCGCCAACAGCTCGTCGCCCTCCCGGAAGCGCATGCCGGTGACCCCGGAGGTGGCCCGTCCCATGGGGCGGAGCTGTTCGTCGGTTGCGTTGAACCGCAACGACATTCCCTTACGGGATACAAGCACGATGTCGTCGCCGGCGTTCACCAGGCGCACCCCCACGAGCTCGTCCCGGTCGCCGACACCCACCACGACCTCGGCCGCTTCGTCACCGGAGCCGTCGACGTCCTCGACTAGGTCGGCCTCGCCGAGCTCGCGCAGCTTGATGGCGATGAGTCCGCCCGAACGGTTGGAGTCGTACTCGCTCAGCCGCGTCTTCTTCACCCGGCCCTCGCGAGTGGCGAGCACCAGATAATCGGCCTGCTCGTAGTCGGTGAGCCGCAGCACCTGAGCGATCTGCTCGCCAGGCTGGAACGCCAGCAGGTTGGCCACATGCTGGCCCTTGGCATCGCGGCCCGCCTCGGGCAGCTCATAGGCCTTGGCCCGGTAGACCCGTCCGAAATTGGTGAAGAACAAGACCCAGTCGTGAGTGGAGGTGGCGAAGAAGTGCTCCACCACGTCGTCCTCGCGCAGCTGCGCGCCACGCACGCCCTTGCCTCCGCGCCGCTGCGAGCGGTAGCTGTCGACCCGGGTGCGCTTGGCGTACCCGTCGCGGGTGATGGTGACCACCACGTCTTCGACCGGCACCAGGTCGGCCATGGACATGTCGCCGTCGAAGGGCACGATGCGGGTGCGCCGATCGTCGCCGTACTTCTCGACGATCTCACCCAGCTCGGTGCTGACGATCTGCCGCTGGCGAGCAGGTGACTGCAGGATGTCGGTGTAGTCGGCGATCCGGGCCTCAAGCTCGGCGTGCTCGTCGACCAGCTTCTGCCGCTCCAGCGCGGCCAGCCGGCGCAGCTGCATGTCGAGGATGGCGCCGGCCTGGATCTCGTCGATGTCGAGCAGCTCCATCAAGCCGATCCGCGCTTCCTCGACGGTGGGCGAGCGCCTGATCAGGGCGATTACCTCATCGAGCGCGTCGAGCGCCTTGAGCAGAGCGACCACGATGTGCATCCGCTCCTGCGCCTTGCGCAGCCGGTAGCGGGTGCGCCGGACGATGACGTCGAGCTGATGCTCCACCCACAGCCGGACGAAGGCGTCGAGCGAAAGCGTGCGCGGCACCCCGTCGACCAGGGCGAGCATGTTCGCGCCGAACGTCTCTTGCAGCTGGGTGTGCTTGTAGAGGTTGTTGAGCACCACCTTGGCCACCGCGTCGCGCTTGAGCACGATGACGAGCCGCTGGCCGGTGCGCCCGGACGTCTCGTCGCGGATGTCGGCGATGCCCGCCAGCCGGCCGTCCTTGACGAGGTCGGCGATCTTCTCCGCGAGGTTGTCGGGGTTGACCTGATAGGGCAGCTCGGTGACGACGAGGCAGGTGCGGTTGTGGATCTCCTCCACCTCCACCACGCCGCGCATGATGATCTGGCCGCGGCCGGTGCGGTAGGCGTCGGTGATGCCGCGCCGGCCCATGATCAGCGCGCCGGTGGGGAAGTCGGGACCCTGCACCCGCGCCAGCAGTGCGTCGAGCAGTTCCTCTTTGCTCGCCTCGGGATTCTCCAGCAGCCACTGGACGCCGTCGGCGACCTCGCGCAGGTTGTGCGGCGGGATGTTGGTGGCCATGCCCACCGCGATGCCCGCCGAGCCGTTGACCAGCAGGTTCGGGAACCGCGCCGGCAGCACGATGGGCTCCTGAGTGCGCCCGTCGTAGTTGTCGCCGAAGTCGACGGTGTCCTCGTCGATGTCGCGGACCATCTCCATGGCCAACGGTGCCAGCCGGCACTCGGTGTACCGGGGTGCGGCCGCCGGGTCGTTGCCCGGGGAACCGAAGTTGCCCTGCCCGGCCACCAGCGGGTAGCGCATCGACCAGGGCTGGGCCAGCCGCACGAGCGCGTCGTAGATCGCGCTGTCGCCGTGCGGGTGGAACTGCCCCATCACGTCGCCCACCACGCGCGAGCACTTGGAGAACTGCCGGTCGGGCCGGTAGCCGCCGTCGTACATCGCGTAGAGGATGCGCCGGTGCACGGGCTTGAGCCCGTCTTCGACGAACGGCAGCGCTCGGCCCACGATGACGCTCATGGCGTAGTCGAGATAGCTGCGCTGCATCTCGAGCTGCAGGTCTACCTGCTGGATGCGGGTGGTACCGGGCTCGACGTCGCCTTCGGTGGGTTCCGGCGGATCGATCGGGGGCTCAGTCACGGTGAAGGGTCCTCGTTCTCAGTCTGTCTCGTGTGGGTAGGCCCGACTGGTTGGGTGGTGTCACCTAGATGTCGAGGAAGCGAACATCGCGCGCGTTCTGCTGGATGAAGGTGCGCCGGGATTCCACGTCTTCGCCCATGAGGATCGCGAAGATGCTGTCAGCGGCCGCAGCGTCGTCGATGGTCACCTGCTTGAGCGTGCGGGTGTCGGGATCCATCGTGGTGTCCCACAGTTCCTTGTAATCCATCTCGCCGAGACCCTTGTACCGCTGGATGGCGCTGTCTTTGGGCAGCCGCTTGCCGTGCGCGCGACCGTCTTCGAGTAGCACGTCACGCTCGCGGTCGGAGTAGACGTACTCGTGCGGGGAGTTCGACCACTTCAGCCGGTAGAGCGGCGGCATCGCCAGGTACACGTAGCCGCCTTCGATGAGCGGCTTCATGTAGCGGAACAGCAGGGTGAGCAGCAGGGTGCAGATGTGCTGACCGTCGACGTCGGCATCGGCCATCAGGATGATCTTGTGGTAGCGCAGCTTCGACTCGTCGAAATCTTCGCCGAAGCCCGTGCCGAAGGCGGTGATCAGGGCCTGTACCTCACGGTTGCCCAACGCCCGATCGATCCGGGCCTTCTCGACGTTGAGGATCTTGCCGCGCAGCGGCAGGATCGCCTGGGTCTCGGGGTTGCGGCCCTGCACGGCCGAGCCGCCGGCCGAGTCGCCCTCGACGATGAACACCTCGCACAGCGCCGGGTCGTTCGACTGACAGTCTTTGAGCTTGCCCGGCATCGAGTTCGACTCGAGCAGCCCTTTGCGCCGGGTGGCATCGCGCGCCTTGCGCGCCGCCATCCGCGCCACCTGGGCCTGAATGGCCTTGCGGACGACGTCCTTGGCCTGGCCGGGATTGCGCTCCAGCCAACGGCCGAGATAGTCGGAGACCACCCGCTGCACGAAGGTCTTGGCCTCGGTGTTGCCCAGCTTGGTCTTGGTCTGGCCCTCGAACTGGGGCTCGCCGAGCTTGATCGAGACGACGGCGGTGAGGCCTTCGCGGATGTCGTCGCCCGAGAGGTTGTCGTCGCGTTCCTTGAGCAGCTTGGCGTCGCGGGCGTACTTGTTGATGAGCAGCGTCAGAGCTGTGCGGAAGCCCTCCTCGTGGGTGCCGCCCTCATGGGTGTTGATCGTGTTCGCGTAGGTGTGCACCGATTCGGAGTACGCACCGGTCCACTGCATCGCCACCTCGAGCGCGAGGTTGCGCTCGCTGTCTTCGGCCTCGAAGGAGATGACCTCCGGGTGCACGATGTCGGCCTTCTTCGACGCGTTGAGAAAAGTCACGTAGTCGACCAGGTCGCCGTCGTAGCGGTAGGTCACGCTGCGCGCCTTGCCCTCGCCGTCGTCGTCGTCGGGGAAGTGATCGGTGGTGTCGAGCACTCGCAGATCAGTGAGCGACAGCGTGAGGCCCTTGTTGAGGAACGCCATCTGCTGGAAGCGGGCGCGCAGGGTCTCGAAGTCGTAGTGCGTGGTCTCGAAGATCTCGGGATTCGCCCAGAAGGTGACGATCGTGCCGGTGTCGTCGCAAGGCTCGCCCTTCTCGAGCGGGCCGTCGGGCACGCCGATCGTGTACGACTGCCGGTAGACATGGCCTAGATGCACCTCTACCTGCAGGTGCGACGACAACGCGTTGACCACGCTGACGCCCACCCCGTGCAGTCCGCCGGAGACCTGGTAACCGCCGCCGCCGAACTTGCCACCGGCGTGCAGCACGGTGAGCACGACCTCGACGGCCGGTTTGCCCTCACTGGCCACGATGTCGACCGGGATGCCGCGGCCGTTGTCCTCCACCCGCACCCCACCGTCGGGCAGGATCGTGACGTTGATGGTGTCGCAGTAGCCGGCCATGGCCTCATCGACGGAGTTGTCGACCACCTCCTGCACCAGGTGATGCAAACCCCGCTCACCGGTGGAGCCGATATACATGCCCGGCCGCTTGCGGACGGCCTCGAGCCCTTCGAGGACGGTGATGTTGCTGGCGTCGTAACTGCCGTTGGCGCTGGGGGGCGGTTGTTGTGCTGCCGCGTGATGCGGTTCGAGCGAGTCTGGTTCGTCAGCCCGCGGTTCTTGAGACACCGGTGAACCGTCTCCCATCGTCCAGGGAACCCGGGACGGCCCCGGGCGCGAGTCGACGGCCACCCGGCCCTGCCCGATCCAGGACATACAACCGAAGAGGCATGTCAGGATGACCCATCGCGACGACCAATATCGCGCGACGACGTGTCAGTCATCAGCGGCAGGATCTATGGCAGAGGTGACCGTCCAGGGTTCAGTCTACGCCCTTCTGGACGGTTGCCCAGCCATTCCTGACCCGTGGCGGCCTGTTATGGCGATGAGACCCCCAGACGTGACTCCCCCTACGTACACCGGCTCAGCCGGGCTGTGCGCCAAAAATCAGTGAGTCGCCGACAGCGACGCGGTACGTCAGGAGGCCGCCGGGCCGATGGCGTCGAGGTAGGCCGCCACCTGTTCCGGCGTCCACTCGGACTCGAGGTCGGCCACGACCTTCTCGCAGGTGTCTACCGGAGTGCCGGGATGCGACACCCAATCGGATCGCGTCCAGCCCTGAAGGTAGGCGTCGGCGTCGCTGGCGCCCAGCCGCATGGCCGCCTCGTCGATCGCCTCTTGAAAGCGTTGTGGCAGAGGAGTTTTGGTCGTGGTGTCGTTGTCTCGGGCAACCACCATGGAAGGCAGGTCGCGCCACAGGGTGATCTGATACTCGGTCACTGCGCCAGCGTAGCCAGTGCCGGAGGTGGTAGGGCCGCTTCGGTTCGCGCCCAGCCACCCGGTGCCATGCCTGCCGGTTGGAGCCGGATCGTTCAGCCGTAGGTGTCGCGCGGACCCCGCCCGCCGGGCGCACTGATGGGGCCACGCTTCCACGACGGAGCACCTGGGCCTTTCACCACGATCCGGGTCACCACGCCGTCGCCGAGGTCTTCGGCGATCCGAGCGACGAGCCTGGGTGCCAGCAGGCGCAATTGAGTGGCCCACGCGGTCGAGGTGGTGGTGACCACGAGCACGCCCTCGTCGAAGGTGTCGGGACGGCAGTGCTCGGCGATCTGCGGACCGACGATGGAATCCCACCGTCCCAGCACACCGCCCACCGAGATCGGCTCCTGCCAGCCGAGCTCGGTGATGAGCCGGTTCACCGAGGCCGCGAACGGTTGGGGATCCCTGGCGTCCGGACGTGCCCCCGACAACGTGCCCGGATCGCGCCGACGGCGAGCGCCTGCGACGGAACGACGTGCCCCGGCCCGGGGCGAGCCCGGACGCAGGCCCTGCGCGGCCGCCGCAGCCCGCGCCCGCCCCAGCGCGGCGCGCACCGCGTCGACACCGGAGGATGGCGCGTCAGAAGAGTCCGATCCGGCAGCCTCTGGGCTGCTTGGGTCTGACCCAGCAGAGGCTGATCCGGCAGCCTCTGCTGGGTCAGCCTCCAGGCGGGCAGAGCTTAGACGGACAGAGCTTGAACTGGCAGAACCTGGGCCGGGCGGATCGGACCGTCGGCGGTTCACCGGGTCACCTCACCCGCGCGCACCAGCACGCGATCTCCGATGAGCTCTGCGGGAATGTCGGCGTCGACGGCGGCGGTGATGAGTACCTGTTGCGCAGCGGCTACTGCGATGGCCAGCCGCTGCCGGCGACCGGCATCGAGCTCGGCGAACACATCGTCGAGCACGAGCACCGGGTCTCCACCGTCGTCGTCACGGCGCAGCAGCTCGTACCCCGCCAGCCGCAGCGCCAGGGCGAACGACCACGACTCTCCATGACTGGCATAGCCCTTGGCGGGCAGGCCCCCGAGCGTCAGCACCAGGTCGTCGCGGTGCGGGCCCACGAGCGTGATGCCCCGATCGAGCTCCTGCTTGCGCACTTCGATCAGACGGGCGGTGATCGCTGTGGCGAGCTCGGCCCGGGCGGGCAGCCGGACTCCGTCGGCGACGCAGGCGTCCAGGTCGAGATCGCCGAGACTGCCCCGGTAACCGAGCACGGCCTCGCCTGCCCCGCCGGAGACGAGCCGATAGCCGTCGGCTACCAGCGGTGCCAGCCGTTGCACGAGAAACAGCCGGGCGGCCAGCAGGTCGGAGCCGAGGTGCGCGATGTGGGAATCCCAGACGTCGAGCGTCGACTCCAGCGTGGCGCCTGCAGCCTCGGCCGGCAGCGACTGCTCGGGCGCCCGGGCCGAACGCGCCCCGCGCCTGGTAGGGCGGGTCGAGGACTGCTTCAGCAGCGCGTTGCGTTGTCGCAGTGCTCGCTCGTAGTCGGCCCGCACGCTCGCGAAACGAGGTGCCAACTGCACGAGCAGGTCGTCGAGAAAGCGGCGCCGGCCCTCGGGATCACCCTTGACCAGCACCAGGTCTTCGGGCGCGAAAAGCACCGTCCGCAGGAGTCCGAGCACTTCGCGCGGCTTGACCCCCGCACGGTTGACTCTGGCGCGGTTGGCCTTTCCCGGGGTGATCTCCACCTCCACCAGCACCTCACGCTCGTCGCGCACCACCGCTGCCCGGACGATGGCCCGCTCGGCGCCGGCCCGTACCAGCGGTGCGTCGGTGGCCACCCGATGGCTGCTGAGACTGGCCAGGTATCCCAGTGCCTCTACCAGGTTCGTCTTGCCCTGGCCGTTCGGCCCCACCAAGGTAGTCACCCCAGGCGAGAGCTCGAGCTCGGCAGTGGGATAGCTGCGGAAGTCGGCCAGCGAGAGGTGCCGGACGAACACCTCAGGTGTCGGTGCCGTTCACGCGCGGCGCCGAGTGCACCGCGTGACCGCCGAACTGGTTGCGCAACGCGGCGACCGCGCGCATGGCGGGGGAGTCTTCTTGCCGGGAGGCGAAGCGCGCGAACAGTGCCGCGCTGATGACGGGCATGGGCACGGCGTGCTCGATGGCTTCCTCGACGGTCCAGCGCCCCTCACCGGAGTCGTCGACGTAGCCGGTCAGCTCGGCTAGCTCGGGGTCGGCCTCCAACGCCCGCACGAGCAGGTCAAGCAGCCAGGAACGGACGACTGTTCCGCGCGACCACGCCTTGATGACTCCCGGCACATTGGTGACGAGGTCTTTCGCCTCGAGGAGCTCGTAGCCCTCGGCGTAGGCCTGCATCAGGCCATATTCGATGCCGTTATGCACCATCTTGGCGTAGTGGCCTGCACCGACCGGGCCGGCGTGCACGAAACCGTCGTCGCGTGGGCCGGCGGGACGCAGCGCGTCGAACACCGGCATCAGAGTCTCAACGTCGGCGTCGGAGCCGCCGCACATCAGTCCGTAGCCGTACTCCTTGCCCCAGATGCCGCCGGAGACTCCGCAGTCGACGAAGTGCACACCGGAGGCATCGAGCAGTCGGGCATGTTCGAAGTCGTCGGTGTACTTGGAGTTGCCGCCGTCGATCACGATGTCGTTCTCGCCCAGCAGGTCGCCCAGTTCGGTGATGACGCTCTGCGTGACCTTGCCGGCAGGCACCATGACCCAGACCACCCGGGGCGAGCCGCCGAGGGCCTGCACCATGCTGGCGAGCGACTCGGCGTCCGAGACTGCCGGGTTTCGGTCGTAGCCGATGACCTCTACGCCAGCCGCCCGGAGCCGGTCGCGCATGTTGGCGCCCATCTTGCCGAGTCCGACGAGTCCGATCTGCATCTTCCTCTACTCCTCTATGCCGGGCGGTCTGACTGAAAGGTCGTCCCTGCTGGCTCTCCGGGCTGCCTTAGCCCCCGATCCGCACCGGCATCACGAGGTAGCGGTAGGCCGGGTCGTCGTCGCCGTCAGCCTCGCGCTGACCGCTGAGCACGGCCGGCTTGGTGGGCAGCGTGAACGACAACCGAACGTACGGGGTGGAGACCGCGGCCAGCCCGTCGGACAGGAATGAGGGGTTGAAGGCGATCGTGATGTCGTCCCCCGACAAGGTCGCCGGGAGGGCCTCCGAGGCCTGGGCATCGTCACCCTGTCCGGCTTCGAGAACCACCTGGTCGGCAGTGAACGACAGAAGGACCGCGGTATTGCCCTCGATCACCAGGGAGACACGGCGCACCGCCTCGACCAGAGCCGCCTTCTCGACCACGGCGTACGCCGACGACTGCTCCGGGAACAGCGCCTGCACCCGATCGACCGGGTAGTCGCCTTCAAGCAGCAGCGAGACGACCTCACGGCCGCGGGCGGAGAAGCCGATCAGGTCGCGGCCGCCCTCCGACGACAACGACAACGTGATGTCTCCGCCGGAGCCGAGCGTGCGCGCCACCTCGGTGAGGGTGCGGGCCCGCACCAACGCAGCCGACTCCACGTCGGGGCTGCTGGCGTGCCAGCTCACGTCGCGCATGCCGAGCCGGTACCGGTCGGTGGCCAGCAGAGTCAGGCCCTCGCCCGCCACCCGGATGCGCACGCCGGTGAGCATCGTGACCGACTCGTCGCGACTGGCGGCAACGCCCACCTGCCCCACGGCCTCGGCGAAGTCGGCTGCCGAGATCGTGCCGATCTCGGTCGGCATGGCAGGGCGCGCCGGGTAGTCCTCCACCGGCATGGCCCCGAGGGTGAAGCGGCTCGATCCGCAGGTGAGTTCCACCCGGTGACCCTCGTTGCTCAACTGCACCGGCTTGTCGGGAAGCTGCCGGCAGATCTCGGCGAGCAGGCGGCCGGAGACCAGCGCCTCACCCGGGTCGATGACGTCGGCGGGCACCTCGACGCGGGCGGACACCTCGTAGTCGAAGGCCGACAGAGTCAGGGTTCCTTGGTCGTTCGCCTGGAGGAGCATGCCCGCCAGGACGGGAACAGTCGGACGTGACGGCAGCGACCGCGCCGTCCACGTGACGGCGTCAGCCAGGACGTCGCGTTCCACGCGAACTTTCACAACGGCCACCTCTTTCAGGCATTCAAGACAAAGCAGGCTGTCGCCGAACGACAAGAACGAGCCGTCGACGCGACAGCGACGAACGAGACCCTACGCCTTTGAGCGACCTCGGTACACCGGGGCCGAGCCCGGATCGACTTTCCCCATCCCCAACTTTGGCGGTTTGTCATTCCCCCTTGGAGCTATGGTCCATCGTCGTGTTAAGCGTTGTGGATCCTGTGGGAAACCTCTGTCGTCGCAGGTCAGCGGCGAAGTCCGGGTGTTGACAGCGATGTTGGCGCAGCAGTGGGTGACGCTCTGCACCGGTGGATAAGTTGTTGTGCCCCCGCGGGCCCGGTTGTCGTCCACCACGTTGTCCACCGCCTACGCGAGTTTCCCACAGAGTTTTCCACAGCCTGTGGGAGGAATCGACGGTAGGCTATTCGGGCGAATTGCGTTACTGACGGTAGTCGGGTCGTCGCGGGTCGCTGCTGATTGACTGCGCCCCGGCGCACTCGGATAGGCCGTTCGAGTTGAGAGACTCGGTACTTTGCACACCTGGTTGAGTTCGCGATGACCCGTCACAGGGTGTCGGCGCGGGTAGCTCGCGGGAGCTGATGGGCCGAGGATGCGCCGGAAGTTCGGTGCCGGAAGTTCGGTGCCGGAGGTGCCGCTGAGCCAAGCGGCTGCCGGGTTGAAACTGCTGCCGGGTTGAAACTGCTGCCGGGGTCGAACCGGAGGTGGGCTACTGCTGGCGGATGCGGATCGCCAGGTCGGTGACCTGCTGATAGATGGAGTGCTTCTCCTTCATCAGCTCACGCACCTTGCGGTTGGCGTGCATCACCGTGGTGTGGTCGCGGCCGCCGAAGGCTGCGCCGATCTTCGGCAGCGACAGATCGGTCATCTCACGGCACAGGTACATGGCTACCTGTCGGGCCGTCACCAGGATGCGCGAGCGCGAGGCGCCGACGATGTCCTCTTCTTTGAGCTCGAAGTAGTCGGCCGTCTTGGTGATGATGAGTGCCGCGGTGATCTCGTGCTGCTGCTCACCGATCAGGTCTTTGAGCACTGACTGTGCGAGGTCGAGATCGACGTGCTTCTTGCTCAGGTTCGCGAAGGCGGTGACCCGGATGAGCGCACCCTCGAGTTCGCGGATGTTCGTCGACACGTTGGAGGCGATGTACTCCAGGACGTTGTCGGGCGCATCGAGGCGATCAGCGGCCGCCTTCTTGCGCAGGATGGCGATGCGCGTCTCGAGGTCAGGCGGCTGCACGTCGGTGAGCAGCCCCCACTCGAAGCGCGAACGCATCCGCTCCTCGAACCCCGACAGTGCCCGAGGGGCGACGTCGGAGGTGATGACCACCTGCTTGTTGGCCTGATGCAACGCGTTGAACGTGTGGAAGAACTCCTCCTGAGTCTGCACCTTGCCCTGGAGGAACTGAATATCGTCGATGAGCAGAATGTCGACGTCGCGATATCGGTGCTGGAAGACCGAGGCGCGGTCGTCGCGGATCGAGTTGATGAACTCGTTCGTGAACTCCTCGGAGTTGACGAAGCGCACCTGAACGTTGGCCCACAGGTGCTGGGCATAGTCGCCGATCGCATGCAGCAGATGCGTCTTGCCCAGGCCGGACTCGCCGTAGACGAAGAGCGGGTTGTAGGCCTGCGCCGGTGCCTCGGCCACCGCGACAGCGGCGGCGTGCGCGAAACGGTTCGACGAACCGATGACGAAACGGTCAAACGTGTACTTCGGGTTCAAGCGAGCTGGTTCGGTCTGGCGGTTGTCACGAGGACGGCGACCCGGGACGGCGATTCCGTCGGTGGGCGGCGGCCCGAACCGCTCCGCCTCGGGGGCTCGCCCCGCAGTGGCGAAGCCTGCAACGGGGGATCGTCCCGGCTCGGTGTCGGCTCTGGCCTCCAACCGCGACTCGACCTGAGCCGCATGACCGGCGTCGAGACGAATGGCCTGCCCCGATGTCAAGACCGAGGAATCACCCGGATGCGGCCGCGGGATCAGCGGCGACGCGGCCGACCCGGCCTCGTGATCGGCGAGGCTCTCATGCGCTCTCAGGTGGCCGTCGAAGGTGAAGTGTTCGTCGCTGTGCTGCGGGGAGGGTGCCAGAGTCTGGGCGTCACCGGCCGAGCGGTTCTCGGCGGCGAACTGCTGAGTATCGAGCTCGCGAAGGGCCACCGGGTCGACGATCACCCGCAAGAGCAATCCGGGCTGGTCGAGCTGGTTCTGCAGGATGTCGAGCACCGACGAGCGGAGCCGGTCTTCGATCATCCGCTTGGTGAGGTCGTTGGGGGCCAGGAGCATGAAGGTGCCGTCTACCAGGGCGACAGGCCTGGTCAGATCGAGAAAGGCCGACAGCGCCGACGAGACCTGGAAGTCAGTCTGAAGCGTCTCCATGACGGTGGCCCAGGTGGCGGTCAACTCTGCCTGATCCACGCATCCAACCTTCCATTGCAATGGCAGTCCGCCGGCGGGTATAGCCCATCCACAGAGTTTTCCACAAGCTGTGGGTAAGGTGCGCTGACGGCCCGCCCCGGGCTATGCCCGAGGAACGCGTGCGGATCCCCCCGTCGTCGCTGAAACACTGAACGCCGGACGCTACCGCCTGCGGTGGACGGTAGACAAGCCCGGAGGGCCTGGCTTCGTGAGGTCTAGCGTGTCGCAGCCTAGTTCACTCGCCGTCCAGTGATAAACCGGGTCGTTTGCGTACAGGTCGCACGGTCGTGGGTTTGACCGTCCGTCGGGCTGGCCCGTACCGTGGTGTGTTGCCGTTCGACCGTTGAAGCCTGCCCTCCGGGCATGGCAGTGAACGGTTCGAACACCCGACCTTGGATCAGTCCTGGCCTTCGTGATGCCGACGAGGGCTCGAATTCTTGTGGAGCCACAGTGAGCAAGCGAACCTTCCAGCCGAACAACCGTCGCCGGGCCAAGACCCATGGCTTCCGGCTGCGGATGCGTACCCGTGCGGGTCGCGCGATTCTGTCGGCCCGCCGCCGGAAGGGCCGCGCCGAGCTCTCGGCCTGATCGTTGCTCCACGGTGCTGCCTGCACCCAATCGGCTGCGCCGTCCGGCGGATTTCGCCGCGACGATCCGACACGGCGTGCGCGCCGGTCGGCGCACGCTCGTGGTGCACTTAGGCGGGCCGAGCCATGCCGGCGACACCGACAGCGATCCCACCCCCGAAGCCTCGGTACGGGTGGGGTTCGTCGTCTCGAAGGCCGTTGGCAATTCCGTGGTGCGGCATCGAGTGGCACGTCGGCTTCGGCACGTTGCCGCTGAAGAGCTTCGCTCGGGTCAGTTGCAGAACTCTCCCGCGGGCACCTGCGTGGTGGTTCGTGCGTTAGCTCCAGCGGCGGCAGCCTCGTCGGCGGAGTTGCAGACCGAGTTCAGGTCTGGCCTCGCGGCTGCGGTGCGCAAGGCGGCCGGTCGTGGCGCACACAACTAATCGGGCGCATTCTTGGTACATCTAGACGGGTAAACCCAGCTGGTAGACCTGAACGTGAGGGAAGGACGGTAGTGGCTGCAGCAGGCAAAGTCGCGGGCTGGGTGCTGGCTGTGCCGCGCCAGGCGGGGCTGCTTTTGCTGCGTATCTACCAACTGTTCATCTCGCCTTTACTGCCGTCTACCTGTCGCTTCTACCCCTCGTGCTCTGCATATTCAGTTCAGGCGTTGAGTCGGCACGGTCTGCTCTGGGGCTCGTGGCTGACGGCCCGCCGTTTGTTGCGATGCCATCCGTGGAACCCTGGAGGCGTTGACGACGTCCCGATGGAGGGGTGGCGTGAAGCCTGCGGCCTGACGCCACGCGCATCGGCCGATCTGCCCACGTGCTCGCACGCGGCTCCCACTGACGTTCCACTCGTTCGACCGGGGGCTTGCGCACCGGCCGGCCCTACGGCCTCGGCCGATGCTCCTTCGGCGGTTTCGGCCGCTGTCCGTCCCGCGGTCTCGACCGCACAGTCCGCCTGAACCGCGTACGCACAAACCTGGGAGTCCGCCTCCGTGTTGTCGACCATTCTGCAGCCCATCGAATGGGTCGTGGCCTGGATCATGGTCCAGTTCCACAGCCTGTTCTCGTCGATCGGGATGAATCCCGCCTCCGGGTGGACGTGGGCCTTGTCCATCGTCGGCCTGGTGGTCGTCATCCGGATCTGCCTGATTCCGTTGTTCGTGAAGCAAATCAAGGCCTCACGTGGGTTGCAGCTCATCCAGCCCGAGATGCGCAAGATCCAGGACAAGTACAAAGGCAAGAAGGATCAGGCCTCTCGCGAGGCGATGTCGCGCGAGACCATGGAGCTCTACAAGCGCACGGGAACAAACCCGTTCTCCTCGTGTCTGCCGATCCTGCTGCAGATGCCGATCTTCTTCGCGCTGTTCCGGGTGCTCAACGACAACATCGTCAACAAGAAGCCGATCGGGGCGCTGACGCACGAACTGGCAGCGCAGGCCGACAGGTCGACCCTGCTCGGGGCGCCGTTGTCGGAGACCTTCATGCACACCGACATCTTCAGCGTGAAGGTGTTGACCATTGTGCTCATCGTGCTGATGACGGCCTCGACGTTCATCACGCAGAAGCAGCTGATGACGCAGAACATGCCTGCGTCGGCCATGGAATCGAACCCGTTCATGCAGCAGCAGAAGATGATGCTGTACATCTTCCCGCTGGTGTTCGCCATCTCCGGTATCAACTTCCCGATTGGTGTGCTCGTCTACTGGCTGGTCACCAACATCTGGTCTATGGGCCAGCAGTTCGTGGTGATCAGGCGGATGCCCGCTCCGGGCTCGCCTGCTGAGAAGGCCCTGCTGGAGCGTCGTGCGCGTCGCGGGAAGGGCCCGATCCAAGCTACGGGCGGCCTGCTGAGCCTGCGCAAGGGCAGCCAGACTGTCGAGGAGCCGGTGGAAGAGTCCGCGGAGCGAAAGGGCCAGCGCGCCCAACCCAAGCGTAAAGACCGGCAACGACGAGGCTCAGCGTCCCAACCGAAGGACGCGACTCCGCCCGAGACCGTCTGAGCCCCTTGATTTCGAGTAGTTCCCGCCCGGAGGAAGCCTGATGACTGACCAGACGAGTGTGCCCGCCGCCGACAACCCGGCCGCTACCGGCTCACTGACCGACCCGAGCCCGGTGTCGGAGACTCTTACTTCTACTTCGGAGTCCGAAGCGGGCGTTGAGGTGGAAGCTGTTGTGGCAGAAGAAGTTTCGCCCACGGAGCCGGAGGTTGACGCCCCGTCGACCGACCCGGCTGGCGACGGGGCTGCCGAGCGTTCCCCGGCGAAGTCAGGTGACCCCTCCCGGTTGGAAGAGGAGGGTGACGTGGCAGCCGACTACCTGGAAGAGCTGCTCGACATCCTCGACCTCGACGGCGACATCGACATCGATGTGGAGAATGGGCGGGCGTCCGTCTCGGTGGGCGACGCCTCAGGCGCGCGGTCGTTGCGTCGCCTCGTGGGCTCCGACGGTGAGGTGCTGGAAGCCCTGCAGGAGTTGACCCGGTTGGCGGTGCAGACCAAGACGGGCGAGCGGACGCGCCTGATGCTTGATGTGGCCGGGTTCCGCAAGGGCCGTCGCCGCGAGCTGGAGTCGTTGGCAGCCGAGACCGTGGAGCGGGTTCGCACTGGCGGTGAGCCGGTGTCGCTTGATCCGATGTCGCCGTTCGAACGTAAAGTCATTCACGACGTAGTGGCCGACGCGGGTCTGCGCAGCGAGTCTGAGGGCGAGGGCGGGCAGCGGCGCGTCGTCGTGCATCCTGCGTCGGCCTGACGGTATCCAGCGTGACAGTGGGCCCGTCGGGCACGACGTTTCACGTGAAACCATGACGGAACCCTTGCCAGCGCCGCCACTCGCGGCCGTCGAGCTCTTCGGCGACCGACTCGGGCTGGCCATTCGCTTTCACGCACATCTGGCATCCACGGGAGTCGAGCGAGGCCTCGATCGGCCCCCGAGAGGTGCCGAAGCTGTGGGAACGCCACCTCCTCAACTGCGCCGTGGTCTGTCCTCTGGTAGACGACCATGCCCGAGTCGTCGATGTCGGCAGCGGCGCCGGCTTGCCGGGAATCGTCTGGGCCATTGCCAGACCCGATCTCTCGGTGACGCTTGTGGAATCACTGTTGCGCCGCACTACCTGGCTGGGTGAAGTGGTCGACGACCTAGGGCTACCGGTGCGGGTGCTACGGGGTCGAGCCGAAGAGGTGCGCCGGCGTGCCCCTGAATTGCTCGGGGCCGATGTGGTCACCGCGCGCGCTGTGGCACCGCTGGCAACCCTGGCCGGCTGGACGGTGCCGCTCATGGGCCCGGACGGCCAGGTGCTTGCGCTGAAGGGTGCCACAGCTGGTGACGAGATCGCTCGGGACCGGGACCGGTTGGCCAAACTGAAGGTCGCGGCCGAGTTGATCGAGTGCCGAGTGCCGTTGAGTGAGGCGGCTTCCAGGAATGAGCTTGGCGAACGACTCGGCGACGACGAGGTGAGTCGGGTCGTGCGATTGCGTCGCGTGCGTCGTACGTAATCGTCTCGAAGGGCCTGTTTCCTTTGCATGGCATGCAGATCCCAGTTGTGGCGCCGACTGACCTCGCCTAGGTCGTCCAGCCGTCATGTTGTCCGTGGGGGTGTCACCACGTTGGTGACGGATCGGCGAAGAATGTGACGGGTGGACGCGCAATCGTGTCGGATCTGGGATACGAAGCCGGGCCGGCCCGCAAGATCAGCCTCCTCCGGCATAACTTGGTGCAGCCACGGCATCCACCGAGCGGTCTCGTGATGCAGACAGGCGCCGAGTGGTCGGCTTTGCTGCCAGTGCTGAGATGACCGGAATCCGGCTCGCTTTGGCGCAGGCACCTGGGGTCTTGTGCTCAGCCGGCTCTTCGAGTCTGGTACCGGCGCCGGATTCCGGACACCGTGCGTGGTCGCAGCCGGGGCCGATGACGTTGCATCGGTTCTGAGCGATTGGAATTCGGCTCACTGCGCCTGGGCAAAGTTCCCGAGGTCAGCAGGTAACGGAGGCTGCGAGTTGGCCCGGTGGGAGCTTCTCTCACTGGGAGGCGAGCCGATTCGGCAGAAGCGCTGAGGAATCTTGCGGCGCACCAAGTGGGGTCCGAGTAACCGTCGGTGGTCACATCTAGGATCGTGACCGTGAACGCGTCCTCCATCACGAGCATCACGGCTAGTCAGGTATGCCCAGGTCTGGGCTGGCCCATCGTCACCGCCAAAGCATCCCCCTCACCGGTGGGCTGGCAAGGATTGGCGGCGGATCGAACTGATAGCGATGGTGCTGGCAGTGAGCCTGATGAAGGATCGATTGGCTCCGATGACTCCGAGGACGAGGCATCCGGTACGACAACGGAAACCCTGCCGGTTCGACCGGATAGCGACGCCGGCTCTCATGAGGGGGCGGACGTGCATCCTACGGAACCTGCGGTGTCCGCCCGAGAGATTTACTCAACCGAGTGCATTCAACTCCCAGCGCCTAGGTCCGAACGTGCTGCAGGGGTGATTCCCTCGCCCGGGTCTCCCCAAGGTGTTTCACGTGAAACAGCTGGAGGCCCTGGCGATGGGACAGCAGGCGAAGCGCCCCCCGCAATCGACGCTCCTGACTCCGATCACGCACGGTGCACTGTGCTGGCGCACGCGGTTTCACGTGAAACCGAGCAGCAGCTTGCGGAGCACTCGGCCGCACTGAACCCGACCGCTGACCTGGAGGCGGCATCTCTATCGCCGACGCCGGAAGTGACGTGCACGGGGCCAGACCTGGAGGGGGGCACGCTGCGCGACGGAGCCTGGCCGGAGATCGCCCCGGAGAAGATCGATCCGGAACAGCAAACGCAGGAAGCGGCAAGCCCGGGCGTGGCGACGCAAGACGAGAAGACCCATGACGGCGCGAGGCATGACGGGGTGATTCACGAGGACGGGGTTACGGAGATCGAAGGGACACGGAACGGGGTTAGGCAGAACGGGGCGGCACAGATCGGGGTTACGCAGAACAGGGCGACCCGCCCGAAGGAGCCGCTGGAGCTGCCGGAGCCTGTGTTTGAGCAGTTCGTCCCGACGCGTGCAAACGCGCCTGTAGATCCCATGACGCCCGCGGCTTCCCAGCTTGCTTCCCGAGGAACGGTTCCCGTTTCACGTGAAACTGATCAGGATCCATCAATCCCGGAGGATGCGGAGTTGCCCGTTCAGTCAGGTCGCGTCGGTCATCAGGCCTCGACCACAGTAGGCACAGGAGAGACCGTCAGCCCTGACCTCACCGCGCGGCCGGAGAGCGCCTCCGAGGTTTCACGTGAAACGGGTGCGCTAGGTGACCCAGGCGAGCCGACTCCAGAGAGAACCGGGACTCGATCCGTCATCGCTGACGGCAGCTCTACCGGAGTCTCTACCGGAGCGGCCACTCCCGGCTTGCCCCCGCTACCGAGGCCTCAGCACACGCGGACGATCACGATTGCGAACCAAAAGGGGGGCGTAGGCAAGACGACCACCGCCGTCAATCTGGCAGCAGCGCTGGCACTCTCGGGGCTGAACGTCTTGGTCATCGACCTGGACCCGCAGGGAAACGCCTCCACGGCACTAGGTGTGGATCACCGCGAGGGAACTCCGGGTCTCTACGACGTGCTTATCGAATCCCGCCCCATCGCAGAGGTCGTCACCGTCAGCGACAGTCTGCCCCGGGTGTGGGTCGTGCCCGCGACCATCGATCTTGCCGGTGCGGAGATCGAGCTCGTGCCGATGGTGGCTCGTGAGACTCGGCTGCGCGGTGCGCTACAGGCCTACATCGACTATCGCGATCGAGCAGGTCTTGAACGACTCGACTACGTCATGATCGATTGCCCGCCGAGTCTGGGCCTGCTCACGGTCAATGCCTTGGCTGCAGCAGAAGAGGTTTTCGTACCCATTCAGTGCGAGTACTACGCACTCGAGGGCGTACAGATGCTGCTCAATAACGTTGAGCTGATTCGCCGACATCTGAATCCGCATCTCCATGTGTCGACGATGCTGCTCACGATGTTCGACGGACGTACTCGGCTGGCCGCAGACGTGGTCCGAGAGGTGCGCGAGCACTTCCCAGAGCTGGTGTTGTCAGCTCTTGTGCCGCGGTCGGTACGGATCTCCGAGGCACCGAGCAATGGTCAAACCGTGCTCACGTTTGACCCCAACTCCAGCGGAAGTCTGTCGTACCTGGCGGCAGCCACCGAACTCGTCAACCGAGGCAATATCTCAGTGAACAAGGAGCGCAGCGCGTGAACGAGCGACGCAAAGGACTCGGCAAGGGACTTGGCGCCCTCATCCCCAATGGTCCATCGGTTGGTGACAACGGCACCTCGCGCCGGGAAGGTACGCGCCCGGTAGACCTGTTCTTCGCCGGTCAGGGTGCAAGTGCCTCAGGTTCTCTCTACGAGAGGCCGGTCCGCTCAGGGCTCGCGCTGGTGGAGCCGTCGCAACGTGGTGCAGCACAACCGACGCCGAGTGGCGACGCCGACACAGCGCCAGGAGGCGAGTCGCTGGCTGATCCTCACAATGCGCAGCACGAGGCGAAACCGGATTCGACGGTGGAGTCCAGCACAGTTGAGGCTCCGGCGCCCGCAGACGACAACGCTCACGCAGCAGCAGAGCCGGCCGAAATAGCGGATGAAATCGCGCGCGCGGAATATCCCGCGGAATCAAATGCACTAGGGCAGAAGGCGACCCCTCCGGCCCAGGAGCTGGTCTCTGAGTCGCACGAGGCGGCACGCACGGCTGCTACCGATCCGCTGGAGGACGTTGCCGGAGCGGAGGTCGATCTCGGCGCGCTGGAGATCCCGGACGACCCCGGTGAACTGATCGGTGTTCCCGGCGCGGAGTTCCGGGAGATTCCGCTCGACGACATCCGCCCCAACGCTCGGCAGCCACGCCAGGTCTTCGACGAAGATGAATTGGCTGAACTCGTGGCCTCGATCCACGAGGTCGGCGTGCTGCAACCGGTTGTCGTCCGTCCGGTACCCGGAGCGGCACCAAGCGGCGGGGACTCGTACGAACTGGTAATGGGAGAACGGCGTTGGCGTGCCTGCCAGCAAGCCGGGCTGGCAGCTGTGCCGGCCATCGTCCGACAGACACCTGACACAGACCTCTTGCGAGACGCGCTGTTGGAGAATCTGCACCGCAGTCAGCTCAACCCGCTCGAAGAGGCGGCAGCTTACGACCAGCTGCTCAAGGACTTCGGCTGCAGCCACGACGAACTCGCCAATCGAATCGGGCGTTCGCGGCCCCAGATCTCCAACACGATCCGGCTGCTCAACCTGCCGGGCCTGGTGCAGCGCCGCGTCGCCGCAGGTGTGTTGTCGGCGGGCCATGCCCGAGCCCTACTCGGCCTGGGCGACGCAGGCGCCATGGAGCGGTTGGCGCAACGCATTGTGGCCGAAGGTCTTTCGGTGCGGCGCACCGAGGAGATCGTGGCGCTGGGTGAAGACGACTCCGACGAGCCGCGGCGTCGCTCGCTCAAGGAGCGGCCCCGCAATGAGCACCTCGAATCCATCGCCTCGCGGTTGTCCGATCGCTTCGACACCCGGGTGAAGATCGCCATGGGTGCGCGCCGGGGTCGGTTGACCGTGGAGTTCGCCGGCGTCGACGATCTGGAACGCATCCTGGCAGTACTCGCCCCGGACGTGCGGCCAGAAGCGAACTAAGCCTGGGTGGGCCCTAAACCCAGTGGCGCCGTGGTGGTCGCTGTTCTGAGTGTGCCGTGAGCGCCTTTCTCGTGGCCAGAGCGCTGGTTGGCGCGTCCAGAGTGGCAACGTAGTGCCAGGGGCGCCCCTCTCGTGGCCAGAGCAGACACGGCCTAGGATTGGAGCACAGCCCGCGTCGGCACGGTTGCCCAGCCACCGCAGGCTCGTTGAAGTACGCATGGCCGCTGGGTGGCTTCACCGTAGCGGTCGTGGGCCGCGCGATCACGGGCTGCTAGGTAGTGCATGGTCAGCTGGCGACAAGGAGCTCAGGTGAAGGTGCTGCGTCTCATTCTCATCGCGCTTCTGGTCGGCGCGGTGACAGCCTTCGTGGCTGAATTGCTGCGTCCCCGGCGCACCGCGCAGGGATATCACCCGGGCGGTCTCGAATGGGAGTGACCCGTCGGCTGGCGCCTCTGACGCTGGACAACCTTGGCGAGTTGCCCGAGCCTTGTCGGCGTTGCCTGGTCTGGGAACTCGATCCCTTGAGTGCTGCCGGGGCCGAGCCCACGGCCGAGCTCGAGAAGGAGGCCTGGCTTTCTACCACCCTGCTGCACTGGGGATCGTGCGGTGTCGTCGCGTACAACGACGACCAACTGGCAGGCTATCTGACCTATGCACCGGCCGGCTTCGTCCCGCGATCACGTGCCTTTCCCACTTCACCCATCAGTCTGGACGCCGTCCTACTCATGACCGGTGGAGTGGTTGCCTCGCAGCGCGGCAGAGGCATCGCACGGATGCTCGTGCAGGGCGTTGCCAAAGACCTCACCCGGCGCGGCATTCGAGCTCTGGAGGCTTTCGCCACCACCCAGACCAGCACTGCCGACCTCGGCTGTACGCCCGGCTGTCAGCTACCCGCCTCGTTCCTGTTGGCAGTTGGCTTCAAAACCGTTCGCGCACACCGGGATACGCCTCGTCTGCGGCTCGATCTGCGAACCGTCGTGTCATGGCGGGAAGACGTGGAGCACGCCCTCGAGAGGATTCTCGGAACGGTCCGGGTGCCGACGTTTGCCGGCGCGCTGAGCCGCAACGATCCGCACCCCCTGCCTGACCGGGCCGGCGCTACAGATATGGGTCCAGCAGGTGCTGCGGGAGCGGCCGTTCGGTGGCGTCATCCCACGGTTGGGTGAGCCCGGCCAGGGTGAGTACCTGGTCGAGCAGCATGGCGGTGAACCCCCATACGAAGAGTCCGTCGGCGACGAAACCTGGTCCGCGGTAGTCGGTTCCGGGAATCCGCACCGAGAACCGGTTTGCCGGGTCGAGGAGTTCGGCCACGCTGGTTCGGCTGGCGCGGGCAACCTCGTCCGGGTTGATCACGTGCAGTTTGTGCGGGCTCGGCCACCAACCGAGCACCGGGGTGACGGAGTTGCCGGTCGGATGCAGGTACAGCGAGGGCAGGGCGTCGACGACCTCGATGGTGGCGGGATCGATGCCCACCTCTTCGTAGGTCTCACGCAGCGCCGCGGCTACCGGGTCTGCATCGCCGGGTTCAACCTGCCCGCCGGGAAACACCACCTGCGAAGCGTGCGAACGCATGGTCGCGGGCCGTTCGGTGAGCACGACCTCGACACCGTGACCAGCCTCGCCGAATAGCAGCAAGACCGCAGACTGCCGCCTGGGTCGGGTGGGAGGGGTGAACTGTTCGAACCAAGCGGGACGTTCCCGCTCCAGCGCCCGGCTGATGCTGGTGAGCCAACTGGGAACCGTGGACATCGGTGCGGCTCCTCTTCGTTGGTCGGCTCGCGTCAGGCCGACCAAGGTGGTCGGTCTGTCGTCAGGCGAGGTTGCGGGCTTCGCCGCAGCTCCGAGACCAGACCGGCTGCTGGGCGAGCCGAGCACCAGCCTAGGCCGCCCGGCGATCGGGCAGGCACGAGCCGGGCCGGTGGCGATCCTCGTCCAGTCCCCAAACGTGCCCGAGTGACTCGTTGGGATGCGACGCGTTCTCCCGGAACTCGCCCTCATTGCGTGAGTCCTATGCGGGTCAGCGCTTCGGCGTAGGGTGGCCGGCAGATGACCACGGAGTGTCGCTTCCTGGATCACGTGCCTGACGGCGTGGCCGGCCACCCCGCTCAGGAACCGACATTGCAGTGCTTATTTCCCGGCTCACCCTTAAATGCGTTCGCGGCAGGCCTGAGAACAGGCCTGCCGCGAACAGTGCTTCGAAGACGCGACCTTAGAAGCCGCTCACCCCCACCGGGACGTTCGAGTTGGTGGTAGTGCCGTTGCCGAGCTCACCGAAGCCGTTGTAGCCCCAGCACTGGACGTGGCCGCCCGTGGCGATCGAGCAGGTGTGGTATCCACCGGCGGATACCGCCTGGATGCCGCTGGTGAGGCCGGTGACCTGCACGGGGGTGCTGGAGTCACTGTTGGCTCCGTTGCCCAGTTCACCGTCCGCGTTGTAGCCCCAGCACTGCACGCCGCCACCGGTGGTGAGTGCGCAGCTGTGGTCCTCTGCGGCCGTAACGTCCGCGACACCGCTGGTGAGGCCGGTGACCGGCACCGGAGTGGTCGAGTCGGTGGTGGTGCCGTTGCCGAGTTCGCCGCTGGGGTTGTAGCCCCAGCACTGCACACCACCGCCAGCGGTCACCGCGCAGCTGTGGTAGGTACCGGTGCCCAATGCCTGCACGCCGCTGGTGAGGCCGGTGACCTGTACCGGCGTGCTTGAGTCGACCGTGTCGCCGTTGCCGAGCTCGCCGTCACCGCCGAAGCCCCAGCACTGCACGGCGCCGGTCGTGGTGAGCGCACAGGCGTTGAAACCACCTGCGGAGATGGCCTTGATGCCGCTGGTCAGATCGCTGACCGGCACCGGAGTGGTCGAGTCGGTGGTGGTGCCGTTGCCGAGCTGGCCGTTGGAGTTGCTGCCCCAGCACTGCACGCCGCCACCGGTGGTGAGGGCGCAGGTGTGGCCGAAGCCTCCGAGGCCCCCGCCCGAGGCGATGGCCTTGACACCGCTGGTGAGGCCGGAGACCTGCACAGGGACGTTCGAATCGACGGTGCTGCCGTTACCGAGCTGGCCGTCGCCGTTGTAGCCCCAGCACTTCACAGCGCCGGCGGTGGTCACCGCACAGCTGGTGTCTCCGCCGGCTGCGATGGCCTGGACGCCGGTGGTCAGGCCGCTGACCTGCACCGGAGCGGTCGAGTCGGTGGTGGTGCCGTTGCCGAGCTGGCCGTTGGAGTTGCTGCCCCAGCACTGCACGGCGCCGCCGGTGGTGAGGGCGCAGGTGTGGTCTTCGCCGGAGGCGACAGCCGAAGCACTCAGCGGTGCGTCGAGGTAGTACCCGGCGACGTCGGCGATCAGTTGGACGGTGCCGGGGGAGTTGTTGGTCAAGGCGATGTTGCCGTTGGCGCCGATCTTGGCGACTACGAGGTTGGGGATGGTTTGGCCGGGCACGAAGTTGAGGTTGGACGCGAGGGGCATGGTGGTGGCGTCGGGGTAGACGGTGATGTTGCCGGGTTGGGCGGGGGCGTTGACGGTGACGTTGAGCACGACCGCGGCTACCCCGGTGGCGGGGACACCGCCCATGCCCACGACGGGCAGGTGCACCGTGTTCAACGCGGCGACCGGGCCGGTGGCGCCGAGGTTGGTGCGGGTGTCCAGGACACGGGCGGGGTTGAGCGGGACGTAGGTGCCGGGTGCGGTGGGGGTGCCGGACAGGTAGTACCCGGCGACGTCGGCGATCAACTGCACGGTGCCGGGGGAGTTGTTGGTCAAGGCGATGTTGCCGTTGGCGCCGATCTTGGCGACTACGAGGTTCGGGATGGTTTGCCCGGGCACGAAGTTGAGGTTGGACGCGAGGGGCATGGTGGTGGCGTCGGGGTAGACGGTGATGTTGCCCGGCTGGGCGGGGGCGTTCACGGTCACGTTCAACACCACAGCGGCCACCCCGGTAGCGGGCACCCCACCCTTACCCAACACGGGTAGGTGCACGGTGCCCGACGCGGCGACCGGGCCGGTGGCGCCGAGGTTGGTGCGGGTGTCCAGGACGCGGGCGGGGTTGAGCGGGACGTAGGTGCCGGGTGCGGTGGGGGTGCCGGACAGGTAGTACCCGGCGACGTCGGCGATCAGTTGCACGGTGCCGGGGGAGTTGTTGGTCAAGGCGATGTTGCCGTTGGCGCCGACCTTGGCGACTACGAGGTTCGGGATGGTTTGCCCGGGCACGAAGTTGAGGTTGGACGCGAGGGGCATGGTGGTGGCGTCGGGGTAGACGGTGATGTTGCCGGGTGATTTCGGCGCGTTCACGGTCACGTTCAACACGACGGCGGCCACCCCGGTAGCGGGCACCCCACCCTTACCCAACACGGGTAGGTGCACGGTGCCCAACGCAGCCACCGGACCATTCGCCCCGACATTAGCCCGCGTATCAAGCAACCGCGACGGACTCAACGACACGAACGATCCTGCTTCACCTACCGCCGTCGCGGCCTTCTTCAACGCCGTCAACGACGGGCTGGCCTGCGCGGCAGAGGCCGCCGCCTTGGACGCCGTGGAACTGCTGGGTGCGGCCATTGCCGCCGCAGAGGTTCCCCCCAACGCGCTCAAGACGACCGTCAATGCCAACAGACCCCGGCGAACTCTGCCGTGATTCATAGACCCCACTCCCCATATCGGCTCAGAAGAGAAACTCTTCCTCAGGCAGAGCGTAGGTGTCCGTATGGTGCTCACAAGACGAATCCGACGAGTCGTCACCCGAATGGAGGCCTTACGGCCAAGCATCACCCGTCCGAGCATGAAGGCCCGGTCCCATCGTGGGACCGAGCCTTCAGGCGTTGGCCGGTGAGCAGATCGCTACTCAGGCGATGTATTCCTCCAGCTCACGCACCAGCAATGGCTTGGGCTTGGCGCCGCGAATCGACTTGACGACCTCGCCACCGCTGTAGACGTTGAGCGTGGGAATAGCCGTGATGCCGTACGCCGACGCAGTGCGCTCATTCGCTTCCGTGTCGAGCTTGACGATCTTGAGCTTGTCGCCGTATTCGGCCGCCAGCTCCTCCAGGATCGGAGCGATCTGCTTGCACGGCACGCACCACGACGCCCAGAAGTCAACCAGCACTGGCCCGTCGGCCTTGAGCACCTCGGCCTCAAACGTGGCGTCGGTTACTTCAGTGGTGTATTCGCCCATTGTGACTGCAGTCCTTCCCATCTCAGATGGCGTCTGGCGACGCTCTCGGTTCCTCAACACTGGATGCCCGCCCGGTATGCCACCGCGCGAGGGTCAATCGTAGAAGGTTGCCGCAGCAACGCCGTTGTCCTGCGCCGACCACGGGTTGCGACCCTAATGGCTCGCGACCCACCTGAGTTCACGGTGCCAGCAACGGCTCCTGCGTGGTGGCGGCCACCCGGTCGAGCCGGTGCACGCTCTCGATGAAGCGCACCGTGCCGCTGCGCGAGCGCATGACGATCGAGCGGGTGCGCACTCCGTTGCGCAGATAGCGCACGCCGTCGAGCAGCCAGCTGTCGGTGATGCCGGTGGCCACGAAAAACGTGTTGTCGCCGCTCACGAGGTCGTTGGTGGAGTACACCTTGTCGAGGTCGTGACCGGCCGCCTGGGCGCGCTCCCTCTGGGCATCGTCCTGCGGGCTGAGCCGGGCGAGGATAGTGCCACCCATGGCTTTGAGGGCGCAGGCCGTGATGATGCCTTCGGGTGCTCCGCCCACGCCCAGCATGATGTCGACGCCGGTGTCGGGATTGGCGGCGGCGATGGCGGCGGCGATGTCTCCGTGCGGCAGCAGGCTGATCCGCGCTCCCGTCGTGCGGATCTCGGCGATCGTCTCCGCGTGCCGCGGCCGGTCGAGCATGGCTACGGTCACGTCATCGGCGTTGACGCCGCGCGCCTTGGCGACTTTGGCGATCGTGTCGCTCACCGGAGCATCGATGTCGACCACGTCAGCGGCCTCGGGACCCACCACCAGCTTGTCCATGTAGAAGACGCCCCGTGGGTCGAGCATGGTGCCCCGGTCGGAGGCCGCGATCACGGCAATGGCGTTGTTCTGGCCGTTCACCAGCAGGTCGGTGCCGTCGATGGGGTCGACCGCGATGTCGTAGCCGTGCCCACCGCCGGTGCCCAGCGCCTCGCCGTTGTTGAGCATGGGCGCACTGTCTTTCTCACCCTCGCCGATTACCACGACGCCGCGCATGGGAATGGCGTTGATGACGTCGCGCAGCGCGTCGACCGCTGCCTGGTCGCCACCTTTAGGGTCGCCACGACCCACCCAACGGCCGGCCGCCATCGCGGCGGCCTCGGTGGCACGCACAAGGTCGAGGCCGATGTTGGGATCGGCAATCTGATAACGCGTCCGGCGCGCGTTCGCGAGCATCATCGTCGTTGATCTCCTCAAGCAGTTCCTGCGGGGCTCTCACACCCGCCGCCTCGACCTTAGTGCCTGCACCGCCGTTGGAGGGCGCCCGACAGCCGGGCCCCTGGTGAACGGGTTGTAGGTCCTGGTGAACGGGCTCACGAGCGAACTCGGCGACAGTCCAGAAACCCGACTCGACGTCCGGGTGCGCTGCCGGCCGGCTCAGTCGGCGATGGCGGCCAGGTAGCGCTCGGCGTCGAGGGCGGCCACGCAGCCCGAGGCCGCTGCCGTGACCGCCTGCATGTATTCGGAGTCGACCACGTCGCCGCAGGCGAACACGCCCGGCACGGTGGTCTTCGACGTGCGGCCGTGCACCTGTGCGAAACCCTTTGCGGTGAGCTCGATCTGGCCCTTGAAGAGGTCGACCCGAGGGTCGTGCCCGATGGCGACGAACAGACCGGTGACGGGCAGTTCGCGCTCCTGGCCGGTCACGGTGTCGCGCAGCAGCAGCCCCGTGACCTTCTCCTGGCCGAGTACCTCGACGACTTCGCTGTTCCAGGCGAAGGAGATCTTGGGATCGGCCATGGCGCGGTCCTGCATGATCTTGGACGCGCGCAGTTCACCGCGACGATGCACCACCGTCACCGACCGGGCGAACCGGCTCAGGAAGGTGGCCTCTTCCATCGCGGAATCGCCGCCGCCCACCACGGCGATGTCCTGGTCGCGGAAGAAGAAGCCATCGCACGTGGCGCACCACGAGACGCCGTGCCCGGAGAGTCGCTTCTCGTTCTCCAGGCCGATCTCGCGATAGGCGGAGCCGGTGGCCAGGATGACGGTCTTGGCGAAGATCTCCTCGCCCAGTGCGGTGCTGATCCGCTTCGGATTCGACTCCAGGTCGAGGCTCACCGCGTCGTCGTAGGCCACTTCGGTGCCGAACCGCTCAGCCTGCGCCTGCATCGCCTCCATGAGGTCGGGACCCATCAGACCCTTGGGAAAGCCCGGATAGTTCTCTACCTCGGTGGTGTTCATCAGCGCACCGCCGATGGTCACTGAACCGGCGACGACCAGGGGCTTGAGGTCTGCCCGGGCGGCGTAGATGGCTGCCGTCCAGCCCGCCGGTCCTGACCCGACGATGACGACCTCGCGGGCCTGGGTTGCCTGCTCGCTCATGGGTGCACCAATCCTTGTGTCGTGGAGTTTCTCTATGGTCGTGGAGTTTCTCTATGGTCGTGAGTTCTCTGGGTAGGGGTTGCGCGCGTGAGGCATGCCGACGGGTCCGCTACCGCGCCCTGCAACAGATCGTAGGACGCGGGTGTTCCCCGGCTGGGGGCCTGACCGCAGCGTCAGGAGACGCTGACCTCGGCCACCTGGGCGCGGAACTGTCCGTCGACCCGCGGCAACTGCGTGAACCACACGATCAGGTACTGCGTGGTCGGGGCGGGGTCGAGCGTCTTCTCCAGCGTGCCGGCCGGGCCCGTCGCCACCACCTGTGAGCCGTCGAGGGTGCTGCCCGTGGCGGTGCGGATCTCTACCGTGCCGCCTTGACCGTCCACCGTCACCGACACCTTGCTCACCGGTGCCGGCGCCTTGAGGGTGATCAGCAGCCCCAGGCCCTTCTTGAGGTTGCCGAAGGCCGCGCTGTTGTAGTGGCTCGACTTCCACGAGGTGGCCGAATTGCCGTCGATGGCCAGCGCCGCTTGGCTGTTGTTCTCCGCGCCATCGCCCTGGGGGTCGAAGCCGGTGGCGCTGGCGATCTCCGGCGCGGCTGCGGCCGGCACCGTGCTTGTGGCAGACGCCGATGCCGTGCTGCTGGCCGAAGCGCTCGCGGCCTGGCCGGCGTTGCTGCCTCCACGCAGCGACCAGACGGCGAGCACCAAGCCGATCACCACCAGCGCGACGACGGTCAGCAGCGGCCACGGTGAGCTGCGGCGTTTGGCCGGTTTGGCTGGGGGTTGCTCTGGCGGGGTGGGGGGCACACGTGGCGAAAGGTCGGGTTGGGGGTTGTTGAGGTCGTTGTTCGGGTCGTCATTGCCGCGCGCGATGCTGGCTCGCTCGGCCGGTGCTGCGGGTGGTGCTGCCACGGGCGATGCTGGCTTGGCTGGTGTTGGCTTGGCTGGTGCTGGCTTGGCTGGTGCTGACGCGGGCGAGGGTGCTGCGGCAGGAACCGCGGCCGCTCCCGCCCGGGCAGCGGCGACCGCGTCGAGAGCCGAGCCGAGCCGGCTCGTCCGCGCCGGGGCGTTCTGGTCGGCCGACGGCCGGGCGGGCGGGGAGATCGCAGCGGACGACGAACTGACAGCACTCGCGGAGCTCGCATCGGGCGTAGAGCGCGCTTCAGGGGTGCCGGCCACGACCTCCGGCTCGTTCGATTCTTCTTCCCACGCCGTGGCGCCGCGAAGATCGGCGATGGGCTGGGCCTGGGTGGGTTGATCAGCGCGGGCCGAGCTGGCAGCCGATAGGCCGACGCCGGGCACACCGGCAACGGGTGTGGCGTCATCGGTGACGGCGATCGGCACGTCCGACTGCTCGGGCTCGAACTCGGTCTGGGTGGGCGCCAGCCGCACCGGGAACCGGCTCGGCGGTCGTCGCGGCGCCGAGCGCAGGTCGTCGGCCAGCCGCCGGTTCGGGTGCACTACGGGGGCGGCGTGTGAACGTGCCCACGGCTTGAGCTGGCGCGCCAACTCGGCGGGAGAGGCAGGACCGTCATGGTTGGGCCCGAACGTCACGGCGCACAGTGTGTCGAGGTCGTTGGGAACGCCCGAGACGATGTCGGCCGGCGGCACGGCGGAGTCGCCGATCATGGGCGCGGTGTCGAGCGAGGCATGATGCGCCGACGTGCGTAGAGGCCAGCGTCCGGTCAGGCCTGCGTAGATCAGCGCGACCAGGCCGACGGCATCGACCCGCTCGGCTGCCTCGCCGGTGGGCTGGGAGCCACCGCGAGCGGCAGCGTCCACCGCGAGACCGTGCACCCGCACCGAGCCGTCCGAGGTGAGCAGCACGCTGGTGGGGTCGAGCGCCAGGTGATGCAGGCCCTGCCGGGCGGCCACCGCGAGTGCCTCGGACGCCTCGCCCACGAGCATCCGCACCCGTGCGGAGGAGAGCACACCGTCGTCGAGCAGATCGGCGATCGACTTCGCCTCGATCCATTCGCTGACGACGTAGGTCTGGCTCGCGTGCTCGCCGGTGCCGGGCTCCTGCGCCACGTCGAGCACGCGGACGAGCCGCGGATCGTCTACCAGGGCGGCACGACGGGCGGCATCCAACGCCTCGCCGGCCGTGTCGGCGGCGATCAGCCGGATGGCGACCTTGCGGTCGAGAGTGGTGTCGACCCCCCGCCACAGACTCGAGTGGGCAGACTTGGTGAGTTGCTCCTCCAACCGATAACGATCGGCAAGCAACGTGCCACGACCAACGGCATTCACCGCGACTCCTCCACCTGATGACTGACCAAGCCATGCTAATGCCCCGAGTCGGGAATCCCCTGAGGCTCGTGGCCTCGCCCGTAGGGGATGTTTGTCAGGTTGGTCTCGTCAGTCCTGGCTGTGAGTGGCGCTCGCTGTGGTGGTCACCGACGCCAGGTCACGGAGCCGGGGAACGTAGTGCAGCACCAGCGTGCCGCCGGTGGCGTGCAGGGTGAGGCCAAGGCTGCCGTCGGCGGCGTACTGCACCGAGGCCGGATCGATCGTGAAGCTCGGGTAGTCGTGGGCCAGATAGGCAGTGGCCGCGTTGTAGGCGAGCTGTGGGTTGCGTTGGCCGACGGGTGCCGCGTCGGCGCCGGCCTGGGCCGCCTGTTCGGCCGCGTCGCCCGCCTGCCAGCGCACGAGAGCACAGGAGATGCCGTCAAAGGCCACCACCCCGAACACCGCCAGGACGACGACAAGGCGCACCAGCCAGCCGATGACGATGTCACCCCGCTCGTGCTCACGAGCAATGTCGCCCCGCTCGTGCTCACGAGCAATGTCGCCCCGCTCGTGCTCACGAGCCTGCAGAACCGTCATGCCCGGCAAGATCGGCCGGGCCCGCACCGTGCTTAACCAGGCCCAGCCCAGGTCGGCCCGGTCGGCCTAGTCAGCCGCTCGGCAGGCGACCCGTCAGGACGCAGGGCCAGCCATGACAGCGCCCGGGACCTGCCTGCGCAGAGCCGAGCGGTCGAGTCAGCCGCCGAGCAGCCGGCCGATCCGACCGTCGCCCACGAGCCGACCGACTTCACGTACCCGGAACACCCTGAGACCCGCCAGGTACAACGCCACGATCACGCCACCGATCACAACACAGGCGGCCAGCGCTCCCACCCGGCCGTGTCCCTGCCAGGGCAGCACATGCACGAGCGCCCAGCCGATGCCCCCGCTGATCACGGCGATGATCAGGAGGCGCACATGTGTACGAATCACGTGGTACGCGTCGACGTTGCCGTGCCGGCGACGCAGCAGATAGGCCGACATCATGGCCGCCACCGTGTTGGCCAGGCTGAGCCCGAGTCCCACGCCCACCACCATCTGCTGCGGCGGCAACAGGAACGCCGCGAGCAGGTCGGTGACGATGACGATGGCCTGTTGCGGCAGGGTGACCAGAAACGGCGTCTTGGCGTCTTCGTAGGCGTAGAACACGCGCTGGATGAGGTAGGTGGCGCTAAAGCCGGTGAGCCCGATCGCCATGGCTGCGATGACGCGTCCGAGTGCATTGGCCGTGAGCGGTGAGCCCACCATGGCCAGCGCCACCGGCTGCGCGAGCACGAGCAGACCGACGGTGGCCAGCACCGAGAACACACCGACAGTACGCAGGCCGAGAGACAGGTCTGCGCGCACGGCCGGCCATTCGTCACGGCCGGCGGCGGCGCTCATCCGGGTGAAGAGCGCGGTCACGAGCGAGACCGCCACGAGCGAGTGGGGCAGCATGAAGAGCAGAAGAGCATTGGTATAGGCGAACCCGCCGGGGGTGTCGAGGGCCGCCGGGGTGCCGTGCGCTAGCTGGGAGGCCCGGTTCGCCACGTTGGTGGTGACCAGCAGGCCCACCTGCCCGACGAGCACGGCGGCGAACGTCCAGCCCGCCACCGTGCCGGCACTGCGCAAGCCGACCCCGCGAAAACCCCACACCGGACGCCACCGGAATCCGCTATGCCACAACGGCCAGAACAGCACGACCGCCTGGGCCGCCACCCCTGCGGTGGCCCAGGCGCCGACCATGGCGATCTTGGCCGGAGTCCACGACGCCAGATCACCGTTGCGCTGGGTGCCGTAGACCACCATGAACACGACCAGGCCCACGATGGACACCACGTTGTTGAGTGCCGGCGACCACATGTAGGCCCCGAAGTGCCCCTTGGCGTTGAGCACCTGACCGAGCACTGTGTAGAGGCCGTAGAAGAACACCTGGGGAATGCACCAGTAAGCGAAGCCGATTCCCACCGCGCGCCAGCCGGGGTCGACGCTGGCGGCATAGATTGTGACCAGCCAGGGCGACATCGCGGTGAGCAGCACGGTCACCACGGCCAGAGCGGCTACTGACAGCGTCACGAGCCGGTTGACGTAGGTCTGCCCGCCGTCGCCGTTCTTGGTGGCGCGCACGATCTGGGGCACGAGTACCGCGTTGAGCACTCCGCCGGCCAGCAGCATGTAGAGGATGTTGGGGATCTTGTTCGCGGTGTCGAACATGTTGCCCGCGAAGGTCACCAGGCCGAGGGCGGCGATCAGCACGAGAGATCGGCCGAAGCCCATGATGCGCGAGACGGCGGTGCCCGTGGCCATCAGGGCGCTGGAGCGCAACAGGCTGTTCGAGCGACTCACGAGGTTGCTCCTGGGTCGGGGGGAGTCGGCCGCTCTGCGGCTGAGGACGGATCGGCTACTGAGCTCGGGTCGGATTCTGAGTTCGAGTCGGATTCTGAGTTCGAGTCGGATACACGATTCGAGTCGGGTGCAGCTGCAGATGCGTCCGGCACCTTAGCGTCCGGACCTGAGTGAGGGTCGCGCTTTAGCGGGTTGCGACCCGTTTGCGAGGTACGGGTACCGCGACGGATCGACCGAACGAGGCCGGCCGCTACCCCGATACCCGCCACCACACCCACCGCGGTCGTGCCCACCGACTCCCAGTCGGCACGCACCTGCACCCGAGTCTCGACCGGTTGGCCGAACTCCACGCCGGTGGGGGTGACGAGCCGGATCACCACCGAGGTGTCACCGTTGCCCACTCCGCGCACGGGTACGTAGCCGATGGCTCGACTGTGCCCGGGCACCACCACCGACACCTGCTTGGTGACGACGAGCCGGTTCGACCGCGGGGCCACGTCGAGCAGCACAGAGACCGGTTCGCCCGTGTCGTTCTGCACCGTCACGGGCAGCCGCACGTTGCGCGACACCTGGGTCACCGTGCTCCCGGGCACCACGTGGATGGCGCTGCGCAGTTGTTGCACAGAGCCTGCGTACTCCGCCCGCGCCTTCTGCCACGCCGTTGGGTGGGCGCGCCAGCGCACCGACACGAGCCCACTGGCCACCCGGCGGGTGGAGGTGACCTGGGCAGCCGGCTCGGCGAGGGCGGTGAGCAGGCTCTCGCTGCCTGCCAGCGTGCTCGTGACGTTCTTGACACCGGCACTCGACAGCGCCGCCTTGTGTTGCGCGGACGTCAGCTCCGGCTGATCGCGCGCCAGGGGCGGGGTGGCGGCGAGCAGGGCTGAGACGGTGCCGGGCGCCGTCCAGTCGGTGTGGGTGAGAGCGTTCACGCCGGCGGTGCCGGCGTAGGTGGCCGTCCACTGCCGGGGGGCTTCGACGAGCACCCGGCGACTACGGTTTGGGGCCTCGCGCGCAAGCGCGGCAGTGTCGGCCAGCAGCCGCTGGACTGCGGCTGCCCCACCGGCCGGGCCGGTCTTGTCCGTGTCGGCTAGCGCCTGCGAGAGATCTGGATCCACCAGCAACGACGGTACGTCGCCACCTTCGTAGCTCACCTCCGAGCGACCGGTCTCCGTGAGTCTGGAGGTGTTGATGGGTCTCTGCAGACGTCCGTCGAGCACGACGGCGGCCGTGCGTCCGAGCTGGGTGTAACTGAGGACGGTGGCGTCGTCGGCCACTCCGGCTGCGGGCAGCGCGATGTCTCGGCGCACGCTGACGCCCGCCTCGGCGAAGACGTCGGCGCCGAGTTGGTCGCTCTGTTTGGCCAGGTCGAGGCTCTTGGCCGCCGTCAAGGCCAGCACGTCGGGGTCGCCGTAGCCCAGCCCGAGCGCCTCGCGGCCCTGCACGGCATTGGCCACCGCATCGCGCCAGGCGGCTACCTGTGGGTCGAGGGCCTCGCCGGAGGTGTCGCCTGGTTGGGGTTGGGTGCTCGAATCCGGCGTCAGCGTCAGGATCGCCGGGTCGAGGGCGGGCACCACGCCGTCCTGCGTCGAGAGTGCGAGCAGGTTCGCGAGCCGTCCCCCGGGTTGGGTCTCCGCGAGTTGGGCACGGGTGCCCAGGCCTGTGGAGGCGTCGAGGTGATCGCTCGTGAGCGGGACGATCACTGTGATCCTGGGCTTTGCCGAGACCCGTGCACCCGGGTCCCAGACCCCGAAGGTGCGTGTCACGGCGCGGCGATCGTCGTCGGAATCGAGCAGGACGAGGGCGACGCCGTGCGGTCCCCACAGGTCGGGATCGTCGGGCAGGCCGAATCCTCCTGCAGGCACGGTGAGGGTGACCTGTGCGGAGCCGTTTGCGGGAATCGGCTGGCTCAGCTCGGTGCGCACGATCTCAGTGCCCAATGCGCCCGTCAGCATGGTGCCGTTCCAGTTGTGCACGGCGGTGCGATTGCCCAGCAGTCGTGATTGCATCAACAGCGACACCGCCCAGCCGGCCGGGACCTCATTCGATCCGGCGTGCACCTGTACCTGCACAGTGGCGGGCCCGGACGGGGAAAAGGTGGCCGGCATCGCATCGAGTTCGAGCCAGGGCTCCTTGGGCAGCGCCGCGCTGGTGACCGCCTCCGGATTGCCCGTCGCGGCGTAGGCGCCGGCGGGGACGACGGAGCCGAGCCCCAGCAGGGTCAGCGCCACGAGCAGGGCGGCGAGTGCCCACGATCGGGCATAGCGGCCCGGTACCGGTCGGCCGTGCCGGAGACGCGCCGTGACTGCTCTCACGCCGGATCCGCCAGCTGCTCCTCAGCAGCCCGTGCGATCCGCCGTTCGTTGACGAAGGAGAGCCGGGCGTCGAGATCGGCCAGCCGCACCCAGGCGACGTCGACGGCCTCGGCATCCGGATCGCCCTCGACGCTCAGCTGGCCTCCGGTGGCTTCGATCAGGTAGTGGTGCACCGTCTTGTGCACGCGCCGGCCCTCGATGGAGAACCAATAGTCGATGCTGCCCAGAGTGCTCACGACGCGACCGGTGATTCCGGTCTCTTCGGCCACCTCGCGAACGGCGGCCTGCTCGGCCGTCTCGCCTCGTTCGAGATGGCCCTTGGGCAGGCACCACTCCAGTCGTCCGGCCCGGTTGAGGCGTGCGATCACGGCGACCCGGGGCTCGGGGGTGGTGACGTCGACCACGATGCCGCCGGCGGATACCTCTTCTACTGTGTGCCGGAAGTTCGCCAGCCTGTGCACTACGGTCTCGGGCAGCGGATGCGGCACCGGACGGGGCCGCGCATGCGGACCCTCGGAACGCGGCTGACCGGACATGACCAAACTCTACGGGCGGCTATGGGCGCAGCCTTGCCACAGGTCGGCGGGTCGGCGATCCGCCGGCCCTCGCTCCATAGGGCCCGCCGAGAAATAACCACTGCGTGTCGCTTCCTGGATCGGGCGCCTGACGGCCAGAAACCGACACTACCGTGCTTATTTCTCCGCGCGTCCCTAATGGATTCTCGCCCTCGACGGGGTCTCTGGCAGGCTGATGGGTTGTGACGTCAGCCTCCTCCTCGGTCGCCGCACTGCAGCAGCGCGCGGCCACCACCCTGCTCGCGTACGCCCCCGTCCTGGAGCCGTTGGCCGCTCGGTTCATCGCCGCCGGGCACGAACTGGCCCTCGTGGGGGGGCCGGTGCGCGACGCTCTGCTGGGACGGCTCGCGCCTAACCCGCAGGCTGAATCACGCAGCACCGATGTGGGCGCAAGGCTGGTTGGAGCCACCGCCGCGAGGGCTGAGATCGATCTCGACCTCACCACCGATGCCCGGCCCGGGCAGATCCTGGCCCTGGTAGACGGTTGGGCCGATACCCACTGGGACATCGGCCGCGAGTTCGGCACCATCGGCTGCCGCAAGGGGGCCTTCACCCTCGAGATCACGACCTATCGCTCGGACGAGTACGACGGCACCACGCGCAAGCCGGTGGTCGCCTTCGGTGACACGCTGGACGGCGACCTGGCCCGGCGTGACCTCACCGTCAACGCCATGGCGGTACGGCTGCCGAGCCTGACCTTCGTCGACCCACACGACGGCCTGGCCGACCTGGCCGGCGGTCTGCTGCGAACCCCCATCGACCCGCGGATCTCCTTCGGTGACGATCCGCTCCGGATGATGCGGGTGGCTCGCTTCGTGAGCCAGCTCGGCTTCGAGGTGGAGCCGGCGACGCGAGCGGCCATGCGCGATCTGGCACCCCGGCTGGAGATCATCTCGGCCGAGCGGATCTCGGCCGAATTGACCAAGCTGATGCTCGGCGCCCACCCGCGAGCAGGGCTGGAAGTGCTGGTGAAGACCGGCCTGGCCGATCAGATGCTGCCCGAACTGTCCGCGCTCAAGCTCACGATCGATGAGCACCACCGGCACAAGGACGTCTACGAGCACACCCTGACCGTGCTCGACCAGGCGATCGCCCTCGAACCCAGGCTTGGCGACGGCGGCAGGCCCGACCTGGTGCTGCGGCTCGCTGCCCTGCTGCACGACATCGGCAAGCCGGGGACCCGCCGGTTCGAACCCGGTGGCGGCGTCTCGTTCCATCACCACGAGGTGGTCGGAGCCAAGCTGACGGCCAAGCGGCTCAGGGCGCTGCGCTTCGACAAGGAGACGATTCAGGCGGTGGCCCGCCTGGTGGAGCTGCACCTGCGCTTCCACGGCTACGGCACGGGCGGTTGGACGGATTCGGCCGTGCGCCGATACGTGAGCGACGCTGGACCGTTGCTGTCCCGGTTGCACCTGCTCACCCGGGCCGACTGCACCACGCGGAACCGGCGCAAGGCCGAGCGGTTGGCCGCGGCTTACGACGATCTGGAGCAGCGGATCACCGAGCTGACCGAGCAGGAGGAGCTCAAGGCCATCAGGCCCGATCTCGACGGCACCCAGATCATGGCTCTCCTCGACATCCCGCCCAGCCGGGTGGTGGGGCGGGCCTACAAGCACCTGCTGGAGCTGCGGATGGAGCACGGTCCACTCGGGCCGGAGCGTGCCGAGAGCGAGCTGCGTGCGTGGTGGGCCGAGCAGCCCGAGGCGCAAGCTAGCCAATAACGGTTGATCGGCTGGCGACGGGTGATCGGCTGGACTGACCCGGTTGGTCTCGGCCGCTGGCAGCCTTAGGCGTCGGGGTAGCCCTGCGGGTTGTTGGAGCGCCACCGCCACTCATCGGCACACATCTCGGCGATGCCCCGCTGGGCGCGCCAGCCCAACTCGGCCTCGGCGCGGGACGGGTCTGCGTACGAGGTGGCGATGTCGCCGGGACGTCGATCGACGATCTGGTAGGGCACGTCCTTGCCGGCGGCCTGTCCGAAGGCGCGTACCAGCTGCAGCACGCTGGTGGCCTGGCCGGTGCCCAGATTCCAGGTGCTCACCGGCTCGTCGCCGGTGGTGATCTTCTCCAGGGCGGCGAGGTGCCCGTCGGCCAGGTCGACCACGTGGATGTAGTCGCGCATGCCCGTGCCGTCGACCGTGTCGTAGTCGCCGCCGAAAACGTTGACGCGTTCCCGCAGGCCGACGGCCACCTGGGCCACGAACGGCAGGAGGTTGTTGGGAATGCCGGTGGGATCTTCGCCGATCGTGCCGCTGGCGTGCGCACCTACCGGGTTGAAGTAACGCAGCAGGGCGATGCGCAGCGACGGATCGGCCACGGCCACGTCACGCAACACCTGCTCGATCATCACCTTCGTCCAGCCGTAGGGGTTGGTGGCCGAGGTAGGTGAGTCTTCCGAGATCGGCACGACAGGCTCGGCGCCGTACACCGTGGCCGAGGAGGAGAAGACCAGGGCCTTCACGCCGTATTCGCGCATGGCCCGCAGCAGGGAGAACGTGGCGTCGAGGTTGTTCTCGTAGTACTCCAACGGCTTGGCCACGCTCTCGCCGACGGCCTTGAAGCCGGCGAAGTGAATCACCGCGTCGGGGCGGTGCCTGGCGAACACGGCTGCAGTGGCATCGGCGTCTACCAGGTCGACCTGCTCGAACGGCAGGCTCGTGCCGGTGAGCGCCTCCAGCCGGGGCAGGACGCTGGCCTTGGAGTTGGACAGGTCGTCGACGATGACCACCTCGTGCCCGGCACCCACCAACTGCACGACGGTATGTGAGCCGATGAAGCCCATTCCTCCGGCGACCAGAACCTTCACACTTCCCCCTCCGTGGCCCGCCACCCGGCGTGCCGTCTGCTGCTCGCTGCGCGCGGACCTTCGCTGTTTCCGTCACGTGTGCGTGTCAGTCTACGAAGCCTCCGCTGGCTCGGGATGCGTTTCCCACACCTGGCGTAGCCGTCCCGGGTTCAGGGCCCGCACCGGGTGCGACCGGACGCCACCCGCCGCAAGCCTGCTCAGGGCCGCGTCCGCTCAAGGCTGCACCGGCCGGGGTTGGCGCAGGGAGGCCACGGCCACCGCCACGATCAGGGCCGCGAGCCCCAGCTGCAGCCCGGGTGCATGCCCGCTTGCCGGCACGCTGAGCACGGCCACCACAGCGGCGACGATGAACGAGGCGTTGAAGATCATGTCGTACAACGAGAAAGCCCGGCCGAGAAAGCCCTCGTCGACGGTCAGTTGCAAAGTGGTGTCCACGGCCACCTTCACTCCTTGCACAGCCAGCCCGAACGGGAGCGCCCCGAGCAGCAGCATGGTTCGCGACATGGCCAGCCCGTACAGCAGGTACACCAATGCCAGCAGGACGAGACAAGCCAGGGTGCTGCCGCGGAGGCCGAGCACGCGCACGCCGGTGGGCACCACGACGGCGGCCAGTCCAGCCCCGAGCCCGGCCAGGCCGGCCACGGAGGCAACCAGCGTCAATCCGTCATCGACACTGGAACCGAAGCTGTTGCGCGCCAGCAGGATCGTCGTGATCGTGAAGATGCCGAAGCCCACCCGGATCGCAGCCGTGAGCACCATCGACCAGCGGGCCGGCCGGCGTTGCCAGAGGTGTCGAGCCCCGTGCGCCATGCCGACGGCCAGGTCGGCGGCTTGGGCGAGGATCGGGGTGCGGTGCGGGCCGCCGTCCGGGCCGAGTCGCTGGCGGGGCAACCGCGCGACCGCGGCCGCCGAGCAGAGATAGAGGCCTACCGTGAGCAGCATCGACAGCGCGCTCGCGTGGTCGTTGCCGCCGATCGCCCGCGTCAGGAGAAAGCCGGCGGCGCCTCCGGCCACGGTGGCCAACGTGCCCAGGGTGGGAGTGATGGAGTTGGCGAGCACGAGTTGTGCTGCTGAGACCACGTGCGGGGTGCCCGCCCCCAGGCCGGCCAGCACGAACCGATCGACGGACAGGCACGCCAGCACGAACACCAGCAGGACGGCGTTGACCATGCTCTGGTACACCAGCGCGGCTACCACTAGCACCAGCGTGGCCCGGATGGCGTTGGCCACCAACAGCACCTGACGGCGGTACCACCGGTCGAGCAGGACGCCGGCGAAGGGGCCGATGAGTGTGTACGGCAGCAGACTGGCGCTCAGGGCCCAGGCCACGCCTGCTGGTGTGGTCTGGCGTTGCGGACTGAAGAACACCATGCCTGCCAGTCCTACCTGGAAGACACCATCCCCGAGTTGGGCGAAAAGGCGGGTTGCCAGCAGTCGCCGGTAGTTGCGCGTGCGAATCAGCGCGCCTATACCTGCCCACCCGGCGCTCACCAGGTCAGCGTAGTGGTGCATTTCGGGAGCGAGGTGAGGGCTGCTCGGCGCACGGCGGCGGGGAAGGCAGTTGCTGTTGGGGGTTTGGGCGAGTTGGCGCCCCATGTAGAGGGTGCGCCTCGGGCGCTATGTCGATGCCCCGCGGGACGGGGCATCGACATAGTCGCCCCACGACGACCCCCACCCCCTTGCGTCGGCCCAAAGCGAGCGGCGACGGAAAGGCGCCTTCATCCGAAATGATCGCCAGGGCAAGGGGCAATTCGTTCGGTTCTGGCGGGCCTGCCGACCCCTAGCAGGCCGGCCCGCGTCGGTGATCAGGCAGCCGTGAGCCTGGTGTCGAGCAACTGAGCCAGCACTCCGGCCAATTCTGCCCGCACGGCATCATCGGTCAGCCGTCCATCGGCGAAGGCCGCGTGGGCAGAAGCGATGCCGACGGTGTCTGTGAGCGGCTTGGCGCCGGCGACGGTGAGGATCCGCAGCGCGTGCTCGCGGGCGGAAGCGCCGCCTCGCGGAGACATGGACGCCGACAGAACCGCCACGGACTTGCCCGCGATGGCCGCGGCCTGCCGCGGCCGGGAGACCCAGTCGATCGCGTTCTTCAGCACCGAGCTCAGCGAGCCGTTGTACTCGGGCGTCACCACGATGAGCGCGTCGGCCGCCGCCACGGCCTTGCGCAGCCGGACAACCCCTGCGGGCGGCTGCTCCACGTCGAGTTCCTCGGAGTAGAACGGCAGATCCGCGAGCCCGTCGTAGACGGTGACCGTTGCCGAGTCGGCCAGGTGCTGCACCGCCTCCGCAGCGAATTGAGCGTTGAGCGAGCCGGCGCGCAGGCTGCCGACCAAGACAAGGATGTTCATCAGTTCCTCACCGAAGCGTTGGGGTGTCCTGGCCGGTGCTGGGCACCGGCCAGGACCCATCAATGCCTGGTGGCCGACGAAAATTCCCGGTGGAAAATTCCGGTTGATGAGGCGCCTGGTCAGGCGTCCCCGCGGATGAAGGCCTCCACCTGCTCACGTGCGATGTCGTCGGGGAGCTGCTTGGGCGGCGACTTCATGAAGTACGCGGCCGGCGCGGTGATCGGCCCGGCCAGGCCGCGGTCAAGGGCGATCTTGGCGCAGCGCAGGGCGTCGATGATCACGCCGGCGGAGTTGGGTGAGTCCCACACCTCGAGCTTGTACTCCAGGCTGATCGGCACGTCGCCGAACGCGCGACCCTCCAGTCGCACGAAGGCCCACTTGCGGTCGTCGAGCCATTCCACGTAGTCGCTCGGGCCGATGTGGACGTTGCGGGGAGCGAGCTCTCCGTGCACGTTCGACGTGACGGCCCGGGTCTTGGAGATCTTCTTCGACTCCAGCCGCGAGCGCTCCAGCATGTTCTTGAAGTCCATGTTGCCGCCGACGTTGAGCTGGTACGTGCGATCGACGGTGACGCCGCGGTCTTCGAAGAGCTTGGCCAGCACGCGGTGGGTGATGGTGGCGCCCACCTGCGACTTGATGTCGTCGCCGACGATCGGCAGGCCGGCTTCGCGGAACTTCTCCGCCCACTCCGGGGTGCCCGCGATGAACACCGGCAGCGCGTTGACAAAGCCGCATCCGGCATCGATCGCGCACTGGGCATAGAACTTCGCCGCGTCCTCCGAACCGACGGGCAGGTAGCAGACCACCACGTCGGCGCGGGCATCCTTGAGGGCCTGGACGACGTCGACGGCCGGGTCGTCTGATTCGGTGATCGTGTCGGAGTAGTACAGGCCGAGGCCGTCCAGGGTGTGCCCGCGTTGCACGGTCACACCGGTGTTGGCGACGTCACAGATCTTGATGGTGTTGTTCTCGCTGGCGCCGATGGCATCGGCCAGGTCGAGCCCGACCTTCTTGGCGTCGACGTCGAACGCAGCCACGAATTCCACGTCGCGCACGTGGTAGTCGCCGAGCTGCACGTGCATGAGGCCCGGGACGGTCTGGGTGGGGTCGGCATCGGCGTAGTAGGTCACGCCCTGCACGAGGGACGAGGCGCAGTTACCCACGCCGACAATGGCGGTACGAACAGTAGGCATGCGGACATTAGACACTACTTGTCACAGATCCAAAACATCGTTCGCTGTATGTCCTGTGGAAATTTTGTGCGCTCGGCCACGTTTGTCCGGCAGGTCGCACGCCGGTCTGGCCCTTCGATCCGCCGTCCGATTCCCCCGTTCGGGCAACGGTCGGGCAGCGCGGAACAGGCGATGTCGGCGTCCACGCATACCCTGGTTGGCAGTACCCGAAGGTGACGCAGGGTGAGGGACTCGATCGGCGCGCTGGCGAAAGCCGCGTAGGCCGGTCTGAACCCGCCCGGCGCTCCTCCCTGCGACCCGAAAGACTCCTGTGCCGAACCGCTCCACACCGCCCGCCAGTGGCTCTTCTGGCAAAGGCTCCGGCCGGCACGCAGCGCGCCGGGCAGCCATGCCCGGCGCCACCACTGTGCCCACCCGCCCTCCACGGCGTCGGCAGCTGATCGACTATCCGCGTTCCGACCGTTCCGGCGCTGCACGCTTCGTGCCCAGGCTCCGGCAGGTGCTCGGTCTCGTCGGGTTGGCGATCCTTGCCGTCGTCGCGCTCTCCGGAATCGCGTACGCGACGGTCTCGGTGCCCTCGCCCAATCAGTTCGCGAGTGCGCAGACCACGATCGTGTACTACGCAGACGGCAAGACCGAGCTGGGTCGCTTCGCGGCCCAGAACCGCGTGGTCGTGGCGGCCGATGCCATCCCCGAGTCGATGAAGCAGGCCACAGTGGCGGCCGAAGACCGCACCTTCTACGAGAACCGGGGGGTCTCGCCCAAGGGCATCGCACGGGCGTTCTGGTCGAATCTGCAGGGCGATTCGACGCAAGGCGGCTCCACCATCACCCAGCAGTATGTGAAGAACTACTACCTCAGCTCCGACCGCACTTACGTGCGGAAGGCTAAGGAAGCGGTGCTCTCGCTGAAGATCGACCAGCAGCAGTCCAAAGACGAGATCCTGACCAACTATCTCAACACGATCTATTTCGGGCGCGGTGCCTATGGCATCGAGACGGCGGCGCAGGCGTATTTCGGCAAGCCCGCCAAGGATCTGACCCCGCAGGAGAGCGCGCTGCTGGCCGGCATCATCCCCAATCCCACCAACTGGGACCCGGCGGTCAACCCCGCCAAGGCCAAGGCCCGCTTTGACTACGTGACTGACGAGCTGGTGCGCACGGGGGTGATCACCCAGGCCGAGCGCCGGTCCTGGACGATGCCTGACGCGCCCAAGAAGGACACGAACAAGAACGTCTACGCGGGCCCTAACGGCTACATCCTGGCTCAGGTGCGCAGCGAGCTGCTCGCCGCGAAGCTGACGGATCAAGACATCGACAGCGGTGGCCTGCGCATCGTCACCACCGTCGACAAGAACTCTCAGGACGCGGCCGTCGCCATGATGAACGACCCGAGTGTCTACCCCACGAAGGGCCGGCCCGCGACCCTGCGGGCGGCACTGGTGTCGATCGATCCGCAGAGCGGCGCCGTCGTGGCCATGTACGGCGGCGACGACTACCTCAAACGTCAGCAGAACAACGCCACCCAGGCCATCGCGCAGGCGGGCTCCACCTTCAAGCCGTTCGCGTTGGTGACCGGGCTGGAGAACGGTGTGGGGCTGCGGTCGACGTTCAACGGCCAGTCGGGCATCAGGTTCAAGGGCACGAGCAAGCCGATCCAGAACTTCGGCGGGGCCTCGTACGGCACCATCAACCTGCTCACCGCCACGGCTAACTCCGTCAACACCGTCTATGTCGGTCTCAATCAGAAGGTTGGTCCGGCTAAGACGGAAGAGACCGCCATCCGGGCCGGATTGCCCAAGAACACGGCCGGCCTCAACGACTACCTGGGCAACGTGCTCGGTTCGGCCGCGCCGCATCCGATCGACATGGCCAACGCCTACGCCACGTTCGCCGCGCAGGGAGTGCGGCACACGCCGCATATCGTGGCCAGCGCCACCAAGGTGGGTGCTGACAGCCCTGTCTACACCGGCCCCACCGACGGCACCCGAGTGTTCCCCGAAGACGTCATGGCCGACACCACGTACGCCCTGCGCGGGGTGGTGCAACGCGGATCGGGCCAACCGGCCTCGGCGCTCGGCCGCCCGGCCGCGGGCAAGACCGGTACGTCGTCTGACAACATGTCTGCCTGGTTCGTCGGCTACACCCCGCAGCTCACCACGGCGGTTGCGTTGTTCAATACCGACACTGCAGGCAACGCCATCCCGATCCCCGGATTCGGGGGCCGCAGCGAGATCACCGGCGGCTCGTTCCCGGTTCGGATGTGGACGGAATACATGCGCGACGCACTGAAGGGCAAGCCGCAGGCGAGCTTCCCCAGCCCTGCCTGGGTCGGCAGGGCCACGGGTCCGGCGGCGTCGAAGCCCACCGGTACGTCCACGCGCACGCGGGCGCCCGCCACCCGCACGCGGCCGGCCACCCCCAGACCGTCGGATACGCCTACCGAGCCCCTGCCCACGCAGACCCAGACCGCGCCGGCGACTCCGGCGCCCGCGATCCCGAGCGTCGGCAGCACGCAGAGCGATCCGAATGGGAATGCCAACGGCAACGGAAACGGCAACGCCGACGGAACCGGCAATGCCCCTCCGAACCGCGTCATCCCGCCGAACGGCAACGCGAACGAGGGTGCGGCAGTGGGTGCGGGCACGGGAGGCAACGGTTGAGATGAGCGCACCGGGCGCGCGAGAGGCCATCGACGAAGCACCGTCCGACGACGACCTGCCTTTAGGCACGGTCGTGAATCCGTCGCTCGACGATCCTCTGGTGAGCGCCCTCTGCGATGTGGTCGGCGGCCCGGTGGGCCATTACGCTGCCGCGCCCCGGCTGCGCTACTGGCAGAGCCGGGTGCTCGCCGGCTGCACGGGCCTGGCGGGGCTGTCGATGCTGGCGGCGCTGCTGCTGCGCAACCACTGCCGGGCGACCCTGTGGAAGACCCCCGACCAGTTCACCCACCTCTGCTACTCCGACATCACCGCGGTCTACAGCGCGGGCGGGCTGGCAGCCGGCATCAGGCCCTATCTCGACCACCCAGACGGCTCGGGGTTCCTCGCCCAACCGGTCGGGACGGGTGCCCTGTTCGCACTGCTGCAATGGCTCACTCCGGGCGGGGCAGCCGAGCTGCGCTGGGTGTTCGACACAGCGGCGCTGTTGCTGCTGCTCTGTCTCATTGCCACGACCGTCGCCGTCGGGGTGCTCGCCGGGCGCCGGGCCTGGGACGCGGCATTGGTCGCAGCGTCGCCCCTCGTTGCGGTCAGTGCTCTGGTCAGTCTCGATCTGGCGGCCGTCGCCCTCGGCACGGTGGGCCTGGCCGCCTTCGGCCGCCGCCGCCCGGTGCTCGGCGGCGTGCTCGTGGGGCTGGGTGTGGCGGTGCGGCCGGTGGAGGTCGTGCTGGTTGCTGCGGTGGTGATCGTCGCGTGGAGCAGGAGGCGACTGGCCGCCACGGTCCCGTTCTGCGTCGCGGCCGCTCTTGGGTGGGCGGTTCTCAACCTGCCCATCCTGATGATCGCGCATGAGGGCTGGCTGGCCTATTGGAGCGCGTGGTGGAAGGCCGACCTGTCCTACGGCTCGCTGTGGTTGCTGCCGCAGGTGCTCAGTACCGACATCGACGGCCAGCAGCTGCCCACGCCACCGCTGTGGGTCGGGTCGCTAGGCGTGTTCGCCGTGCTCGGCTACCTGGTCGTCTACTCCCTGGCCCCCCTGGCCACGCGCGACCGGCTGCGTCCCCGCCATCCCGGGGTGGCGGCGCTGGTCATGACGGTGATCGTCGTGCTGCCGTTCGCGGCAGTGGCACTCGGCGCCCCGCTGTTGCCGCGGTTGGCGAAGCCGTTGCCTGCCATCACCGGCCACTGGATCGCCATCGTCGGCTATCCGCTCGTGCTGCTGGGCGTTGCCTGGATCGTGCGCCGCTGTCCGGAACCTCCGCGGATCGCGCCGGTGGCTCTGATGCTGCTCGTGGGGTGGTTGCTGGTGAGTCCGGCCATTCCGGTGCAGGCGGGCATCTGGTTGCTGCCCCTGGTGGCCATGACCACGCCCTCGTGGCGGTTGATGCTCACCTTCGCCACGGTCGAGTCCACCTACTCCTGTCTGACCTGGCTGTACCTGTACGGCTTGTCGGTGGCCAATCGGGGGGCGCCGGGCTGGATCTATCTCGTCGCCGTGCTGGTGCGGGTGTTCATGCTCTGCGTGCTCGGCTGGCGGGCGTGGTCGCTGTCGGCCTGGCCCGAGGACGACGTCATCCGTCTCGACGTGGGCGACGATCCCGCAGCGGGTGCGTTGCTGACCCCGGCCCCGCCGCCAACGACTGCACCCATGGGCCGCGACGTGGTCGGGGAGGGTCCCGCCAGCCGGTAGACTCGATCCTTGGTGCCTGCGCCGGTTCGTGGTGGTTCACTTCCGCTGATCTTTGATCCCGCTGTGTTTCTTTGATCTCACTGTGTTCTCCCGTCTCGACCAGCGCGGGTTCGCACCTCAGGACGGTGCGATCTGCGGCAGGCACCGACGCACAGCCCTCCTGTCGTGGAGCGTCCACGGCCGCCTGAGTCCAAAGGAGGTGGGTTCACGCATGCGTCATTACGAAATGATGATCATCCTCGACCCGGAGCTCGAAGAGCGCACGGTCAACCCGTCGTTGGAGAAGTTCCTCGACGTGGTTCGCAAGGGTGGCGGTTCGATCGACAAGGTCGACGTCTGGGGTCGGCGTCGACTCGCGTACGAGATCGCCAAGAAGGCCGAAGGCATCTACGCGGTCGTCGACATGCAGGCCACGCCCGAGTTGGCTGCAGAGCTCGACCGTCAGCTCAACCTCAACGAGTCCGTACTGCGCACAAAGGTCATCCGGCCCGAGGTTCGCTGAGCCTGAGAGCACTTGGTGCCAACCGTCGCCCAACGACTGTCGGCACCCGGTGACACACTCACGTTCAACAACTCACGGCCCCTAGGCCTCACGCCCAGACTCAGAGGAGACAGCCATGGCAGGCGACACTGTCATCACCGTGATCGGCAACCTCACGGCAGATCCAGAACTGCGGTTCACCCCATCAGGGGCGGCCGTCGCCAACTTCACCGTCGCGTCCACGCCACGCCAGTTCGACCGGCAGACCAACGAGTGGAAAGACGGCGAGGCACTCTTCCTGCGTTGCGCCATCTGGCGTGAGGCAGCTGAGAACGTGGCCGAATCGCTCACCAAGGGCGCTCGGGTCATCGTCTCCGGTCGGCTCAAGCAGCGTTCCTTTGAAACGAAGGAAGGCGAGAAGCGCACAGTCATCGAGCTCGACGTCGACGAGATCGGCCCGTCCCTTCGCTACGCCAGCGCCAAGGTCACCAAGGTCTCGCGCGGCGGTGGCGGCGGCTGGAGTGGTGGCGGCGGTGGCCAGCAGGGTGGCGGCCAGGGCGGTTGGGGCGGCACGTCCCAGTCGAACCAGGCCGACGACCCGTGGGCGACCGGGCCGGGTGCTGGCGCTGGGCAGTCATCCGGCGGTGGCTACGGCAGCGGCTACTCCGACGAGCCTCCCTTCTGATCCACGCTTTCGGGCCGTTGTGATCGCGCGATCGCAACGGCCCTGTCGCCGGCCCGCCTGGCCGGTGCGCGCGGCAGCGAGCCTGTCGCGCACCACGTGAAACATCACCATCCCGGGCAGCGGTTGTTCGTCACGTCTCCCGCTCACGCTCGGGCTCTCGAATCAAGGTCTACCCAGACCGCAACTCGAATTCAGGAGCACCACGATGGCCAAGCCGGTTATCCGTAAGCCCAAGAAGAAGCAGAACCCGCTCACCGCGGCCAAGATCGACTACATCGACTACAAAGACACGGCCCTGCTGCGCAAGTTCGTGTCCGACCGCGGCAAGATCCGCGCCCGTCGCGTCACGGGAGTCAGCGTCCAGCAGCAGCGTCAGCTCGCCAAGGCAATCAAGAACGCCCGCGAGATGGCCCTCCTGCCGTACTCGAGCTCGGCTCGCTGAGAAGGGGAACCACGATGAAGCTCATCCTCACCCACGAGGTCTCCGGCCTCGGCACCCCCGGCGACGTCGTCGAGGTCAAAGACGGCTACGGCCGTAACTACCTGCTGCCGCGTGGCCTGGCCACCGCCTGGACCAAGGGCGGCGAGAAGCAGGTCGCCTCGATCCGCAAGGCTCGTCAGGCGCGTGAGATCGCGACCGTCGAGGCGGCACAGTCGATCAAGGCTCAGCTCGAGAGCCAGCAGGTCAGCGTCCTGGCGCAGGCCGGTGCCTCTGGCCGGCTCTTCGGCGCTGTCACCACCACCGATGTCGCCGCAGCGGTCAAGACCGCCGTGGGCGCCGACATCGACCGCCGCAAGGTTGAGATCACCAACCCGATCAAGACCCTCGGCACGTATAGCGTGGCCGTGCGGCTGCACCCCGAGGTTCTGGCCACGGTCAACCTCAACGTCGTCGCTGTCTAACGCTCACCACGCCGTCTGACAGCAGCAACGGCCCGGTACCTCACGAGGGTGCCGGGCCGTTGTCGTGCGCTCGGCGCGCGCAGCGCCTGGTGAGCTCGCACGATGTAGTCGAGATTGCGCTACGTGGCGTGTGCTTCTTCCGCGCCGGCGATACCCACAGGACGTCGGCGAGTATCTGTTGCGCTGAAATAACCGGTTCGGGCTGTTGTGTGGGGTGGCTCGCGACCTTGAACGGGCCGTGGCCGGTTGGATAACGCAGTTTGGACTACATGCTGCGGCGGGCGACCAACCCGTTGAGCACGGGAAGCGTCGGGGAGGCTCCACGATGTAGTCGAGATTGCGCTACATCCCGCTGCAGGCCCCGGCTCTCCCCGGCAGCAGCTCGCGGCGGCCAATCTTGGCGCGCGAGGCCTGGGCTCAAACCCCGGTTCGCAGCCACGCCGACGAACGTTCCCGCAGGTACAAGGTGACCACCCTCGACCCCATCCAGCCCGCGGTGAAGACGACCCACAACCACACCAGGCCAGCCGTCCCGCCAGGACCCGCGAGCAGCACTACGGCCGCCAAGGGCAGGTACACCAGCGTGTTGAGCACCGAGACCAGCCCGAGGTAGCGGCCGTCACCCGCGCCGATGAGCACTCCGTCCACGACGAAGACATAGCCCGAGATGGGCATTCCGATGGCGCAGGGAATGAGCACGGCCGCAATGGCCGTGCGCACCGCGCGGTCGGAGGTGAAGGCCCAGCCCAACCAGGGGCTGGCCGCCACGAGAACGACGAGAAGCACCAGGCCGAACCCCACGCCCCAGATCACCATCCGCCGGGTGGAGGCGCGCACCCGGTCCACCTGGCCGGCTCCGAGGTCGCGACCGGTCAGTGCCTGGGCGGCGATGGCGAGGGCGTCGAGGGCGAAGGCGGTGAACGTCCACACGGTGAACACCACCTGATGGGCGGCGAGTTGAGCATCCCCGAGCTTGGCGGCGGCTGCCGCCGTCACCAGCAGGGTCACCCGCATGGCGATCGAACGCACCACGAGCGGCACCCCGGTGCGGGCGGCAGTGAGGATCCCGGCACGATCGGGTGCCAGCGGAGCACCCACCCGCTGGGCTTCCCGCACGACTTTGCCGCCCAGCGCCACGGCCATCCCGAGCTGGGTGAGCGAGGTGCCCAACCCCGAGCCGGCAATGCCGAGCCCGACGGGATACACCAGCACCAGGTTCGCGCCGGCGTTGACGACCGCGCCGGTAGCGGCCACCGCCAGGGGTGTGCGGGTGTCTTGCAGGCCCCGCAGCACTCCCGTGGCAGCCAGCACCACGAGCATCCCAGGCACACCGGGCAAGGAGGTGCGCAGATAGGCCACCGCCGGAGCCGAGACGTCGGGCGAAGCCCCTAGGGCGCGCACGATCCACGGTGCCGCCAGCATTCCCACCACGGCCACGCCGGCACCGAGTGCGACGGCCAGCCACAGGCCGTCCACGCCCATCGCGAGTGCTCCCCGCAGATCTCCGGCACCCAACCGGCGAGCGGTGGCGGCCGTGGTTCCGTAGGCGAGAAAGACAGCCAGCCCGATCACCGCAGACAGCACCGCCGAGGCGATCCCCAGACCGGCCAGTTCGCGCGCGCCGAGATGACCCACGATGGACGAGTCAGCCAGTAGGAACATCGGTTCGGCAACGAGTGCCGCAAAGGCGGGAACGGCGAGGCGCAACACCTCGCGACTGCCCTCGTCCATCTGGCTCATCTCTTGTCGTACGGACCCCAGCTCATAGCGCGTGCCAATGGTGCCGCACTGCGCGGTCGCACCGATCACCGCGCAGGCCGCGCGGAGCAGCCATCATTGTTGCGACGCATGTAAGCCGATCCAGCTGCGGGTGGTGCCCGGGCAAGGAGACGATCGCTGTGAAGAAGAGTGCACTGGTAAGCGTGGCGATCGCGGGATGCCTGCTTCTGAGTGGTTGCACGGGCAGCGGCTCGGCCGGATCGTCGAAGTCGGCCACGAAGTCGAGTGCCGCAACGGCCAGCGGAGGTGCTTCGGCTACCCCGACGTTCGGCTCGGACGTGAGCGTGCCCGCCGACGGGGTCGGGGAGGTGCGCGCCACCGACGTCGACGAGTGGACGCTCGTCAACCGGGCCGACAATGTCTACGCCCGGGTGGTCGCGCCGGCCGCAGGTGCGCCGCTGGAGGGCCAGCTCCAGACTCAGGTCATCAGCTGGCTGTCGCAGTACCGGTCTGCTACTTCGCCGACCACGGAGGCGACCTCGACGCAGTCCGTCGCGCCGAGCAGTCCGATGTCGACCGGTTCGGTTCCGAGCAGTTCGGTTTCGAGCGGTTCGGCTTCACGTGGTACGGCATCGACTAGCCCCGCAGGGAGCAGCGGTTCGACCACCTCGGCCACGGCAACCGCTTCCGACGGAACTGTCGGCGCCTCCGGCGGCACGAGTGCGGCCGACACGAAGTCCCTCCGCGTGCTGTCGCAGCTGCTCGCGGCGAGCAGCGACGTGATGGGCGTGCGGCTCTACGCCCAGCTCAGGTCGGCTCAAGGCGTCACCGAGCACTGGCAGAGCGTGTGGTTCGACCCGGACGCGAACCGGATCGTGGAGGGCTCTGGCCTGTTCGCGACCCCGGTCGGCGGCCAGGCAGATCCGGTGGGCACCGCCCGGCGTTTGGTGGGGCAGAAGGCTGACGTGAGAGCGCTGTCAGATCGGGACCTTTTCGGTGCGGCGGCGTTCACCACTACGGGAGACCTGGTGCTGTATCTGCCTTCCGACATCACCCCTGGCTCTGACACGACATCGAGCCCGATGCCCTCGCCTGCGTCCGGCACCACCTCGCCTAGCCCGACCGCGTCCGCTTCGTCCGGAGCTAAGCCGTCCGATTCGGAATCAACCGGCCTGGAGACACCCGGCTCTGTCCCGGTGGTCATCCCGAGGGCCGAGGTCGATCCGCTGCTCAGCTCCTTCGGAAAGCGGGCGCAGCTGGCCGCCGCGGACGCCGTCGTCCCGCGGGGAGCAGGCTCGAAAGCGAGCCAGTCGCCTACCTCGGCCACCGCCTCGGCCACCCCGACCCAGACCATTACGACGACTGCGCCATCCAGTTCCCCCTCCAACAGCTGAGGTTCCTGACTCCTACGACCGGACAGAGATCGGTCGTGAGTGACAGGGATGCGTGGCAACGTCCTCGCGTCTGCCGGCAGCGTTGTTCACGTGGTGGACGACTGTGCAGAAATTTCTTGTCCACAGGTGCGTTGTGCGTTGCGCAACCGTGATCTCGCGGTTTGTAGCCCGGATTGCCGGATTTCCCAGGCAGTCTGTCCACATGGTTATCCACCGATTGGGGATAACCCCCTGGCGTTTCCCACAGCCCTTCGCCCGCTGTCCACAGGGCGTGTGGACGTGGCAATTGCCCACAGGTGGGTCCAGTGCATACCGTCACGCATCGCCTCGGTTCTCGCGCGAACGGCGACTGAAGGCGGCGGCAAGCGATCGTTGCCGTTGTCGGTGGTCTCGGATACTCCTGGACGAGCAGCCCTCACCGGAGGGCTGTCTGGACGGGATCGACCGTGCCTGGAGTGACCCTGGCCCAGCGTTGCCAGACCCTGCGTGCTGGGGGGCCTGAGGTGACCTGAGCCTGGGGTCAGAGCGGGTTCGGGCGGGGCAGTGCGGTCTGCATGGGGTCTGGGTCGCGAGTCGGGTGAAGGAGGTTCGGTGTCGGTCATCGAAGAGGGGTACGGCTACGCCCCACCGAGCGAAGATCTAGGTCGTACCCCGCCGCAGGATGTGGCCGCCGAGCAGGCCGTTCTGGGCGGCATGATGCTGAGCAAAGACGCCATCGCCGACGTGGTGGAGGCGTTGCGGGGCGCCGACTTCTACCGTCCGGCGCATGAATTGGTGTTCGAGGCCGTTCTCGACCTATATGGCCGCGGTGAGCCGGCTGACGCCCTCACGGTGGCCGACGAGCTGACCAAGCGCGGTGAGCTCGGCCGGGTCGGTGGCGTCTCGTACCTGCACACCCTGATCTCGTCGGTGCCCACCGCCGCCAACGCGGGCTATTACGCCGAGATCGTGCGCGAGCGGGCCATCCTGCGCCGGCTGGTAGACGCCGGCACCCGCATCGTGCAGCTCGGCTACGCGCCCGACGGCGGCGACGTCGACGCCCTGGTAAACGAGGCCCAGGCGGAGGTCTACTCGGTCACCGAACGCCGGGCCAGCGAAGACTACGTGCCGCTGTCGGCCACCATCGAGGCCACGATCGAGGAGATCGACGCCTCCCAGGGCCGCGGCGACGAGTTGATCGGGGTGCCCACGGGTTTCGCCGAACTCGATCAGTTGACGAACGGGCTGCACCCGGGCCAGATGATCGTCATTGCCGCCCGGCCCGCCATCGGCAAGTCCACCGTGGGGCTCGACATCGCGCGCAGCGCCTCGATTCATCACGGTCTCACCAGTGTGATCTTCTCCTTGGAGATGACCCGCACCGAGATCACCATGCGCCTGCTCAGCGCCGAGGCCTCGGTGAGCCTGCAGAACATGCGCAAGGGCACCATGCGCCAAGAAGACTGGACGAAGCTCGCCTCCACCATGGGCCGGGTCAACGAGGCCCCGCTGTTCATCGACGACTCGCCCAACATGAGCCTGATGGAGATCCGTGCCAAGTGCCGTCGGCTCAAGCAGCGGCACGACCTGAAGCTGGTGATCATCGACTACCTGCAGCTGATGACCAGCGGCAAACGGGTAGAGAGCCGCCAGCAGGAGGTCTCGGAGTTCTCCCGGGCCCTGAAGCTGCTGGCCAAGGAGCTCGAGGTGCCGGTGATCGCGATCTCCCAGCTGAACCGTGGTCCCGAGCAACGGACGGACAAGAAGCCGGCCATGTCTGACCTGCGTGAATCCGGCTCTATCGAGCAAGATGCCGACATGGTGGTCCTGCTCCATCGTGAGGATGCCTACGAGAAGGAGTCCCCCCGGGCGGGTGAGGCTGACTTCATTGTGGCCAAGCACCGAAACGGGCCGACTGCGACGCTGGTGCTTGCCTTCCAGGGGCACTACTCGCGGTTTGTGGACATGGCGCACGAGGGGTACTGAGGTCGAGCTGCAGCGACTCTTGACATCTCGCTGTCAATGTCAACATGTACGTGAATCAGGGGACATTCGTTGGGAGCGAGTCGGGTGCATCGACTCGGTAGCGAGCCCGAAGGCGCACGTGCTCATGAGCTGATGATGCCTACCGCGCGGCCGGCCTGGAGGGCCAGCCACAAGGCTGTGGTGCCGGCGGTGGAGGTTGGTTTGAGCCCGGTGAGCTGCTCGACGCTCTTGAGGCGATAGACAAGGGTCTGGCGGTGGATATGGAGGCGTTCTGCGGTCTGCTTCCAGGATCCGTCGGTGGCGAGGAAGGTCTCCAGAGTCGCGACGAGCTCCGTGCCGTGCGACGTGTCGTGCGCCATAATCGGGCTCAGGTATCGGTGGGCGAGTGCGCTGGCCTCGGCGATGGTGTCGGGCAGCAGGCTGACGGGTCGGCACGCGGCGTAGGTGACCCGTCGTTCCTTGCCATCTTCCGCCTGGGCGAGAGCCAGGCGGGCTTGTCGGAGGGCTTCGACGAGCCCGGCGGCCGCGTTGATCGTCGAGCTGACACCGATGCGTGAGGCGGAGCCAACCGCTTGCCGGATGGCTTCGATGAGCTCGTCCGCGTCCGGGACTACGAGGAGCAGGTGATCGTCGGCCTCGGTCATTGGCGGCTGGACGGCGTGCAGCACTGGCAGGTGGTGCAGGTCGTGGATCGACCAAGCGGCGGCGCCCCGGGGGCGGAGTGCAACGGCTACCAGGTTGTCGGCGAGTCCTCGTCGTTCGAATGCGGACCGCACAGCGATGTAGTCGATCGTGCCGTCCAGCGCGTCGCGCAGGATCTCCTCACCCGCGGCTCTGGCGTAGTCGCGCTCGATTGCTGCTCGCTCGAGCTCAACACCGAGTAGTCCGGAGAGATAGTGCACGAGCAGGGGGTCGACGACGTCGTCGACCTTGGTGGCATCGCGAGCAGTAACCATCAGGACGGCTGCCGTTCGTCCGGGAATGGCCATGCAGATCGGCTCGTCACCAGCACCCGTCCGCTGCGTGCGTCGTGTGACGACGTCTCCGTGGGCAATGTCGAGCTCCCAACCGAACCGGCGACCCAAGGTGTCGAGCCGTTCGCTGAGCGAACCACCCTGACGAAGCGATTCGGCGTAGGCCATGAACAGCCGCTCGCTGCTGGCCAGGCGGTGGCGTTGGGATTCCAAGGCACTCTCGATGACCACTCGCGCCAGGTGTGTGAACTCGAGATCGAAGCTGGCGCCAAGGATCGGGAAGCGTCGTTCCTCCGCCACGCTGAGTGCCCCGCCGCTCAGTTCTGGAGCCTCCGGTCGAGGTGCGAACACCAGGCCACTGGTGTTGGCGTCTGCAAGCTGCGCGATCCACGTCTCCTGGTCCTGCGGGGTCGACGGCAGGCCGGCGCCGGTGGTCATCACGAGGTCGCCCTGCCGTACCCAATGCCACGGGTCAGGGAGATCGACAGCATGGGCCCAGGTCACGATCCGCTGGCCGCCCTCGGCACCGGCAAGGAAGGCCAGTCCGAGGTCGCCGCGTTCGACCAGCTCGCTGATAGTGATCACCGGCGAACACCTCCGGGGTTGGTTGGACGAATGTATGAGATGCGCGCCAAGAACTGTGTGTCAAGCCGATGGTCGCGCACGTGGTGAAGCTCGGATGCTCGTGGTCAGCCCGATCCCAACGACGACGCTCGGAGACCAAGCATGACCTTCACTGCCGCATCTGGTTCGACCGCCAACGGTGTGCCCCTGTGGCATGAGGTAGCGCCGCGACGCACTCCCCTCAGCTCGGACGCCGATGTCGACGTGGCGATCGTGGGTGCCGGTTACACGGGACTGTGGACCGCCTACTACCTGCTCAAGGCGGATCCGGGTCTGCGGGTCGCGATCGTCGAGAAGGAGTACGTCGGCTTCGGTGCCTCGGGCCGCAACGGCGGCTGGGCATCGGCCATCTTCCCGATCTCGTTGACGCACGTCGCCAAGACCTCCTCGCACGGCCAGGCGCTCGCCTTGCAGGCAGCCATGAACGACACGGTTGACGAGATCGGCCGCGTGCTGGTCGAGGAAGGCATCGATGCCGACTACGTCAAGCAGGGCTTCGTGTCCGTTGCCCGCTCCGATGCTCAGCTCGCGCGGGCACGCGCGACGGTACGGGCCTCGGTTGAGTTCAACCTTCCAGCTCAGTGGACGTTCCTCGACGCCGCCGAGGCCTCCAAGATCATCGATGCCAGCAACGTGCGTGGCGCCGTGTTCACCGACCACTGCGCCCTGATCCACCCCGGGCATCTCGTGCGCGGCCTCGCGGGGGTCGTCGAGAAGCTTGGTGCCCGCATCTACGAGGGGACGCCTGCTCTGACCCTCGGCGATGGCAAGGTCACCACGCCGCACGCCACCCTTCGTTCGCCCACCATCATCCGGGCCACCGAGGGCTTCACTCCGCAGTTCAAGGAGCACATGCGAACCCTGGTGCCGTTGTACTCCCTGGTCCTGGCCACGGAACCACTGCCGCTGGAGCTGCGCGAACGCCTCGGGTTGACCCACCGCGCCGCGTTCAACGACATGCGGCACCTGCGCGTCTACGCCCAGATGACCGCCGACGGTCGCCTGGTCTTCGGCGGCCGCGGGGCGCCGTACCACTTCGGTTCCAAGGTCTCCTCTGATTTCGACACCTCTCGGAGCATCCACGCCAAGATCCGCGAAACCATGCTGGAGTTCTTCCCTGCCCTCGACGGCGTCCAGATCACCCACCAGTGGGGCGGTCCGCTGGGCGTCCCGCGGGACTGGCATCCCTCCGTCGGGCTGGATCGGACGACGGGCATCGGATGGGCCGGGCCCTACGTCGGCGACGGTGTCGCCACCAGCAACCTGGCCGGCCGCATCCTGCGCAACCAGATCCTCGTTCGTGACGAGGAGATCAACACCCTGCCCATCGTCAACCACCGTTCGCCGCGCTGGGAGCCTGAGCCGCTGCGGTGGCTCGGGGTCAACCTCGGCCTGCGCGCAGCCGCGCTGAGCGACGCCGAGGAACGGCGTCGCGGCCGGCCGTCCCGGGTGGCCCGCTTGCTCGAGTCCATGACCGGCGCCCACTGACGCCTTGCCCCACCCGTCGATCACCCAAGGAGAAGAACCGGATGAGCCAGATGACCGTCGTCCACCAGGCCCCCCGCGGCCGACCTCAGCCCCGTCGGCCAGCGCCCGGGCGCCGACAGCGGTGACCCTCAGCTGCATACCCTCCCCATCGCTGAGGCGAACGGCAACATCGGAATCTGGGAGTGCCAGCCCGGCGGCTGGCCAGTCGTCGACCGCTCCGACACCGAGGTCGCCTACATCCTTGCCGGCAAGGCGACCATCACCGACGACGTCACCGGGGTCGCCCACGAGGTCGCCGCCGGCTCCCTCGTCGTGCTTCCGCAGGGCTGGACCGGCCGTTGGGACGTCACCGAGACCGTCTGCAAGGTCTACGGCCATCTACTGACCCTCCCACCGGCCACCCGCCATGGACCTCCTTAGCCGGCCCGCCCGTGCCTATGGGCCATCTCCATATCGGCCGGTCAGCCGGACACATTATTCGCCGGACAGTCTCAGCATCAGACCATTCAATGGACGGAGAATCAATGGACGGAGAACGGCAGCCGGTCCGCCAACGGGCCAAGGAGTTCGATGTCGGCCTCGTTGGGAGTCCGGCGGCCCGTGCCGATGAGCAATGTGTCGGTGTCATCCAGCGCGGCTGGGAAGGCAACCTGAGTGACTTCCTCGAAGAGGCGGCGCGATTGGGCGAGTCCGCCGGCCGGCGGTGGCGGGACTTCGCCGATATCCGCCCCGAGGTCGAGGTGGTGCAGGGTCCATTCGAGAACGTACGCGGCGAGGTAGTCGGTGACGGTCAAGGCCTGCCCTTGGGTGCCCACGACAGCCTTCTGATCGGCCAGGCCAGCAGCGCGACCAGCAGCGGATCCGATGTCGTCGAGGTGAAACTGGAGGAGGGCAGGATCGCCGTAGGCGGCGGCCAGCCGAACGGTCAGCGCGTCGAGCGGATCGGTGCCGTCCGGCGGCGGGCCGATCGTCCAATAGGTGGCGGCATTCCGCGTAGGCGATCCAACGACCGGCGTTGCCAAGGTGATCAGCACGTCTTGCGCATCGATGACCAGGTGCGTGACCAGGTCGCGCACCAGCCACCCTTCGCATCCGGAGGGGCGGTCAAAAGCTGCTGGCGGTAGCTCGGCCACGGCGGCGCGGAGCGCGTTCCAGGAGCGCGAGAACTGATCCATGACCGTGACCATAGGTCTGTCTCTTCGGCGTTAGGGCGAAGTACTCACCTGCGTGTGTACAAGTAGACACTGTCCACAGGCGGCTGCTCCCGATTTCTCGTGCCTCGTATGGCGAACTATGTTCGCTAATTCAGGCGCGGTTGGGGGATCTTGATGTTGGCTGGCGAGGACGAGGCGTCCCGCCCATCCTGGACGCCGTCTCGTCCCGCAGCTGGTCGACTAGGTTCCGAAGCCGCTCACGAGCCGATGTCCGACGACGGGCAGGTGACCTGGCTGCGGACCGACCGCGTCCGATTCAGCCAGACGACGATTAGTGGACCCACCAAGCTGCACGGCCAAGACATCACCTTGCCCGACCTCGTCGAGTCCTTCCGTCAGTACGGCTACATCAGCGACCCCATACAGGTCGTCCCGATGCCGGACGGACGGCTCACGAGCCTGGACAACCGACGGCTCTGGGCCGCTCAGCAGGCGGGCTTGGAGTACATTTCCGCGATTGTCCGTGACCCGTCCGATCCCTTTGCCGCACCACGGGAGCAGATAGACCACCTCCAGCTCAGAAGGGGTCTGCGCGACCGGTGTGGCGAACTGGGACCGTCCGGCGCAGTGCTGTTCGAGACCGGTTCCAAGCCGACCACGGTGTTCCACGCGGTGCTGTTCCGCAGTGCCAAGCAAGGTCGCGCCCGCTCAGGTGCCACCTTCCCTCTACTCGGGTCGCCGGAACCGCCTCGCTATACGGGTGAGAAGCGCCCAGTCAGATCACCGAATCTCAACAAGTATGCGGGCGGGCAACACCAGACAGGCGAGAATGGGGTTGCCCAGCCAGGACGCCAACGCGCAGTATTCGAGCCGTCTCGGCGACGTGATCGCAGCCGTAGCCGGAACGGAGATTTGGAACGATGAACGAGGCAGACAGTTGCATGGGCGAGATTCAGTTGGCTGAAGCGTTCGCCGACCATCTGCGTTCAAGGAATTCCGCCGCGGCAGAACGTCTCGCCCATCGTCTCGCCGAGGCAGGCGAGCCCCGGCGGGCAGAGTTGTTGCGCGACTTTGCCCGTAAAGGGGACCACGTCGTTTCTGCAGACTGGTGGCAGCCAGGCGCGCGCTGCCACGTCAGTCTCGGGCTGCCCGAGGCAATCGGCAGTGATCTGTGGTTTGACCCATTGGAGGTGTCGTGCACGATCGTCCTGCCATGGCTTCGAGAGCCCAACACTCCCCGGGCGCTGTATGCACACGGGCTGGAATTCCACTCCTGGATCTCCCTCGAACCCGTGGCACCGTGGCAGCTTCGTGGCGCCCACGACGTCGTCGCCGATGTGCCACCGACCGGGGATGAGATCACAGGAGAACAAGCCGACAGCTACTGCAAGCTGTTCAGCAAGGGTCTGGTCGGTCCGTTCGAGTGGCTCTGGCTCAAGGAGGCCTACGGAATGGACGTCGTGAACCGGATGTGGGGTGACGCGGATGAACAACTGGGTGCCTACGGCTCGATCTCCGGTGTGGTCGAGCTGGTCACCTACGACGAAATAGTGCAGTGGCACGCCTTCGATGACTACGAGCCGCGTGAGACGTCCGAGCTGGTGGTGGCAGGGCTACCGTTCCGGACCACGGCATCGGTGCAGCTCGGCCTGTGGTCCGACGCCCGGGCGCTACCTCGCACCTGGAACAGCTGAGGCTGTCGACCGATAGCGGCCGACAGCCAGAGCTGCGCATGGCTGCGCTCGCACTGCGCCATCAGTGACTTGCCTGACCCGGTGGGGCCGGGTTGCCTCATGCCGTGTTGGCGCACTGCTCGCCGTCGCCCCCACGGGTGAGCCCGACGACCTCGGTGGCCGCCTCGACTGACCTCCAAGCATTGGATCCGTCTCATGTCCCATACCCCTTCGGAGTACGAGCTAGACCCCCCTGCTGCGAGTGATTCCACCTGACGCGAAGCCGATGCCTCGGGTGTGCCGTTCGCGGAGCCTGTGCGCTCTGGTGAAGGCCCCGGCCCCGCGAGCTCCTCGACCACCGATGTCGCCAAAGATGAGGCTGCGAACCTCAAAGACGTTGCGACAGGCGCCGGCCAGAGCCTGGGAGCCGAGATCAACGCCGATGCCGAACAGCAGACTGCAGCGGACACGACGCGCGGCGAGCCGAAACCGCTCGGCCAACGCGGTGCAGTCAAAGCCAACTCAGTTCCCGACCCGAACATCGACTGACGTCGCCAGCAGTACTCGTCCGTCCGGGATCGCGGGTGGTCGCGAAGGTCGCTGGAAGCTACCGCTGTGAGATGAAGGCGAGGATGTCGCGGTCGAGCTGCGCCTGGTAGGCGCCGTGGATCCCGTGCGGCGCACCGGGGTAGACCTTGAGCGTGCCGTGCTTGACGAGTGCGATGGACTTCTGCGCCGCATCGGCGATCGGCACGATCTGGTCGTCGTCGCCGTGGGCGATGAGGATGGGCACGTCCAGCGCTCGGAGGTCCTCGGTCTGGTCGGTCTCGCTGAACGCCTTGACGCAGTCGTAGGCCGCAGCGAGGTTCACGAGCATTCCCTGCCGCCAGAAGTCCTGAACTGCCCCTTGGGACCGCTGCGCCCCGTTGCGGTTGAAGCCATAGAACGTCTCGGCCAGGTCGAGGTAGAACTGCGACCTGTCGCTCAAGACGCTTGCGCGGATGCCGTCGAATGCCTCGATCGGCGTCCCGTCGGGGTTCGTATCGGACTTGACCATGATGGGCGGCACCGCACCGGCCGTGATGACCTTGGCAACGCGTCCGTTCGCATACTGCGCCGCATATCGGACGACTTCGCCTCCGCCCGTGGAGTGCCCGATCACCACGACGTCGCGTAGGTCGAGGTGCTCGACGAGTTCAGCCAGATCTAGGGCGTATCGGTCCATGTCGTTGCCCGTGTAGGTGCTCGACGACCGGCCGTGGCCTCGGCGGTCGTGGGCGATGGCGCGGTACCCGGCATCGGCAAACACCTTCAACTCGACCTGCCAGGCGTCGGAGCTCAGGGGCCAGCCGTGGCTCATGACGATCGGCTGCCCTGAGCCCTGGTCGGTGTAGTAGAGCTCGGTTCCTTCGGACGTGGTGAAGTACGGCATGGGTCTCTCACTTTCGGGTGAGTCGGTCAGGAGACGAATCGGTTGACGAAGGCAAGCGCAGTCTCGGCGACCTCGCGCCAGCCGTGGTCGATCGTCAGTGAATGCCCGCGGTCGGCGATCTCGACGATCTCCGTGATGCCCGGGTTCTTCGACTGCTGCTTGTAGGTCGCGCGGGTGATCGCGAGTGGAACGGTGTTGTCCTTATCCCCCGCGATCACGAGTAGCGGTCCTCGGTCGGGGTTCTTGTGATCGACCGTGACCTCGTTGTGGAAGGGGTTGAAGTTCGCGACGGCCGCCTGGAAGAGCGGTACACCGCTGGCGGCCACGTGGAACGTGTCATAAAGCCGGCGTGCCTCGGCCTCGTCGAGATTGTTGGCCCACCCATAGCTGAACTGCTCGAACGTGAGCGAGATCGCCTTGCCGCGGTTGGCGGGATTGCCGAGCACGGGCGCTGCCGACTTCAGCGACGACGCCGGCAGCGGGAGAACCCCGCGGAACGGTGCATTGTCGATCGCGACGGTGGCCGCGGAAGCGCCCTCGCCGGCGATCTTCTGCGCGATCAGCCCGCCGAAGGAATGACCGATGACGGCGGGCTTGGAGACGAGTTCGGAAATCGCTGCCAGGTAGTGGTCGGTTACCTGCTGCACCATCTTGTGTGCGAAGACATCCGGGTCCTCCCGGGCGGCTTCCACCGACGGGGGATCGTCCGGCCAGCCCGGGGCGATGGTCGCGTAGCCGGCCTCTTCGAACAGCGCCCGCCACGGTGCCCAACTGCTTGACAGCAGCCACAGTCCGTGGACGAACGCCACGATCGGCCGTCCGGCGGCGTTGGCGGCGTCGATCTCGGCGTGCTCCCAATCTGTTAGATCAGACATGGGTTGCTCCCTCTCCGTGCGCGCCTGGTTGCGCATTCAGAAAATTACGCCGGTTCGTGCGGAGAGTCGTGGGTGCGTCGTCCACAGAACTAGGCAATTCGTGCACAGCAGTGGATGCCGCCGTTTCTCGGAACTCGCGTGGCGATACGCCGTGTTCGGCGCGGAATGCCCGGGCGAACGAGGAATAGTCGGAGAACCCGCACCGGCGGGCGACCTCAGCCAGCGGCATCGGGTCGCCCTTCGGCGTGATGAGTGCGCAGGCCCGTTCGATGCGATGAGAGCGGAGTAGTCCCCGAGGCTTACGTGGCGTGGTGACGCCGCTGCGGTCGTCGACGAGACCCTGCGCGCCCTCGGACACCATGTGTCGCACCGGCCGTCGGCGCCGGGGTTGAACGCCTTGACCGACCGGGAGCGTCAGATCTTGAGCCTGGTGGCAGAGGGCCTCACCGACGCCCAGATCGGCGAGCGGCTGGTACTCAGCCCGCACACGGTGCACCGACATGTCGCCAACGCCCGGATGAAGCTAGGCGTGCGATCACGGGCCGCGGCCGCGGCCGCGATCCTGGACAGGCCCCGGATTAGGCCATCGTCGTAGCCGAGTGTGTCGGCGGCGAACGCCGTTCTGGCCCGTTCAGTGGTCTGCCGTGCGTGGCGGTAACCCGAAGGTGAGCTGGCTGCGCCGAGGTAGCGCAATCTCGACTACATGGATGAGGCCTGTGGGTCGTGCTTTGTGCTCATCGCGGGGGCAGGGTGCTCTTGTATGTAGTCGAGATTGCGCTACCTCCGCGGCCATTGTGCCCTGCGGCGGTTACCCAGAGCCGACATTCGACCGCTTCGACCTTTTCCACCGATGGCGATCTGCAAACTAGTCGGACTAGGCCAGATCGAGCACGCTCGGGGGGTCTCGCCAGATCTGGCGGGACGCCTGCTCGGGGTAGCCGGTGACCGCAGGCTCGACGTCGAACAGCCGGGTCGAGTTCGTGTCGTAGGTAGGCCAGCCGGGATCGCCGCTGGTGGCGAAGGCCGTCCAGGCGTTGTGCAGCTGTGCTGACATCGCCTCGGCTTCGGGGGTGGGTTCGCCGATCAGCATCGCGGGTTGACCAGCGGTCAGGTTGCCGAAGACGAGTGGAATGTCCAGTCCGTGACAGGCACCGAGGATGCCGCCCATGCCAGGAGCAGGCCAGGTCAGCTCGTAGAGATAGGCGCGACCACCCGCCGTGAGCTGCGCTTCAGCGAGGTGCAGAGACGGCATCCGGAACAGCCAATCCGAGCGGACGACGTCGTACAGTTCCTCGGGGTTCGGAAAGTTCTCCCGGTAGCGCTGCGGATCCGGAGCGAAGATCTCGGCGGCCTCGTCGGCCTGCGCCTCGGTGATCTGGCCGAGCATTCCGCTCAGCGCCGTGAGCAACCGCTGTTCGTGACGGGTATGCCCGACCATGAGCTCGACCTGACCCGTCAGCCCCAGCCACGGCGTCGTGGGCAACACGTCACCGTCGACGACCGGCGCGAACGGGATCCGCCCGTGCGCCGCCCGGCCCCAACGGCCCGTGAACTGATCCATCTTGGACATCACGGCATCAGCGGCGGCGGGCAGTAGCTGAGGATTCACGGTGGTCAGTTCGGCGGGTTCGAAGCCGAGCTCGGCGGCGCACGCCCGCGTGATGTCGGTGGCCAGTTCGGGTGTGAAGTACGTGCCGGGCACGCTTTGTGCGATCGCCCGGTGGAAGAGCCCGTCCGCCCGCGGCATGGCCAGTAGCGCCGCCACCGATCTGCCCCCGCGGATTGGCCGAAGACGGTGACCCGGCCCGGGTCACCGCCGAACGCACTGATGTTGTCCTGTACCCACTCGAGCGCCGCGACTTGATCGAGCAGCCCGCGATTTGAAGGCATTTCCTCGATGTATCCGAAGCCCTCCAGCCCGACCCGGTAGTTGAAGGTCACCAGCACAACGCCATTGTTGGCGAGGTTGCTGCCGTCGTACTCGGGTAGGCCGGACATGTCGAACGTGTATGCACCGCCCTGAATCCACACCATCACCGGCAAGCCGCCGCCCATGTCGGGCGACCAGACGTTGACCGTCAGCCAGTCGTCGCCGTCTTCGGTTAGTGCGTCCATGCCGAGGAAGGCGGACTGCGGGGGTGGTGGCCCAAACCGCGTCGCCTCGCGCACGCCGTCCCAGCACTCAACCGGTTGCGGCGCACCGAACCGCGCGGGTGGCGCGGCGTACGGGATGCCACGAAAGACCGCGAGACCCGCGGCTCTCCTACCCCGGACAACGCCACCGCTCACTGTGAGATCGATATGCACGCGAGGATTCTCGCCACGACCGGGAACGCTGCGTCAACCATTTTCTTTCGGCACCATCGCTTGGGGACTTCGCCGATCGGTTGTATTTGCTTAAGAGTCCAGGATGCTCGACCGATGTCATTGCTATCAGTCCGGCCGCAGTCGCGGACGACCATAGGCCTCGCGGTGCGGTTCCTTCGCCCCGCCACCAGGGCCCATCGCGTCGGAGGACGCATGACAGCTTCGGAAGAACAGTGGCTCGCGGCTCGGCAGAGCGCGTTGAGGTCGCTCAAGTGGCTTGCGACATTTGCGGTCGTTCTGTTCTGCACGGTGGTGATGCTCGCCATGCTCATCGCGGAATCGATCACGTCGGGCGTGGGCCGCTATCCGCTCACCGCCGCGCTGTTGGCGGGGATGATGACCCCGATCGTGGTGCTGCTGGTCAGGACGGTGATCAAAAGCCAGGCACGCAGCGACGAGATCGTCGAAGAGATCACGGCTCAGCTTGCGACTGCGGTGGCCACCGCCGATGAGGAGGCATCTCGGCGTGAGGCCGAGGTGCGGCGCCGAGGCTTCGAGAGTCAGCTATCCAATGCGCTCGACATGGCGATGAGCGAAGCCGACGCCATCGCGGTGGTCGAACGCTGCCTGACCGTGACGCTGCCCGGAGCACCGGCCGAGCTGCTGCTCGCAGACAACAGCCATGCTCATCTGCTCAGGATGGCGAGTGTCGCGCCGGGCGGATCGACCCCCGGCTGCAAAGTCGACTCGCCCAACAGCTGCCCGGCGACTCGCCGTTCCCAGACGCAGAGCTTCCCGGACAGCGAGGCGCTCGATGCCTGCCCCAAGCTGCGTGGTCGGCGGGCAGGCGGGGTGTCCGCGCTGTGCACGCCGGTCTCGGTGATGGGCCGCACCGTCGGCGTCATCCACGCCACGCGGGAGCGGGGGACCCGGTTCGCGGACGAGGCGGTCCAAGATGTCACGACGCTGGCGAGGCTCGCCGGCGCCCGGATCGGGCTGCTGCGGGTGATGGCTGAGACGCAACTGCAGGCCTCGACCGATAGCCTCACGGGGCTGCTCAACCGGCGCTCGTTCGAACATCGACTGTCGATCGTGCGCCAGAGCGCGCGGGTCGTGTCGGTGGTGATGGCCGACGTCGACCATTTCAAGCTGCTGAACGACACGTACGGCCACGAGACTGGCGACCGCGCCCTGAGACTGCTGGCGAGCGTGTTCGTCAGCGCGTTCCGCGCCGACGACATCATCTGCCGATATGGCGGTGAGGAGTTCGTGATCGCGCTTCCCGGCTGCGATGCCGACAGCGCTCGCAAGGTTCTCGACGCGACGCGGTCAAAGCTCGACGCAGCACTGGCGACCGCCGGAATGCCAAGGTTTACCGTCAGCTTCGGAATCGTCGAAGACGACTGCCGGGAAGATCTGGCAAACGTCATCGCCAATGCCGATGCCGCTTTGTTCCAGGCCAAGACCGAGGGCCGCAACAGTGTCGTCGTCTTCGCCCCGACCGCTGTGACGCTACCTGAGTCGGTGCCCGGCGATGCATATGAAGCCGGCTGGTGCCTACCGGCGCCGCGTCACCACTCCCCGGGCGATTCCGGCGTCGATATAGCCCGATAGTTCTTCGCAACCGTCGGCCCTCCTGGCCGTTTTTTCCGATAGAGTCCCGCTCACCGTCTCGGGATCCCTTAAACCCACCGGAGGCCATTTGAGTCCCGGCGTTCTGCTGATCCTTCAGGTTGCGCTGTACTCGGCGCTTCCATTCTGTTTCGCGCTCCTGAAGCCCGAACGACGGCTGCTCTATTTCTACTTCTACATCGGCCTCGTGCACATGGTCGGTGGGCTGCTCGGGGCGGTCTACACGATCCCGCTGACGTCCTCCATCATGATCTCCACAGGCAGCGTCGCCTATTGCGCGCTCTTGATGACGACGCTGCTGCTGACGATGGTGGCCAACGACGTCCAGGTCGTGCGCAACGTGATCGTGCTGGTGATCGTGTCCAACGTCTTCAAGTTCGCGATCTTCACGGTGACCGCATCGGCCCTTCGGTCGAAGGAGTACCCGAACTCGTATGCCACCTCACCGGAGGTGTTCGGCGCCTCGCTGCGCGTCGTGGCCGTGGGCGGCCTGCTGATCATCGTGGAACTGTTGCTGATCCTGGCCATCCTCGGCAGGCTCTCACCGCGTATCCGCAACACAGCCGCCCGTTCGATCCTGCAGGTCGCCGTCTACGTCGTCATCCTGACTCTGGACGGCGTGCTCTTCCCGGCCCTGGCGCTGACGGGGAACGCGGCGCTCGGCGACATCATCGTGCGCGGTGTCATCACGAAGTTCGTCCTGGCGCTCGCGTTCGGCATCCCCTTGCTGGTGTTCCTGCTCGTGTTCCGGGGGAGGCTGGAGGCGTACAACACGGTGAGCCTGCGGTTGCACGACGTGTTCCTCGCGCCGCGCGAGGACCTGCTGGGCAAGCTGCATGAGCGCGAGGCCGCCCTGCAGCGCTCGGAGGCCCGTCTGGCCGAGACCCTCGGGAGCAATCAGCGCCGGGCGGCGGTCGCCTCCGCGCTGTCTGCTGTGGACGTCTCCGCGAATATCGAGGACAAGCTTGCGGAGCTGGGCAGAGCGGTGCAGCCGGACGCCATCCACCCTCCCGGACTGGCGATTCTCGCCGACGACAGCGAGATGGCCGCGTTCGGGCGCCGCGCCGGAAGTTTCATGACGACTGCGGCAGACCGGCACACGCTGGGCGCGAAAGGTCCCTGGCTGGAGCAGCGAACCCTCGGCCCGGTCGTCTGCGTCCCGGTGGTCGAGAACGACGCGATGGTGGCCGTCGTGGAGTTCATGTCTGTTCCGGAGCAGCACGAGCAGTTCCTCGGCGCTGTCCGCGACCTGAGGTTCGAGATCGGGGCCTTGCTGCGGTCGGACATCGCGCGCGTCCGCAGACGCTGGTCCCGTCGCCAGTCGATCGTCTCGATCCTGCAGACCGGTTCCGTGACCACCCTGTTCCAGCCCATCGTCAGCCTCGCCGATCGAACCGTCACCGGCTACGAGGGCCTGTCCCGGTTCGAGCCCGGTGTCTCCCCCGAGGTGCGGTTCCGGGAAGCGTCACGACTTGGGCTGGGAACCGAACTCGACCTGCTCGCCGCGCGTAGCATCCTGGCCTCGGCCCACGCGCTGCCCCAGCACAGCCTGGTGACGATCAACGCCTCACCCTCGACGATCCTCGACGCCCGGTTCGCAGCTGTGCTCGCCGGCGCCGAGCGCCGCATCGCGATCGAGATCACCGAGCACGATCGAGTCAGGGACTACGACGCGCTGCGCGCGGCGCTGGCCCGGCTGCCGAAGGTGTCGTTCGGCGTGGACGACACCGGATCGGGCTACGCTAGCCTGCGGCACATCCTCCGGCTCGTGCCGGCCTACGTGAAGCTGGACCGGACCCTGGTGACGGGAATCGATCAGGACACCACAATGCAGGCGCTGGTGCGCGGGCTCACGGTGTTCCTTGCGGCCACTGGCGCCTACGTGATCGCGGAGGGTATCGAGCAGGCTACGGAAGCGCACGCCTTGGGCGACCTTGGCGTCGAGTACGGCCAGGGTTATCTGTTCGGTCGTCCCGCTCCCGCGGAGGAACACGCGACGGGCCGACTGGACTGGTCGTAGCCGGTACGGGGCACGGTTCCCTCATTCGGATGGCGGTTCGGATGCGGTCAGCAGTGCGACTGGACTTCGGCTGCTCCCGGCCGGGGAGCGAGCAACACCACGAGTCCAGCCAAGCTCGGACGCTGCCGACGTTGGCGTGTCCCTTTTCCGACACGATTGGCCCGGCCGGCTCAGATTTCGTGCTCAGCCGATCTCGCTGGCGTGTAATCGTGTCGGATAAGGGACAACGGCTGGCCTGACCGCAGCCGATTCACGGCGCGCTGACCCTGCCGAGCGCGCGAATCGTTGATTGAATCGTCCGAGTGTGTGAACAAGCCGTGCAGTTTGTGGTGCGAGGGTCTGCTTCGGACAGCGAGATCACCGCCCTCCATTGCTCAGCGTTCGGCGGCGGGCCGACCGAAGACATTCCCTGGAATGCGCGCCTGCGCCGGCACAGTCTGGTGTGGGTGATCGCCCGCAGTCCGAGCGGAGAACTGCTCGGATTCGTCAACGTGATCGGTGACGGCGGCGTTCACGCGGTACTGCTCGATGCCATCGTCCGCCCAGACTCGCAGGGTAAGGGCATAGGTCGTCGGCTCGTGGCCGAGGCTGCCGACGAATCCTCGAGATTGGGCTGTCACTGGCTGCATGCAGATTACGAGCCCGATAAGGCCCCGTTCTACGAGAAGGCGTGCGGGATGGTGCCGACCAGGGCCGGGTTGATTCGGTTGGCGTGAACTCCAAGGCGTCGCCCGCTCAGGGCCGGAAGCTGGCGCGATATTCGGTGGGTGTCTGGCCGGTCAACTCCCGGAAGGCGGCGTTGAAGGCAGACAGCGAGCTGTAGCCCACCTCGAAGGCGATTTGCGTAACGGGCGTTTCGTCCGCCGCCAGACGCTCGATCGCTCGAAGCACGCGCATCCGCCGCAGCACGGCCCGCCAAGTCATTCCGACCTCGCTCTCGAACCTTCGCGCCAGCGACCGCGGAACCAGCCCGACCTCGCTGGCCAGGTCCTCCAGTCGCAGGGTGGCGTCGAGCCGCTGTTCGGTGAGCTCCAGCACCCGGCGAAGCTCCCGCGACTGGGCCGCCGGCACCACCACGGGGCTCGGCCGTTCCGCCAGCCGCCAGCTCACTGTCGCCAGCGCCGAGAAGATCGTCCGGGCGTACGGAGGTAGGGGCTCGTCGTCTTCGCCCCACGCACCGCACTCGTCGATCAGGGCGCGGGCGAGCGGACTGAGGTCGAACACCGTCAGAGCGGCCGGCGGGCTCGGTGCGAACCCGGTGTCGAACAGGATCGACGCCGTGGTGACGGGTTGCGGGATGCTCACCAGAATCCGTTTCCCCGCCTCGATCAGAGCGGCTCTGGCCGGTGGCAACAGCCACGTCTGCCCTGCTCCCTCCAGTCGGAGGGCACCGGCGGAGGCGCAGAGCAGATAGTGGCGGTCGACGCATAGTTCCCTGACCGGCTCCGCTGGGAAGGTCCGGACGAAGCTGTACGCCTCACGGGTCATGGCCGGCTCCGCACCCTGCCGATCGTAGGAGGTCGTCGAGTTCTGGGGAACGGCTCAGGCGACGGTCTCCAGCAAGTCCGCGTGGAAACGTCGGCTCACCGGAGCACCGACCATGAGCGGGCGCAGCACCTCGCCTGACCGCGCGAACGAGCCGGACCCGAGGTAGCCGGCGAACGACGGCTCGTCCTGCCACTCGTGCACAAGGGTCACCCGGGTCTCATCCTCACGAGAGGCGAAGACCCGGAACCCGACATTGCCCGGCATGGCACGTACCTCGGCCTGTTCGTGGTCGAGTTGGGCGAGTGCAGCCGGACGATCGTCGGCGGCGGTCTCGAAGTCGAGGATGGCGATCAACATTTGGGTAACCCCTTTTCGCAGTGGGTCGCGGCGGGCGCCGCGTCCAGACCCTTCGATGGTGACCGGATCCCGGCTGTCCGGCCTCCGCCGACCGGACGTCCCTGCGCTCGCAACGGACGCGTGATCTCGTCGAGCACTGGTGCGGTTGGCAGTCTCAGAGGTCGAGCACGAGCTTTGCGGTGCAGGCCCGCGAGACGCAGATCAGCATGCAGTCGTTGGCTTCGCGCTCGATCTCCTCGAGTACCGAATCCCGGTGATCTGGAACCCCTTCCAGGACGGTGGTCTCACACGTGCCGCAGGTGCCCTCGTTGCACGAGGACACCGTCGGCAAGCCGGCTTCGGCGAGGGCGTCCAGGATCGAGACGTCCGGCTGGACGACGACGGTCCGCCCACTCGCCCGAAGCTCCACTTCGAAGCTTTCCGCCCGAATGGGTTCGGTGAGGGGCTTGGCGGCGAAGCGCTCGGTGTGCAGGGCACCCTTGGGCCAGGTGGCGCAGGCAATCTCGATGGCGTCCAGCAAGGGACCCGGCCCGCAGCAATAGACCAATGTGTCTGCCCTTGGCCCGTGTGTCTGCCCTTGGCCCGTGTGTCTGCCCTTGGCCCGCCGAGAATGGCCGGTAGGTCGAGCAGTCCCACCTCGTCCTGCGGGGCGAGCGCGACCCGGTCGCCGTAGGGCGCCAGCTCGTCCAGGAAGGCCATGCTGGCCCGGCTGCGTCCCCCATAGGTGAGGTGCCAGTCGGCCCCACGCGCCTGGGCCTGACGGATCATCGGCAGGATCGGCGTGATTCCGATGCCGCCGGCCACGAAGACTAAACGCGAGCGTCCAGGAGTCGGAAGTGGTTGCGCGGCCCCACGATTCGCACCCTGTCACCCGCCGACAGCAAGTCGTGGATGTGTCGGGAGGTGCCTCGGCCCTCAGGCTCACGCAGCACTGCAATGCGATAGGTGTCGCAATTCACCGGATCTCCGGACAGGGAGTACTGGCGGGTGCCCGAACGATGCCCGACCGTTGTGATCGGCCGTGCCGGTACCCGCTCGGGTGACCGGTGTGCTCGCCGCGGACGACCTGGGGATGGGCCTTGCCGTAGAGCACCTCATCGAGCACGGGTACGAACACATCGCGTAGTCGACCGGCCGCGCGGAGGATCTCGTCCAGATTCGCCACGATCGACCTGACGTCCGTCAGCCAGGACCCGGCCGGGCTCGCCACGGCCACCGTCACCGACCTCGAAAGCCTGCTCACCGATGCACAGACGTCCTGAGTGAGGTGGTCATCATGCCGCGCCTGATTGCGCGCGGCTCAACTGTCCATGCGTCTGGCGAGGAAGGCGCAGCCTTGTAGAAAGTGAATCTCGCCGGACTTCTGATCTTCAACAAGACGCTTAACCCGGCATCAACTGCGGCGGATGCACCGCGGACGGCACCACCTAGCGACACCAACTCCGGTTCTGGCCTCAACTCGGTGCCAACCGCGACGAATACACCGCGAACGGCACCTCCCGGCCACCCCCCATCGTGATGGGCCGAGTCCGGCTTCTGCAGGGCCGTGAACGGGGTCGGTTTCTGACGCTATGACAATGCCCCGCCTGACGGGGCATTGCCATAGCGCAGGGAAAAGCCCGTTACCTGCGACTCTCGAAACCGCCCCTTGCGAAAATTCCGGGCAAACTGCCGCTTCCCATCACCCGGCTCCGTCTGCCATCACCCGGCTCCGTCTGCCATCACCCGGCTCCGTCTGCCGTCGCCCGTGGCCGTCACCTGTCGCCCAGCTCTGCTCCTGCGTCGCTGGGCTGCCCGCGCCTCGCTGAGCCGGCCCGTCTGTCGCCGGCCCGTCTGTCGCCGGCCCGTCTGTCGCCGGCCCGTCTGTCGCCGGCCCGCCGAGCGCCGTCGGCGGGCTGGCCCATCTGTCGTTGGGCCATCTGGGTTAGGGCGAAGTTGAAGCACTCCAACCCCGCCGAACATGCCCCGCGACATTCCACACAGATCGTGACACGCACATCAGACGACTAACCGAACGGCATTGCGGCTAACGCTCGGTGTGACGGGTGCACGTCCGGGCGGGTTCACATGCGCTGCAAAAGCACCCGGCCTGCCCGACTCAGTGCCGGCCGGAGGTGAGCTTCTTGGCGCGCGACTTCGCGCCGGACAGGGCACCCTGCATCATCAGGGTCAGGCCGCCGCCTACAAGCCAGATGTCCTTGGCGACCGGGATGCCTTGCGGGGTGGGACGGATGCCGTCCGGCTGGGTCATCCCGGGGGTGCGCAAGTACATCCCGATCAGCCCACCGCCGAAGCCGGTGAGCGCCGCGCCCGCGAGGGTCGAGGGAACGATCGGGAGCAGCAGCGCACCGCCGATCGCCACCTCGCTGCAGGCCAGGAGCCGGGTGAAGTCCTTCGGCTTCATGGCCTTCAGGAAGGGATAGGCGACCGTGGCGGCGCTGTGCAGGTATTGGGCTGTGGCCTCGTCGGCGCTCAGCTTGCCGATGCCCGAGTTGAGGATGAACGCGCCGGTGGCGACCCGGAGCGGAATGTGGGTGGGGTGCATGGTGACTCCTCCTGGTGGGTGCTGGCAGACCCGTGCGCCGCGAGCTTACGGGGAAACCCCTTGGCCAGCGCGGTTTGTTGCGCTCGTTCGATTACCTGGCGGCGCGTGCGTCGAGCGTGACCAGGCAATTCACGGGGCTGCGGTCCCACGATGTAGTCCAACCTGCGTCACGTCTGGGGACGTGTTCATCGAGCCCGAGCTCAGAGCCGATCAACCTGCGGCCCGGCCGCGCTTCCAGTATCCGGAGAAGGTCACGTGCGTCTTTGGCACACCCCGTTCGCTCACAAGATGCCGACGGGCGCCCGTGGCCAGCGCCGACTCTCCGACGGCGAACGCGTAGACCGAGCCTTGGGGAAAGACCAGGTCTTTCAGCGTCGGCAATGCGCGCGTGCCAGGGTCGGTGCCCGCTGGCCGCTCCAGCCAATGCACGACGACTCCGGTGGGGTGGTCGAGCTCCTGACGGTCTCGGGCGTCGAACAGCTCGATGATCGCGTGGCCGATGGTCTGGCGTGGCAGGTCGCGCAGGATCCCGGCGACGGCAGGCAGCCCACTCTCGTCGGCGACGAGCAACGTCCAGTCGGCGGGCACGGGCTTGAAGCCGCAGCCCTGGTCGATGAAGGCCACTGGCGAGCCAGGCTCGGCGCTGGTCGCCCAGGGGCCGCCGATGCCGTCGGGGCCGTGCACCACGAAGTCGATGTCGATCTCGGCGGGGTCGCTGCGGTAGGCACGCACCGTGTAATTGCGGATCGCCGGTCTCGTTCGGTTCGGCAGGGTCAGATAGCGCAGGTAGCCGGCCACTCCGAAACGCTGAGGCAGGTTGTCGAGCCGATCGTTGTCGTGCATGGGGATGGCGAGCCGGAACCATTGGTCGAAGCCCTGGAACTCGAACTTCTCCAGATCGCCGCCACCAAGGGTTACTCGCTCGACGTGGGGGCTGATTCGTTCAGTGCGCACGACCGCGGTGTGGATCAGGCCGGAGGGGGCGTGGGTAACGGTGACGTTGCTCATGGCGAGCTCTACTCGATTCTGTCGGGCGTCACGAGGTGCACCGTCGAAGGCGTACCGCATGAAGTTAGGTGTGCCTAACCTAATATGCACCGTCAAGCGAGAGTGACTGTGTCGCGAACGAGCCCGAAGACCTCCCCAGCGCACTGCGCGTACCGTGTGCCGACGCGAAGAGTCAGCCCAGCCGCCAGACCCGCAAAGTGATCACACCTGAGATGTAGCGGCCACCTTTGACATCTCCTGCGGTCACTAGCCGGGGTCGGTCGAGGGCGGTGCCGTCTTCGCGCAGCGACAGCATGAGCGGTCGGCCACCGACGTATTGCTCGCCCAGCGTGACGGTGGCTGCGTATCCATCGGTTGCCACAGCAGTCACGGCGGTATTCCGGGACGGCTTGACACCCGCAATGCGCAGCACTGTCGTGAGCGATGGCCCTGACTCGGTGTGGGTCTGCCCCGACGTTCCGGACAGGTACGACACCGTCCGGGTCTGCTGTGGCAGGTGGGCGAGAGTGACGGCTGATACCACCCGCTGACGGTTCGAGCGGTCGACGACCATCACAGAGCCGGCGGCCGGCGCCGCGATCGCGTCGGAGCGTGCAATACCGACTCGGATGGCGTCGACCCTTGTCACCGACCTCACCTCTGACCGGTCACCGGGCACCACCAGATCAACCCGGGAGCCACGTCGCACCAGCAGGGCAGGATGGTTGCCGAACCCGGCATCGAGTTCACCCGCGGAGAATCCCACCGTGCCCGAACGCCCCGACACGGTGATGGTCTCGCGGAGCACGCCGTTCTTCAGCGAGTCAGGCTGCGGGGTGCTCAGGTCGGTCAGCCCTTGCAGGGTCACTCCCGTGACCGTGCGGCCGTGCCGCGCCGGCAGGCTCACCTGAGGCATCGTCGCCAGATCGGACGCCCGGTAGGTCGCCGGTGTGGCGACAGCACCGGTCACGGTGAACCGGCTGCCGCCGGGAGAGTGGCCCGCGATCGACGGCGCAGCCGCAACCGGCGAGACGAAGACGAGGCTGGTCAGAAGTGCCAGCAGTATGACTGTGATGCGACGCATGGTGCTCCTCTGGGAGTGAGCGGCACTACGGACTGCCGAACCGTATATCACGGATCCGCAGATCGAGGACCGGTACGCGTCACGGTATCCGCAGTTACGGGGCTCTAGCTGGTTCTGAGCAGCACCAGCGGGTTCTTGGCCGGGTCCTGTGCAGGAAGCTCGAGCGCCGACCGCTGACAGGCGCCTCGCATCGCGGACGGTCCGCTCCGGAGGCCTTCAGCCGGGGAAGCCGTCCACGCTCTCGCCGGGTTCGTCCTGATCAGTCACTCGAACCCGTTGGTGCCGAAGCGGGAACACCCAGAGCCGCATCAAGGTGTAGATGTAGAGGCCCTCGATCACGGCGGCCACGAACCGCGAGATCTGGTACTGCACGCCCGCCCATTCCAGCAGCCACGAGAAGCCCAGGATCCAGATGACGTAGTTGCTGACGACCACAGCCACATACTTCGTCGACTGCACACCCAGATCGCCGTGCTCGCGAAAGTTCAGCCAGCGGTTCACGACGAAGGACACCATGGTGGCCAGGGTGTAGCCGAGCGTGACGGCCACCGGGTAGGGGATCTGCGCGCTGCCGTGGAACAGGCTGAGCAGCAACATGTCGAGAGCGAAGGTGCCCCCGTTGATCAGGGCGTAGCCGATGAACGTCGGTGGAATGATCCGGCGCAGTGGCGTGGGCACCGCCGAATAGATCCGCGCCGTGAATTGGGCGAACCAGCGGGCTGCGGGGCCGTCGGTTCGCGCCTTCAACATAAGGGCAGTATCCCTGGGCGTCGGGGGCTCGCGAAATGCGCCTCCACAGACAGGGCCGCGCCGGCCGTCACGTATGGCCAAGGGTGCCCCGGCAAATAACCACTGCGTGTCGCTTCCTGGATCGGGCGCATGATTGCGTTGTCGGCCACGCCCACGTAGCTCCGCTACGCAGGCGGACCTCCGCCTGATCAGGCATCCCGCCCAGAAACCGACACTGCAGCGGTTATTTCCCGGCGCACCCTAATGCGAGTCGCGTGCAGTCGGCTGACCCGGCACGGTGCTGCGCAGGGACTCGAGGGCCTCGATCAGTGATCCGCTGTCGTGTGGGCCGATGTGCCGCAGGTCGCCGACGAAGAACGTCGGCGTGGCACGGGCACCGCTGGCTTCGGCGCTGGCCACGTTGTCGCGGACGATCCCGGCGAGCTCATCGTCGTCGAGGTCTCGGGCGAACCGCTCCATGTCGAGCCCGATCGCACCGGCGTAGCCGAGGATGTCCTCGTAGTCGAGCTCGGCCTGATGCCCGAACAGCGCGTCGTGCATACCCCAGTAGTTGCCCTGCCGGCCGGCCGCCTCCACCGCGATCGCCGCGAGTTCGGCGTGCGGGTGCTCGGACAGTGGCAGGTGCCGGGGGATATAGCGCAGGTCGTCGCCGAAATGCGCCCGGACGTCCTTGGCGACCCCGGTGGCCCGGGCGCAGAACGCGCACTCGAAGTCGAGGTACTCCACGAGGGTGAGCGGTGCGTCTACCGGGCCCATGATGTGGTCGGTGGCCGGGTCGACCGGTGCGGTGAGCCGGGTGGGCAGGCTGGCGTCCCGCTGGCCGAGCACGACCGCGGCGAGCTGGAACGCCACCCAGCCGACGGCTACCGAGAGCACGGCCGCGATCAGCACGCCCACCGTCGCCTGCTCGCGAAGTTTCTCGTCGGTGAAGGCCAGGCCGATGATGAGCAACGACACGGTGAAGCCGATGCCCGACAGGGCCGCCCCGCCCAGGACGTGTCCCTGTCCCACGCCTTGGGGCAGGGATCCCAGCCGCAGTCTGGTGGCCAGCAGCGAGCCGCCGCTGATCCCCACCAACTTGCCCACCACGAGGCCGACCACGACGCCCCAGGTCACCGGCGAGTGCAGCGACTGCTGCAGCACACCGTTGCGCATATCGACCCCTGCGTTGGCCAGCGCGAACAGCGGGACGATGACGTAGCCGGTCATCCCGTGCAGGTTGAGCTGCAGCCGCTCGTTGACCGAGACCGCCTGCGCCAGCTGCCTCTTGGCCGACTTGCCGACGCTGGCCATCGGCGACTGCCGGAACGCCCTGAACTGGGTGGCCGCCTGCTCCACTGCGTGCCGGGTCGGATTGAACGCTGGCACGAGCAGCCCGGCCAGCATTCCGGCGATCGAGGCGTGCAGGCCGGCCTTGACGGTGGCACCCCAGAGGATGACGACCACGACCACGTACGGCGTGGCGCGCCAGACCCCGGCCCGATCGAGAACCACCAGCCCCACCAGGCAGGCGACCGCCAGGGCCAGGGGCCAAAGATGGATCTGGTCGGAGTACACAATTCCGATGACCGAGACAGCGACCAGGTCGTCGATGACGGTGAGGGTGAGCAGGAAGATCCGCAACTGGGTAGACACATTGGGGCCGACCAGGGCCAGCGTCCCGAGCAGGAAGGCGGTGTCGGTGCCGATCACCGCGCCCCAGCCTCCGGCCGCCGGGCCGGTCGGGTTGAAGGCGAGGTAGAGCATGGCGGGCACCGCCAGGCCGCCGACTCCGGCGACCAGGGGCACGATGATCCGCCGTCGGTCGGTGAGCTCGCCGACGGCGAACTCGTGCCGCACCTCCAGGCCGACGACGAAGAAGAAGACCACCATCAGTCCGTCGTTGATCCAGTGCGCGATCGACATGTCGTAGACCAGCCCGGCGATCTGGATGGACGCGTGCGCGTGCCAGATCGCGTGGTAGGAATCGGACCACGGCGAGTTCGCCCACAGCACCGCAAGCACCGCTGCTGCCACGAGCAGCCCTGCGCTGCCGGCCTCGGTGCGCAGGAACGAGCGCAGCGGAGCCGAGATCTGGTTGGAGAACATCTCCGCGCGCTTCGCCCGAGCTGACATGGGTTCAGGCTATCCATTTACCGGCGCTGACACCTTGCGGCTCGAAAGTTGGGCCGCCCGATTGAGTGCGATGCGACGTGCAGAACACGAGGTTGTCATCGTCGCAGTCGTTATTCATCCCTGGTGGGGGATGCGGCCTTGCTTCAGGCTTTTCGACCGACATGCCTTCCTTCGGGCGGCGCTGGCCGCCGGCGGGCACGGCCCAGAGCAGCGATTCCGCTCCGCTCGGGGACAACGGTTGGTTCGGGTCACCCGGGCACGCAGGAGCTGCAGGCCGCCGCGTGTCCCTTATCCGACACGATTGCGGACCAGCGATCCCGGCTGAGCACGAAGCCGGAACCAACCGCAGTAATCGTGTCGGATAAAGGACATCGACCTCGTCGAACCCCTGCGCGAGGGGCCCGCTCGGGTGTCCCCGAGCGGATCACCGCAGTGGAAGGCCGCGCCGGGCAGCGCGCCTGAAGGGCTCGACGTCGTATGGATACGTGGCGGCTTGGGCCGCGGGAGCAGTCGTGCCGACCTAGCGGCCACGGCCTCCGCGTGCGGAGAAGCCAGCTGCCCCGCCGGAGGAGCCGGCCGGGGCTGCCGCAGGGCGGCGCCCGCCGTTGGACCCCCCGGTTGCGCCGGGAGTGCGGGGTCCCCGGCCCTGGCCGTTGCCGGAGGATCCGCCGCCACGCGACGAGCGGCCTCGGGCGTCGCCGCGTGCAGATCCCTCGCCACGGAACGAGCCATCGCTGCGGGCCGACTCGTCCCGCGAACCGGGCCGACGCGTGACGCCGCGCCCAGCGGCCCGGTCAGTCGTGCCTCGCCCTGCAGTGCCGCGTCCACCGGCTCCGGCAGCGCGACCGCTGTCCGAAGGCTGGACGGGAGCCGGGGTGACGCGTTCGGCCGCAGGGCCGGTAAGTCCAGTGATCGCCGGGTGGTTGGCCTCGACGTCGGCGGAGGTGGGGTGAATGCCGGCCTTGCGCATCATGGCGCGAACGTCTGCACGCTCCTCCGGCGTGCTCACGGTGACGACCACGCCTTCGGCGCCGGCGCGCGCCGTACGACCGGAGCGGTGCAGATAGGCCTTGTGCTCGGCCGGTGGATCGACGTGCACGACGAGCGCGACATCGTCGACGTGGATGCCGCGGGCGGCGATGTCCGTGGCTACGAGCACGCGCGTGGTGCCCTCCCCGAACGCCGCGAGGTTGCGCTGGCGAGCGGCCTGGGAGAGGTTGCCGTGCAGGTCGACCGCGGGGATTCCGGCCGCGGTGAGCTCCTTGGCGAGTCGCTTGGCGCGGTGCTTGGTGCGGGTGAAGGCGAGGGTGCGTCCCTGGCCGGACAGCAGAGCGCGCACCACCGCGGGCTTGGCATCGCGGGAGACGTGGAACAGGTGGTGCGTCATCGTCGACACCGGAGAGGCCGCGCTGTCGACTGAGTGCGTCACGGGGCGGTGCAGGTAGCGGCGCACCAACTGGTCGATCGCGCCGTCGAGCGTGGCCGAGAAGAGCAGCCGCTGGCCGTCCTTCGGGGTGGCGTCGAGCAGACGCTTGACCGCAGGCAGGAAGCCGAGATCAGCCATGTGGTCGGCCTCGTCGAGCACGGTGACCTCGACGTCGGAGAGTCGGCAGTGTCCTTGGCCGATGAGGTCTTCCAGCCTGCCGGGGGTGGCGATCACGACGTCGACTCCGCTGCGCAACGCGCTGACCTGGGGGTTCTGGCCCACGCCGCCGAAGATCGTCATGGTGCGCAGGCCGACGGCGTGCGCGAGCGGGGTCATGGTCTCGGCCACCTGGGTGGCGAGCTCACGAGTGGGGACGAGCACGAGGGCCCGCGGTAGTCGCGGCCGGCGAGGCCGGCCGGAGGCGGCGAGCACTGCCATGGTGGGTAGGGCGAAGGCGACGGTCTTACCGCTGCCGGTGCGCCCGCGGCCGAGCACGTCGCGACCGGCAAGTGAATCCGGCAGGGTCGCGGCCTGGATGGGGAACGGCTCGGTGATGCCGCCCTGAGCGAGGGCGGAGACGAGCGCGTTGGGCACGCCGAGATCGGCGAAAGAGAGAGGCAACAGAATCCTTCAACGGACGAGTAGGGGGGTGGCCGTGGTTGCCGGAACCGCTCGTCGGGTGAGGGGTGCGCCGCGTGGTGCTGGGGCGGCAAAGCAGACGACCTGTGAGGCAACTATTGATGCACTCACTGTTTGATGCATGAACTGTCGGCGCGCGCACTGAAGTAAGGCAGAAATTTTCGAGGGTGCAGAAATTTCGAGGGCAGTGTGCGTACCTGTTGCTCCTAGCGTAGCGCGACGGCCAGGCATTCCCGTCCACCTTGGCGATCTGTCCGTTGGCTTGACCGCAGCGGGGCTGCGGGATCACCCAGCCAGTTGACCGAGATCGCTGAGCCGTTGCCGGGCCACGAACCGGAACCGGTCGCCGCGAAACACCGACCTGGTCCATTCCACCGGTCGGCCGGCCGCGTCCCAGCCCGTGCGGTGGATGAGCAGCATCGGCAGCCCGGTGTCTACCCCCAGCAGGTCGGCCTGGACGGGATCGGCCAGGGTCGTCTCCACGGTGTCTTCCACGGTGGCGATCTCGATCCCGAACCTCTCGCGCAGGGTCCGGTAGAGCGAGCCGCGTGAGGCGAGCTCGTCGGCCAGGGCCGGCAACGGCCCGGGCAGCCGGGCGACCTCGTGCGCGATCGGCTCGTCGGCTGCCGTCCGCAGCCTTTCCACCCGATGGATGGTCGTTCCTGGGCTCACGTTCAAGCGCGCGCAGACCTCACCCTGGGCGGGCTCCTCCGTGACACTGAGGACGACGCTGCCTGGCCGCCATCCTTCCGATTGCAGGTCTTGGGAGAACGACGTGAGCTGGCGCACCTGCATGAGCTTGGGTTGGGCCACGAATGTGCCGCGGCCCTGGGTGCGCTCCAGGCGCCCGTTCACGACCAGTTCGGCGATGGCCTGCCGGACGGTGGTGCGCGAGGTCTCGAAGGTCTCGGCGAGCTCGCGTTCGGTGGGCACGGCCGAGCCGGGAGGAAGACCCGCGATCAGGGCAAGGATCTCGTTCTTGACTCGGTAGTACTTGGGAACCTTCACGACGGACCCTTCCGGAGACGAGAACTGGTCGGAGTAACCGAAGGTACCTTATTGGCCTAGACCAATCAACTCGCGCGCGCCCCTTCTTCCGGGTCGGCCCTCGCCAACGCATGTGATCTAGGACACACTCGAATATTCCTTGACAGCCCTATTGGTCTATGCCAATCTCTGGTCTAGACCAATCAGGTCGAACCGGGATCGGCCGAGATCCGGGTCAGCAACTATCTCCGAGGAGGACAGAATGAGCGACGTCGCGGCTTCCACAAAGAAGTCCGGGCTGCGCATTCCCGGGTTCGCCCAACTGCAGAGACTCGGCAAGAGCCTCATGCTCCCCATCGCGCTCCTGCCCGCCGCCGGCATTCTGCTGCGGCTCGGGCAGCCCGACCTGTTGGGCAAGATCACCGCCCCGGTGATCGGCCCGTTCTTCAATGCGATGAGCGCCGCCGGCGGCGCCATCTTCAGCAGCCTGCCGATCCTGTTCGCGGTGGGTGTTGCCATCGGCTTCGCCAAGAAGGCGGACGGCTCGACTGCCCTGTCGGCCGTGGCCGGCTATCTCGTGATCGACGCGGTGTTCAAGGCGATGTCGCCCGTCGTGCTGGCGGGGGTGCACGACCAGACCGGCGCCCAGGCGATGATCAACTACAGCGTGTTCGCCGGTATCGCGGTCGGCCTGGTCACGGCCTGGCTGTTCGATCGCTACCACAACATCCAGTTGCCCTCGTACCTGGGCTTCTTCGGCGGACGCCGGTTCGTGCCGATCGTGGTGTCGCTTGCCTGCCTCTTCATGGGCTTCGCCCTGAGCTACTTCTACCCGATCTTCAACGTCGGGCTCACCGGCGTGGGGCAGTTCATCGGCGGCTCCGGAGTGATCGGCGCCTTCGCGTACGGCTTCGCCAACCGGATGCTGATCCCGGTCGGCCTGCACCACATCCTCAACACCTATGTCTGGTTCCTCTACGGCGACTACAACACCGGCCACGGCATCGTCACCGGCGAGCTCACCCGCTTCGCCAAGGGTGACCCGTCCGCAGGACGACTGACCGCCGGCTTCTACCCGATCCTCATGTTCGGTCTGCCCGGCGCGGCGCTGGCCATGATCAAGGAGGCCAAGCCGGCCCAGAAGAAGGTGGCCGTCGGCATCCTGTCGGCCGCCGGCCTCACCGCCTTCCTTACCGGGGTGACGGAGCCGCTGGAGTTCGCGTTCATGTTCGTGGCGTTCCCCTTGTACGTGATCCACGCCGTCCTCACCGGCCTGTCGCTGGCCATCGCCTACTGGCTCAACATCCACCTCGGCTTCTCGTTCTCCGCAGGATTGATCGACCTGTTGCTCTACGGAACAGCACCGGCGGCCAAGAACGTGCCTCTGCTCATCGTCATGGGCGTCGTGTTCTTCTTCCTCTACTACGGGATGTTCCGATTCGCGATCCGGCGCTGGAACATGCGCACTCCGGGCCGCGAGCCCGACGACGAGTTCGACGCCGAGCAGGCGGCCAACCTCACCGACTCCGCCAGCGCCGAGCTGACGACCGGTGGTGCGGGCGGTGCCGCGAACAGCAAGGCCGAGCAGCTCATCGCAGCCTTCGGCGGACGGGAGAACCTGATCAACGTCGACGCCTGCATCACTCGGCTGCGGATGGAGGTAGCCGACAAGACCAAGGTCAACCAGGGGCGGCTGAAGGCCCTAGGTGCCGCCGGTGTGATCGAGGTGGGCAACAACGTGCAGGCCATCTTCGGCACGCAGGCCGACGCGTTGAAGGAAGACATCAACAATGCGCTGGCTCAGTCTCCGACCGCTCCGGTGGCGGCGGCACCCGTTGCCGAAGCGCCCGTGGTCGAAGCGGCTGCGGCACCGAAGGCTCCGGCGAAGAAGCGAGCGACCACCACCATCCTCGCCCCCGTGCAAGGTCGCGTGGTGCCGCTGCAGGAGGTTCCCGACCCCACCTTCGCGCAAGGCATCGTCGGCAACGGAGTGGCGATCGATCCCCCGCGGCACGTGGTCAACGCGGTGGCGCCGGTGGGCGGAAAGCTCATGACGCTGTGGCCGCACGCCTTCGTCATCCTCACTCCCGACAACGTGGGTGTGCTGGTGCACCTCGGCCTCGACACCGTGAAGCTGAACGGAGAAGGGTTCGTCTCGCTGGCCAAGCAGGGCGACCAGGTGGAGGCCGGCCAGGCCATCATCACCTTCGATGTGCCGTCGGTAGAGGCCTCGGGCCGTAACCCGATCATCCCGGTCGTGGTCATGGATTCCAAGGCTGGCGACATCGCCGTTCTCGCCGAAGCGCAGGTGGCGGCGCTCGACTCGCTGTTCACCGTCAACTGAGCACACCCGTAACCGAGACCAATAGGAGCGCATAGCAATGGAAATCGTCATCCTCGAAGACGCGCAGACGATCGGCCGGCTCGGCGCCGACGTGTTCGTCAACCTGCTCCACCGAAAGCCGGACGCCGTTCTGGGCCTGGCCACGGGCTCGTCACCGCTGGCCATCTACGACGAGCTGGCGGCGCGCTGCGCCCAGGGCGACGTCTCTTTCCAGGGGGCCCGTGGGTTCACCCTGGATGAATATGTGGGGCTGGCCGCCGATCACCCGGAGAGCTACCGCAATGTCATCGACACCGATTTCGTCTCGCGGGTCGACTTCTCCCCTGGCGCCGTCCAGGGTCCCGACGGGTTGGCCACCGACATCCCGGCTGCCTGCGCGGCCTACGAGTCGGCCATCGCCGAGGCGGGCGGGGTCGACCTGCAGATCCTCGGCATCGGCACGGACGGGCACATCGGGTTCAACGAGCCAGGCTCGTCGCTGGCCTCGCGAACCCGGATCAAGACGTTGACCCGGCAGACCCGGCTCGACAACGCCCGGTTCTTCGACAACGACCTCGATGCCGTGCCGACCCATTGCCTCACCCAGGGTCTGACCACGATCATGGCGGCCCGTCACGTGCTGTTGGTCGCGACGGGCAAGGGCAAGGCGGAGGCGGTGCACCAGCTGGTGGAAGGGCCCGTCAGCGCCTTGTGGCCGGCGACGATCCTGCAGCACCATCCGCATGTGACGGTGTTGCTCGACGAGGCGGCCGCCAGCCGTCTGCAGCTGGCCGACTATTACCGCCAGACCTATGCCGCCAAGCCCGCCTGGCAGGGTATCTAGTTCCGACCACCTGTAAACAATTGCTACGGAGGAGGTTTCGTCCATGTTGATCACTGCCGACACCATCGCCACCGGTTCTGACCTGCTCCGTCCCGGTTGGCTGGAGATCGCCGGAGACCGAGTGGTGGCGCTCGGCTCCGGCGTGCCCGACCGGCCCGTCGACCACGCGCTCGGCGCCGTCACCGTCGTACCCGGCTTCGTCGACATGCACGTGCATGGCGGCGGTGGCGGCGCGTTCCCCGAGGCCACGGCCGAGGGGACGCGGGCGGCCGTCGAACTGCATCGCCGGCACGGCACCACGTCCATGATCGCCTCGCTGGTGGCCGCGCACCCCGCCGATCTGCTTCGGCAGGTCGGGGTGTTGGCCGAGCAGGTGGCCGACGGCCAGGTGGTCGGCATCCATCTCGAGGGGCCCTGGCTGTCGCCGCGTCGTTGCGGCGCGCACGAGCCCTCTGCGCTACGCGATCCGGAGCAGGCGGAGCTCGGCCGGGTGTTCGCCGCGGCCAAGGGCACCATCAGGATGGTCACGCTCGCCCCCGAGCTCGACGGTGCGTCGGCGGCGATCCGGCGCATCGTCGAGGCAGGAGCCGTTGCCGCAGTGGGCCATACGGACGCCAGCTACGAGCAGGCCAGGGCGGCGATCGATGCGGGCGCGAGTGTGGCGACGCACCTGTTCAACGCCATGCGGCCGGTACATCACCGCGAGCCGGGGCCGGTGATCGCTCTCCTGGAGGACCCGCGCGTCACCGTCGAGCTGATCACCGACGGGGTGCACCTGCACCCCGCGCTCTACCGGGACGTCTCGGCCAGGGTGGGTCGCGACCGGGTCGCCCTGGTCACCGATGCCATGGCGGCTGCCGGCATGCCCGACGGCGCCTACCAGCTCGGGGCCTTGGCGGTGGACGTGGTGGGCGGCACGGCTCGGGTGGCCGGTACCGACACCATTGCCGGCAGCACCGCCACGATGGATCACGTGTTCCGGTATGCGGTGACCCATAGCGAGCTCGACCGCGACGAGGCACTCCTGACCGGCGTGCGGCAGTCGTCCATCACCCCGGCCCGGGCCCTGGGCCTGCCTCATAACGGGCTCACCGTCGGCGCCTCGGCCGACCTCGTGATGCTGGACGAGGCGCTGCAGGTGGCCGGGGTGCTCTGTCGGGGGGCCTGGGTCGACGACCCTGCCGGTGTTGTAGGCGAGAGTGCGGCCGGAGTTCACGCGGGCTGAGGTCTGGGCTCTGCCGCCGGTCGGGGGCGATCGAGTGTCGGTGGATCATAGCCAGTGCCAACCGCGGTCTATTTCGCGCGGATGGCAGCAGGCAAGCACGGGACCCCGCGACGATCTTGCGGAGTGAGGCCCTGGCCGTCCCGGTTGGCGACCGGCACCCCGAGCTGTCAATATTGACGCGCGTCGACGGCGGCTCCAGAGCAAGGCGAGCCACGCCCGTCGGCTTACCGGCAACTCACTGTGAGGGAATCTGTGGTCGTGCGCTCGTCAACGGCTGAGCCGAAGCTGCTCCTCGGCGTGGATATCGGGACCGGAAGTTCGAAAGGCGTGCTGACCCGAGCCGATGGCCAGATCGTCGGCATCAGCGAGCAGCCGCACGACCTTTCGCTCCCGCGGCCCGGGTGGGCGGAGCACGATCCAGAAGCTGTGTGGTGGACCGATTTTCGGGCCATCTGCGACGAGCTCCTACCCCTGGTGGGTGGCGATGGTCTGGCCGGGGTGGCAGTGTCCGGGATCGGGCCGTGCATGCTCCCCTGCGATGCGGATGCGGTGCCATTGCGGCCCGCAATCCTCTACGGCATCGACACTCGCTCGATGGACGAGATCGATGAGCTCACGACACTCTTCGGGCAGGAGAGCATCGTTGCCCGCTGCGGCAATCTGTTGAGTGCGCAGTCAGTCGGGGGACGGCTCTTGTGGATGCGCCGCCACGAGCCCGAGCTTTATGCGCGGACCAAATATTGGTTCATGGCCAGCTCCTTCATCGCGCATCGGCTCACCGGCTCCTACGTCCTGGATCACATCTCTGCCAGCTACTCCGAACCGCTGTACGACGTCCACGCCGGTACGTGGATCGACGAATGGTGCCACCAGATCGCGCCCGGTCTGGCGATGCCCACGTTGCTTCGGCCCAGCGATATCGCCGGCTACGTGAATGCTGAAGGCTCTCGGCTTTCCGGCTTGCCGCAAGGCTTGCCTGTCGCTGTCGGCACTATGGACAGCTTTGCCGACGCGATGAGTGTGGGCGTGCGTCAGCCCGGCGATGCGGTGGTGATCTATGGATCGACGATGTCGATCGTCGTTGTGACCGAGAAGGCACATTCGTCGCCGCAGCTGTGGTCGAACGCGCACCTGTTTGAGAACACCTACAACCTCGCCAGCGGGATGGCAACCTCAGGCTCGCTCACCAAGTGGCTGCGCGACATTCTCGGCAACGCCTCGTTTGCAGATCTGACGGCCGAGGTCGCCGCAGTAGGGCCGGGCGCAGGTGGGTTGGTCGCCTTGCCGTACTTCGCCGGCGAGCGCACTCCGCTGCTCGACCCAAATGCGCGCGGAGCCATCTTCGGTCTCACGCTGAATCATGGGCGCGGTCACCTGTACCGTGCGCTCTTGGAAGCGACCGCCTTCGGCGCTCGCCACGTGCTGAGCGCTATGGCCGAGGCAGGAGCGACGAGTACTCGTTGCTACGCGGTCGGCGGTGGCACCACCGGCGGGCTCTGGCCGCAGATCGTCTCTGACATCACTGGCCTGACCCAGGAGATCACCGAGCAATCCGTGGGTGCGTGCTACGGGGACGCGATGCTGGCAGGCGTTGCCGTAGGGATCGTCGACCGCGACGCGACCTGGTCGCAGACGATCGCCACCGTCGAGCCGAACCTGGCGAACAAGGCGCTCTATGACGAGCTATCTGCGATCTACCTGGCCTTGCACCCCAGAACCGTGGAGCTGCAGCATCTGTTGGCGGAGATTCAACTGCGCTGACTGCTGAGGTGAATGCGCTACTGGGCGGCCGGATCGGGCTGGTGGATGCCGAAGACGTTGCCCTCAGTGTCGATGAAGTAGCCCTGCCACGCCATGCCCGGCAAGGCATACTTCGGCAGAGCAACGGTGCCGCCCGCCTCGATGATCTTGGCCGAGGTGGCCTCGAAGTCGTCGGTGCCCACCGTGAGGACACCCCCCGCGACCGCTCCACCGGGTGCGGGGTTGTCGCCCTGCCGTTGCATGATGGCGCCGTTGATGCCCGGATCGCCGTCGTCACCGGTGGTCACTCCGAAATAGGGCATGCCTGCGTACTCGCTCCAGTCCTGGACCTGCCAGCCCAAGGCGCTCTGGTAGAAGGCCACCGCACGTTGGGGGTCGGCGGCGTGAATCTCGAAGTGGATGACGCGGGACATAGCGGCTCCTCCTGATCGTCCTGCTCCGGACATTCAGCCTGTCATAGCGCGCCGGGTGACGCACCCGTTCGGCCTGTGAATCGAGCTCGACTCGCCTTCGCTCGAGCCGACCTCCGGCGCACACGCCGTGCCTGTGCTACCTCCCGTGCCTGTGCTACCTCCCGTTGCTACCGCCCAGCCGGTGGGTGTCCCAGGCAGATCACGGCGCCCATCGGGTCTTTGATGGAGGCAAGGGTTCCCCACGGGGTGACCTCGCCGGGCATCAGAACCTGGCCGCCGAGCTCAGCGGCTTGGGCGACCGTCGCGGCAACGTCGTCCACGGTGATGTAGACCTGCCAGAACGACGGGTGTCCCTCGCCCAACATGCCCTTGGCCGCCATGATCCCGGCCACGCCTTCTGTGGCATCGCCTGAACCGACAGATACCTGTGAGTAGTAGTCGGGCCCGATGGCGTCGGGGTCGCCGCCGGTCCCGATCTCCGTGAGTTCCCAGCCCAGCGCCGTGGGATAGAACGCCGTGGAGGCCGCGTAGTCCATGCTCATGGTGTCGAACCAGTACGGCGTGCCGTGGGTACCGCGCTCGGTGAAGCCCGGGTGTGTGCCGGATTGCCAGATGCCATAGGCCGCACCGGCCGGATCGGCGAGGATCGCCATCCGGCCCAGGTCGCCCACTGCCATCACCGGCGACAGGACGCTTGCGCCGGCGGCGGTGGCCGCTTCGACGGCTGTGTCGGCGTCGTCGACCTTGAAGTACACCGACCAGACGTTGGTCGGTCCTTGTGCGTCGTCGCCCGACTGCATCAGCCCGGCGACGAGCTTGCCATGGGCGGAGAAGTTGCGGTAGCCGCCGAACTCCTCGTTGGGTTCGCTTGCCTCCCAACCGAACAGCCGGCCGTAGAAGTCGACGGCGCGGGGTGCGTCGGAGGTCATCAGATCGAACCAGACGGGTGCCCCCGTAACGGGGGTGTAGTCGGACATGGTCGTTCCTCTCAGGTCGAATCGAGGCATCCAGAGGTACTGACGGGGGAGACGTTCTACACGTTTAGTCGAACCCTGCTCTGTGGCGCGAGGCAGATACGTGTTCGGCGGAATTGGCTGCGGTCACAGAGATCGGTTCCACGGTACGTCAGGCACAGGCACCTGGTCGGCTTCGGGACGGCTCAATCCTGCCGAGTTCTCGCTGCGTTGTGCAAGCGATCGCCGGGGATTGTGTTGCTCACCGCGGATCGACTTCTCGGCTGCTGAACGTGCCTGTCAGCTGGACGTGGCGGCGCCGCGCGCCGGACTTTCCTGTCGAGCGGGATCAGCTTCTCAGGCTCGGCCAGGTTGCTTGCGGGTCGGCAAGAGACCTGACAAGGTCAAGGCGCTTTCGCCTCTACCGTTTGAGCTTGAGGGGTTATTCGTGAAGAGTCGCCAGGTACTCGCAGTCGCCGCAGTCTCCTTGATGGCAGTGGCTACCGTCAGTGCATGCACCTCAGAGAGCGACAAGACCCCAGAGGGCAACAAGAGTGGCCAAGCCGCTGCTCAGGAGGCGACGATCGCCGTCCCGCAGGTGCTCAACACGATCGACCCGCCGCAGGCGATCGACTCCAGCAGCGCGCAGGTGATCAACACCGTCTATGAGGGGCTTTACCGGCTGAACCAGAAGAACCAGCCGACGCCCGCCGATGCCGCGGCGTTGCCCACCGTGAGCAAGGACGGCCTCACGTACACGGTCCGGCTCAACCCGAAGGCCACGTGGTCCAACGGAGATCCGGTGACCGCCGGCGATTACGCCTATGCCTGGAAGCGGGCCGTCGGGCTGCCCAACGCGAGTGAGAACCAAAAGTACTTCACACCGATCGCGAACGCGGACGACATCATCGCCAAGAAGAAGGCACCCGATTCGTTGGGGGTCACTGCGGTCGATGACCACACGCTGCAGATCACTTTGCGAGTGCCGACGAGTTACTTCACCTCATTGCTGGCCTCGACAGCGCTCTTCCCGGTGGATCAGAAGTACGTCACGGCCCAAGGCGAAGCGTTCGGCTCGGACAGCAATCACGCCGTGTACAACGGCCCGTTCGTCCTGGCCGACTTCGCCGGCCCTGGTATCGGTGGCAACTGGAAGTATCTCAAGGCCGACCATTACTGGAACGCGTCTGCGGTCAAGCTGAAGACCATCAACGTGCAGGTGCTCACAGACACCAGCACAGCCGTGGGCCTCTACAAGTCCGGCAAGGTCGACGAGGTCCAGATCGCCGGGGCGCAGGTGCAAGCCAACCAGTCCGACCCCGGCTACGTGGCCAGCGCCACCTCGACCAGCGCTTTCCTCGGCTACAACCAGACCAAACCCGCTTTCGCCAACCAGAAGGTTCGTGAGGCGATCTCCCTGGTTATCAATCGGGAGGCGCTCGCCAAGAACGTGCTTGCCGACGGCTCGACGGCAGCGACCGGCCTGGTGCCACCGGGCGTGGCCTCCTACAACGGTCAAGACTTCGCCGGCCGCACGGCACTGCCGACGGATATCGCCAAGGCCAAGACCTTGTGGGCGCAGGCCCAGAAGGAACTGGGCATCTCATCGCTGACCATCGATCTGGAGACCTTCTCCTCGGATCGGGTCAAGATCGTCTCCCAGTACCTCCAGGGCGCGATCCAGGACAACCTGCCTGGTATCAAGGTCAACGTCGGCATCAACCCGACGGCCAATCTGCTCGACAAGGTGGGCAAGGGCCAGTTCGACATCTACTTCGTCACGTGGGCGGCCGGTTATGCCGACCCGTCGAGTCAGCTCAACCTGTTCCTCTCCTCGGCAGGCACCAACTGGGGCAAGTACGACGACCCCAGCTACGACAACGCGCTCAACGCGGCCGCGACCACCGACGCCTTGGACCCGGCCGCGCGGTGGAAGGATCTCCAGACGGCTCAGCAAACTTTGATGGCCGACCAGGGGGTCACGCCCATCTATTTCCAGAGTTCGACGATCCTGCGCAATCCGAAATTCAAGGGGGTCGTGTTCCACCCGGTCGGAGTTGCGCTCGACTACACGTCGGCGTGGATGGCCAACTGAGTCGCTATCCATGAGTCTCAGCCGGTATGTGGTGCGCCGGTTGGCTTATCTGGTCCTGACGCTGTGGATGATCGTCACCGTGACGTTCCTTCTGCTCCATCTGCTACCGGGTTCGCCTTTTGTCGACCAGCAGGATCTGACCTCCGATCAGATAGCGATTCTCAAGCAGAACGCAGGGCTCGACAAGCCGCTGGCCGATCAGTACCTGATCTATGTGCGACATCTGCTGAGCGGGGATCTCGGCGTCTCGTTCCAATTCAAGAACCAACCGGTCACAGCGTTGTTGGCGGGGCGAGTCTGGCCGTCGGTTCAGCTCGGTTTTCAGGCGCTGCTCGTGGGCACGGTGCTCGGGATTCTTCTCGGCATCGTGGCCGCGGTGCGTCGCAATACCTGGCTCGACTCTGGCTCGACCGTCACCGCAGTGCTCGGTCGCTCGGTACCGAGCTTCGTGATTGCCGTCATACTGCAATACATCTTCGCGATCCGGCTCAAGATCCTGCCGATCACGTCGTGGAACCAGGGCCTGCTCGCCACCCTTCTGCCCACACTCGCGCTCGCGATGGCGCCCCTGGCCGACGCGGCACGCTTCGTCCGCACCGAGATGGTCGAGGTGCTCTCGTCCGACTACGCCGAGTTCGCGCGAGCCAAGGGCCTGTCGCAGTGGCAGGTCGCGTGGCGACACGGCCTGCGCAACAGCGTCATCCCCTTGCTCACTCTGCTTGGGCCGATGACGGCCGCTCTGATGACAGGCTCGCTGGTCGTGGAGAGCATTTTCGCCGTACCGGGAATCGGTGCGCAGTTTGTCACGTCGATCCTGGCCAATGATTATCCCACGGTCATGGCCGTCACGATTCTCTATTCCACACTGCTCCTCGTCGTGCTCCTCGTGGTCGATGTGCTCTATTGCCTCATAGATCCGCGGATCAGGCTGGCGGGGAGCCCACGATGAGCCCTTTGCCGCCGAGCGCATCCGGCCTGCCACCGGAGGCTTTCGATCTCGTTGCGTCACCCATGGCGGAGGCTACCGACCCTCAGGTCGTTGTCGGCACAACCGTGGGGCCTTGGCGCCGGCTGTGCCGACGTCGCTCGGCATTGGTAGCACTCTTGTTCCTGGTCGTGGTCGTCGTGCTGGCGATCGGGTCGTTGTGGATCTCGCCCCATGATCCGACGAAGCAGAACATCGCCTACATCAACCTGCCGCCCAAGATCTCCGGCCTGCATATTTCGGGTCTCGACGGCACCGCCATGGTCGGTGGAAGTCGGGTCGACAAGTACGCCGCGGCGGGGGTTCCAGCGGGGGTTCACTTCATCTTCGGAACCGACTCGCTCGGCCGCGACCTGTTGTCTCGATTGCTCATGGGCGTGCGCTACTCATTGTTCATCTCCGTCGTAGCGACCGCCCTCGATCTGACCTTGGGTGTCGCCGTCGGGCTCATCTCCGGGCTCGGTGGCTATCGCGTCGACACCGCAATCCAGCGCATTCTGGAGGTAGTGTCCGGCGTTCCCACGCTTGTGGTGCTCGTCTTGATGCTGACGGTGTTCAACCCCGGCCTGATCTCGATCGTGCTGGCGATGGTGGTGACCGGCTGGATCCCGATGGCAAGGCTCGTGCGCGCCCAGGCCTTGCGGCTGCGGGAACAGGAGTTCATCCTCGCCGCGCGGTTGCTCGGCGCCCGCCGATGGCGCCTGGCGATACGTCACCTGCTCCCGAACATGTTGGGGATCATGCTGGTCCAGACGATGTTCACCATCCCGACCGCGATCTTCTTCGAGGCGTTCCTCAGCTTCATCGGTATCGGTCTTCGGCCGCCGGTGGCTTCGCTCGGGACCTTGCTCAACGAGGGTTTCCAGACCTTCACCTTTCTGCCTTTCCAGATGCTCATTCCGGCCATCACCCTCAGTCTCATCATGATTGCGTTCAATCTTCTGGCCGACGGGCTACGAGACGCCTTCGACCCGCGGAGCCGATGATGGCTCGCTCTATGGACGCGCGTGCCCTCCTACACGTCGAAGACCTGCACGTCAGTGTCAACGTCGACGACGCCAGCATGCCAGCGGTGCGGGGAGTCTCCTTCGATCTCGCCGCCGGCGAGACGCTGGCGATCGTGGGTGAGTCCGGCTCTGGCAAATCGCTCACCGCTCGCGCAGTGCTAGGGCTTCTGCCAACGGGAGCCGCCGTCAGCGCGGGACGGATCCGGTTCGCCGGCCAAGAGTTGACGCACCTGTCCGAGCGTCAGCTGCAACGCATCCGGGGCAATGACATCGCCATGGTCTTCCAGGATCCGATGACCGCCTTGGACCCCACGATGAGCGTGGGTCGACAACTCATCGAGCCGCTCCGTCTCCATCGCCGGATCACGCGCGCCGCGGCGCTGGAGGCAGCGATGAGACTGCTCGAACGCGTCGGCATCGACAACGCCGAACGCCGGCTCCGGCATTATCCCCACCAGTTCTCCGGCGGGCAGCGACAGCGCATCGCCCTCGCGATCGCTCTGATCTGCGAGCCACAGATTCTCATCGCCGACGAGCCGACAACCGCTCTGGATGTCACCGTGCAGGCCCAAGTCCTCGATCTCCTCGCGGATCTTCGTCGAGAGGAGGCGCTCTCGATCGTCTTCATCACCCACGACCTCGGCGTGGTCGCGACGATCGCGGACCGCGTCGCGGTGATGTATGCGGGTCGCATCGTGGAGATCGGCACGACCAGGGAGATCTTTTACGATTCTCGCCACCCCTACACCTGGGGACTGCTCGGTTCCCTGCCCGCGGACAAAGACGGCCGGCTCGCATCGATTCCTGGATCGCCTCCCGACCTGCGAGCACTCCCACCGGGGGACGCCTTCGCACCACGCAACCGCTATGCACTGGCGATCGATCGAGAGCAGGAGCCACCGCTGTTTGCCGTCTCTGCCACACACCAGGCCGCCACCTGGCTGCTGGCGGACGGAGCGCCCGCGGTCGATCGACCCTCGACGGCTGGCCGACGCGAAGGGAACGTCTCGTGACGAGCGAGCCACTGTTGAGGGTCGAGGCGCTATGTCACGCGTATAACCGCGGCCGCCGCGACGAGGTACGCGCGGTGCAAGACATCAGCTTCCGGGTTGCGGAGGGGGAGACCTTCGGCATCGTCGGCGAGTCTGGCTCCGGCAAGACCACCCTCGGACGATGCATCGTCGGGCTCTACCGATCGACCAGTGGGGAGATCAGGTACCGCGGCAAGCGCCTCTATCAACGCCGGGACGTGCGAGTCAGCGACGAGATCCAGATGATCTTCCAGGATCCCTACGCCTCGCTAGACCCCCGCATGAGGGTGCGCGACATCGTTGCCGAGGGGATCGACATCAGGCGGCCGGCTCCCCGCCGGGATGAGCGGGCAGACCGGGTCGAGGAGATGCTACGCACCGTAGGACTGGACGCCTCCCACGCGAGTCGTTTTCCGCATGAGCTGTCCGGTGGCCAGCGTCAGCGGGTCGGAATCGCTCGGGCGCTTATCGTCGAGCCCCGATTGTTGGTGTGCGATGAGCCGATCTCCGCTCTCGATGTGAGCATCCAGGCCCAGATCGTGAACCTGCTCGCAGACCTCCAGCGGACCCGTGGCCTGACGTATGTCTTCATCGCCCACGACCTGGCCATGGTCCGTCATCTCAGCACTCGGATCGGGGTGATGTACCGAGGCAGGCTCGTGGAGGTCGGTCCGGCGGACGCGGTGTGGCACACGCCGCTGCACCCCTACACGGCAAGCCTTCTCTCAGCGGTGCCCTTGGCCGACCCCGACGCCGAGAGGTCAAGGGTCAGGACGAGCTATCAGCCACCTGACCATGGGGAAGCGCCGCAACGGATGAGCGAGGTCGCGCCGGGTCGCTTCGTTTTCGGCACCGACGACGAACTGGCCGGCTATGGGGCGAAATTCTCGGGCTGAACCTGCCTGCCTAACCGAGGAGATTCGAGCGGGACCCGTCTGATGGCGAATGTCTCTATTCCTGCAGGCGTGTACTGCCGATAATGGCGAGATGGGGGCTGGTGCATCGGCGCGACAGCGCAGCGTCGAGTTACATAAGGAGGCGGAGGCGCTAGCTGCGCTTGCCCGCAGCAAGGAGCGAGAGGCCAGGAATTACCAGGTTGCGTGCGTTTCCGAGCAGCGACTGGCTGACGTCTTGCGTGGGCTGGACGCCTTGCAATGGCGCGTCTTTGCGGATCGAGTGTGGCCTGGCTCCAGCCGGGCCAACATCGACTTCGTGCTGGTCGGGCCAGGCGGCATAGTCGTCCTCGATGCCAAGGATTGGTCGGAGCCGCACATCGAAGGCGGCACGCTGTTCCGCGGGCAGGCCGAGGCCGGCGACCAGGTCGACAAGCTCATCGCGTTGCAAGACCGGCTCGCCACGTTGCTGGCGCCCCAGGGAATCGCCGGTACGGCTATCTGTGTCTCCATGGTGTTCACCAGCCAACCGTTACGGCCGACAGCACTCGGCCCAGTCACCGCGGTCGGCGATCGTCACGTGCTGGACTGGCTCCTCCGGCTTCCGCTGCGCTTGAATCCCCAACAGATTCACCACGTCTCCGGTGTTGTCGCCGAGGTCTGTCCTGAGATGCGGACCGCCGATGACGCGAAATTCCAGCCGGCGCCGCGGCGCAACGTGCCGCAGCAGCAGGAGCGGATCGTGAGCGAACCACTCTTCGACGTCGCAGAGGTGAAGCAAGCGTTGATCGACCGGGCGATGGCCGGGCCGATTGAGGAGTGGATGACGTTCCTGCATCCCGATCAGAACAAGTTGGTGCGGGCTCAGTTCAGCGGACCTGCTCGAGTCCGGGGCCCCGCGGGAACCGGCAAGACCGTGGTGGGCCTGCACCGCGCCGTCTACCTGGCTGAGCGGTCTCCCCAGCCGGTGCTGGTGGTCAGCTTCGTCAAGACTCTTCCGCGCGTGCTCGAAGGCCTCACTCGTCGGTTGTCACCCACTGGGGCGGACAACATCGAATTCATAGGTGTCCACGCCCTGGCCCGACGGTGCCTGGAGGTCGTCGGCGGTCATAGCCGTCTGGATCCCAAGGCTGCTGACGCCGCCTACTCTCGCGCCTGGTGGGCAACAGATTCCAACAAGAGACTGGGGCAGATCGATGATCGGCCGTCTTACTGGCGTGAAGAGGTCGACCACGTCATCAAGGGTCGAGGACTCACCGATTTCGAGACCTATCGAACGCTGCGCAGGATCGGGCGCAACACTCGGCTGCGAGCCGAGGATAGAGAGAAGGTCTGGGATCTCTATATCGCCTACCAACGTGAGCTGGACTGTACTGGCGTGCACGACTTCAACGACCTGCTCATCCAGGCCCGGCGTGCAGTGGTCAGCTGTCCGGAGCTCTTCTGCTATCGCAGCGTCATCGTCGATGAGATCCAGGACCTCGACCTCGTAGCACTGCAGTTTCTCGCTCGGCTTGCGGGCGACGGCCCCGATTCGCTTCTGCTGATCGGCGATGGTCAGCAGTCGGTGTATCCGGGTGGTTTCACGCTCACCGAGGCCGGCATCAGCGTGGCCGGCCGGGCCTCGATCTTGAAAGTGAACTACCGGAACACGATCGAGATCCTTGCGGAGGCAAACCGGCAACTCGGCGACGACCCGTTCGATGATTTCGACGGAGAGGCCGTTACTGGGCTGCGTGATACCGAGATCGAAAGGCACGGCTATGCGGTGGCAAGGGAGCTGGGATCGCGCTCAGACATTGCCGCCGCTCTGGTCTCTCAGATCCGGCGCACGCATGACAATCTCGGGGTGCCCTGGGGCGACATGGCGGTGCTGACCCTCACCCTGAAGGCGCTCGAGTGGTATCAGGGGGTGCTGTGCCAGGGCGAAATACCTGAGGTCGAGTTGACCCAGTACGACGGAGTCAGCAACGACCGGGTCAAGATCGGCACGGTCAAGCGCGCCAAGGGCCTCGACTTCAAGTTCGTCTTCATGCCCGAACTCCACGAAGGCCCTCCGCCCGTGTGGTCCGGCGAGAACGAGGATGCGTATGCCGAGCGCTGTCGCCGGACTGCCCGGGAGCTGTTCGTCGGCATGACGCGCGCCCGGGACGGGCTCTGGCTGGGCTACGTGGCGTCGGCTCGCGCGCGAGGCAGCCTCAGTTGATGTCCGCAATCCGGCGCCAGGGCGAACCCACGCGGAACGGCTGAGCACGAACTCCGAACTCACCACGCCGATCGTGCCGGATTCCGGACACTCGATGACGGAAGCCATCCAATTTGATACCGAAGATCCGACGTACCTTTCGCGCCCAAAAACGTCATGGCCATCGCGCGGATGCTGGAGGTTCGCCGGAGGTGACCGGCAGCTGCTGCGGATCTGGGTCGTGCCAGACCGCCGGTTACCGCTTACTGACGAGACTTGATCGTCTCGTTGCGTACCGCAAGCGCTCCGGAGATCGCGGCGATCTGACCGACCAGCTGCTCCTGGGCCGCTTGGGTGTGCACGAGCGTCTCCAGGAAGGTCAGTGCCTGCTCGATCTGGCCATCGAGGGCGCGCACCTGGCTGGAGCGCATGGTCGGGCTGTAGCGGAACTCCTCGGCCAGTCTTTCGAGCGACGTTGCCAGGCGCTGGTCGTGTGCGATGCGGCTGAGCGCGCTGATCCGCGTGACGGCGCTCTTGATGACGAGCACGTCGGCGTGCTGGGCCTCGATCTCGGCGGCGACGGCCTCGTTGGAGGACATGCTGATGAAGAAGACCACGAGGAAGATCGCCGCCATGATGAGCTGGGTGATGATGACCCACGGGTATGGGATGTCGCGCACGTAGATGAAAACGGTCGCGGTAATGAGTTCGGCGGTGAAATAGGTGCTAGCGACGAGAATTAGCGGCATGCCAAGGATCGCGGCGATGCGGCTGCGGGGGACGACGACGAAGCTGGTCCCGAGCATGGCGTAGGCGAACGCCAAGAACAGCACGGATGTCCAGAAGGTCGCGTTCTGCCTGACGTCAAGGATCAGGAGGATCGAGATGTAGACGGCGACCGGGACGAGCCAGATCACGGTTCGCAGAAGGGTGCGGATCACGAGGGTGCTCCCTGGTTCGGGTTTGGAGTTCCGCAGTGCGGGCAGAACTTGGCTGTGCTGTCGATCGACGTACCGCAGCCGGAGCAGGGTTGCTGCTGTGTGAGCCGGTTGCCACACTCAGGGCAGAACTTGGCGTCCGCCATGACGGCTGCGCCACAGCCAGGGCATGGCGCCGCCGGCGTCTCGGCCGGCGTGAAGCGCGAGGTGCGATTGCGGCCGACGTTACCGGCCATCGGATCGTCCTGGGGTTGCACCGGCCGGGTGAACATCTGCGTGGCCATCTCGCCGAAGACGCTGCCCGCGGCGAGGCCGACGCCCGCGGCCGCACCGGCCGAGGCGACGCCTCCGGCGCCCGGGTTCTTCGCCAGCTCGGTGAGGATGGTGGCCGACTGCTGGCGGGCCCAGTCCTCCCCGAGCAAGCCCATGACGGCCTTGTCGCCTTGGGCGTTCTGAAGCTTGGCCTGCTTCTGGGCGATGGAGTTCTCCAGCACCTGCCGGTTCGAGTCGTCCGTGGGGATGTCGATCGCAGCGATGTAGAAGTTCACGAGCTTGACCCCGTAGTCATCGAGGATCGGCGCCAAGCGCGGGTGGAGTTGCTCCGCGAGCATCTCGATGTCGGAGGTGATCTCAAGGATCTCCCGGCCGGATTCGTGGATGTAGCGGGCGATGGTGCCGCGGATGTGCTGCGAGAACGCGCTGCGGAAGTAGCCCGCCAGTTCCTGTTCGCCGAACGCCTGGATGTTGGTGCCGAGCAGCTTGATGAGGAACTTCTTGGAGTCCGCAACCTGGATCGAGTACGACCCACGAGCCCGCACGCTCGTCTGCAGCCCCCACACCGGGTCGCGGAGCTGGATGGGGCTGTCGGTGCCCCACAACAGCTCGAGCTTGTGGTCGATGTTGACGAAGTACACCCGCGAGCTGAACGCGCTGACCCCACCCGAGAGGAGGTTGCGGAGCTTGCCGACGAACGGGTGATTGTTGCTGTTGAGCGTGTGGCGACCGCCGCCGAACACTGCCACGGCGATGCCGTCACGGATGAAGACTGCCTCCTCCGACTCGGAGACGATCAGCTGGGTGTTGTTGTTGAAGTCCTCGCCGGTGAACCTCCAGGCGAGGACAGCCGTCGAGCCGAGACCGTCGTTGAGTAGCCCGGTCTCGTTCTTGATGACGTCGTAGATCTTCATGATTCGCTCCCGTGGGACTTGTAGGGCAGGAACTTGACGCCGTTCTCTCGAGCCTGCTCCAGTCGGTGACGGCCGCCCTCTGGGTTGAGCGTCCCATCGGCGCGCTCGCTACCCGAGATGGGATGGTTGAGCAAGTAGTCGTAGACGCCGGCCAGCCGGTGCTGTCCTTCGAGGCCGTGCTCCTGGTCGTATGCAGCGAAGTCGTCGCGGGTGGCACCCGCAGCAATGCCGGGCGCAATCTGGTCGTTCCAGGCGTTGACGGCATAGGCGATTTCTTCGGGCAGGCCGGGGGTGCGGTAGCCGAGAATCGGGTTGTCGCTGTAGTCGAAACGCTCAACGGGTTCGAGCGTGAGGCCACGCTCGGCGAGGGCCGAGGTGAGCGCCTCGTTCTCGGGCGAGTTGCCGAGGTCAACAGCATCGGACTGATCGCTTGCATCGGGTACCTCGGCAGTTTCCGGCGCAGGTGAGTCTTGCGTCTCGGGGGGCTCCGTCACCGGTGGTGTGTCCTGTCCGAGGCTGTCGGCTGCCTCGGCGTCGTACTCCTGGTGCGGTTCTTCGGTGGGGTGGGTTTCGTCCTTGGCCAGCGGTGGTTCACTTCCGAGGGTGTCGGGTGCCTCGGCGTCGTACTCCTGGTGCGGTTCTTCGGCAGGGCGGCCTTCGTCATGGTCGGCTTCGGTCAGTTCTTCGATCGAAGGCTCCGGTTGCTCAGCGCTATCCGGATTCTCTTCCGGGGCAACATCGGCTGCGTCCTCTGCCGAGGGCTCTTCGGCATCGCTCGCCGGTTCGACCGGGTCTTCGGCGATCGCCTCGCTCGACTCGGTGGGTTCACGTGCCGCATCGCTGCCTGCGGGTTCCTTCGGGTCTTCCCCGGCTGTTGGGTCTATAGCATCCGTCGGTTCGGCGTTCTGGACCGCGTCCGGGTTGTCGGGGCCCAGGTCGAGTGCTTCGTCCTCCTGCCAGTCGTGGGGTTCGGTGGCCGTCTCGCTCTGGGTGTCGGGTACATCCCCCAGATCGATGGCGTCGTCCGCCTCCCTGCCCATCTCGGGGGCATCGGGACTGGTTGCATCAGCGGCTGGCTCGGCGAGGTCTTCAACGGGTGTCTCGTTCGGTGCGGTGGGTTCACTTGCCACATCGCTGCCTGCAGGTTCCTTTGAGTCTTCCCCGGCTGCTGGGTCCATGGCATCCGCCGGTTCGGCATTCGGGGACGAATCCAGGCTGTCGTGATGGCCCAGGTCGAGGACTTCGTCCTCCTGCCAGTCGTGGGGTTCGGTGGCCGTCTCGCTCTGGGTGTCGGGTGCATCCCCCAGATCGATGGCGTCGTCCGCCTCCCTTCCCGTCTCGGGGGCACCGGGGCTGGTTGCATCAACCGCTGGTTCGGCGAGATCTTCAGCGGGGGAAGCCTCTTCGACCTGTGGCACATCAGAGGCGTCCGGGGTTTCAGCGAGGTCGACGGGTTCGTCGGTCACGTCAGCTGCGGCCTCGGGAACAGCGACGTCTGCGCTCGTGTCGACCGGCTCGGCGGGAGCATCTGCGATGTCGGTATCGAGGTTGCTCAAGATGCCCGGCTCCTCTCGGCTTTGAGGGTCTTGCGGATCGTGGCGTCGGTGAGCGGGATCTGCGTCTGGTACTTGACGAGGCGGAGGAAATTGACCTTGACCGCATGGCGGAGGGCGAGCGTGTTCGGCATCGACGAAGGAAGTTCGTCCGCGATGAGTGCGTCGAGCCTGCAGTAGGCGGCGCGCAGCTGGTCGATGCGCGAAGCGTTCGCCGGGAGGTGCGCGGAGACGAGGCGCCGGGCGACCTCCTTGCCCGCGGCGGCGACCGCGCCGTCCCAGCCGCCGATGTAGGCGCATTCCGGGTACGGCACGAGCAGCTCGGGGTGGCGCTGCCAGTAGGTGACCTTGCGGGCGATGACATCGTCGGGGACAAAGGTCGCGATGCCGCGCTGAGCGCGCCAGTCAGCGGTCACGATCTCTTCGGGGTCTTCGAGTCGGTCGTAGAACAACAGCGCCTCGCCAGGGCGAAGCCGGGCCAAGCGCTCCCGCTGCGCCTCGCTCATGTTGGTGCTCGCAGCCAGGATCTCTTTGTCCACGGCCTCGACCAGGCGGAAGCCCAGCTTGATATTGGTCAGCGCCACCACGTCCGCGCTGACTTTGCGCGGCGACTGGTCTGCCACGATGATGCCGACACCGTAGGAGCGGATCTCCGCCAGCATCCGTTTGAGCAGCTTCTTCGCGATCGCGGCCGGGTCGGCCTCACCGTGACCGCCCGCCTCGTCGGCGTCGAGCAGGACGTGTGCCTCCTCGAGCAGCAGGACGTGCTTGAGCGTCCCGTCGCCCGCAACGTTGGCATTCACGTACGCGAGAACCTGCAGGAGGATGAGCGCGATGTAGAGCGCCTTGTCATCGCTGTTCTCGATGCCTGCCAGCTCGATCACGGTCGGTTTGTTCAGCAGATCCTCGACCGGGATCGATGGATAGGTGTCGAACAGCCCGACCAGGCTGGCGAGACGCACCTGGCCGGCCCGTCCGATGTTGGCCGCGTCGCCGGTGTAGCCGATGCGGGCGAAGGTCTCCTGGAACACCGACAGGAAATCCCGGATCGAGAACACCTCCCGAGCGTCCTCGGCGGTGTCGGAGTCGAACCAGCCGTGGCGGGAGTACGCTGCCGAGAGCGCGTCCTCGAAGATCTTGTCGAGCGGACTCGTCATGGTGACCGCTGCGGCGAACGCGGTCTTGAGCGTGGACTTATAGCTCTGCAACCGGACGCCCTTGGGTGGCAGGAACGGGTTCATCACCAGTGGCGAGATGTGGTCCTTGCCCGGCGTGAACACCTGGAGGTCGGGCGTGGTCTCGATCAATGCCCGGTACTCGTTCTTGGCCGGTTCGATCACCAGGTACGGGATTCCGTGCTCGCGCCAGAGCCGATCGAGCAGTCCCACCGTGAAGGTCGTCTTGCCCGAGCCTGGCGTGCCGGTAACGAAGGCATGCTTGGTCAAGTCGGTGTGTCCGAAGCCGATGACGACGTCCGCCGCCCCGGCGAGCCGCCCGGCCTCGATGCTCGTGCTGCCGATGACGCCGGCGGAGTAGTTCCGGGAGTGCCGAGTGGTGGCGTTGACCGTCAGCCCGGCGCCGACCGTGTCGCTGCCGAGGGGCAGGCGGAACAGCTCAGCGCCCTCGAAGGCCGTCAACAGGAACGGCAGCCGGTGGAACGCGTCGCCCGGCCTGCGTGTCGCTGCCCACAGAGACGGGTCACGAGTCGTGTCGAGCAGCGTCTCGTTCAGTTGCCAGGGTGCAGTGACGAACGCCGCTGGCCCGCGCGGCGCGGACATCGTGATGTCGATGAAGCGGGCGGCTAGCGCGCCGTCTTCAGCGTCGTCAGACAGCTGCCCGAGCACGCGGTTAGCGATCACGGGCACCGCGTTTCGCGGCCCGGAGACGACCACGTTGAACAAGAACAGCGGCGAATCCTTGTGCCCGTCGAGGTACCCATACATCTCCGAGAGCTTGCGCGCGGCGGTGAAACTGACCGTACCGATGGACTGGTCGGTGATGCCATTCGCGAGCGTGGTCAGGGCGAGCGTCATCTGCTCGATGGCTGCGCGCTCCGCAGGCGCCAGGCTGGTCGGAATGAGCTGGATCGACAGCGCCGCACCCGGCACTTCCGTCAGGGCGCTGGCGATGCGGCTCAGGTCGCGACTGCCTGCCGGGATGCGGTGGAAGGCGAAGGCGCTCGGCAGGATCTGACTACCGAGGTTCTCTATCCATTCCTCCTTCACCAACGCGACCGCCCGCTCCGCAGAGGTACTAGCGATGACCGTGGCGGGGCGATCGGCGTAGTCGAAGCCGCCGAGGGTCAGCGCGCTGATGACGACGGTCCTCAATTCACCTGCGGTCGCAGCCGCGTAAGCCCTGGTGGGCCCGATCGCCCGGATGACGACGAAGAGGCGTAGGTCGGCGGCGTGTGGCTGTCCTACCACGGCGTGCGCTTGCCAGAGCAGTTCCAATGCACAGTCCCGCGCCCGCTCAGGGCCATCGTCGTACTGCCCGCGGTAGGACTGATACGTCTCAAACAGCAGGCTGACGAAGTCCCGCTTGGACTGCTGCACCAGGTCGGGCCCGGAGGCATCCCCGAGCACCGAGACGTGCGGAATGCGAACGATCTCGATCACGCCGGCAGTCGCAACCTCGCTCTGGGCGAGCGCCATGAACGTCAGGAGCGAGTCACTGTTTGCCATCCTGGCAGACCTCCTCACGTGACTCGGGAGAGGGAAACAGCGTGCCGGGACCGGCGCGAAACACGTCTACCCCAGCACGCCGAAACGGTGTCAGGCGAGCTTCTTCTCGCGGATGAGACTGCGAGCGCCGGAGATGACGCGGCTGACGGAACCCTCGTCGCGGATGGACGACGTGACCGAGGTGCCGCCCGTGGTGGTGAGCTTGAACTCCTCGAAATTCACTTGCTGGCTGTTGCCCCTGACGTCGTTGATCCTGAAGGTCTCCGACTGCGTCGAGACCGAGACGACGTCCTTGTAGAAGTACTCGTCCGTCTGCTCGCGGCTCTCCCGCGGGCTGGTCAGCGAGAACTGGAACTTGTAGGCATGCAGCTGGTGCTCGCTGAAGTACAGCACGACGCCCTCGTAGTTGGAGGAACGGAAGATGCGGTCCTTGCCAAGCTTGACCTGCACTCCCGAGGCGATGTTCTTGTAGTAGTAGCCGTGGACAGCTACTGGGTCGATGAGCTTGACCTCATCCTCGTCCAGGCCGAGCTTGTTCAGCGCGCGCCTATCGATGTCGGCGATGGCCCTGGCCGCGTCGGCGTCGATCTCGGCGTCGGTCGGCTTGCCTGCGAACCTGAAGTACAGCACGGCGACGCCGCCCGCGATCAGCAGCAGGCCGATGAGCATCGCGCCGCCGGCGTGCGACAGGATCAGCGTGAGGAGCACGCCGATGACGATCAGGACGATGCCCGCCTTCGGGCTGGACTGCTTGAAGTACTTTTTGTTGCGTTCGTAGTTGATGGCCATTTGTCGTGGAGAACCTCTCTTGGTGGGATCGTTCGGGTCAGGCGGAAAGGTGGATCGGAATGGAAACGGATGCCGGGTCGACGTCGAGTAGCTCGAAGAGCGTCTGGATGTCCAGATCGGTCACGCCGCGAAGTACCGCCTGATCGAGGAAGTACTGATGAGACGGCTCGACGTTGAGCGATTTGCGCTCGTAGTAGTCGAAACGGATATAACCGAACAGGTATGAGTAGATGCCGCGCTCCTGCAGGCGTAATGCCGCAATGAGGTATTCCTCCGCCCGGCGGATCGCGCCCAGCGGGGCCAGGAACGGCTTCTTGCCACCCAGCGACGCCACCGCTGCATAGAAATACGGCTCGGAGTTCTCGACGTCATCGAGCAGTGCGTCCGCGAACTGCGTCAGTGCCTTGTCCCGCAAGCCGAGCTTGAGCAGGCACATGCCAAGTGCCGCATGAACGCTCGGGTCGTCGGCCCCCTCGTCCAGCGCCTCCTCGTAGGTGCGGACGTGCTTCTTCAGGTCCCGGGCTTCCAGGCTGATCAGATCGGACATCGAGCTGATCAGCACTTGCCTTCCGCAGTACTGGCAGAACTGCTGGCTCGTGCTCCAGGCGCTCCCGCACCCCGGACAACGGACATCGACGACGCGCACAGCCACTCGAGCACTCCTCCCCAGTTCGACCTGGGAAGATCCAGGCCAGGCCCACATGCATTGTTTACATGGCCTGTACGTAAAGATAGGGCATTGGCATCGACGCGGCACGGATTTCGATTTCAGAGCCACTTTCTACCGTTAGATAGAACGCAGGCCAGCAGGGCGATCGGTGCCACAAGCGCCCGGATCGGGATGTTCGCCCGACGGAGAACGTGATCAAGGCCATGAAGCAGCCGAACGTGGCGTCCGGCGCGGCCGGTAGTCGCCAGCATCAGCGCCCGCCCTCGACGCGGTGAGGACCTCGCAGTCACTGCCTGAGCTCAACTTCGTGCAGCGTCAGTTCGATCTGTTGAACGCGCTTGGTCGGCCGCTCAGCAGGGGTCGCGAGCCTGCAGGATGACGACGTGTGTCGGTTACGGGGCCGTGGATAACCCAAGTCCCCCATGTGCCGACCGCTGCCGCCGGACGACTCGTGACCTGTTCGTCGGTATGACGCGCCAGGGACGGCCTCTGGCTCGGCTACCTGGAGGCGGCTCGCCCCAGGTCAGATCCGATTGGTGTCCGCAATCCGGCGCCGGTGCGACCCAGTGCGCATGGGCTGAGCACGAACTCTGAGCCCGTCGCATCGATCGCGCCGGATTCCGGACGGTCGTGGCCGGTCCACCCTGAGCTGCGGTCAGCTCAGGCCGGTCGCCACGTGGGTGAGAATGGCTTCCAGCATATGCGCGTTGTACTCCACCTCTATCTGGTAGGGAAACCCCGCGCACAATGGACTCGGCATTGATGACAACTTGCCGCCGGTCTCGCCGTGTCGAACTCGGGCGAACGCACTTCGACATGTTGCAAGCAAGCCCATCAGTAGGCTCGGCTCGTGAGATTCCCGTGGCGGCGATTACTCGCGTGGCTGATTGATTGGGCCACGATCCTCGCTTGGGTTGCCGTTGTCACCGCCGTCGGCGTCCCTCTCTATCTCGGCGGCATCACCCACTACGACATTGGAACGGTCGCCTCCAACGTCGTGGCGGCCCTGCTCGTGGTCGTTCCGGCGGTCATTGGACTCGCCCTGGTGGAAGCAAGCGCGAGACATGCAACACTTGGCAAACGCGTAATCGGGCTGCGGGTTGTCGTCATTGGCGAAGCACAACCCTTGCGGTTCCCCCGCACCTTGCTCCGCAACACCCTCAAAATCGGTGTTCCGTGGATGATCGGGCACGCCGCTGTTTACGCACTTGTCCAAACCAACGGCCAGAATAGGGCGGCCATCGGCCTGGCAGTCGTCGCCTATCTGCTTCCGATTCTCTATGTCATGATGCTGTTCGTTGGAAACGGTCGCCCGCTCTACGACAGGCTCACTAGGACGTTCGTAGCTCTCGATTCGAGTTCGCGATAGTCGCGGGTTCGACAGTGCGGAGCACCGCTGTCACGAAACGACAGCAACCCTATCCGGGCGTCCGGATTGATGCTCGTGGCGTCGCCGTTTCGACGTGTTCGCGAGGATCTCAGCGCCAGCCCAGCCCCGGCGCCACGTGGGTGAGAATCGCTTCCAGCACGTGCGCGTTGTACTCCACCCCGAGCTGGTTGGGCACGGTCAGCAGCACGGTGTCGGCTGCGGCGATCGCCTCGTCCTTGGCCAGTTCCTCGATCAGGACGTCGGGCTCGGCAGCGTAGGAACGCCCGAAGATCGCCCGGCCGCCGTCGAGGTGACCGATGGAGTCTTCGGAGTCGCGGTCGGCACCGAAGTAGGCGCGGTCCTGGTCGTTGACCAGAGCGAAGATCGACCGGCTGACCGAGACTCGCGGCTCCCGCTCGTGCCCGGCCTGCCGCCAGGCGGTGCGGAACGACTCGATCTGCTCGGCCTGTTGCACGTGAAACGGCTTGCCGTTCTCGTCGTCCTTCAGGGTCGAGCTCATCAGATTCATACCGAGCCGGGCGGCCCATTCCCCGGTGGCGTTCGAGCCGGACCCCCACCAGATCCGCTCCCGCAGGCCGGGGGACTGCGGTTCGATGCCGAGCGGGCCGGGGTGTGGGTTGGCGAACATCGGACGCGGGTTGGGCTCGGCGAACCGAGCACCGTCGATCACCTGCAGGTACACCTCGGTATTGGAGCGGGCGACGTCGGCCATGGTCTTGCCTTCTGGCGCGCCGTAGCCGAAGTAGCGATAGCCGTCGACGACCTGCTCGGGTGAGCCCCGTGAGATGCCGAGCTGCAGTCTGCCGCCGGAGATGAGGTCGGCGGCGGCAGAGTCCTCGGCCATGTAGAGCGGGTTCTCATAGCGCATGTCGATGACACCGGTGCCGATCTCGATTCGGCTGGTGCGTGCACCGATCGCTGCCAGCAGCGGAAACGGCGACCCGAGCTGGCGGGCGTAGTGGTGCACCCGGAAGTAGGCGCCATCGACCCCGAGCTCCTCCGCCGCGACCGCCAGGTCGATCGACTGGAGCAGCACGTCCGATGCCGAGCGTGCCTGCGAATGCGGGGAGGCCGACCAGTGCCCGAAGGAAAGGAATCCGATCTTCTTCACGGGTGCTGTAACCATCAGTTGTGGACAGATCCTTCCCATTGGAGTTCGCTGATCCAGCAGGCGCTGGAGACATTCCAGGACAGCTGCTCAGGCCCGCACGGTGAAGCTGGCCGAGAGCAGGTCGTCGTCCCGCGAACTCGGGCCGACGAGCAGCCGGAACTCGCCGGGCTCGACAAGCCGCCGACCATCCGCGTCGACGATCGTGCAGTCGGCCGCGGCAAGCTCGAGCCGAACCCGGACGGTCTCGCTCGCGGGCACCTCCACCCGACGAAAGGCCTTGAGTTCTTTGCCGGCCCAGGTCACGGAGGCGACGACGTCATGCACATACACCTGCACTGTCTCGGTGGCGACCCGGTCACCGCGATTGGTCAGGCTGACCTCAGCCGTCACCGCATCGGCCACGCTCACCTCGGGCGCGGCTATCGACAGGTCGGAGTATTCGACCCGGGAGTACGACAAGCCTTCGCCGAAGAGGAACATCGGCTCTTGGGTGAGGTCCGCGTAGCGGTCGCCGTGCTGGCCCCGGATCACGTTGTAGAACACCGGCTGCTGGCCGACGTGCCGGGCGACGCTGATCGGCAACCGGCCGACGGGCTCGATCTGGCCGAACAGCAGCTCGGCGATCGCGCGACCGCCGCGCATCCCGGGGTTGAAGGCCTCGATGATCGCCGAGGCCTGCTCGGCAGCGGCCGGCAGCACGAGGGGTTTGGAGTTGATCAGCACCAGCACGAACGGCGTGCCGGTCGCAGCAACCGACTCGATCAGCGTGACCTGCCCACCGATCAGCTCCAGGGTGGCGGTGGAGCGGCCCTCGCCGGTCAGGCAGACGTTGTCTCCAATCACCACTACGGCGACGTCGGCGGCAGCCACCGTGGCCGTCGCCTCGTCGATGAGCGCCTGGTCGATCTGGGCCGGGCGCACGATCGGCGGTCGCGGTTGGCCATCAGGGAAGGCCGGGCCGTCAGGATGCGGAGACGGTTCGGCGATGTCGGCCCCGCGCGCGTAGCTGAGCTGTAGGTCTCCTGGCGCCACCGCTCGTAAGCCGTCGAGGACGGTCTCGGTCAACTTGCGCGGGTGACCATCGGGCATCCAGGACGTCTGCCCCGACATCCCGGCCCAGTCGCCGAGTTGCGCGAGCGGGTCGTCCGCGTTCGGCCCCACCACTGCCACGCGTGCCACGTTCGCGGCGAGCGGCAGGCAGCCGTCGTTGCGCAGCAGCACCAGCGACTCCCGGGCCAGCTGCAGGGCTGTCTCACGGTGCTCGGCACAGCCGATCACCTCTCGCTGCCGCTCGACGTCGGGACGGCGCGGGTTCTCAAACAGCCCCAGCTCGAACTTGACGGTGAGGATGCGCGCCACGGCGGCGTCCAGGTCGGCCTCGGTGAGCCGGCCGTCCGCGATCGCCTGCTGGGCGCCTTCGAAGAACTCGGGGGTGGTCATCACCAGGTCGTTGCCGGCCTTGACGGCACGCGTCGCGGCATCGGCGAAGTCGGCCGAAATTCCTTGCGAGCGAACGAGTTGGCCCACGTTGTCCCAGTCGGTGACGAGCAGGCCGGTGAAACCCCATTCACCCTTGAGCACATCGCCGAGCAGCCAGTCGTTGATGGTGATCGGCACGCCGTCCATCGACTGATAGCCGAGCATGAAGGTGCGGCACCCTGCGCGAGCGACCCGTTCGAACGGTGGCAGGAACCAGGAGCGGAGCTTGCGCCGGGAGATGTCCGCCTCGCTGGCGTCGCGCCCGCCGATCGTCTCCGAGTAGCCCGCGAAGTGCTTGGCGCACGCCAGGATCGCGGTCGGATCGCTGAGTCCGGCGCCCTGGTAGCCGCGCACCATGGCGGCGCCGAACTCGCCGATCAGGAAGGGGTCTTCACCGAACGTCTCGCCCACCCGGCCCCAGCGCAGGTCGCGCGCAATACAGAGCACGGGCGAAAACGTCCAGACCAGACCCGTGCACGAGACTTCGACGGCGGTCAGCCGGGCGCCGGCCTCGATCAGATCCGGATTCCACGTACACGCCATCGCTAGCTGGTTCGGCAGAATCGTGGCGCCTGGCCAGAACGAATAGCCGTGGATGCAGTCGTCGGCCAACAGCAACGGGATGGCCAGCCGGGTCTGGGCGGCGATGTCGATGGCCTTGGCCAGCAGGTCGGGGGCCGTGTGCAGGATCGAACCGATCTGATAGTGCCCGATCAGGTGATCGAGATCCGCGGCCCCGCCCCAGGTGCCCGTGTCCACCGCCAGTTGCAGCATCTGGCCCACCTTCTCCGGAATTGTCATCCGGGAGATCAGGTCGGCCACCCGCTGGGGGATGGGAAGGTCTGGATTCTGGTAGCTGGCATTGTGACTCTGGTAATCAGCGTCGTGAGTCTGGCAGTCGGCAGTGCCAGCAGGCCTGGTGCCGACGGCGGGTGTGCCCCACGGTTCCGCCTGAAGGTTCCGGTCACGAGTCGGCATGTCCGACACCGTAGTCCGGTGAATGGCTCCGTCGGTCCGTAGATCCGAGCCTGCGGTTGCCGCAAGGTCATCCCGAACGGCGGATCAGCTCTGGTTCAACCGCTCGGCCAGCACGGCAGCCTCGCTGATGTCGGCGCGCTTGGAGGCGGTGAGCAGGGTGAGCCTGCCTTGCGCCGCCAGGTCCTTCAGATGTTCGAAAGCCGCGGCGCGCTCGGGTTCCTTGAGCTCGGCCGCGTAGCGACTGACGAAACCCTCGTACTTGTCGGGGTCGTGGCGATACCACATGCGCAGGTCAGTCGAGGGTGCAACCTCTTTGCACCATTCATCGAGGTGTGCGCTTTCTTTGCTGACTCCTCGAGGCCAGATCCGGTCGACGAGTACCCGTTGTCCGTCCTCCGGCTGGGGGTCGTCGTAAATCCGTCTCACCTGCACGTTCTGCAGTTGTGACATGAAGCCCCTCCTTACGAATCCGGCCAGACAGCAATCCTCTGCATCGAGGCTAGCGATGGCCCATTCCCACGGCACGCATCGTGCCGGGGCCGCGGAGCGACTGCGGAACACGTCATCTCGATCGAGCGGTGCTGGAAGGGGGCGGACCGCGCCAATCCCGGCTTACCTCGGTAACGTGTGGGTCGCGGTGCGCTGCGCGCGCCGGCAAGCGATCGCGTCCGTCGGGGCAGCGAGGAAGTTGGGGTGACGTGGTTACACAGCAGGTGGTGGCACCTCCGGCACGGATGGGGATGTTCCTTGTGCTCACGGTCGATGCCGGGGCTGAGGCCGTGGTGCGTGAGTTCCTCACCGACCTGCCAGGTTTGACCCGGGGAGTCTCGTTCCGTTCGCCGGACGGAGGGCTCAACTGCGTCATCGGGATCGGGGCGAAGCTGTGGGACAGGCTGTTCGACGCCCCTCGGCCCGCCGGCCTGCACACCTTCCAGGAGATCGTCGGCAGCAGACATCGGGCGGTGTCCACGCCGGGAGACCTGCTGGTGCACCTGCGGGCACACCGACAAGACCTGTGCTTCGAGCTCGCCCGCCAGATCGTGGGCCGGCTCGCGGGCTGCGCCACCGTGGTCGACGAGGTGCACGGCTTCAAGTTCTTCGATGAACGTGACCTGCTCGGTTTCGTCGACGGCACCGAGAATCCCGAGGGCGCCGCTGCCCAAGCGGCCGTCTTGATCGGTGCCGAGGACCCGGCCTATGCCGGGGGCAGTTACGTCATCGTGCAGAAGTACCTGCACGACCTCGATGCCTGGGGCGCCATCTCCGTGGAGGAGCAGGAGCAGGTGATCGGTCGCACCAAGCTCGAAGACATCGAGTTTCCCGACGCGGTGAAGCCCAGCAATTCCCACCTGGTGCTCAACACCATCGAGGATGCCGACGGAACCCAGCGGCAGATCTTGCGTGACAATCTGCCGTTCGGCACGGTGGGCACCCAGGAATTCGGCACCTATTTCATCGGATATGCGGCCGACCCAGACGTTACCGAACAAATGCTGCGCAACATGTTCATCGGAAAGCCCCCCGGCAACCACGACCGCATTCTCGACTTCTCCACAGCGGTCACCGGGTCGTTGTACTTCACGCCGTCCCTCGAGTTTCTCGACACCCTGGCGCCGGCGGCCACCATCTCAGCAGAAGAGCAGCCGTCTGCCCAGGCGCCGTCGACCGACGGTTCCCTGGGCATCGGGAGCTTGCACGCCACCAACTAGCGAAGGGTCCAGATCGTGAACAATCTGCATCGGGAACTTGCTCCGGTCTCGCAGGCCGCATGGGACCAGATCGAGGACGAGGCACGACGTACCTTCACCGGACGCGCGGCTGCTCGGCGCGTGGTCGACATGCCGGAGCCCGCAGGCTTCCTGTTGTCGGCTGTGGGCACCGGTCATATCACCGCCGTGCAATCACCGGCTGAGGGCGTGATCGCCCACCAGCGCCAGGTGCAGCCGGTCGTGGAGTTGCGGGTGCCGTTCTACGTCACCAGGGAGGCCGTGGACGACGTGGAGCGCGGCTCGCAGGACTCCGACTGGCAGCCGGTCAAGGACGCCGCCGCCCAGCTTGCGACGGCCGAAGACCGGACGGTGTTCCATGGCGCCGCGGGCATCGGCGGCATCGGCCCGAGCAGCTCCAACGCGGCCATCGCCCTACCCGACGACGTGCGCGACTATCCCGCGGCCGTGGCCCAGGCGATCACCGAGCTGCGGCTGGCGGGAGTGAGCGGTCCTTACAGCCTGCTGCTGTCGGCCAGCATCTACACGGCCGTAGCCGAGACCACCGACCACGGGTATCCGATTCGCGACCACATTGCCCGCATTGTGCAGGACGGCCACATCATCTGGGCTCCGGCCATCGACGGCGCGCTCGTCGTGTCCGAACGCGGCGGCGACTATGTGATGCAGCTGGGCCAGGACGTCTCGATCGGCTACCTCAACCACGACGACACCCGGGTGCAGCTCTACCTGCAGGAGTCGTTCAGCTTCCAGGCCAACACCGCTGAGGCCAGCGTCGTCATCACCGACTGAAGGCGTTGTCAGCTGAGCCCCCTCAGAGTCAGGCGACGAAGTCGATTCGGTGCTCCCGGTCGCGAAAAGTGAAGCTATCGCCCACGCGGAGCCCGTCGATGGGCAGGTAGATCGGAGCGTCGGTAGAGATGCCTTCATAGGTGACGCCCTCGCAGTCGAAAGGATCGGTCACGACCCCGACCACGTAACGGTTGCCGCCGAAGCCCACGATCGCCCCCGGCCCTACGTCGTCCCGGTGTCGGAAGTCGAGCTGCTCGATGAGCTGGAGGTCGGCCTGCTGCCGCGCGATGGCCTCTTGGAAGAGTCCCGAGAGGTCGCCGGCCTCGTCCGACTGCGATTGATCGTCGACGGAGAACGAGGACTCCTGATCGAGCCTGGTGGCGGCGTCCTCCGTCTGCACGTTCTCTTGCAACGACTCGCGCTGGGAGAGCACGTGTCGGATCAGAGCACTCTTCACCAGGTGCTTCGACGCCTCGTCCAATGTGGTGTCACTCATGGTGTCGCTCAGGCTCCTTCCGGGGACGGCCAACTCATGGATGAGTATGGCGAAACGCTCGCCTGACGTCGCGCCCGGTTCGCGCTCCCCGGGGTGAAAGGGCCGGTCGAGCGCAGGGAGAAGAGCTCGTTCTAACCGAGCGATAATGTTCGTATCTGCGGACGGTCACGCCTGATCTACCCGGACTTGATGATCTAGGATGCGCTCTATGCCGAAGATACGGATTCGCGATGCCGCAGCGTTTCTCGCGGTCAGCGACGACACGATCCGCCGGTGGATCGACGGTGGTCTGCTTCCAGCGGAGACCGATTCGAGCAACCGCAAGGTGATCGACGGGTTTGTCTTGGCCAAATTCGCGCAATCGCACGCGGCAACCCCGATGCCGGATCCGTCCCAGGTCGAGCGTTCGGCCCGCAATCGGTTCGTCGGGCTGGTGACCAACATCGTCCTCGACAAGGTGATGGCCCAGGTGGAGCTGCAATGCGGTCCCTACCGGGTGGTGTCGCTGATGTCGAGCGAGGCCGTACGCGAGCTCGCTCTCGAACCGGGATCCGTGGCTGTGGCCGTCGTCAAGGCGACGACGGTGATCATCGAGACCCCACAGGGAGTGTCATGAAACGTGTTCTGACTGGTTGCGCGTCGGTTGCCGTGCTGCTGCTGGTGGCCGGGTGCGGCTCGTCCTCCGGCTCGTCGGCCAGCAGCTCGTCGTCGAGTGCGTCTGCTTCGGCCACTACCTCGACGACGTTGACGGTCTTCGCTGCGGCGTCGCTGCAGAAGACGTTCACCGCGCTGGGCACCGAGTTCGAGGCGAGCCACCCCGGCACCAAGGTCACGTTCAACTTCGCCGGCTCGTCGGATCTCGTGACCCAACTGCAGCAGGGCGCCCCTGCCGATGTGTTCGCCTCGGCCGACACCAAGAACATGGACAAGGCCACCGCCGACAAGCTCGCGGAGGGCACCCCGGTCAACTTCGCCTCCAACACGCTGGAGATCGCGGTGCCGACAGGCAACCCGGGCAAGGTCACCTCGTTCAAAGACCTGACGAACCCCGCTCTCAAGGTGGTCGTGTGTGCGGCCCAGGTGCCGTGCGGGTCGGCCGCGCAGAAGATCGAGACGGCCACCGGGCTCACGATCAAGCCCGTAAGCGAAGAATCGTCGGTCACCAATGTGCTCAACAAGGTGCAGACCGGTGAGGCAGACGCCGGCCTCGTCTACGTCACCGACGTCAAGGGGGCGGCGGGCAAGGTAGACGGCGTGACGTTCCCGCAGTCGTCGGAGGCTGTGAACTACTACCCGATCGTTCCCCTGGCCAGCAGCAAGAATGCCGCCCTGGCCAAGGAGTTCACCCAGCTCGTCACTGGGGCACAGGGTCAGAAGGTGCTGGCGGCCGCCGGGTTCGGCAAGCCCTGACGCGAAGATTCGGACAGAGCCTTGCGGGCACCTCGGTGCGGGCACAAGATCCGCTGGAGTTGCTGAGGAGAGAGTCGGACGCCACCCTCCGGCACCTTCGGGGGAGGCATGAGGTCCGTTGGGAATGCTGATCCCTTTGCGTACCAAGGCGTACTCGGGCCTGCCGCGGTGGGTATTCGTACCCGCCGTGGCAGGTGCCGCGTTCGTCGTCCTGCCGCTGCTGGCGATGGCGGTGAAAGTCCCTTGGTCGCACTTCTTTTCGCTGATCACATCCGCCTCTTCCCAGGCGGCTCTGGAGTTGAGCCTGAAGACCTCGGCGGCCTCGACCCTGCTGTGTCTGGTGCTGGGTGTGCCGATGGCCATGGTGCTGGCACGCACGTCGTTCCCCGGCCAGCGGATCGTTCGGTCGTTGATGCTGTTGCCGCTGGTGCTGCCGCCCGTGGTGGCGGGCATCGCCCTGCTGTACACCTTCGGCCGGCGCGGCCTGTTGGGCCACTCCCTGCAGGTGCTGGGGATTCAGATCGCGTTCTCCACCACCGCGGTGGTGCTGGCCCAGACCTTCGTGGCACTGCCCTTTCTCGTGCTCAGCCTCGAAGGCACATTGCGCTCGGTGGGCCAGCGCTATGAGACGGTGGCGGCCACGCTGGGCGGGAGGCCCACCACCGTTCTAAGACGAGTGACGCTGCCGCTGGTGCTGCCCGGCGTGCTGTCGGGAGCGGTGCTGTCCTTCGCTCGCTCGCTCGGCGAGTTCGGGGCCACCCTGACCTTCGCCGGCAGCCTGCAAGGCGTGACTCGCACGCTGCCCCTGGAGATCTACCTGCAACTAGAGACGGACGCCGACGCCGCCGTCGCCCTCTCGCTGGTATTGGTGGTGGTGGCGGTGCTCGTGGTGGGCCTGACGCAGGGTCGCGGTCATCAATGACCCTGTCGATGACCGCCACCGTGCTCGCCCGCGGCCTGGAGTTCAACCTGGAACTCGGTGCGGGAGAACGTGTTGCGGTGCTCGGGCCCAATGGTGCCGGCAAGTCGACGCTGTTGTCGGTACTCGCCGGAATCCTACGTCCGGATACAGGCCGCGCCGTGCTCGACGGCCGGGTGCTGTACGACCAGGGTTCGCGCCGCGACGTCTGGGTGCCTCCATACGCCCGGGGGGTCGCTCTGCTGGCCCAGGACCCGTTGCTCTTTCCACATCTATCGGTGCTCGACAACGTCGCCTTCGGTCCGCGTGCCTCGGGGCTGCGTACCCGCCCGGCGCGGGCTGCGGCACGGGTGTGGCTCGACGACGTCGGCGTCGCGGACCTCGCCGACCGCAAGCCCGCCCAGCTCTCCGGGGGACAGGCACAGCGGGTGGCCATCGCCCGCGCCCTGGCGGCCAAACCGAGGCTGCTCTTGCTCGACGAGCCGATGGCCGCCCTTGACGTCGGAGCGGCGCCGCTGTTGCGGCGCGTGCTGCGGCAGGTCCTGGCCGATCGTGCAGCGGTGATCGTCACGCACGATCTGCTCGACGCGCTGCTGCTCACCTCGCGCGTGATCGTCATCGATCAAGGACGGGTGATCGAATCCGGTGACACGCAAGACGTCATCCGGCATCCGCGAAGTCCGTTCACTGCCCGAATCGCCGGGGTGAACTTCGTCGAAGGCACCGCCGTAGGTCCATCGGCCCTGCGTGATGCGCACGGCGTGGTGGTGGAGGGAACCGCGCGCACGGAACTGACCTCAGGTGATTCGGCTGTCGCGGTGTTCAGTCCCACCGCAGTGGCCGTCTACGAAGAGCCTCCGACCGGCAGCCCCCGCAACGTCTTCAGCGTCACGATCGCCGAACTCGAACCTCGCGACGCGCAGGTGCGGGTGCGCTCGCTCGACCGTTCCGGTAGCACCCTGTTGGCAGACGTCACCGCCGCAGCCGTGCGAGATCTCGACCTTTATCCCGGCAAGCAGGTGCATTGCGTGGTCAAAGCGACCGCCGTGACGCTCTACGCCGTTTAGGGCGAGATGGCCAGTCCGAATGCGTGTTATTGGCCGTGATCACGTGGGCGCTTGGTCTAACGGGTGGCCTACACAGCAAGTGGCCAGCGAAGCCGCAGTGTCTTCATGGCGAACCGGAACGGGCGAATTGTGCCGTGGCGCAGCTCAGCCTGGCCATTCAGGTGAAACTTGTGGAGTTTTAATGGCACATAGCGATACTAAGACTCCACAAGTTTGCGGGCGGTGACGGCAAATCAGCGTAGTGGGCATCTTCGGCCCGGGCGGCCCGATCCTCACGCAGGTGCGGCGACGGTTGGGCAAGGTCGACGGAGGGGGTTAGCGTCGCCTCATCAACGCCACAATTCTGAGGAAAGAGAACCAGCCATGAGGCTTTCCACCCGCAATCAGCTGCCCGGAACCGTCACCTCCGTCACGCTCGGCGATGCCATGGCCGTGGTCAGAGTGAAGCTCGACGGCATTGAACAGTCCATCACCTCGTCCATCACACGTGATGCCGCGCTCGATCTCGACCTGCGCGAGGGCAGCGCGGTCACTGTGCTGATCAAGTCGACGGAGGTTGCCCTGGCCGTGGAGTGAGTTGGTCGACAACGGCTTCGGGCTCGCTTGTTCCTGGCGAGCCCTGAGCAGGGTCGGCCAGCCATTGTGCAGAGCGAGGTAGCGGACCTCGTCCACCAGGCCGGCGCCGCGATGTATGAGGCCAAGCACCGGCGCTCCAACTGCCGGCTCCATCAGCCGATAAGCCCGCGCAGCAACGCAGCGGTACCGTCCACGTGTTCCTCCATCGCCACCCGCGCCACCTCGGGGTGACCGGCAAGGATCGCCCCCACGATGTCCCGGTGCTGATCGTTGGAGTGCTCGATGTTCTTGGGCAGCACCGGGATTCGGCGCAGCAACTGATCGAGCGCGGCCTGCACCCGGGTGACCGACTCGATCAGCATGGGTGAGCCGGTGAGAGTGACGATGGCCAGATGCAGCCGGGAATCCGCGATCCGGCGGGCACCGTCGGCGGCGGCGGAGTCCTCCGCTTGGAGCGAGTTGGCGAGAAACGCACGTTGCATCGGGCTGAGCTGTCGGGTGGCGGCTAGAGCCGCAGCCCCCGGCTCGACTACTCGGCGAAAGTCGAGGGCGTCGGCGAACTCCTGCCCGAGCTGACGTAGTTCTCCCGTCTGCGCGGGGGCTGAGAGTCGTTCGCCGGCGTAGGTGACGACCGTGCCGCCGCCGCGGCCGCGCCGGGTTTCGACCAGCCTCAGCTCCCGCAACGTTGCGATCGCTTCGCGCAGGGTGTTACGGCTGATTCCGAGCCACTCGGCAAGCTCCCGTTCGGGAGGTAGTTGATCGCCCTCCACGAACACCCCCAGCCGGATCGCCGAGGCGAGTTGCTCGACCGTCGATTCGAACGCGTTGACGGTGATCGGGCGCAGCACTGCCAATGGCAGCACCGCCAGCGGCGGTACGGGCACCGACGATGCCGGTGGCGCCAGCGGCCCCCGTCGTATCCCCACGCGGTGGGACGACGTGGTCGCGTGCACTGGCATCAGGGGCTCTCCGGTGCCCGGTCGTCGAAGATCAACTCCGCCGGACGGGTGTCGTGCCCACCCGGAACGTCCCGCATGAAGTGCTTCTTGCCGCCGCCGAACCAGCTGGCCACGGCGAAGACGATGACGATCGCCACCGCGATCGGTGCGTAATTAAAGGTATCGACGGTTACCGGGGAGACGGGCGGCAGCATGAACAGGATGACGATGAAGACCACCCAGAGGACGGCGATCCAGCCGATCGGGGCGCTGAGCTTGCCCAGGTTCCATCTGCCCTGCTTGAACTCAGGATTCATGCGGCGCAGGAACACCGGCGTCACATAGGCGATGTAGAGGCCGATCACTGCGATGGAGGTGACCGCGAGGTAGGCGGTGGTACTCACGAGGGCCGGGCTGGCCAGGATGATCGACAGTCCGGTGACCAGCCAGATCGAGTTCGTCGGTGTGTGGGTGCGAGGGTTCACCTGCGACCACAGCCGCGAGCCGGGCAGTGCGTTGTCACGCGAGAACGCGAACGACATCCGCGAGCTGGAGGTGACGCAGGCCATGCCGCAGAAGAACTGGGCGACGGCGGCGATGAGCAGCATGAAGGTGCCCAGCGTGTGCCCGGTGGAGTCGATGAAGATCTGCGCAGGCGGCAGGCCGATCGTGGTGTCGCGAGCCGCTGCCCAGTCCTTGATCGCGAAGGTCACCGCGAGCAGCAGCACCCAGCCGGCGATCAGCGAGACGAGCACCGAGTTGACGATGCCCTTGGGCGCCGCCACAGCCGCATTGCGGGTCTCCTCGGCCACGTGCGCGGAGGCGTCGTAGCCGGTGAACGTGTATTGGGCCATCAGCAAGCCCATGAGGAAGACGTAGAAGCCCGACGACCAGCCCGTGTTGTTCTCGAAGTCGGTGAACACCCAGCCGACGCTCTGGTGGTGGTCAGGCACGAACACGAGCAGGAGAACGATGATCGCCACCCCTACCAGATGCCACCAGGCCGAGACGGTGGACAGCATCTGCACCAGGTCGACGTTGAACGCGTTCAGCAGCCCATGAGCGATCAGGATGACGAGGAAGGCGATGAAGGTCTTGAGGCTCGTGACCTCGATACCGGTCACGAGGTTGAGCAAAGCCATCCAGGTGACGGCTGCGCCGTAGTCAACGGCGGTGGTGACGGCCACTTCTCCCATGAAGTTGAACCAGCCGACCACCCATGCCCACTCGCGTTTGTTGCGGCGGGCCAGTCGGCCGGCCCAGAAGTAGAGGCCACCGGCCGTCGGATACACCGAGCAGATCTCGGCCATTGCGAGGGCCACGCAGACGACGAAGATTCCCACCAGCGGCCAGCCGATCGAGATCGCCACTGGGCCGCCGGCGTTCATGGCAATGAGATAGCTCGTGATACAGCCCGCGAGAATCGAGATGATCGAGAACGAGACGGCAAAGTTGGCGAAGCCGCCGAAGCGGCGGTGCAGCTCCTGCTTGTAACCGAGTTCTTCTAGCTGGGCTGCGTCTGCCGCACTGTCGTACTCGACCGCACCTTTGCGCTGAAAGGCCATCGGGTTCACCTCGCTCTGGTCCGCTGTGGAGTGGTCCGCTGCAGAGCGGTCGGCTACGACGCCGTTTCGTTCTGCGCGCGACTGACGTGACATCCCACCGCGCTGTTGTCGGCTGAGTCAATGGTGCGGTCAAGAACCTTTCTGATTCGTGACCTAGGACTGAGGCACTCGGTGTGTGAGGCTCTTCCCATGACCGAGACCGTGACCAGACAGAGCGATCCCGACCGCTACGAGATCGAGGTCGACGAGGGCATTGCAGGCTTCGCTCAGTTCGTGGATCACGGCGTCGACCGGATCTTCTTCCATACCGAGGTCGGCAAGCAGTTTGGCGGCCGCGGCCTGGCGTCCATCCTCGTCCGACAGGGGCTGGATGCCACGCGGGCCGATGGTCGGCGCATCGTCGCCGTCTGCCCCTACGTCAAGAACTTCGTGGCGAAGAATCACGATTGGGACGACCTGCTCGACGCGGTCACCGATGAGTCGCTTGCTGCCATCCCGCGAGGCTGACCCGGCCTGGCGCCGTCGCCCTCACGACACTTGACAGGTGCCAGTGGAGACGGGCGAGCGCAGGGTGGCGGCAAGGTTCAGATCGGTTCGCACCTCGGCCAGGGTGAGGGCGTATCCAGTGTTGGCGTCGTCGATCGACTTGGCAAAGGTGACTCCCACCACGTGACCCCGTGGGTCGAGTAAGGGGCCTCCTGAGTTGCCGGGTTCCACCTGTGCATACAGGGAGTAGATCTCCCGGCTGCTGCCAGGGCGTCCGTAGATGTCCGACCCCACCGCCGTCAGTTGACCGCGGACCCGGGCAGAGACCTCGTGGTAGGGCCCGTTGAGCGGGAAGCCGGTCACCACCGCTGAATCGCCCCGGGAGAGCGGTTGGCCCAGCGCCAGAGGTGCTGTGGGCAGATCCGGGGCGTCGACGATCGCCAGGTCGACTTCGGGGTCGAACAGCACGACCCGTCCCACATAGCTGCGCCCGATGCCGCCGGGCTGCAGGTGGACCTCGGTCAAGCCGGCGACCACGTGGGCATTGGTGACCACCTGTCCTGGCCGCACCACCCAGCCGCTGCCCTCCTGGCCGCGCTGACAGGCCAGGGCGTCACCGGAGACTTTGACGATCGAAGCGCGGGCTGCTTGCAGGCCCGGAGTGTCTGCGACTGTGGGATCGGGCACCGGCACCGGGATGATCGGTTCGGCCGACAGGCCGCCGAACACCTGGGGGAAGCCGCTGCGATCTATCAGGGCTCGCACTCCGGCGAGCACCTGCGTGGTCTGGGACGGCAGCACTGCGTCAATGGTCGCGAGCACCCGGGACGACGAGATCGCTGTAGCCAGCGACGACGGAGCAGCCGGGCGCACCAGCCCAGCGGCCAACCACAGCACCACAGCCGCGGCCGCAACGCTCGCCACGACGCCGAGCAGTGAGTCGACCACCCGCAGGCCGCCGGGAGTACGCGATCGGAGGTGCTGGCCCAGCACCGAGCCGAGCGTCTGACCTGCCAACGCGAGCAGAAAGACGACGATCACGCTGATCAGAGCCGTGCGCCAGCCAGACGTGGTGAGCTGAGGCAGCCTGGCCAGGACGACGGGCAGCAGCCACAGAGCCAGCCAGCCGCCGCCGAGGAACCCGACCGCCCCGAGGGCGGACGTCAGCAGTCCCTGACGAAACCCGATCGCTGCGTACGCGAGCAGCACCAGAGCGAGCACCACGTCGAGAGCGTTCATCGAGCACTCGCCTCCCTGCTCTGCAGCGGCGTGGCCGGTGAACGGCCCGGATCAGACCCAACGTGGCCAGTGTGCAGAACGTTCCCCCAGATGAGTTCCAGGGCGACCATCCCCCAGGCTGCGGGTGCCTTGATTGTGGTGGTTTGGGTGCGCGATCAGCTTTGCCGTTCGGCCACACCAGTGGTTCTTTCAGGTTTCGCCATAGCCGCTCTCAGCTTGGTCTTAGCTTTATGAAGTAGTCGGGGTGATCGCAGCTGCCACCCTATTGTCGCTCTCAGCTATCAAGGGGTTGTTCATGTCGTCTACTCGTCGTGCCGGCGTTCTCGTCGGTTCGGTGGTGCTTTCCGTTGCGCTGGCCGGCTGTGGCGCATCGTCAGGCGGTTCTTCTGCCGGCACCTCGTCGCGCACTGCCATGGCTACCAAGAGTGTCGCGACACCACATGGTGAAGAGCTCTTCAAGCAGGCGAAGGCATCGACGACTGCGGCGACGAGCGCGCGCGTCGCCGGGACGATGGTCTTGGATGGCAAGCCGACGTCGATCGACCTCAGTGGCAGCCGGGACGGAAAGAATCAGCGGCTCACTATGAACGTGGCAGGTGAAGGTAGCGAAACCATCCTCGTTGTCGACGGAAAGCAGTACTTGAAGGCTGATCGGTCCTATTGGGAAGCTCAGGACGCTGGCGACGTAGCCGACCAGGTCGGCGATAAGTACGTTTCCAGCACTGAGCCCGTAGACGGAGACATGTCGTGGGGCGCGGTGGTCGATGAGATGTTTGCCGAGGGTCTCACCAAGCTCCAAGCGCTCAACATCAAGGTGGACAATGCGAACCTCGACGGTGTGCCGGCCTACCGATTGACCGATCGGGTGGCTGGTGACGGCACTGAGCTATGGGTCAGTGCAGACGGCAAAGCCAACCTGCTGAAGATCTCCGGCAAGGACGATGACGGCCCGGTGGCACTGAAATTCTCAGACTGGAACGCGGTGGCTCCGATCACAGCGCCTGCGGCCGATCAGGTGGTCGCGCTCTAGCTGATCTGTTCCACGGGTCGGGTGTCTGCGTGGCGTGATGATCCTGGGGTGCCAGCTCACCGGGGTCCTTTGGCACATGTCGGCGACCGCACGAACCAACCGATCGACCGCACGAACCAACCGATCCACCGCACACCTATCACCCCCGGCCACGGACTGATCTTGGAAGAGATCATCCGAAGACTGCTGAATCAGGGATGCCCTTTAGTGGCCTCCAGGTTGGCGCGAGTGGTTGTGGCGGGGTGTCTTCCACGCGCTTGGCACGACATAGAACGATCTCGACCTGGCGTGGAGCATTGATGGTGCCAGCCGCGGAAATAGGCCGCGATTGGCACCCTCGAGCGGGGCCAACGCGGGGGCGGCCTGCTTGGCAGGTGCCAACCGCGTGAAATACGCCGCCTTTGGCATGGTCGAGCGGGCTGACACGGCAACTGCGGGCTTGGCTGGTGCCGACCGCGGTGGACCTGTCCGCGTTTGGCACCGTCGAGCCAAGCCGAATGCCGGACGGCCTGCTTGTCTGATGCCAGCTGCGTGAAATGGCGCGCAGTTGGCACCTGGCAGCGTTGCTGCGATCAGGCACGCTCGGTCGGTGGTGCCCAACACGCGGTAATGATTCGCGCAATAGGCGCCGTGCGGCGGCCGGGTGCACTCAGGACTCCACAACATATAGTCACAGCGGCTGAGCTCAGGGACCGGAGGCGAGACAGGCAACTCATTCGTGCTCGGCAATGATCTCCTGAGCCAGCCGAGCCGCGGCGGCGTTGAGAGCGTGGCGGCGGGATGTCGCCAGACTGATGCGTCGGGGCTTGATCCGTCCACGCATCGGGAGCGCCAACAGGTTGGGATCGAGCAGGCTGTTGCCGAGCAGGGAGCCGACGCAGGCGTCGCCGAGGCCGGCCGCGACGAACCTGGTGAGGGCGACGTTGTCGTTGGTGCGGAAGATGATCTTCGGGGTGACCGCCATCGCGGCGAATGAGGCTTCGAGCCGGTGCAAGTCCGGCGCCTCCCAGGCGATGAGCCGACGACCGTCCAGGTCGCGGGGGTCGAGGTAGCTGCGCGCGGCGAAATGTCCGTCGCGCGGAGTGATGACGACCCAGGGATCGTCTACTAGCGGAGTGAGCGTGACGTCGTCGTCCTGCTCGCCGTCGTAGTCGAAGGCGAGGTCCAGCTCTCCGCCGAGCAGCCAGGAGCGCAGGTCGTCGTTGGTCCCTTCCACCAGTCGTAGCTCCACCTCGGGGTGGGCGGCGTGAAAGCGTCCCAACGGCTCGGCCAGGAGAAAGGCGGCAGCCGTCTGGAATGCCCCGATCCGCACCAGGCCGGCTTCACCGCGCACTCGCGCCTCGAAGTCGGCAGCGAGCGCATCGAAGGCAGCCAGCAGCCGCCGCGCGTGACCGCACGCGACCTCGCCGGCCTCTGTGGCCGACACCTGACGCCGCCCCACGCCGCGCTCCAGCAGTCGGGTGGCCAGCGCCGTCTCCAGGGCGCCAATCTGGTGGCTGACCGCTGACTGGGCATAGCCGAGGGCGATCGCCGCATCCCGGAAGGTGCCCTCCTCCACCACTGCCAGCAGAGCTCGCAGCTGCCGTGGATCCACCCCGGAGAGCCGATCCCGGAGATTGATCTGATTCATCGATCACCTTCAGCAATGAACTGCATTTCAGGAATCATAAACGTTGGCCGAACATTCACGGGTGCGGATTCCAGCTGCGGCCCTCGGGGCCCTTCTCGTCGTTCTAGCCTCGGCCATCTTCGGCACCGTCGGCATCGTCGTGCAGGCCGCTGTCGCAACGGGTCTCGCGCTCCCGCTACTGTTGGCCACCCGCTATCTGGCCACCGCCGGCACGGTGCACACCATCGCTCTGGCTCGTCGCGAGCACAAGGTCCGGCGGTTCGGCCGGCCGCACCTGGCGGCCTTCGCCCTCGGACTCGCCTCCATTGGTCAGAGTGGCTGTTACTTCGCGGCGATGACCCGAATCGACGTCGCTCTGGTGCTGGCGCTGCACTTCACCTTCCCGGCCGTCGTGCTCATCGTCGAAGCGGTGATCGCTCGTCGGACGCCCACTGTGCGGCAGTCCGCCTCCTGCGTCCTCGCCCTCATGGGAGTCGCCCTGGTGGTGCTGGCCGGCGGCGCCAAGGGTGCCGATCCGATCGGACTGCTGTTGGCCTGCGGATCGGGGGTGACCTACGCCGGGATCGTCATCGCCTGGACCCGGGTGCTCAAGAGTCTGCCCTCCGCAGCAGCCACCGCCTTCCAGACCACTGGTCTCGGCCTGGCTTGGCTGGTGGCCTGCGCGGTGTTGGGGGTGCGTTTCGAACTGCCCGGAGTCCACGCCATGCAGTGGGTCGCGGCCATCGTGGTGTTCTGCTCGGTGCTGCCGATGCTGTTGCTGTCGGCAGGCACCGCCCGGGTGGGATCGGTGGCCTCCAGCACGTTGGCCACCGCGGAGCCGGTGGTGGGTGCGGCGATGGCTGCCGTGCTGCTCCACCAGTCGCCCGCGCTGCTGGCGATCGTCGGAGCGTTGCTGATCGTGTGCGGCTCGTTCGTGGTCGTGGCCCCAGTTCCGGAACGAGGACTGGAGTGTGTGCGGGTCGGCGCGCACCGGGCGGTTCGGCCCATCGTGCGAGTGGGGCGGGCGGCCCGTCGGGGGACGGGGCTTGCTCGGCGGGCCAGCCAGGCGCGTCCTGCGGGGTTGGTGCGCCCCACCCGTCGGCTTGCCCGGCCTTCGGGCCGCTCGGCAGCGCACCCGAACTCCTTGCGCCGGCTGTCGTCGCGCCGTGACGGCGCGAGGCGTGCCGGGGCTTGAGCCGAACGTCACGAGATTTCCCGGCGCCCGCAGCCGCGAGGGCTCGCCCAGCACGCTGGGCAGGTGTACGCTCGGCACTCAGCGTCAGGAGACTGGAAGCCGGTGTAATTCCGGCACGGTCGCGCCACTGTGAGGGCATTTCTGCCTTAGTCAGACACGGTTTCCTGATCGCTCTCCGAATACGAACGGGGCGCTGTTACCCCACGATCAAGGAGGCTCTCATGAGCTCTGTTCCCTTTACCCCAGCGGCAGTCAGGCCCATCGTTATCGAGCGTTCCACGCTCTGGCTGGCCCTCACCGTGCTTCTCGCGCTGGGTCTCTACTACTTCATCGGTGTCGACCAGGGCGCCTACTCGGTGTTCGGATCCGACATGCACATCCACGAGTTCGTGCATGACTCGCGACACTTCCTCGGCTTTCCCTGCCACTGATCAATCCATATCGTGACAACTCAAAATCGACTCATTCTGAAAGGCATGCTCGCGGGAGCCATCGCGGGTCTTCTTGCCTTTGTCTTCGCCCGGATCTTCGCCGAGCCTCTGATCGATCAGGCCATTGCCTACGAAGGCGCTCGCGACGCGGCCCAGGCCGCGCTCGACAAGGCCGAAGGCATGCCCGCCATGGCCGAGGGTCCAGAGATCTTCAGTCGTACGATTCAGTCCACGATCGGTATCGCCACCGGCATGACCCTGTTCGGGTTGGCCATGGGAGCGCTGCTCGCGGTGGCCTTCGTGCTGTGCCGTCCTCGCTACCCGCACCTGCGCTCGCGGGCCCTGGCACTGTTGATCGGACTGTTCGGCTTCCTCGGGATCTATCTCGTCCCGTTCATGAAGTACCCCGCGAACCCACCGGCGATCGGCCATGAGAACACCATTGGTGACCGAGGCAACCTCTATCTCGTTCTGGTGGCCTCGTCCGTGCTGTTCCTCGTGGGTGCCACCTGGCTGGCGCGTCGATGGAATGCCCGGTTCGGCACCTGGAACTCCGCGCTCCTGTCAGCCGGGTGCTACATCGTGGTGATGGGCGTGATCATGGCGTTGCTGCCGCAGTTGGGTGAGCTCTCGGCAAACGTGGCCACCTACGGCCGTCACGCCACGGAGACACCGCTGCCCTTGACCAACGCCAAGGGCGAGATCGTCTTCCCCGGCTTCTCAGCGGATCTGCTCTACGGCTTCCGGTTCTACTCGGTTGCCGCCCAGCTGATCATGTGGCTGCTCATAGGCCTGATCTTCGGACGCCTGGCCGAGCGTGTTCTTGCGGAGGATGGCAGCGCGGCTGAGCGCACCCGTGTCCCCCAGCGCGCCTGATCCCTCGCAGCGGGTGGCGATGCTCCTTGAGGCGCATTGCCACCCGCTGGGTGTCAAGCCCATCCCGCCATGGGTTGCGGTTCCTGCGGGCGGCGACCTGGCGACAGTTCTCGACGCCGCGATCGATGCCTCGCTGGTCTATCTGGCCGGTGGCTTGGGCGTCGACGATGGGGCCGTCGCGCGCTCGGTGGTCGCGGCCACGACTCACCTCGGGATCACGACCCGATTCATCGGCCCGCACCTTGCGCAAGCCGTTCTCTATGGGCCGCAGCCGGTTCCCCGATTGCACGAACATTGGTGGCAACCGCAGCTGGGTTCTGCCTTCCCGCTCTCGGTTCCGGTCCTGTCGGCTAGCGCCTCGGACGAGGTACCGTCCGAAAGCCAGTGGGTTCGCGACGTCATGAATCGGTTGATCGAGCCGCTGCTGCACATGGAATCGTTTGCGAGTGTGCCGCAGGCGGTGCGGTGGTCGAATGTCGCCTCGGCACTGAACGGCCTGCGGCCTGCACTGCAGAGCCCAGCACTCCGGGGCTCTTCGAGCGCGAGAGAAACTCTCGCGAGCACAGTGGCAAGCCGTGCCCAGCGACTGCCGGCGTTGTTGCTCGCTGACCAGCAGTTGGCGACGGCCTGGCGCACACTCCACGGCCGGTTCATCAGGAGGAGCTGCTGCGCGATCTACCGGTTGGCCGGGCCGACGCCGCACCCGGATGCGCTATGCGCCGACTGCCCGATCGTTCATGGGCACGTGCTCGACGAGAGCGTGGCCGCCCCCGCGCAATGATCCCGGCTCCTGACAGAGCCTGGTTCGACATGGGCTCGTCGTGTTGACTGAACAGGGCAAAGTCCCAGGAGTCCAGGGTGGAGGCGGAGACAATGAGCCAACGTCATGACGTGACAGAAGCCGACACTGCGGCGGCGCTCGGCAGTGGAGACGTCTCCGTGCTCGGTACGCCCCGGCTGGTGGCGTGGCTGGAGGCGGCCACGGTGCGCGCGGCGGCCGACGTGCTGACCGCCGGACAGACCAGCGTAGGCATCGCCCTCCGGGTGGAGCACGTGCGGGCCACGCCGGTGGGTGGATTCGTCAGCGTCGAGGCCGAGCTGATTCACAACCACAAAGGCCGTCGGCTCACGTTCGACGTGCGAGCCGTTGACAGTGCCGACCAGCTGGTTGCCTCGGGCCAGATCGACAGGGCCGTGGTCGACCGCGAGCATTTCGTGCGCTCGGCCTACGGGAAGTGACGCAAGGATGGACAAGCACGGATTGGGGTGTTCGTGAACCGTGCCGTGCGGGTTCGCGGTGCGTAGGCTCGAACAATGAGCGACGAGGCCCTTCGAGCCATTCTTGCCGTCCCCGGTCGTACCGGGGTGCTCACCACGATCAAGCGCGACGGACGTCCGCAACTGTCCGTCGTGCTGCACCACTACGACCCGGCCACCTCCACTTTGAGCGTCTCGGTCACCGATGACCGGGCCAAGACCCGCAACCTGCGTCGCGACCCGCGCGCCAGCTACCTGGTGCTGGGCGAGACTCCCTGGCGGTACGTCGTAGCCGAGGGCATCGCCGAGCTGGGCGATGTCACCACCGATCCACACGATGCCGCTGCCGACGATCTGGTAGCGCTCTATCGAGCCGTGGCCGGCGAGCACAGCGACTGGGACGACTACCGGGCTGCGATGGTGCAGCAGCGGCGGCTCGTGTTGCGCGTGCGTGTCCAGCGTGTGTACGGCATGGCGGGCGGCTGAGCCTACTCAGCTCCTTCCCCCGCTCCACCTTGTCAGCCATTCCGCCCAGAAGCCGACACTGGTGGGTGGGTTTGAGGCGCTATGACGATGCCCCACGTGACGGGGCATTGTCATAGCGTCGAAAACCGACCCGCCAGGCCGCTTCCTGGATCGGGCGCCTGACGGCGTTGTCGGCCGCGCCCACGTAGCTCCGCTACGCGGGCGGACCACGCCTTGTCATGCATCCCGCCCAGAAACCGCGTGTCGCTTCCTGGATCGGGCGCCTGACGGCGTTGTCGGCCGCGCCCACGTAGCTCCGCTACGCGGGCGGACCACGCCTTGTCATGCATCCCGCCCAGAAACCGCGTGTCGCTTCCTGGATCGGGCGCCTGACGGCGTTGTCGGCCGCGCCCACGTAGCTCCGCTACGCGGGCGGACCACGCCTTGTCATGCATCCCGCCCAGAAACCGCGTGTCGCTTCCTGGATCGGGCGCCTGACGGCGTTGTCGGCCGCGCCCACGTAGCTCCGCTACGCGGGCGGACCTCCGCCTTGTCATGCATCCCGCCCAGAAAGCGACACTGCAGCGCTTATTTCCCGTCGCGCCCCTGGTCGACGACCTTGAGCTCGGCGTGCAGCTCGGCGGTGGAACTGCCGCCGACCCAGAGGTCGAGCGTGGTCGCGTCCTGCACCCAGTCGCGGGTGACCGCGCTCCAGTACCGCAGCTGGTCGGGCCCAAGGTCGAACGTGACGGTCGTCGACTCACCCGCCCCCACCGAGACCCGCTGGAAGCCCTTGAGCTCGCGCACCGGTCGCACCGAGGTGCCGAAGCGCTGGTGCAGGTAGAACTGCACCACGTCGTCGGCGGCGCGCGCTGAGGTGTTGGTGACGGTGACGGACACCGTCGCGGTCTCTCCAACCGTGAGCTGCTCCCGGTCGACGCTCAGCCCGCTGTAGTCGAACGCGGCGTACGACAAGCCGTGGCCGAACGGGTAAAGCGGGGTCGCCTCCTCGTCCCAATAGCGCCGCCACTGGTTCTCCGGCTGGAACGTGCGGTAGTGGTTGTAGACGAGCGGCACCTGTCCGCCGGTGCGCGGCCAGGTGAACGGCAGCCGTCCGGCGGGGGATACGTCTCCGAACAGGAGGTTCGCCACCGCAGCCCCGCCCTGGCTGCCCGGGTACCAGACCTGCAGGATCGACGGCGCGTTCTCGGCCGCCCAGCGCAGGTCGAGCGGACGCCCAGACATGACAAGAACGACCACGGGAGTGCCGGTCTCGCTCACCTTCTGGAGCAATTCCAGCTGCCGTCCGGGCAGTTCGAGGTGCGAGACGGATGCCGACTCACCGATCTGGTTCTGCGGCTGCCCCACGACGACGACCGCAACGTCACACCCGGCGGCGATCTCTACGGCGTTGGCGAACTCGGTGTCGGAGTCCACATCGGTGGGGGAGTTCAAGGTGGTCGGGTCCATGGCGTCGAACATCGACGTGAACAACCGGTCGGGCGACCACGCGCCGGGGGCGTACTCAACCCGGACGGAGTCGCCCACCCGCTCGCGGATCCCGGCCAGGATCGTGACGGTCTCGGTGACATCGTGCTCGAAGATCCACGGCCCCAACGTGTCTCGCTGCGAGTCGGCGAGGTGGCCGATGACCGCGATGGATCCGAGCTGCTCGGTGCTCAGCGGCAGGAACTCGCTGTCGTTCTTCAGCAGCACGGCGGAGCGCTCCGCGGCGATCCGCGACACCTCGCGATGCTCCGGCGCGTTGAGCACCGACGCTGTCGCCGACTCGTCCACATAGGGGTTCTCGAAGAGGCCCATCCGGAACTTGGCGGTGAGCACGCGACGAACCGCCTCGTCGATGACCTTCTCGCTCACCAATCCCTGCTCCACCGCCTCCGGCAGCCGGGAGTAGGCCGGATCGTCAATGCACATCTCCATGTCCATCCCGGCGGAGACGGCACGGGCACCGGCGTCGGTGAGGTCGCGGCAGTAGTGCTGGATGAGCATGTTCTTCACGGCGTTGGCGTCGCTGACGACCCAGCCGTCGAAGCCCAAGGTGTCGCGCAGCACGTCGGTGAGCAGCCAGCGGTTACCGGAGGCCGGCACACCGTTGAGCTCCATGTAGGCGCCCATGATGTTGCCCGCGCCGGCCTCGACTGCGGCCTTGAACGGGGGCAGATAGAGGTTCCACAGGTCGGAATCGGAGACGTCGGCCTCGTCGTAGTCACGACCACCTCGAGCGGCACCGTAGCCCGCCAGATGCTTAGGACCTGACACCACTCGATCTGGTGCGCCGAGCTGCTCGCCCTGAAAACCGCGTACCTGGGCGGCGGCGACGGCCGCGCCGAGCACGGGGTCTTCCCCGGCGCCTTCGACGATCCGGCCCCAGCGCGGATCCTGGGCGATGTCGACCATCGGGGCGAACGTCCAGTGGATGCCCACGGCGCGAGCCTCGCGGGCGGCCACCGCCTGGCCACGTTCGATCGTCTCGGGACACCACGAGGCAGCCAGCGCGATCGGCACCGGCAGGATCGTGCGCAGACCGTGGATCACGTCGAAGCCGAAGATCACGGGGATGCCGTGCGCGTTGCCGTCGATCGCCAGCCGTTGCAGCCGGTTGGAGTTCACCGGGTCTTTGACGAAGAGCAGGGAGCCGGCCCCGCCTCGGGCCAGCGCAGCCTCAACCCCCTTGGGCTGCTCGACGAACCGCTGCTGATCGATCGGCAGCGCACCCATGTCAGAGTCCTCGGAGACGCCCTGTTCGAACGCGCCGAAGTAGAAGTACTGGGTCAGCTGCCCAGCCTTCTCCTGCAGAGTGAGCCGTGACAGCAGGTCATCCACCCGCTCCTGAACGGGCAGCGACGGATCGCGGTAGGCCTGGGTCATCAGTGTGTCTCCCTGCGTCGTTGATGGGCAGGGCCATCCTGTCGCGGAAGCGCGGCCGAATGCCAGTGTCTCGTGGGGACGGGCGAGGCGGTTTCAGATCACCTAACCTGACTCCCTGCTCCGCGTTGGCTTGCTAGGCCGCTGTCCGGACGCCGGTGCTGTCGCTGGGCGCCGAAGCTGTCGGGATCGGGTCAGGATGTCTGCATGATCTCGGATGCGAAGCTGCCGGCCGGTGCGGAGCCCATTCGCTCGAACGGTGTCCGCGTGGCCTCCAGCGTTGCAGTTGCGGGCAGTGTGGGCATTGCTGGCAGCGTGGCCGTGGCGGGCGGTGCAGGGGTTGCTGGCAGCGTGGCCGTGGCAGGCGGTGCGGGAGTCGCCGGCAGCGTCGCGGTCGCCGGAAGCGCTGGAGTCGGTGGCAGCGTGGCGGTCGCCGGCAGTGTGCTCACCTTGTTCAGTGCGGGGATCGCCGGTTGCGCCGCGCTGGTCGGGTGCCTGCGGTGCCGCCGCTGCGTCGCCTGCATCGGCTGTGTGGACTGTGAGGGCTGCGTGGGGTGTATCGGTTGCGTGGGTCTGCGCAACGCCGTGGGCCAGCGCGGCGTCGTTGCCGCCTGACCTGCTTGGTAACGAGGCCGCCTCAGAGCCGGCTGACCTCAGTTCCGACGTGCCATTCGGTGCGGGCGTGGTAGAGCTGGCCGGGCCGGAGAACCGGTGAGGGCAACCAGTGCTGGTTCGGTGCGTCGGGGTGGCGCTGGGTCTCCAGGGCGATCCCGTCTCCCTGCCGGTACCGCCGGCCGCCGGTTCCCACGTCGGCGCCGTCGAGGAAGTTGCCGGTGTACACCTGTAGCGATGGCTGGTCGGTGTGCACCTCGAGCCAGCGTCCGGTTGAGGGGTGCTCCAGGCGGGCCGCCCGACGCAGCCCCGCACCGCGGAGTATGAAGGCGTGGTCAAGCCCGTGCACGAGCCCGATCTGCTGGTGCGCTGCGCGGACGCGTTCGCCGATCAGGGCCCCTGCCCGGAGATCGAACGGTGAATCGTCCACGGCCGCAGCCATACCGAGCGGGATGAACGTGCCGTCGATGGGCAGGAACTCGTCCGCGTCGACCGTGAGCAGGTGATCGTCGACAGTGCCGGCAGACTCGCCTCGGAGGTTGAAATAGCTGTGATTGGTCAGGCTGACGACCGTGGCAGCGGTGGTGCTGGCCGCGAGTTCGATGGCCACACCGTCGGCGAGTGCCGTATAGGTCGCCGTCGCCGTGAGCTCACCGGGAAAGCCTTGATCACCCGCGGGGCTCACGAGCTGGAGGGTGACTGCATCGTCGCCTATCTGGGTCACCGACCATAGCCGGCGATGGAAGCCGTCGCGTCCGCCGTGCAAGCAATTGGGCCCTTCGTTGGCGTCAACGGTGTATTCGGTGCCGTCGATGCTGAAGCGCGCGCCTGCGATGCGATTGGCGTATCTGCCCACGGTCGCCCCGTAGCAAGCCGCGGGCTCGGCCAGATAGCCCGCGACGTCGCGGCTGCCCAGAGCGATGTTGGCACCGAGCCCGGCAGGTAAGCCGGCCCCGGGGTCGCGGAGCCACAGGCTCTGCACGGTGGCACCCAAGTCGAGCACGCGGAGCTCCGGACCGCCGGGAGCGGACAATGCATAGCTCGTGACGGCGGTTCCGTCCGGCAGAGTCCCGAAATGCTCCTGCGTCACCATGTCCCCCATCTTGCAGGTGTGGCTGCCTTTCGGCCCAGTGCACCGAGTTATCAGAGCGAGAGCGGGACTGCGTGATCGAGCTCGGGCTGTTCGGGGGTCCGGACGCCGGTGCCTTCTGCGCGGTTGGCACCGGGTAACGCGCGCCCACGCCGCCAGGCTTGTGTCGCGGTGCCGGGCTTCCCGCGGTGATGTCGTTCGGGGGTGTCGAACGCGGGGGTTTTCACGCGGTTGGCATCAGGCAAGGACGCTTTTCGCGGCTTGGCGTCGTTGGAGGGTGTCAGAGGCGGCGTATTTCACGCGGTTGGCATCAGCTAGCTGGGCTTTCCCGCAGTGGTGTCGTTCGGGGGTGTCGAACGCGGGGGTTTTCACGCGGTTGGCACCTGCCAAGCACGCCCTTCCCGCTGGCCTCGATCAACGTGCTCTGACATCGCGTCGATTGGCATGGTTCAAGCACGTCACGGCCGCCGTGCCTGGATGATCAAGGCTCACGTGAGCCCGGACAGGCGAAGCTGGGTGAGGTCGTCGACCACGAGACTCGCCCCGACCGCCTCCAGCCGGTCAGCGGAGTTGGTCGTGGTGATCCCGACCACGTCGGGCACGCCTGCGGCCTTGGCCGCCCGGATCCCGGCGAGTGAGTCTTCGACGGCCAGACAGACGTCAACGTCAACCCCGAGCCGCTCGGCACCCAGCCGGAAGCAGGTGGGGTCGGGCTTGCCGTGGGGTACCTCGTCACCGGTGACGAGGACAGTGACCAGTGCACGGACGCCCAGAATCTCGTCCAACACCTCGTGCGCCCAGCGCGGGCCTGCCGACGTCACCACCGCCACGCCCCAACCACTGTGGTGCGCCTCGACGATCAGTTCGCGCGCTCCGGGCACCTCGGCCGGGCGGGCGTCTACGGGCACCTGCGCAAGCACTTCGGCAACCAGGATCTGCGGGTCGAGGCCCGACCAGGGGCCGGGTTCGGTGCGGAAGACGTCGAGCGCGCGGCGTCCGGTGAAGAGGGCGAAGAACTGCTCGTCGGCCTCCCAGCCGCGAGCCAGACTCCAGCGTCGGTAGGCCTCGCGATGGATGTGTTCGGAGTTCACCAGGGTGCCGTCCAGATCGAGCAGCAATCCGCGGTCGGGCCGGGTAGCGGCGTTCGGGTGAGTGGGTGCCAGAAGCCTGGCAGCTGGCTTGGTGACTGACACGCAGAGAGCCCTATCCGAGTGGTGATACTTCAAGTTTTCGAAGATCTGAATACGTGGTTTGCCGTGTACTTCGGATCGTCGTACTCAGGCGTTATCCCGGCGAGGTCGTACCGGGTGAGCCCGGCCCTGCCAGTACCTGCCACGGTAGTCCCTCCCACGACTCAGCAGAAACGTGATGGCATAGAGCCGAACCCCCACAGCGTGAAAGGCAAGGCTCATGACCGAGTGGAATCCAGCGGACGCTCGTGTGATCACCGCACGCCCGGAGGTGAGCGTGGTGACCCGGCGCCGCGACGGCACTCTGCGACACCCGATCACGATCTGGGTCGTCGGAGTGGGCGATCGGATCTTCGTCCGCTCCACCAATGGCCGCACGGCAGGCTGGTTCCGAAGTGCCGCTCGCAATGGCAGCGGCCAGCTGGTGGCCGATGGCAGCACCCACGAAGTCACATTCACCGGGGCCGAACCGGGTGACCTGGCCGGTGTGGATGCTGCGTATCGCAGCAAGTACGGTCGTCGGTACGCCTCCATCGTCGATCCCCTGCTCGACGCGGTGCCTCGCTCGGCGACCCTCGAGGTGCACCCGGCCTGAGCCGGCAGGGACGCCGGCCTCACCCCAGCTGCTCAGCCCGAACAGACTCAAGCCAAACAGACTCCAGCCAAACAGACTCCAGCCAAACAGACTCCATGCCAGACAGACTCAAGCCAAGGGAGAGACAGCATGCGAGGCACGATCATCTACGGCCCCCGCGATGTTCGGTTCGAAGAACGTCCCGACCCCACGATCGTCAAGCCCACCGACGCCGTCGTCCGCACCGTGGCGGCATGCGTGTGCGGGTCGGATCTGTGGCGCTATCGCGGCATTGCCGAGGTACCGAAGCCGACTCCGATCGGGCACGAGTATGTCGGCGTCGTCGAGGCGGTGGGTGCCGACGTCACATCGGTGAAGCCGGGGCAGTTCGTCGTCGGCGGCTTTCTCACCAGCGACAACACCTGCGGAGTCTGCCGGGCGGGCGTGCAGTCGAACTGCCAGAACGTCACCGGCTACGACGGCTGCCAGGCCGAGCTGATCCGCATCCAGAATGCCGACGGCACTCTGATCGCCACCCCGGAGACGCCGGATGACGCGATGGTGCCCAGCCTGCTTGCCCTGTCCGACGTGATGGGCACGGGCTGGCACGCCGCGGTCTGCGCCGGCGTGCGGCCGGGCAGCTCCGTCGTGGTGGTGGGCGACGGCGCGGTGGGCTTGTCAGGCGTGTTGGCAGCCGCGCAACTCGGCGCGGAACGGGTGATCGCGATGAGCCGGCACGCCGACCGGCAGGCGCTGGCCCGGGATTTCGGCGCCACCGACATCGTGGCCGAGCGAGGCGACGAGGGTGTCGAGCGTGTGCTGGAGCTGACCGATGGCATCGGCGCGGACGCCGTCCTGGAATGTGTGGGCACCGACGACTCCGTGGTGCAGGCACTGCGCTCGGCGCGGCCCGGGGCCATGGTGGGTTGGGTGGGAGTGCCGCACGTGGCCGAGCTTCCGCAGCAGCACATGTTCTGGCGCAATGTCGGCCTGCGCGGCGGGCCGGCCCCGGTACGGGCCTACCTGCCCGATCTGCTGGAGCGGGTCTGGGACGGCCGGATCGAGCCCGGCAAGGTCTTCGACCTGACGTTGCCGCTGGATCAGGTCGCCGAAGGCTACGCGGCCATGGATGAGCGGCGCGCGATCAAGAGCCTGCTCGTGCCCTGACCCGAAGGTTTCAGACGGACCCTCGCGACGCAGCTGGGCTGTGCTCGCACTGCTGGATCGAGTACGGGCTAGGGAGGCATGCCGTGGGCAGTGGAGGCACGATGCCGGTGACGGCTACCACCCGGCTGATGGGTGTCGTGCTGATCGGTTCGGCGGTTGGCGTTGCGGCCATCGTGTGGATCAACACCCTGATCGGCATCCTGGTCTGGGTCGCCGCGGTCCATCTGCTGTTCGTGGTGTCGGGCTGGGTCGCGTTGTGGCCTCTGGACCCGGTAGCCACCCGACGCAACGCACGCCGCGAAGACTTCAACCCTGCCGTCGAAGAGCTTCTCGTTCTTCTCATCTCGCTGGGCGGGCTGTTGAGTGTGGCGATCCTGCTTGTTCTCGGCGGTTCAGGCATAGACAAGGTGGCGGCTGCGATTGCCCTGTTCGGAGTCTTTCTCGCCTGGGGAAGCCTGCACTTGATGTACGCCGCCCGTTACGCCGCACTCTTCTATCAGACGCTCGACGGCTCAGGCATCGACTTCAACTCCCAGGAGCCGCCGGCCTATCGCGACTTCTTCTATTTCAGCTACAACCTGGGAATGACCTATCAGGTCTCCGACACCAATGTGACGCACACGAAGATGCGTGCCGTGGTGCTCAGGCACTGCCTGCTGTCGTATGTATTCGTCGCCGTGGTGTTGGCCAGCGCGGTCAACGTCGTCGCTGGGATTGCCGGAGGTTGAACGGCCGAATTGCGACGGGCTGAGGACTTCTGCGTCCGATCGCTTGCGTCCGATCGCCGCCGTCAGAGCGACCCGTCGGGAGTGTCCGAGGGGGAGTGGAGGTACCAGTCCGGCAGCTCGCCGGGACGGAGGTCGGTGGTGTCGTCGGGGCGGCTGAGCGTCAACACCGCCCGCACGATCTCGGGCCGGGCGTTGAGCGAGTCCTCCACGCTCTGCAACCGGATGGCGACCTCAGACTCCCGTTCGTTGCCCGCAACGTCTACGGCGGCCACCACGAAGATGCGGTCGGCACCGACCCACTCCATGTGCAGGAAGCTCACCCGTTCGATGTCGTCGTGATCCAGGAGGGCCGTCAGCACCCGATTGCGCGCCAAGGGGGTGACCGCCTCACCGGCGAGAAAGTCCATATTGCGAACGATCAGGAACAGCGCGACACAGCCGAGCAGCACGCCCACGGCGATCGAGCCGATGCCATCCCAGACGGCGTTCCCGGTGAGCTGATGCAGCAGGATGCCGAGCGTGGCGAAGACGATGCCGATCAGTGCCGAGAGGTCCTCCGCGAACACCGCTCGCAGCATCGGATTCGACGTGACCCTGAGATAGCGCAGCGGATGAAGCTGACGCTGCAGGGCTCCCGTCCTGGTTTGCCGCAACGCCTGCAGAAACGACGTGCCCTCCAGCACAAACGAGATCGCCAACACAGCGTAGGCCCAACCGGAGGACGACGCCGGCTCCGGCGTCGCGCCGAGCGACTGGATGCCGTGCCATACCGACACCGCGGCGCCTACCGTGAACAGGCCGAACGCCGCGAACATCGACCAGACATAGCCCTCTCGCCCGTACCCCAGCGGGTGCGTCACGTCGGCCGGCTTGGCAGCCCGATGGGTGCCGATCAACAGGAAGATCTCGTTGCCGGTGTCGGCCCAGGAATGCGCAGACTCGGCGAGCATCGATGCCGATCCGGTGATGACGGCGGCGAAGGTCTTGGCGACGGCGATGAGCAGGTTGGCGCTCAGCGCCACGATCACGGTCAGCAGGCTCTCCTGCTGAGCTGACGCCGGGGCATCTGGGGTAGAGCTCACGGCGCCACGCTAGTCTGCGCCCCTGGCGCTCTGGAACAACCCACGTCGGCTCGTTGACAGTGGCACCGGCGAACAGTGGCACCGGCGAGTCGCGACTACTCCGCGCGCAGCGCGAGCTCGCCGGTCTGTTCCGCCGTCGCCGCCCAACTGGCGAGCAGTCGCAACCCATCCGCGCTGGGGGTGCCTGCGGCAGCGGTGTAGACGAGCATCGTCAGGCCGGGATGTTGGGCGAACTCCATCGCCTCGAAGCTGAGCTCGAGGGCACCCACCGCCGGGTGTCGCAATCGTTTGATTCCCGATCGGTGGAAGCGGACATTGTGCGCCGCCCACCGCGACCGGAAGACCTCACTTCGCGTGGACAGTTCACCGATCAGTTCGATGAGCCGACGGTCGTTTGGGTTGCGGCCGGCCTCCGAACGGAGCATTGCGGCGATGTCGTCGGCGGCGCGATCCCAGTCGACGTAGAACTCCTGCGAGGCGGGGTCGAGGTATACGAACCGGGCATTGTTGGCGGGTCGGCGAGGATCCACCAGCACCGGCGCGTAGAGCGCTCGCGCCAGGCGGTTGGCCGCCAGCATGTCGTGGCGCGCATTGCGGATCCAGGCAGGCGCGTCACCGATCGCGTCGAGGACCCGCTGCAGGCTGGGGGTAACTCTGGAGGGGCGGGGCCTGGGTTCACGAGTGGGTGCGCCCGATCGCGGCCTGGCCAGGTCGAAAAGGTGTGCCCGTTCGGCCTCGTCGAGCTGCAATGCCTGCGCCACGCCGTCCAGCACGCTGTCGGAGGCGCCCGACAGCGATCCCCGCTCCATCCGGACGTAGTAGTCGATGCTCACTCCGGCGAGCATGGCCACTTCCTCGCGGCGTAGCCCCTGCACACGACGATTGCCGCCGTAGGCGGGTAGGCCCGCCTGCTCCGGCGTGATGCGTGCCCGGCGCGATCTCAGGAACTCGCGCACCTGCTCCCGGTTGTCCATCCTTCTACCGTAGACACGTCAGCCGAGGCGAAGGAGGCACTGCCGGTACTCGTATTCCGCGGCAACATCCCGCTCACCGGTCGTCTCGCAACTGTTCGCGTCTGCATCGAACGGCTTCTGCCCGACGTGGCTCAGCCGGTTGACTGGAACACCCCGCTAGCCGACTTCGACCCGGGCATGAGGGCCTTCACTAGGATGAGGAGGCCACGACGGACCACGTACCGACTACGGACCACGACAACGAGGTGAGCCATGAGCTCGTCAGCCGACGCCAAGGGCACGCGCTTCGAACGCCGGGGTCACGCCGGTCAACTGGCGTCCAAGCGCTGGGGTAGTTGGCGTCCTCGTTACCTGGTTGTGCTGGTGCACGGCTACGGCGAGCACGTCGATCGGTACGACTGGCTGGCCGAGCAGCTGGTGGATAATGGAGCCGCCGTCTACGCCCACGACCACGTAGGTCACGGCCGCAGCCAGGGTGAGCGGGTGCTCGTCACTGACTTCGAGCTGGTCGTCGACGACTTGCGGGGGTTGGTGCAGCGTGCCCACGCCGAACATCCCGGTGTGCCGTTGGTGCTGATCGGCCATTCCATGGGCGGCATGATCGCGGCCCGTTACTTGCAGCGTTTTCCGCACGAGGTCACTTGCGCGGTCCTGTCAGGGCCGGTGATCGGCCGCTGGAGCGCAGTCACCGACTTGCTCGCTCTCGACGAGATTCCCGCTACGCCAATCGATATCACCACGCTGAGCCGTGATGACGAAGTAGGCGAGCGGTACGCGGCCGACGAACTGGTGTGGCACGGCGACTTCAAACGCCCCACCCTCCAGGCCCTGGCTACCACCATCGACAAGATCAACTCCAGCGGCCCGCTTCCCGTGCCCACGCTCTGGCTGCATGGCGAAGACGATCAACTCGTGCCGATCGAGGGCAGCCGCGAGGGGTGGGAGAAGATCCGCGCCGGCGACTCCGAGCAGAAGTCGTACCCGGGCGCCCGGCACGAGATCTTCAACGAGACCAACAAGGACGAGGTCGTCGCCGATGTCTTGGCCTTCGTCAATCGCCAGCTGTTGTGACACCGGCGCCCTATCCACTTCCTACGAGGTCTGACCGCTGCTCCCGCGAGGTCGAAACCCGTTGATGTCCGGAATCCGACGCCAGTGCCGGCGAGCGAAGTCGGCTGAGCACGCCGGCTGAGGCGACAACACCCGATCGAGTCGGATTCCGGACAGTGACGGGCTGTGCATCGTGTGCGACCTCCTCGGCGCCCCTTGAGCGCAAGGCCACCGGCGTGCAGGTCATCCGTTCACCGCGCAGCCTGGTTGCACGATCGGCCGGCCCGCCACTCGAAACGCCTGCGCCAGGCTTGACACCGACTTCACAACCTCGGCTGTGCCCGGCACAGGCAGTGCCCCACCTGCATCGATGAAGTCGCGCTGCAGGTCGATGATCACCAACGCGCTCGTGGGCCAGTGGGGAGTCGTGTGGTCGTGGAGCATCGGTCGGCTCTCCCGTCTGATGACTGCACTGTGCTCCCTCAGGCTTCCAGAGCTGGAGGCCTTTGCCGTTGGTCTGTGCGGCAACCTCTTGTTACCGTCGTGGAAGTAGTCCTTCACCAACGCACGCGGAGGGTGGCCCGGTGTTCTCGCTGCTCAGTCTCTTGACGGCCCTGTTAGGCGGGGCGCTGCTCGGTGTCGGGCTCAAGCGTTACCTGCATGGTCAGTTGGGCAGCGCCCAGCGACCTTCGCGATATGCCACTCGCGCCCACGTGGCGCTTGTGGTGATAGGCGCATTGTTATTGGTGGCGCCCGAGTCGTTGAGCTCGGTGCTGGGCGGCCGAGTCGATGGCGGCACCGAGGTCGTGCTCACCGTCGTACGGGTGATCACGCTGGTGGTACTGCCCTGGATCGCACTGCTGATGCTGGTAACCACCGCGAGGGCTCTGGCCGGCGCGCGTCGAGTGCTGGGTGTCGTGGCCGGAAGGGTGCCGAGCTGGTCGGGCTACGCGGCTCGACGTCGCTACCGGCTGCCTGACTTTCCGCGAGACTGGCCCACTCTGCTCGACTACGACCAGCAGCTGACGCGTCGGCTGCTGGCCTATCACCACGACGTCGACTTCGCGACCAACCTGCCGGCGATGCGCGACTACGACGAACCCGCCACCAAGGCTGCACTTGAGGCCATGTTCGACTGCGACCGTGAGCGCACCAGCGCCCCGCCGGTGTTCGTCCGCGATGTGATCACCACCCGATACGGCGTGGCAGTAGCCGACTTCGCCCTCGCGCTCGAGCGCGCCGAAGACAACGCCCGGCTGATCGCCGCCGGCCAGGTGGATCCCGGCGAACGACGCCGGATAGCCGAGGCGTCCAACATTCTCGGCTTTCTGCAAACCAACTCCACGACCGCTGCTGAGCGCGACCAGGCGTACGCAGCAGTGATCAAGCTGATGTCGCAGGGAGCCGGCAAGCGCTCGGACACGTCCACCGCGACGGCTTACGAGTCAGGCCTTGGCCCATTGGACCTCGGCCCGGTGAACGGTCGCGGCGGTTCTGCAGGCCCGAGCCGGCACCCCTGGCTCGACGTGGAACAGCGGGCCAGCAACCACCGAGCCGATCGCGCGAGCGGGTGCTCGCGTCGGTAGCCAGTTGGCGGGTTCATATAGCGACGGTGGCGGGCGGGCCGAAGGCTGCGACCTGGCGCCGACCGCTACTGCAGCTGTATGTCTCGTGGCCTGTTATCTGAGGTGCCGGATGCCACGGCGGGGTGAAACAAGGTTGAGCGGGCTGGTTGCGCGCACCGACGACCACGCTGTCGCCGCGCAAGGCCGGTCCCGGTTCCGGGCGGGCCCCGACAATCGACAACCGAGGGCTAACTGCGACGAGTCGCCTTCAACACCGCATCGTGGACGGTGATCGGCTCCCCTTCGGGGCCATTCACCGTGCGGGCCCGGGTCTCGGCGGAGATGTCCCAGAGCTGGGAGTCCAGCGCGGGCACCAGGCTCTCGGCCGTGAACCACTCCTGCGGGCCGCCCCGGCGCAACCCGGTGTCGAGATCGAGTGGATGGTGGCCCACGACGAGGAGCGTCCCGCCCGCGGCGACGGCTGAGCCGAGGGCGGTCACGATCGACAGCATGCCCCCGCTGGGTTGGTGCATGAACTGCGACGTCACGAGGTCCCAGCGCTGCCCGTCCGGCGACCAGGTGCGCAGATCGGCAGCGATGAACTGCACTCGATCGCGCACGCCCTCGGCTTCGGCGTGGGCCGCGGCGCCGCAGACCGGCTTGGGCGAAATCGAGCCCCGTCACCTGCCAGCCGCGCTTGGCGAGCCAGACGAGGTCGGCGCCCTCACCGCAGCCGATGTCAAGGGCGGTGCCTGTTGCTAGGTCCTGCGCCTCGGCCACCAACTGGGGATTGGGATTGCCGCTCCAGACGGCCACCGGCGCGGAGTAGCGCTCCTCCCAGGCCGGCCGCTCGAACATGGCGGCCTTCTCGAGCGGGGACAGCCGTTGCTGATGGTGATGATGATCGTTCATAGCGGCATTGTGCTCAGAATCGTCGACGGGTGCCGATCTGCTCATAGAGCGGTGTCGATCCGAGATGGGTACGCTGACCCGGAAGAGCTCACCGCAGACAGCTGTCAGAACCGGCGGAACCTCACAGCAGAGAAGCAGTTTCGTCTCAGTGCCCTACGCCCTACCTCGCTCGAAGGATCGCCATGCCTGCAACCCGCCACGTCTCGACCACCCTCACGTCTCAGGTCGCCGCACCGGCGGAGATCGTCTTCTCGATCGCAGTCGCCGACGGCCCTACCCTCAACGAGGAGAAGCTCACCGTCACCGTGGACGGCAATGCGCTGGTCGTCGACGAGGTGGCTGCTGAGCACGGTGGGCGCCTGCACGTTGTCCGCAATACGCCGGTCGGTGCCCTGGAGCTGCAATACGAGGCCACCGTGACCGGCCACGCCAAGCCGTCGCCCATGAGCACGATCGACGGCATCACGTACCTGCGCCCGAGCCGGTACAGCGACTCCGACGTGCTGTTTCCCATGGCCCAAGCCGAGTTCGGAGACGTTACGGGCAAGCAGCTCGTCGACGCGATCTCCTCCTGGGTGGGTGCGCACCTCACTTACGTGAGCGGTTCGAGCCGGGCCATCGACGGTGCCGTCGACACGCTGCTTGCGCGGCAGGGTGTGTGCCGCGACTACGCGCACCTCGTGGTGGCGCTGCTGCGTGCCCGCGGGGTGCCGGCCCGGCTGGTGTCGGTGTATGCCCCCGGCCTGCAGCCCATGGATTTTCACGCGGTGGCCGAGGTGTACGTCGAAGGTGGCTGGTATGTGGTGGACGCTACCTGCCTGGCCCCGCGATCGAGCATGTTGCGCATCGCCACCGGCCGCGACGCCGCCGACACCGCCTTCATGACGGTGCACTCGGGTATCGCCAACCTCGGCACCGTCACCGTCAGTGCCGTGGTGGAGCCCGAGCTGCCGGGCGACGACCTCACCCAATTGGTGAGGCTCGGCTAGAAGGCTAAGGGCTGATTGCCCGTTCGGAGCGGATCAGGACCGGTACTCGGGGTTCTGCCAATCGAAGCGGGTGCCGGCGTTCCACTCCGAGCGCTGGTTGCCATAAGCCGGGATGCCACCGGCCTTCTTGAGCAGGTTCGCCAGATGCATGAGGTTCCAGGTCATGAACGTGGTGTTGCGGTTGGTGAAATCGTTGTCCGGTCCGCCGCTGCCGGGGTCGAGGTAGGACGGTCCGGGGCCGACCTCGCCGATCCAGCCGGCGTCGGCGTTGGGCGCGATGGTGTAACCGACATGCTGCAGCGAGTAAAGGACGTTCATGGCGCAGTGCTTGATGCCATCCTCGTTGCCGGTGATGAGACAGCCGGCGACCCGGCCGTAATAGAGGTACTGCCCCTTGTCGTTGAGCATTCCCGACAATGAGTAGAGCCGCTCGATCACCTGCTTCATAACGCTCGAGTTGTCGCCCAGCCAGATCGGACCCGCCAATACGAGAATGTCGGCGTCGAGCAGGCGTGGATAGATGTCGGGCCACTCGTCGTACTCCCAGCCATGCTCGCGCATGTCGGGATACACACCGGTGGCGAGCCGGTGGTCGATGGCGCGCAGCAGCTCGACGTCAACGCCGTGCTTGCGCATGATCGCCGCGCTGGCATCGATGAGGCCCTGGGTGTTGCTGGGCTCGGGGCTCTTCTTGAGCGTGCAGTTGACATACATGGCCCGTAGACCGGTGAAGTCCCACTCCATGGCTTCGATGCTGGCAGATTCCAGGCCCGTTGGGGACTTGGCGCGGGTTCTCCTCCGGCCCAACCGCCTCGGAGAGTGCGCCGAACCGTCGGCCCAACCGCGGAGAGTGCGCCGAACCGTGACGTTCTTCGCCCACTCGCTGTCAACGTGGTGACCGTTCGGCGAACAGCGTCACAGTTCGACGGGCGCAAGAGGGCTGAGGTTGCCGAACCGGTGAGTGGCCTAAGTTACCCGCGAGTAAACTAGGAAGCCGATGCGTTCGAATGATGGGAGGCCGCTGTGCGGGTGGCGTTGGTGCTCGGTTCAGGTGGCGCACGCGGCTACGCCCACCTTGGGGTGCTCAATGAGCTCGACGCGCGGGGGCATCAGGTGGTGGCCATCGCCGGTACCTCCATGGGAGCGCTCGTGGGTGGCTTGGCGGCAGCGGGCAAGCACGCGGAGTTCGAGGCCTGGGTGCGCACGCTCACTCAACGCAAGCTGTGGCAGTTGCTCGACCCGGCGCTGTCGTCGCCGGGAGCCATCAAGGGCGCCAGGGTGCTCTCGCACATCAGCGAACTGCTCGGAGATCGCACGATCGAATCCTTGCCCATCCCGTTTACGGCAGTGGCCTCTGACCTCACCACCCAGCGTGAGGTGTGGTTTCAACGCGGTCCGATCGTGGCTGCGATCAGAGCCTCGATCGCCATTCCCGGCGCGCTCACCCCGGTGCTGATGGGCGGTCGGGTGCTGGTCGACGGTGGCTTGCTCAACCCGGTGCCCGTGGAGCCCGTGCTTGCCGTCTCGGCTGATCTGACGCTGGCCGTGAACCTCACCGGACCCGATCCGCACTCGGAGGGCCCGTCGAGCGTGCACCAGGCGGCCGAACTGCCAGAGGGGCAAGACACCATGACCTGGCTTTCTCGGGTCGGCCTGTCGGGGCTCGACATGGAGCGGTTGCGCATCGGACGTGGCTCGCGTGACAGGGCGGCCCGCCAGCTCGCGCAACAGGACGGTCACCAGGACTCGCTCTCCACCATGGACATCCTGCTGGGAGCCTGGGAGACGGTGCAGGCCGCCACTGCGCGGTATCGGATGGCGACCAATCCGCCAGACGTGGTGGTGAATGTGCCGATGCGATCGTGCCGGACGATGGACTTTCACCGTGCCAGCGAGATGATCGAGCTCGGGCACAAGCTCACGGCCGAGGCCTTGGACGCGGCGCACCGCTGAGGCGAAGATCCGGACCGGACCTTGCGCACCCGCAGCGCGGGCACAAGGTCCGCTGAGAATGTAGACGCGAAGATGCGGACGGAAGCCTGCGGCACGCACCGCGGGCAAGATCCTCGAGAATGCTGAGTCGAGGATGGGATCGAACCGTGCGGCCCTCGGTGCGGGCATAAGGTCCGCTGGAGACGCTGACCAGAAGGAAGAAGGTAATCGGTGGATCTGTCGACGCGGCCTGCTTGCCCGCCCGTGCAATGGGATGCCGCGGCCGGGGGATGGAGAGTCAGCGGACACGCGGAGGCGGAAGCCGTCCTGCGTGATTCGGAGACGTTCACCGTCGACGACCCACGATTCTCCACCGCGCGGCTGACCGGCTCCAGCATGCTCACGGTGGACGGGCCCGAACACGCCCGGCATCGGGCTGCTTTTGCCGCCCAGCTACGCCCGGCGGCGGTGCGGCAGAACCTGTCCGAGTTCGTGGCAGCCGAGGCGCAGCGCTTGGTGGGTGGGCGCCGGGAGCCCGCCTCGATCGAGGTGCGGACCGAGCTGGCCCAACCGCTGGCCATCAGCGCGCTCACCAGAGTGCTTGGCCTGCAATCCATCTCGCCTTCGGTGCTCGCACGATGGTACGAGGAGCTGTCAGCGGGTTTTGAGGACGACGCACGCGTCGGCCCGTTGCCTCAGGTGCCGGTACTGGTCGAGTTGACCGAGGCCGTGACCTCGTTGGCGGCGAGCTCTGGGCTCAGCCCGCAGGAGTACGCAGCAAACGTGGCGATCATGCTGCTCGGCGGAATCGAGACCGTCGAGGGCATGATCTGCAGCGCCGTGCTCGTGCGTTACGCCCCCAGCGAGTCCAGTCCCAGTCCGGGCGTTGCTGGCACCGAGCGGGCGGACGATCTCGACCGCGTCATCGAGGAGTCGTTGCGCCTGCTACCGGCCGCAGTGAGACTTGACCGGTATGCGCGCCGGGACGTGGAGCTGGGCGGTAGCCAGATTGCGGCGGGCGAGCTGGTGGTCGTGGATGTGGCCGCCGCGAACCGGGACGAGGCCGTCTTCGACCACGGGGACATTGCCCTTGCCGGAAGATCCAACCTGGCGCGGCATCTCGCCTTCGCCCGCGGGCCGCACTACTGCCTAGGGGTGCATCTGGCGCGTTTGGAGGCACGGGCCGCGCTGCTGGCGCTGGACAAGGCTCTTCCCGGTGCGCGACTCGACTCCGACCGGAGCGCCGAGCTGGTGGGCAGCATCTTCCGTAAGCCCGACCGATTGACTTTGACCACTCGCTGACGGCCACTGGCCCTGCGACTGGTCGGCTCCGGCCACCGGGCCTGAGTCGATGGCCGGCGTCCGGCTCATGCAGAGCGGGTGACGCCGGCCGCCCACGGGTGAGAATGGCAGTGGTGACTGCGCCGGAGACGGCGGGGGTGCCACAGCGACAAGGAGTCGACATGGTCAGCCAGCCCAGCCAGGCCGTGGGGGCCACCGATGTGCCCCTGCTGGAAGAGACGATCGGCGCCAATTTCGCGGCGACGGTGCAACGCTTCGGCGATCGGGAGGCCCTGGTCGACGCCGCAACAGGCAGGCGGTGGACGTATCTCAAGCTCAAGCACGACGTAGACCGGCTCGCCCGGGCCCTGATGGCCGCGGGGGTTGGTTCCGGAGATCGGGTCGGCATCTGGGCGCCGAACTGCGCCGAGTGGGTGCTCGTGCAATACGCCACCGCCACGATCGGCGCGATCCTGGTCAACCTCAATCCGGCCTACCGCACCCGGGAGATCGGCTTCGCGCTGGCGCAGTCGGGCACCTCGCTTCTGGTGGTGGCGGAGTCGTTCAAGGGCAGCGATTACCCAGCGATGATCGAGGAGGTGCGGGCCGAGTGCCCGCAGTTGCGTCAGGTGGTAGTGATCGGGCAGCCGTCCTGGGACGACCTGCTGGCCGGCGCCCACGGCGTACCGGTGGACGAACTCTCACGGATTGCAGCCGAGTTGCGCAATGATCAACCGATCAATATCCAATACACTTCCGGCACAACGGGTTTCCCCAAAGGTGCCACGCTGAGCCACCGAAACATCTTGAACAACGGCTTCTTCGTGGGTGAGGGCTGCCGCTACACCGAGTACGACCGGATCGCGATTCCGGTGCCCTTCTATCACTGCTTCGGCATGGTCATGGGTAATCTCGCGGCAACGAGTCATGGGGCCTGCATGGTGATCCCGGCGCCCGGCTTCGACCCGAGACTCACCTTGCGCGCCGTGAGCGAGCACGGATGTACCTCCCTGTACGGGGTGCCCACGATGTTCATCGCGGAGTGGGCGCTGCCCGACTTCGCCGACTACGACCTGAGTCGGGTGCGCACCGGCATCATGGCGGGTTCGCCGTGCCCGGCCGAGCTCATGCGCAAGGTGCTCGACGCAGGCATCACCGACCTGACGATCTGTTACGGCATGACCGAGACCTCCCCGGTCTCGACCCAGACCGCGCCGGATGATCCTTTCGAGGCGAAGGTGGGTACCGTCGGCCGGGTAGGCCCACACCTGCAGATCAAGGTCGTCGACCCCGTGACGGGGGAGCCCGTGCCGCGCGGTGAGCCGGGGGAGTTCTGCACCAAGGGCTACTCGGTGATGCTGGGCTATTGGAACGAGCCCGGCAAGACCAGCGAGGTCTTGATCGACGGGTGGATGCACACCGGCGACCTGGCCGTGATGGACGACGTCGGGTATGTGCAGATCACCGGCCGGATCAAGGACCTGGTGATCAGGGGCGGCGAGAACATCAGCCCGCGCGAGATCGAAGAGTTTCTCTACACCCACCCCGACATTCTCGATGCCCAGGTGATCGGTGTGCCAGACAAGCGGTTGGGAGAGGAATTGTGCGTGTGGCTCGTCATGAAAGCCGGTGCCGAGCCGCTGGACGCCGCCGGGATCAGGCAGTTCTGCCAGGGCAAGCTCGCGCATTACAAGATCCCGCGCTATGTGCAGGTCGTCGATTCCTTTCCGATGACCGTCACCGGCAAGATCCGCAAGGTCGAGATGCGGCAGATCGCCACCCGCGAACTAGGTCTGGGCTCGTGAGCCGGCGGCAACGATGGACTGGTCGGGCATCAGCTCCATGCAGGGTCGTTCCGTGGTGCCGAACGCGGCGTATTCCACGCGTCTGGCACCCCGCAACCAATTCGCCCCTCGGCTGCCGACACCGGTCCTTGGCCTTGCTCGGCATGGCGGTGTCCACGGACCTCTGACCTGGTGGCGGCGGTCATCCATGTTGCCGCCGGGCTCTAATTGGAACAGGACGGTGAGTAGGCACCAGATCGGCTGGTTCGTGCGGTCGCTGCGCCAGATCACCGCGGTAAAGGGCCGTGGGCCCTCCGAGTCAGACCGGTCGATGTCCGGAATCCGGCACCAGTGCCAGCCGGTGAAGGTCGGCTAAGCACACAACCCCAACCGGCTGCACCCGAGCGAGCCGGATTCCGGACATCCCCAGCACCAGGGCGGCGACCACCCACCCGACACCCGCCCGCCCCGCGAGGACACATCGGGCACGGCCGATCAGTCCAGGGCAGGTGTCGGCGGCAGCAGGCCCGGGTCGATGTCCCAGATCCAACCTGACCGCGAACCAGCCAACCGTCACCCTTGGCATGATCCCGCGTCCACCTGTCACGTTCTTCACCCACCTGTCACCCACCTGGTGACACCCCCGCGAACAACGTCACACCTCGAGCTAGAGCGGGCCAGCCCTGCTGCCCCGGATGAACAACACCGCAGCGTCCCTTGGATATCGAGCATCCAGGAGGCTCACCACCGCGGCTGCATAGGGTGGTTGGGTGCCAACCAGCCACATGATCGATATCGAAAACTTCCGGATGAGGTTCGGCCCGGTCACCGTCATCGACGATCTGTCGTTTCACGTCGACGAAGGCGAGACGTTCGGACTGCTCGGCTCGAACGGCTCGGGAAAGACCACGACGATCCGCGCCTTGATGGGGATCTACCACCCGACAGCCGGACGACTGTTGATCAAGGGCCAGCGCTTTGGCCCGGAGCAGGGCCGCGCGCTGGGTTATCTGCCCGAGGAGCGGGGACTGTACCGCAAGGAACCGGTTCTGCAGGTGATGACCTACTTCGGGCAGTTGAAGGGCATGACGAGTGCCGACGCACGCCGGGTCGCGATGGAGTACCTCGACCGGGTCGGCTTGGCCGACAAGGCGAAGACCCGGCTCGACAAGCTCTCCGGCGGCCAGCAGCAGAAGGTGCAACTGGGGCTGACGGTGATGAACAAGCCTTCGCTGCTGATCCTCGATGAGCCCACCAAGGGCTTCGATCCGGTGAACCGCCGGCTACTGATGGACCTGGTGGAGGAGCAGCGCCGAGCCGGCGCCACGGTCGTCATCATCACCCATCAGATGGAGGAGGTGGAGCGGCTCTGCGACCACATCCTGCTGCTGAAGGACGGGCGCGCTCGTGCCTACGGCACCGTTCCGCAGGTGCAGGACGAGTTCGGCGGCACCCGGATCAGGGTCAGCTTCACGGGCAGGCTGGCAGCGTCCGAGCTGTTCGACGTATCGCTGGCAGAGACCAACTACGCCGAGCTCATGCCCCGAGAAGGTGTGCAGGGCAACGAGATCCTGCGTCAGCTGTTGGATTGGGGGGTGCAGGTGCGCTCGTTCGAGGCCACCCGCACGAGCATGGAGGAGATCTTCCTCCGGGTGTACGGCGAAGGGGCGCAGGCGGCATGAGGACGACGAACTTCCTGACCGTGGTGCGCTTCGAGGTGGTGCGCACACTGCGTAAGCCGGTGTTCTGGGCGGTGGCGCTGGGCGTGCCCGTGCTGTTCATTGCCCTGGCCGGGTTGAGTGTGTTCAGCTCGATGGCGGCACCGAGCGCGATTAGCGAGATCAGCAAGCAGACCCGCTCCTTCAGCTACACCGACGACTCGGGTCTGATCGACCCGGCGGTGGCCGCCAAAGCCGGGGGTCATCCAGCCCAGGATCCGGAGGCGGCCCGTGCGCAGGTGCAGGCGGGCAAGCAGAATCTGTACATCCACTTTCCGCGGAACCCGACGAAGCAGCCGGTGCGCGTGTATGCCAAGGACGTGGGGTTGATCAACAACTCCGCCTATTCGGATGTGGCAGGCGCGGTGCTGCAGAAGTCGGTCGCCCTCAAGATCGGCTCCCCCCAGCTGGCTGTGCTGGCCCGTGGCGACGCGGCCATCGACACGGTGACGTACGCCGACGGTCACGAGACCGGAGGAGTGCGAGAGTTCCTGCCGCCCTTGATGTGGCTCGTGCTGTTCTTCATGGCCATCACCATGCTGGGCAATCAGATGCTGAACATCACCGTGGAGGAGAAGGAGAACAGGGTCACCGAGATGATCCTGACCACCATCAGGCCAACCGTGCTCATCGCCGGCAAGGTGGTGGCGGTGTGCCTGGTGGGGCTGGTGCAGGCGGCGGTGTTCGCCCTGCCGGGACTGGCGGTAGCCGTGGGCGCAGCGCTGTCGTTGCCGTCGGGGCAGGGCCTGGTGATCGATCCTGAGCGAATGGTGGTGGGCTTCCTGCTCTTCGCGGCCGGCTTTCTGCTGTTCACCGGGTTGCTCATCTGCCTGGGCTCGATCATGCCGACCGCCAAGGACGCCGGTGGGGCCTTCGCGGCCGTGGTGATCGTGCTGTTCCTGCCGTTGTATGCGGTGACTCTGGTGCTGTCGCAACCGCACGGGCTGGCCGCGCAGGTCATGACGTACTTCCCGCTCACCGCGCCCATGACGGCCATGCTGCGCAACGCAGGCGGGTCGCTGTCGGTGTGGGAGGCGGCGATCGTGCTGGTCATCGTCCTGGTGTGTGCTGCGGGCTTCCTTGCGCTGGGCGCCCGACTGTTCGCCACGGGATCGCTGTCGTACGATCAGCGACTCAACGTGTTCCGTGCCCTGCGCACCGCGCGCAGCACCGCACCTCAGGGCTGAGCCGCAGCAGTCAGCAGGTAGACGTCGTCGCGGCCGAGGCGTCGGCTGGGATAGTTCGCGTGCACCCAGGCGTAGATCTCCTGGGCAGGTCGTGACCAGCCTCCCCGATGGGGGCGAGTGGTCGAGATGAAGTAGGTGATGCGTCCAGCTTCGACGTCCGTACGGAACTGGGCCAGGCTCGGGCTCGGGTCGGAGCCGCTGAAGCCGCCGATCGGCATGACTCCCCGGCCGCAGGCGAGCTGCAACGGCGCTGCGGCCGCACGAGAGCCGATCATGGCCGCCGCCCAGGAGGTGGAATCGTGAGCTCCTGGTGCCGACGAGCCGACAGGGGCCTGCGACACCAGGGAGATCAGTTCGGGGTCGAAGCCGTTGTTCGTGGCTGGTGAGCCCAGGTAGCCGGCTATCTGGGCGTCGGGCAACGTGGGCGTGACGGGTCCGGCCACCACCACCGCTCCGTTATGCGGGGTCACCAGGGTCAGCACGTCGAAGCACAACGGCCCGACCAGTGCGACCGCCACAGCCATCCCCGCGACCGCTCGGTGCCTGAGGGTGGTCGACGCAGATCCAGCGGTGTCCGCAGGCCCGTCCAACCTCCAGACGAGCAACGTCGCGAGTATGCCGGCGAGCAGGATCGCCAACGAGATGACTATCGGGTAGGCGCTGTTGACGAGCATGATCGACGACGCCATGGCGGAGGTGACGAAGGTCGAGGCCGCCAGGGTCAGCCGTCCCCAGCGTTCGTTGCGGGCGCGCCAGGCCTGCGTCAGACCGGCCGCGACGACAGTCGCGATCGCGGGCACCAGCGCGACGGTGTAGTACCGGTTGAAGATTCCGGTCATCGAGCTGAAGACGACGACCGTAGTCACCAGCCAGCAACCCCAGAACAGGAAGTAGGCGCGCACGAGATCCGTGCGTGGCCCCCGTGCATGCCTGACCAGGCCGATCACCAGCAACATCAGAGCAAGTGGGAGCAGCCAGGCGATCTGTCCGGACGTGGCCGGTGCGAGGAGTCGTGCCAGGTTGGCGGGGTGCTGGACCATCCGGCCGTTCTCCTGCCCGGTCAGCCGGCCGATGCCGTTATAGCCGAGTGCCAGCTGGAGGAACGAGTTGGAAGGCGAGCCGCCGATCCAGGGGCGTTGACTGGCTGGCGTGAGGGCGACGAGGGCCACGTACCAGCCCAGGCTCACGGCGGCGGCCAACCCGGCGCCGAGCAGGTGCACGATGCGACGGCCGAGCCCGGTGGGCGCGGCCACCAGATACACCAGGCCGACGGGCGCGGCCACCAGCCCCACCTGCAGCATCTTGGTAAGAAAGCCCAGCGCCAGCAGCACGGCAGCCGCGATCAACCAGCGGGCGCGGGCTTGCTCGCAGGCCCGCAGAACGCAATAGCCGGCTGCCGTCATGAGTAGCACCAGCAGAGCGTCGGGGTTGTTATAGCGGAACATCAGCAGCGCGACGGGAGTCAGCGCCACGATCAGTCCCGCGAGGAGTCCGGCGCCGGCCCCGAACAATCGCCGCGCACTCGCGTGCACCAAGGCGACTGTGCCCACACCCATCAGCACCTGCGGCAGAAACATTCCGATCGGGTTGAGCCCGAGCGCTCGCACCGATAGCCCGAGCACCCACAGGGCCGCGGGCGGCTTGTCGACCGTGATGCTGGCGGCAGGATCGCTGGCGCCGTAGAGCAGCGCCTTCCAGCTGAGTGATCCGGCCTGGGCGGCTGCGGCGTAGAAGGTGTTGCCCCAGCCGTTGAGGCGCAGGTTGAAGCAGTAGAGCACGGCGGTGCCCACGAGCAGCACCACGAGGGCTGGAGTCGCCCACCGAGGACGCGAATCGACTCCTGGCTCTGCGGGCACGAGGCGTTGGGTGGGCACGATGCAAACATCAGGTCCCGACGCTGTGAGATCCCTGAGCAATTGCTCCCGGCGATGCGGACCTTCCGGCCGGACGCGAGACACTGAGCCGATGGGGTATCTCACGCGAAGATTCGGACGGAACCTTGCGGCACCCACGGCGTGGGCACAGGGCCCGTTGGGAATACAGCCGCGAGGGTTCGGACGGAACCTTGCGGCACCCACGGCGCGGAAACAAGGCCACTGGGAATGCTGACCCGAAGATCCAGGCCGAACCTTGCGGGTCGCACGGCAGCGACGCAGGGCCCGCTGGGGATGTTGAACCGGTTGTCGTTGCGGCGACGAGTGCTGCTGTTGTCGGGTATTGCGTTGCTGCTGGGCCTCGGGGTCGGGGTGGCAGGCTTCGCGCTGTTGCTCGACCGGATGATCGACCGGGCGGCTGCCTCCGCCGCGCAGGAACAGTCGGTGCATCTGGCGCAGTTCATCTCCTACGGCGATGTCAAGGCCGTCGACGCCGTGCAGGACGAGCCCAGCAAGGGCTCGGTGCTGCAGCTGCTCGACATGAACGGGCAGGTGGTGGCGGCATCGGACCGTGAGGGGCGGGCACGGCAGATCGGCACCGCGACGCCGGCGGTTGGGCATTCGGTCACGGAGGAGGTCAGCGGTTTCGGACCTGACAAGGACGACTACATCGTGGTCGCCCGAGGCATTCAGGACCCGCAAGGCCACACCTATGTGTTGATCGTGGCGACCCCGCTCGACGTGGAGAACACCACCCTCTGGTCGGCCACGGTATTGCTGGGTCTGGGCACGCTGACGCTGGTGGGTCTGATGCTGCTGCTGATCAAGCGGATCATCGACGGTGCCCTCAAACCGGTAGAACAGATCAGGTCACACGTGGAACGGATCCGGGATGCCCGTCGTCCTGAACTGCTCCCTGTGCCGCCCACCGGGGACGAGATCGCCCGCCTGGCCGAGACCATGAACGCGATGCTTGCCCGGCTCGATCGGGCAGACGCAAGCGTGCGCACTTTCGTCTCCGACGCCTCGCACGAATTGCGCAGTCCGCTGGCGACGATGCGGGTGGCCCTGGAGGCTCCAAGCGCACAAGAGGACCTGCTGCTGTTCACCGAACGCGATGCGGTGATGTATCACGAGGTCATCCGGATGCAGCTGCTCGTCGACGACCTATTGACGCTGGCCCGCGCCGACGACGACGCCCTGGCCCTGGCCGTCGACGAGGTGGACGTCGACGATCTGCTGCACCAGGAGGTGCGTCGGCTGCGCGCCACCGCCGATCATCCGATCGTCGCCGATATCAACGCAGCGCGGGTGCAGGGCGACTCGGCCCGGCTGGCCCAGGTGCTGCGCAACCTCATCGACAACGCCAACCGGCACACGACCAACCGGGTGCAGCTGTCCGTCGACACCGTGGCGGGGTGGGTGGTGCTGCGCGTCGACAACGACGGCGCGCCCATCCCCGTGGCGGAGCGCGAGTCCGTCTTCGACCGGTTCACCCGGTTGGAGGCCGCCCGGGAGCGCGACCGCGGCGGTAGCGGGCTGGGACTGGCGATCGCCCGCACCATCGTCGAGGCGCACCACGGGACGATCCGCGCCGGCGAGACTCCACAGGGAACCTGTCGGTTCGAGGTGAGGTTACCTGCCGTGTGGGAGCCTGAGCCGATCGGTCGCGAGGTGTAGGCCCTGGGCCCAGACCTAGCGCGACTCGGCCGCGTGCTCGACCGGCTCCGGGGTGGAGAGTAGGCGGTAACCCATGCCGCGGACGGTCTGCAGGCTCAGTACGTCGAAAGCGGCGTCGATCTTGCGCCGTAAGTAGCCCACGTAGACCTCCACGATGTTCTCGCTGCCGTCGAAGGCCGGATCCCACACGTTGTCGAGGATCTCTGCCTTGGAGAGCACGTCGTCGGGGTGCCGCATGAAGTAGTGCAGTAGCGCAAACTCCTTGGAGGTCAACTGAATCTGCGTTCCCGATCGGGTGACGAGGCGTTTGTTGGGATCGAGCTGCAGATCGCCGACCGCCAGCGTGACCGGGCGTTGCGGAGCGCCGCGTCGCACGAGGGCGCGCAGCCGGGCAACCAGCACGATGAAGCTGAACGGCTTGGTGAGGTAGTCGTCGGCGCCGAGTTCGAAGGCGTCGGTTTGGTCGTACTCGCCGTCTTTGGCGGTGAGCATCATCGTGGGGGTCCAGATCTTGAGCTCGCGAATGTGCTTGAGCACGTCGTAGCCGTTTCTGCCCGGCAGCATGATGTCGAGGACGATGACGTCATAGGGGTTCTCGGTGGCCAGCCACTCCCCGGTGACGCCATCGTTGGCCACATCTACCACGAAGCCCTCATTGGTCAGGGCACGATGAAGCGTCTGGGCGAGAGCGACCTCATCTTCGACCAGCAGAATGCGCATAATGCGAGCGTAGGCAGCAGTGCTGAGTGATTCCTGAGCAAAGTAGCCCGGCTCCGCCGAGTGGGAGCGCGCAGCATCCGCGGGCTGATTCGCTGGGCAAGCTCGGCCAGGGCGGCGTCGTGCCCCTGCCGTTCGAAGGCGATGCGCACGAGACCCGCGTTGGTGGCCGCCAGCAACAGCGGCCCGACCGGACTGTCGCGCACCACATAGCCGACATCGAGAATGCCCTCGTGCTGCGCCTGTGTGCGCAACCGCGCCAAGAGCCGATTGGGGACAGGGGCGGTTCGCGCAGAGTCATACCGGGCAGACGAGTGGTGCGGATGTGGCGTGAGATGCGGGTCGCGTGCCCTTTACTGCAAGGGCAGTTCGAGCAGGCGGCGGCATTCTTCGATGCGCAGGCTGAAGAGATCGTGGGCGTCCTCGACGGCGAAGCGGAGGTGCCCGAAGGCCTCTGTGCAGATGAAGCCGTACAAGCCCTGCCAGCAGAGCAGCAGGGTGACGGTCGAATCCACGTCGAGTGGGACGCCGGTGCGGTCGAGGAACAGCTGCACCTGTTGTCGCAGGCCGGAGGAGACCTCTTGCTGCGGCGGGGGGACACCGGCGGTCTGGGCGAGTTCGACGAACAATGAGATCCACACCCGGCCGAAGCGTGCACCGCGCGCGGGGCGACCTGCACTGTCGAAGGTGAGCACCGGGTCGTCAGGACTGCCCACGCCGGGCACGGGTGCTCCGAACAGCAGCGAGAACTCCGGGCCGTGCTCTAGCGCCCAGCTCCGGAACGACCACATCGTATTGAGGAACCTGCAGGTCAGAGACCTGTCCGGCGCGGGCGCCGATGCCTGTTCCAGATGGATGGCGAGCTCGTCGTAGAGCTGTGCCACGACCTCTTCGAGCAAGGCCTCGCGCGAGCTGAAGTAGCGGTAGATCGCCGGCGCAGTCATATCGAGCCGACTGGCGACGGCCCGCAGCGTCACAGCCGCCCAGCCGCCGTCGACGAGCTCGGCTCGCGCGGCCTCCACGAGCTCGGCACGGGTAGCCGCGCGCAGACGCTCGCGCCGCGTGGCGGCTGTGCGTACGGCTACGTCGTCGGTGGAGCGGGGACGCGGGAGGCCGTTCGGGACAGGATCGACGGCCGACATGCGCTCGACGATACCTAATTCCGCCATTGAGAACATTGATCGCAATCACAGCTTTCGCTGGCCATGAGTGCCAAAGCTCACACTGGCTGGCGGTGATTGCCGCTGTTGCGCGCAGCGCCGCTTAGGCGGTTCTGGCGCGGGGCGGGGCGCCTATTTCGCAGGCTATGTCGATGCCCCGGGCCGCGGGGCATTGCCATAGCGCGTTCGACCTGGGCGGTTCCGGCCGGGGCGCGGTGGATGGTCGAGATCGAGCGTGCGACGCCGGGCGGTGGTTGGGCAGCAAGTGAGGGCAGGCGCTGTCGTTTTCGGGCGCTGTGTCACTGACCCGGCTCGCGGGGCATTGTCATAGCTCGCCTGGTCTGGTCGCCCCGGCCTGGTGGCCCGGACCGGTCGCCCGGCCCGGACCGGTCGCCCGGCCGAAATGGAGTGCGGTGGCAACCGGACCAAGGGCGACTGGGCCCGTTCTACCGACTCTCTCAGTCAGTGTGGCCGGCGAGAGCGACGAGTACTCCTGCGACGGCGAAGTACTTGTTTGATCCAAGGTCCTTGATGGTCTTGATGCCGAGTTGGCCGAGGATTTCGTCGTGCTTCTCGGTGAGACCGGCCAAGGCCGACGGCGGAGCCGCCAGAATCTCTTCGAGCGACTTGTTCTCATAGGCCTTGTCGAGCTTCTTGTCGAGCGTGACCGGAACAGGCATGTGGGCACCTCCGTGACGTGACGTCGGCGTACCCGACGTGTCGTAGGTCACTGTAGAGACGAATCCGTACGCCACGAGCAGTCGGGCGTCCGGACACGCCGCACCATTCACCAGCCTCCACTCAGCTTCGATGAAGGCTGAGCGAATACTGAGTTCTGTGCCCTGATTGTCCTCTGACTGTTGCCAGTTTCCCCTGCAGTTCGAGGCTTTTCGTCCGGACTCTGTTCAGGAGCGGCAGGGTCTTCCGATCGGCAGGGCGACCTGGGTGAGCGTGGACCCGGTCGTCACCTCCAGCCGCACACACGAGGGTTCGTCCACCCAGACTCCGCCCACGAAGGCCAACCAGTGGCCCGCCGTACCCGGACAGGCTGGGATGCTCTGTGCGCTGCCCGGCACGCCGGGCCAGCCTCCCCAGGAGACAACGGCGCCCTCGGTCACGACCTTGAGTTCGGAGGCGACGTTGGGGCGCACCAGCAGACCGATCTTGCTGAAAAGCCTGGGCACGCTTGGGTCTCCGGACGGTGCAGCCTCAAGCGTCGGCGATCTAGGCGCGATCGGCAGTGCGATTGCGTCGTTGATTGTCGTGTAGTCGTCGCTTGCAAGCGAGCCGCCGCCCACGTTCGGCGTTGTGTCGCCGCTTGATGCTCCGTTGGCATCACCGGGTTCCTGCTCCTCGCCCGCCGCATGGGCGCAGTCGAAGCCGGTTGCCTCGGCCGGGATCGATGGGCGGGCTCCCGTGCCGACGGTCGTCGGTTCGTTGGCAACTGTGGACCCATCAGTCACCGTATAGCTGCCTGATGCCGGGTAGCTGCCTGACGCCGGCCCCGATGTGCAGGCAACCAGCACCGAACAGCAGATCAGCTCCACGAGAACCGGACCGAACCTACCCATCGGTCCATCATCGCCCCCTGATATCCCCGGGCGGATCGCTCATTCCGCGGACTCGTCGGCAGGCTGCCAGTTCTCTGGGCGGCCCGCTCGAATCCTCAAACTCTCCGGGCAGGTCGCCGGCCTCTGGATGATCCATTCCAAGGTCAGTGGGCGAGCGGATCGGGTGGCTTGTGACGGATGACGGCGGTGAGAATGAGGACGCGGTCGGCTCAGAGCCGGGTTGGACCCGGACGGTGTCCGGAATCCGGCACCAGCGCCAGCCGTAAGAGATCGGCTGAGCACGAAAACCTCAGCCCACTGCAGGAAGCGAGCCGGATTCCGGACATCCCAGCGCCGCGAGCAGCTATCGACCACCCAGCGCCGCACTCACCCGCCCGCAGGCGCCGACAGAGGAACCCTTGCGCACCTCCCACCCGTGCCCGACCAGGCTGATCGTGCGAGGGCCACCCGAGCGGTGTCCCAAATTCGACACGATCGCGAACCACCGATGTCGGCTGAGCACGACACCACACCCACCACAACGATCGTGTCGACGATGGGACACACCCCAGGCCGGGCTCCCCGCCCGAGTCGTCAGGCGCCCCGGCAGACCCCGTCGGCCACGGCGGCGGCGCGGGCCGCTTCGGCCACGGCGGGCGCAACCCGGGCGTCGAAGACCGAAGGGATGATGTAGTCGGCCCGCAGATCCTCACCCACCACGTCGGCGATTGCCCTGGCGGCAGCCAGCTTCATGTTGTCGGTGATGCGCCGGGCCTGTGCGTCGAAGGCCCCCCGGAAGATGCCCGGGAAGGCCAGCACGTTGTTGATCTGGTTGGGAAAGTCGCTGCGACCGGTGGCGATCACGGCCGCGACATCCTGGATCAGCTCCGGGCGGATCTCGGGGTTCGGATTGGCCATCGCGAACACGATGGGCTGCTCGGCCATCGACTGCACGTCTTCGCGGGTCAACAGGTCGGGGCCTGACAAGCCGATGAAGACGTCGGCGCCGACGATCACGTCGGAGATCGTGCCTGCCAGCTTGCCCGGGTTGGTATTGCCGGCGAACCACTGCTTGGAGGCATTGAGGTCGGTGCGTCCGGTGTGCACCGCGCCCTGGCGGTCGACCCCCACGATGTTCTGCACCCCCGTGCCCATCAGCATCTTCGAGACCGCGACGCCGGCCGCGCCGACGCCGGCCACGACCACCTTGATGTCCTCGTGCCGCTTGCCCACGAGTCGCAGGGCGCTTTCCAGGGCGGCGATGGTCACGATCGCGGTGCCGTGCTGGTCGTCATGGAACACCGGAATGTCGAGCAGTTCGACCAACCGATCCTCTACCTCGAAAGCCCCCGGGGCGGCGATGTCTTCGAGGTTGATGCCGCCGAAGGTGGGCTCGAGCTTCTGCACGAGGTCGACGATCTCGTCCACCGAATGGGTGTCGACGCAGATCGGGAAGGCGTCCACCCCGGCGAAGTGCTTGAAGAGCTGCGCCTTGCCTTCCATGACCGGCATGGCCGCGTGCGGGCCGATGTCGCCCAGACCCAGCACGGCGGTGCCGTCGGAGACGATCGCGACGGTGTTCTTGCGGATCGTGTACTTGTGCGAGGCTTCCCGGTCTTTCGCGATCTCCATGCACACGCGCGCGACTCCTGGCGTGTAGGCCATGGAGAGGTCGTCGATGTCGAGGAGTGGGGCCGTGGCGACGACCTCGATCTTGCCGCCCTCGTGCAGCTTGTGCGTGCGGTCCTCCCACTCGAGGATCTCCACGCCATCGAGGGACGAGATCGCCTCGCGCACCTGCTCCTGATGGGTCTCGCTGCCGCAGTAGATCACCAGGTCGTCTTCCAGGTGTGCGGTCTTGACCACGAAGCCTTCGAGTCCGGTGATGTTGGCGCCGACCTCGCCGATAGCCACCGCTACCTTGCCCAGCATTCCGGGCTTGTTGACCATGCGAACGCGGACACGGACGGAGAACGCCGGGGTGGGCGTGTTGGCTGCCATGCGCGCGAGGTTATCGTCTCCGCGAAACGCCCTCCCCTAGTGCCCGGCACTGGGTATCCTGCAGGGGCTGCCGGAGGCTATCGGGGGGCTGAGGGCAGGCCTGGCGCGAATTATCGGTTGACTTAATTGGGCGGTCCTCTCGCTGAAAGGCGTCCGGGAGCCCATCGTGACTGTCTCGAGTCATGCTCGGGGGACTTGCTGGTTGCCGGTGACCGTGGGGAGGCGGTGTACTGCGCCAGGCCGGTGATGCTCAGGGAAAGGATGGACGATCGTGCTGACGCCACCCTTCAATGACGACAAGAGAACGGACTGGTCGAGGCTTCAGAACTGGGTGGTTTCCTGGGATCGTCGCCTCGGACGCCGGGATTTCGTGGTGCTGGTCACCCTGACGTTCTGCGCCATTTCCTATTTCCTGAACGCCGTCCTGGTGGTCAGCTTCAACGGCTGGGCAGGCATGGGGCAATGGGAGAACATCGTGCTACCCGTGATCATCCCAGCCGTGATGATGCCGTGCCTGTGCGTGCCGGTGCTCAATATCCTCGCGCATGTCGAGAAGCTCACCGAGAGCTATCGCTTCCTGGCCGAACACGACCAGCTCACGGGCGCTCGCAACCGGCATGGATTGTTCGGACTGGCCGACAGACTCCAGGTCGGCACCGTGGTAGTCATCGCCGATGTCGACCGGATGAAGCAGATCAACGACGAGCACGGGCACCATGTGGGCGACGAGGTGCTGTTGGCAGTGGTCAACCAGTTGCGCGCCCTGATCGGGGGAGAGGTCGAGATCGCGCGGCTCGGCGGAGACGAGTTCGCCGTCCTGGCGCCTGCCGGGGTGGGAGCGGCACGGCTGCCGGAGATCACGGAGGTCACGACCAAGCACGGCGTGACGGCCACCGTCAGCCTCGGCGTGAGCTACTGGGACGGCGACCTCGAGGAGGCCCTGGCCCGGGCTGACCACGCCATGTATCTGGCCAAGCATCGGCGCGCCGCGCTGCACCAGAACACGGATCCGCTTCGCCCTCCCGTGCCCCGCACGCCGGCCGACTCCTGATCGCCTCTGCCGTCTGCGACCGGCCATGACTACTCTGCCGGTATGTCAACTCCAGAGACCGAGCCGAGTCCCTATGGTGGCAACATCCCGACCGGCCCTAAACGGGTGCGCGTGCGGCACTTCTGGAAGGCGAAGCAGACCAACACCAAGATCGTGGGTCTGACGAGCTACGACTACACGTCGGCCCAGATCTTCGACGAGGCGGGGGTCGACTTCCTGCTAGTGGGCGACTCGGCCGCCAACATCGTCTACGGCTACGACACGACGCTGCCCATCACCCCCGAAGAGCTCATCGCCTTGTGCCGGGCGGTGGTGCGGGGTGCCAAGCGAGCGCTCGTGGTGGCCGACCTGCCGTTCGGCTCCTACGAATCGGGCCCGGACGAGGCCTTGCACACGGCGATCCGCTTCATGAAGGAGACCGGTGCGCACGCCGTCAAGCTCGAGGGTGGGGAACGCAGTGCGCCGCAGATCGCCGCGATCGTTCAGGCGGGGATTCCGGTGATGGCGCACATCGGGTTCACGCCGCAGAGCGAGCACGGTTTCGGTGGGCACGTCATCCAGGGCCGCGGTGATGCCGGCGTCACGCAGCTGCTGGCCGATGCGCGAGCGGTCGAGCAGGCCGGCGCCTTCAGCGTGGTGCTCGAGATGGTGCCCTCGTCGGCGGCTGCCGAGGTCACCAAGGCGATCAGCATCGCCACGTTGAGCGTGGGGGCCGGGCCGCACTGCGACGGTCAACTGCTGGTCTGGACGGATTGGGCCGGTTTCACCGGGGGACGGGTGCCGCGCTTCGTCAAGCAGTACGCGCACGTGGGCGACGATCTGCGGGCTGCCGTCAAGAGCTTCCGGGCCGATGTCGACGCCGGAATCTATCCGGCACCCGAGCACGAATACCAGGACTGAGCCCCGGCCGGAGGGCACTGAATCGGAGTCGCCCTACCCGGTCTCGGGGCGAGTTCCGCGTAATCTCCCTCTCATGGCGCAACCCACTGTGACCCTGACCGGCGGACCACGCGACGTGACCATGCCTCAGCTGGGCGTCGGCTTCTGGGAGGTGCCGGACGACATCACGAGCGATCTCGTCGAGTACGCCTTGCGGATCGGCTACCGCAGCATCGACACGGCGATGATCTACCGGAATGAGGAGGGCGTCGGTCGGGCGTTGGCCGACACCGATGTGCTGCGCGACGAGATCTTCCTGACCACCAAGGTGTGGAACTCCGACCAGGGATACGACGCCACGCTCAAGGCTCTCGACACGTCGCTGGCCAAGCTCGGCACCGACTATGTCGACCTCTACCTCATCCACTGGCCCACTCCGGCCCGCGACCGCTACCTCGAGACCTGGCGAGCCATGCGTGAGTTGCGCGCGAGGGGCAAGGCGCGCGCCATCGGCGTGTGCAACTTCAACATCGAGCACCTGGAGCGGGTGTACGAGGAGTTCGGGGAGTACCCCTCGATCAACCAGATCGAGCTGCATCCGTACCTCACGCAGCCCGAGCTGCGCGCCTTCCACCAGGCCCACGGCATCGTGACCGAAGACTGGAGTCCGCTGGCGGCGCGGTTGAACCTCATCGAAGACCCGGTGATCACCCAGATCGCCGACGAGGCCGAGTGCACCGCGGCCCAGGTCGTCTACCGCTGGCACCTCGACCTGGGCAGCGTGGTCATCCCACGCTCGACCCGGGAGTCGCGCCTGGAGGAGAACCGCGCGGTGTTGGACGTCCGGCTGACCGACGCCCAGCGCGACGCGATCTCCGCGCTCGATCGGGGCGCGCGCACCGGTCCGGATCCGGCCACGTTCAACCTGGCGTGAGCCTGGCTCAGGCCAGGCAGCTCAGGGGCGCCGTTAGCCGCGTGCCACTTCGACGAAGGTGATGACGGCCAGCACCAGGCACACCACGGCTGCGATCCGCTGGATGAGCGCCAGCGGAAGCCGGGCGAGCAGGGTGCGGCCGAGCAACGCGGCCAACCCCGAGACGATGGCCAGCGCCGCCCAGGCGCCGATGAACACCGAAACCGGCTGCCCCGAGCGAGCGGCCAGGCCGGCGGTGAACAGCTGCGAGAGGTCGCCCCATTCGGCCAGCATGAGGACGAGGAACGACACCCCCGCCACCTTGAGGCCGTGCACGTCGCCGTATTTGGCCAGCTTGGTGTCGAGCTCGGCAGACTCTTGCGACTCGGCATCGTCGTCCTGAGAGGCGGAGCGCCAGAGCAGGATGCCGCCGATCGCGAACAAGAGGCCGGCGGCGACGAGGATCGGGATTCGCGGCAGCAGGTTCAGCAGCCCGCCGGCGGCCACCGCTATCGCCGTGTGCACGGCGAACGCCGCAGCCACCCCGATCCAGACGTACAGCGGGCGGAACCGGGTCGACAGCACCAGGGTCGCGATGAAGGTCTTGTCGGGAAGCTCGACGGGAAAGATGACCGCGAACGCCGTGGCGATGACCGCGAGATTCAGCACAAGTGGCAATTCTGTCCCCGTCGCCGACTCGAGGCGAATCCGGGCTGGTACCCGCACATGGGCGGCTAGGCCCAATGCCGTCCGGCGTGCGTGTCACGATCTGCGTGGGGTGGGCAAGTTCAGCGACGCGCGGGCAGCCTAGGGGTGGAGGGCAGGGCCGGGGACAGCGGACGGAATCGGGCGACAGGCGGACGGAGCCGGGCGACAGGTGGGCGGAGCCGGGCGACAGGTGGACTGAGCCGGGCGACAGGTGGACTGAGCCGGGCGATGGGCAGCGACAACCTGCCTGGATATTCCGCAAAGGGAGATTTCGAGAGTCGCAGGGGGCGGGCTTTTTCTGCGCTATGGCGATGCCCCCTTCGGCGGGGCATTGCCATAGCGTCAGAAACCGGCCCCTTCACTAGCCCTGCGGGAACCGGACTCGACCCCCCTCACGGTCCGGGGTCGCTGCGTGGTGCCGTGCGCGGTGTATTTGCCGCGGTTGGCACCGGGTTGAGTGCCGGGGCTGGGGTTGGGGTCGTTGGGTGGTGCCGTGCGCGGTGTATTTGCCGCGGTTGGCACCGGGTTGAGTGCCGGGGCTGGGGTTGGGGTCGCTGCGTGGTGCCGTGCGCGGTGTATTTGCCGCGGTTGGCACCGGGTTGAGTGCCGGAACTGGGGTTGGGGTCGTTGGGTGGTGCCGTGCGCGGTCTATCCGCCACGGTTGGCACCGGGTCAGGCGCCTTGTGTTGAAGATCGCATCAGAAGTCCGGCAAGACTGTGATTCACCTTCCGACAAGGGCTGCGCCTTCCTCGCCAGACGCAACCCCGAAATCCGAGATGGCACCAAACTCCGAACTTAACCGAACGGCAGCCCGGCCTAGGCCCCGGACTTGGAGGAGGCGGTAAGCAACTGGTCGACGATCACGCTCTCGCCCATGGCATCGGGGTGGTCGCCATCGTCGGCGAGCAGGGGCGTGAGGTTGGCTCCGGCCCGGTCGGCGAAGGCCGCCTTGAGATCGATGCACACGGCTCCGGCGTCGCTTGCCTGTTGGCAGATGGCCTGGTTGGCGGCGTCCGTCAGCGTATTGCTCCAGGCGATATAGGCCGGTGTCTCGACGTCTGTGGCCACGTCGCCCGCCAGGAAGACATTCCAGTAGTTCAGCACCATCACGGTCTGCGGCCGGGAACCGCGCAACTCATGCACGAACGACAGGATCAGCTTCAGCCGCGCTGCCATCGCGGACACTTGAGGTTGGTAGCACGAGGCTGCGCAGCCGCCGGCGTCGTAGGCGGCGGCCGCCTGGTATAGGTCGTTGGCGCCGATCGAGATGAGCACCACCCGGGCATGTGCCACCGCGCGTCGGGTGGCCGCATCGCTGCTCAGGTCGGTGAGCAGATCGTCCGTGGTGGCACCGCCCACTGAGCGGTCGAGGCCTTGATAGGCCTTGTGGCTGCGGTCGCTGAGGGCCTGGGTGTATTCCGACACCACCCCGTCGCAGTCGCAGTTGTCTCCCGCCATCACCGAGTCGCCGAGGCCCACCACGAGGGGGCCGGCGAAGCCAGGTCGTAGTTGGGGCGCGAGCACTGCCAACCCCGTCGCCAGTGCGAGCACCAGCAGCAAGGTCAGCCGCCGCCCCACGACGCCCCGCAGTCTCACGCCGCGTCCACCTCGCCCATCGATCGGGTGGCCACCGTCTCGGCCTCCAGGCTGAGGGTGATGGTTGAGGCGATGGCCACGACGAGGGCCAAGAGCGCTGGCACCTCCCAGCCCGGACGAATCTGGTCGTGCAGCACCTCGACCCCGAGAATCGACGGGACGACGATCTCCACCACCCACAGCCAGGCCGTCACACTCGTGACGCCGTGCGGTCCTGCCACTTCCAAGGCCCGGGCGTACGTGAGTGCGCCGACCGCGGACAACGCGAGCATCAGCCAGGCCAGCGGGTCCTGCACAATCTCGCCCCAGCTCGACCGTCCGTGCAAGCCGCGGGTGGCGACGGCGGCCAGGGAGTACGCCAGGCCTGACACGATGGCTGCCGCCACCGGCCGGCTCACCAGGAACATCCGGACGGTCAGCGCCACCAGGGCGACCAAGCACACGCCGAGGGCCAGCGCGAGCCAGCCCGGCGGGTTGGTCGCCTCTCCCTGGGCGGCGCTGATGGTCAGCACGGTCACTGCTACCACCACAGTCGCAATGGCTGTCATGGACCTGCGGCTGGGCCGGATGGAGAGCAGTCGATCGTTCAGGATCACCGTGACGACCAGTGACGTTGCCAGCACCGGTTGCACAACCAGGAGCGGCAGGTATCTCATGGCCACTAGCGACAAGGCCCAACCTAGGGCGTCGAGCACCCAGCCGAACAGGTAGGCGGGTTGCAGCATGATGCTGCGCGCGCCCGAACGGGCTGCGCCGAGCGCCTGGGCCGTGGTGCCGCCGCCTTCCAGCACTGCCGCCAGAAGGACGCATGCCAACCCCAACGCCATGCCTGCCACGGCGAGGAGTGTTGCAGACAGACCTGGGGATGACCCGACCGGCGCTCCCGGATGCATGCCCGCGGGGGTACCCACGCCTCGATGCCCGTGGATGCGTGCGGTACGACTGGAGTCGTGCATGCCGCCCCGGTCACCGTTCAGCCCGAATCGGGCCAGACGCTTCCACGGCACATCATCGAGGCGATCCAGAACGGGGCTGACTGGCTCAGCTCATGGTGGCCGCCTGCGGTGTTCGTGGTGCTCTTCGTGGTGCTGGTGGGCTGGCTGATCGCGCGACGCTTCCTGCATCCGCACCGGCGCCGTCACACCTGGGCCTTCAGCCCCGTGCTGCTGGTGCTGGTTGTCTGCTTCGGGCTGGCGGTGGCCAACACCGTCTCGGGGTATGTGCCCTCGATCGCGGCCGCGCAGGTGTTGATCGACGGAGTGCGTGCGCACAGCAGCGACAAAGGCCGCGGGCAGGTGATGGCGGTGCGGGTCCCCGTGCCGGCCGATCGGCACCTCGATGTCAGCGACACCTACGTCTACACCCCGCCCGGCTATTCGAAGCACCGCGAGAAGCGCTATCCGGTGGTCTATCTCGTGCACGGCACGCCGGGCACGGCGTCCGACTGGATCGCCGCGGGTCAGATCGCCTCGACCATGGACCTGCTCATCACCGAGGGAACGATCCGCCCGATGATCGTGGTGGCTCCCGATCTCAACTCGCCTGCCACCGACGACACCGAATGCCTCAACGCGTCTCGCGCAGACGGTCCCCAGGTCACGACCTACCTCGACCACGACGTGATTGACTACGTGGACGCCCACTTCCGAACAGTGCCCGATCGGGCCTATCGCGCCATCGGCGGATTCTCGATGGGCGGCTACTGTGCGATCGACCGGGTCTTGCGCAGCGATCGGTACGACTATTCGATCGCCATCGAGCCGTACGACAACCCGGGCGGCGGGGGCCGGGACATGCTGGCCAGCCAGGCCGAATTCAATGCGGCCAGCCCGGGCGTCTATCTGCACACCATGACGTTCCGGCACCCGGTCTCGGTGTTCATCGATGCCGGTGCCGACAGCAACGAGGCGGAGATCGTCCAGGCCCAACGGCTTGCTGACCTGCTCGCCCAACGTGGGCAGAACGTGACCTACCGCTTGGAACCGGGTCTTGGGCACACCTGGACGATGGCCCGGCAAGCCGTCGCCTACGGCCTGGTGTTCGTGTCGAGGCAGTTGCCCGAAGGCTCGTAACGCCGCAACGTCGCCCGTCGAACTGTCACGTTCTTCGCCCATCCGTGGCCAACGTGGTGACAGGCCAGCGAACAACGTGACAGTTCGACGACCGACTAGGCCACGACGACCTACCGGGACGCCGCTCGTACGTCGGCGATCACGTCCAGTGCCGGTCGCGAGCGGGGACGAGCGGGATCGACAGAAGGGGCATCAGCGCCACCAGCGCGAACGACATCGGATAGCCGACGACCGTGATGAGGGCGCCGACACCGGGCCCCACTGCGGCGGCGGCCACGAACTGGCCGGTGTTCTGAATGCCGAGGGCCCGGCCCGACCAGCCCGGACCGGCAGCCTCCACGATGGAGGTGTACGCGAGTCCGTTGTCGGCGACACTTACGGTCGAGGCGACCACCAGCATCACCGCCGACGCCGCAATCCAGTGCAGTGCGCCGCACGCCGCCAACACCAGCATGACCGCGAGTCCCGACACGCACACCCAGCGGAGCACCCGGACGCGACTGCCCAGCCGATCGCTGAGGCCGCCGACGGCGATCCGACCGAGCGCGCCCACGAACTGGGCGACGGCGATCACGGCGCCGGCCGCGGCGGGGTTCCAACCGAGACCGCTGATGAGCCAGACGAGTCCAAACGTCGACAGGGTGAACTGAGGCACGACGAGCAGCAGCGAGAGCACGTGGATGCGGGTCAGGAACAGGTTTGTGCGATACGGGCTCACCGGTCGAGAGTCGTCCGGTGCCGCCGGGGCAGGCCTCGGCGGATTGACGATGCCGAACGCGCAGGCCACAGCCAGCACGACGAGCGCGACGGCACAGACGAGCAGTGGCGCGCCGATACCGAATTGGCTTGCCAGGGCCGGGACGCACAACGCGGCTACGGCGACCCCAAGGGGCTGCGACATCTGGCGGATGCCCATCGCCAGGCCCCGTCGAGAACGCGGAAACCACCCGGCGACCACCCTGCCGGAGGCGGCGTTGGTGCTAGCGGCGGACGCCCCACCGAGGAAGAGCAGGACGCCGATGCCGACATAGCCCGACACGACCACTGCGCCGGCTGCGAAGAATGCCGTGAGCGCAAGACCGCCGGCGATAACCCAGCGCTCGCCGTAGCGGTCTGCGAGTGCGCCCCACGCCACCAGGGTGAGGACCATTCCGAAGGTCGGGGCCGCGGCCAGAAGGCCGGCCTGCGAGAGGGAGAAACCGTGATGCAAGTGCAGCAGCGGAATCAGGTACGCAGGGGTGCTCACCAACATCGCGCCGGCGGATTGCGCGCCGACACCGAGCGCCAGCATCCGCCAGGCGGGCGTCGGTATCGATTCGCGGGTGCCGGCCGCGGGATCGCTCATGTCGTCCTCCATCCTGTGGTATACCATCTTGGTATACCACAGGAGGCCACATGCATCTGACCCACGAGGACAAGGCGTGTGCCCGGCTGCGCAGCGCCGTCCTGGCCTTCGAACTCCTGCCGGGGGAGCGGCTCAGTGAGCGCGCGCTGGAGTCGATGCTGGGCGCATCGCGCACCCCGATCCGTGCGGCGCTGATGCGTCTGGAGAACGAAGGACTCGTCCGCAAGGACGAGCGAGGCTGGCAGGTTGCGCCTATCGACGTGGCGGAGGTGCGTGCCGTGATGGAGTACCGCGAAGCGCTGGAGACGGCCGTCGTCGTCCGAGCGATCGCTCGGGCCGGAGCTGAGGACGTGGCGGTGCTGCGTGCGATCGCGCAGGCGAGCCGCGACCAGGACGACGAGGAGAACGGGCTGCGCGACGGGACGGACTTTCATGTGGCGCTTGCGCGGCTGGCCGGCAACCCATTTCTGACGGATGGGGTGGCAGGTGCCATGACGCGGCTGTTCCGCACCCGCTGGCTGGGAGTGCGCACACCCGACTCGCGAGCCCGGGCGCGCGCCGAGCATCTGGCGATCGCGGACGCCGTCGCTGCGCGGGACGCGGACGGAGCCACCGCCCTGGTCGTATCGCATCTGCAAGGAACCGCCGAGCGACTGCTCGACCTGCTCTCGGCGCAGCGGCTTGGGCCGCGGGGACGTGGCCTCGTGGTCGTGGAATCAGCACCCGCAGCCGGAGGCCATGCCGCCGGCTGAGAATCGCCTCTCGAGCTCACACCGGCGGCCCGCGCACTTGGCCTAGGTCTTCCCGGCGCCCACCTTCACACGCAACCGGTCTCACGTGTGCGCAGCTATTTGCGGACCCGAAACATGACGATCCCTGGCCGAAACACGCGACTCCTAGTTTCTGCGCATCGGGCTGGGGCGAAGAACCCTGCACTCTGCGGCCCGTTCGCCTCGCTCCGTCCGAGCGTCAGACTCCCAGCTAGGAGCACCTATGACCGAATCGGTTGCCAAGACCTCCACCGGTGGTGAGACCGCGACGCGCACTGTGGCCGCACCTCGCCGGACCGGTCGGTGGATCACCACCTGGGACCCGGAGGACGAGACCTTCTGGGACGGTGGCGGCCGTCAGGTGGCTCGCCGCAATCTCATCGTCTCCATCATCGCCGAGCACATCGGCTTCAGCGTCTGGATGCTGTGGAGCATCGTGGCCGTGCACCTGAACAAGGTGGGCTTCGCCTTCTCCGACTCAGAACTGTTCTGGCTCGTCGCGATCCCCAGTCTGGTGGGTGCGACTCTGCGGATCCCTTACACGTTCGCGGTGCCGCTGGTAGGCGGGCGAAACTGGACGGTCATCTCGGCCTCGCTGCTCCTGATCCCTGTCTGTCTGCTCGCCTGGGCGGTCAGCAATCCCGGTACCTCGTTCACCGTGATGATGGTCGTCGCCGCCACAGCGGGCTTCGGAGGGGGCAACTTCGCCTCCTCGATGTCGAACATCTCGTACTTCTTCCCAGAGCGCGAAAAAGGTTGGGCCCTAGGCCTCAACGCTGCCGGCGGCAACATCGGCGTCGCCGTGGTGCAGGCTCCCGTCGTCGTCACCGCGATCGTCCTGGCAGGTGGCGGCATCCATCTGGAGCGCGCCGGTCTGATGTGGATTCCGCTCATCATCATCGCCGCCGTGCTGGGTTGGCGCTTCATGGACAACCTGGCTCCGGCCAGCGTCGACCTCAAGTCGTCGGCGGGGGCAGCCAAGCACGCTCACACCTGGGTGATGTCGTTGCTCTACGTGGGCACGTTCGGCTCCTTCATCGGTTACTCCGCCGCGTTCCCGCTGCTCATCACGACGCAGTTCCCCGGCGTCGCGGCCACAAACTACGCCTTCCTCGGCGCGCTGGTGGGCTCGCTCGCGCGGCCTTTCGGAGGCAAGATCGCCGACCGACTCGGTGGCGCCCGCGTGACGGCCGGGTCATTCGTCGTCATGGGGCTGGGCGTGCTCGGCGCCGTCTATGCCGTGTCGCTCGGGAGTTTCGGGCTCTTCCTGATGAGCTTCACGATCCTTTTCGTCGCTACGGGCGTGGGCAACGGGGCGACCTACCGAATGATCCCCGCCATCTTTCGCAGCCTGGCCGGCGAAGCGGGCGGTTCTGCTCCGGTGCTGACCCGGTTCAGGGCGGAGGCGGCCGCGGCCATCGGCATCATCGCGGCCATCGGTGCCTACGGGGGCTTCCTCGTGCCGCGCACCTACGCGTGGTCGACTGCCAGCTTCGGCTCGATCGTGCCCGCCCTCTATCTCTCTGTCGGCGTCTACGTGCTGATGTGTCTGCTCACCTGGGCCTGCTACCTCCGGCCCGGAGCCCGGATGGCGGCCGCCAGAGTATGACGATCCCTCGGCCGGGGAGCGATACGCACTGCCCATACTGTGCCCTGCAGTGCGCTATGCGTCTCGACCCGCCCGCCACAGTTTCGACGACCTCGGGCGCGGTCCGATCGCCGACGCCCGGCGCGCCGGCCTCGATGCCGATAGTGGGGCCGATCGGCCCGCCGGTAGTGGTCACCGGTCGCGACTTTCCCACCAACCGAAAGGGCCTCTGCCAGAAGGGGTGGACGAGTGCCGACGTGCTGCGCGCTGCCGACCGGCTCACCACTCCGCTGATCCGCTCGGGGCGCGGCTGGCTCGAGCCGGCAAGCTGGGACGAAGCCCTCGACAAGATCGCTCACACGTTGCAACGGATCTCGTCCGAGACCGGCCCGGAGTCGTTGGCAGTCTTCGGCAGCGGCGGCCTTACCAACGAAAAGGCTTATGCCCTAGGTAAGTTCGCCCGCATCATACTCAAGACGCCGTTCATCGACTACAACGGCCGGTTCTGCATGTCGTCGGCAGCGGCCGCTGCCAACCGGGCCTTCGGGCTCGACCGCGGCCTGCCGTTTCCCTTGGCCGACCTCGACGACGCCGATGCCGTGCTCCTGCTGGGCAGCAATGTCTCCGAGACGATGCCTCCCTTCGTGCAACATCTGGCACGCGTGCGCGACAAAGGCGGCCTTGTGGTCGTGGACCCACGGCGCTCGCCCACGGCAGCACTCACCGACGACGGCTGTGGCTTCCATCTGCAGCCCGTGCCGGGCACTGACCTCGTCGTGCTGCAGGGGCTGTTGCATGTGCTGTTCGCCGAGAACCTCTGCGACGATGCCTATCTCGCGACCAGAGTGGACGGCGTGCAAGAGGTCATGGCCTCCGTCACCACCTGGTGGCCCGAGCGGGTCGAGCAGGTCAGTGGAGTGCCGGCGGGAGATCTGCGCAGGGTCGCAAGACTGTTCGCGGCCCGTTCGCCGCGCCACGGTCGAGGTGGGGTGGTGCTCACCGGCCGCGGCGTGGAACAGAGCAGCCAAGGCACGGCAACCGTGGCAGCCGCCATCAATCTCACCCTGGCGCTCGGCCTGCCGGGCCGTCCACACAGCGGTTATGGTGCCATCACCGGCCAGGGCAACGGTCAGGGCGGACGAGAGCACGGGCAGAAGGCAGACCAGCTTCCCGGCTACCGCTCCATCTGCGATCCGGCCGCGCGCCGGCAGGTGGCCAAGGTCTGGGGCGTGGACCCCGAGTCGCTCCCCGGCCCGGGCGTGCCAGCCATGGCATTGCTTGACAGGGTGGGCCGTCCGGGGGGAGTCAGGTCTCTGCTCGTACACGGCAGCAATCTTGTGGTCAGCGTGCCCAATAGCGAGCGGCTCCGGCAGCGGTTGAGAGCGCTCGACCTCTTCGTCGTCTGCGATGTGGTGCCGTCTGAGACCGCGCTGCTCGCGGATGTGGTTCTCCCCGTGACCCAATGGGCCGAGGAGGAAGGCACGATGACTTCTCTCGAAGGGCGCATCATCCGCCGCCGGAAGGCGATCGACCCACCGCAGGGCGTGCGCACCGAGCTGCAGATCTTGCACGACCTCGCCGAACGGCTCGGCGTGCCAACCGGTTTCGACACCGACCCCAGCGCGGTGTTCGACGAGTTGGCGCGAGCCAGCCAAGGCGGCGTGGCCGACTATTCGGGGGTGTCCTATGCGCGTCTGGACGCCGGGGACGAGCTGTTCTGGCCCGTGCCCTCCCCTGACAGCAACGGCACGCCGCGGGTCTTCACGGAGTCTTTCGCCACCCCGAACGGCCGAGCCCAGATGGCGGTCACCGAGCATCACGGCCCGAGTGACGACCTGCGCGTCGACGCGCCCGTCTATCTGCTGACCGGCCGGGTGCTGCAGCACTATCAGTCAGGCGCTCAGACCCGGCGGGTGCCGGCCCTGGCCGAAGCCGTCGGAGAGCCGTTCGGGGAGATCCACCCACTGCTTGCCGCACGGCATGGCATCGACGAAGGGACCCCGATGCGTCTGGTGACCGGTCGCGGCGAGGTCGTGGTGACCTGTCGGTTCAGCGTGGGGATCCGGCCGGACTGCGTCTTCGTGCCCTTCCACTGGAGCGGGGAGGGCAGCGTCAATCGCGCCACAAGCGATGTCACCGACCCCACCTCGGGGATGCCCGAGCTCAAGGTCTGCGCCGTGTCGGTGCACCCGGCTGCGAGTACGCCGACCACAGCGTACGAACCGTCCGCCCGAGCATGACGGGAGCCAGCAGATGAGGGTCGTAGTGATCGGCAACGGCATGGTCGGCTCGCGACTCGTGGAGGATCTGCTGCGGCACGATCCCGACGGTTCGCGGTTCGCTGTCACGGTGCTGGGGGCCGAGCCCTACCAGCCCTACAACCGCGTGTTGCTCACCGAGGTGGTCGCCGGCCGGGCCGACGTCGCCTCGATCGGCTTGCCCGCGCAGCAGGAGCAGGAGGGCCGGCTCGCGGTGCTCACGGGGGTGGGTGCGCTGCGACTCGACCGTGACGCCAAGCAGCTGCTCGACTCCGACGGCCACGTCCACGACTACGACGTCGTGGTATTCGCCACTGGGGCCGCCGCCAGCCGTCCGAGCCTGTCCGGGCTTCAGGATTGTTCGAGCGGAGTGCACGTGCTGCGCGATCTCGACGACACTCGAGGTCTGCTGGCCGCCGCCCGTAACGCCGGCACGGCGGTCGTGCTGGGCTCGGGTGTGCTCGGAGTGGAGGTCGCCTGCGGACTCGCCGGCAGAGGACTCGGCGTCACCCTGCTCGGCCGGGGCCGAGTGATGGACCGGCAGTTCGGCGACGCGGCCTCGCAGGCATTGAGCACCGGCCTTGCCACCGCCGGGGTCGCCACCGTGCACGGCCGCACCGTCGAGGTCGCCGCCGGGCACGATGGCAGGTTCGCGGGGGTCACGGTGGACGGGCAGCCCGTCTGGGCCGACCTGCTCGTGCTCAGCTGCGGAACCGCGCCGCGTGTCGGCCTGGCTGTCGCCGCAGGCCTGCCCACCCGTCGCGGCATCGTCACCGACGCCGGGTTCGCCAGCCCGGACGACCCGTCGGTCTTCGCCATCGGCGACTGCGCAGAGCCACCCGAGGGCGCCAGCGGACTCATAGCGCAGGGCTGGGATCAGGCCCGGCTGCTCGCCAGGCGGCTCACCGAGGTGGCCGACACCGGCTGGCCGGGACGATCCCGAAGCGCTCTGTCCGAACGCAGCAACCCCAGCCAGGTCGACGCGGGGCCCGCGGCGGCTTCAACCGTGGTCAAGGTCAAGTCGGACCGAGTCGCGGCGGTGGCCATGGGCGAGGCCGGACCGGCCCGGCGCTCCGGCGACCGCCGCCTGGTGCTGGCCGATCCCGAGGCCGGTCGCCATGTCGAAGTGGTGGTCCGGGGCGACACCCTGGTGGGAGCGATCTGCATCGGCGACGCCGCTCTGGCCGCAGACCTCACGGCCACCTTCGGTCGGCGCACACCCATTCCCGTCGATCCGGCACTCTCGCTTGTGCGTCAGGTGCCAGGCCTGGCCACAGCCCAGCCGAGCACGACGTCGCTCACCAGATTGCCCGGCCGGGCCACCATCTGCCGCTGCAACGGCGTCAGCAAGGGCGACATCGTGGCGTGTTGGCGCGAGGGCGCCCGAACGGTCGAGGAAGTCGCGGGCAGAACCAGGGCGACCACCGGATGCGGAACCTGCACGCGCACCGTGGGCGACGTGCTCGACTGGGTGGCCGCCGCTGAGGGCGTGCCGGACGACGAGCGTCCCCAGCGGGCCGGGCACCACTGTCCATCGGGCTCACAGTCGCCGGGCCCGGCGGAGAGAGTCTCTTAGCACTGCCGAAACATCAGCGGTGCAGCGGCGTAACACGCGTTTTCTACGGTCGTCGACAGATCAGCATCCCCGGCGGGCCTTGCGCCCGTGGAGCGGGTGCCGCGGGGTTCCGAACGCGGTACAGCCGCTTCCTACGGCTCGCAGCTGCCGGCGCCGACGCGGGAAAGTCTCGACCCCGGAAGAAGGTGACAGATGGCTTTGCAACCCTCCAGGCACGTCGTCGTGGTCGGTGGCGGCATGGTGGCCCATCGCTTCGTGGAGGCGATGCTCGATCGCGACATCGACACGACCTGGCGCATCACTGTGCTGGCCGAGGAGCCCCGTGCTCCCTATGACCGGGTGGCGCTGACCAGTTACTTCACGGGTCGTGACCCCGAAGACCTCGCGCTGGGTGGTGCAGAACTGTGGCAGCACCCGCACGTCTCGCTCCTGCGCGGGCAGACGGTGACCCGCATCGACCGCGAGGCCAAGCAGGTACACACCGCCCGCGGAATGAGCCTCGACTACGACGAGCTCGTGCTCGCCACGGGCTCGTCCGCCTTCCTGCCGCCGGTGCCCGGCAACGACCTGCCGGGAGTGTTCGTCTATCGCACCATCGACGACGTGGCGGCCCTGCGGATCTGGGTGGAACGGCGTGCCGCCGACGTCGGTCGGCAGGTGCGCGGCGTGGTGGTAGGCGGCGGCCTGCTGGGGCTTGAGGCGGCCGGTGCCCTGCAGGCCCTGGGTGCCCAGAGCACGGTGGTGGAATTCGCGCCGCGGCTCATGCCCTTGCAGGTCGACGCCGGCGGAGGTGAGGCTCTGGCACGACTCGTCCGCGGGCTGGGTGTGCAGGTGCGCACCGCGACGGCGACTTCCAAGCTGCTGCCGGACAAAGCCGGCCGGGTCGCACGCGTCGAGCTGAGTGAGGGCGACCCGCTCGCCACCGACGTCGTGCTGTTCGCCACCGGGGTGCGTCCTCGCGACGATCTGGCCAGGCAGTCGGGACTGGCGGTGGGCGAGCGCGGCGGTATGGTCGTCGACGACCACTGCCAGAGCCCGGACGACGAGAACGTCTGGGCGATCGGCGAGGTCGCGTGCATCGGGGGCCGCTGCCTGGGGCTGGTGGCCCCGGGCTACTCCATGGCCGAGGTCGTGGTCGACCGGCTGCTCGGCGGTCGCGCGACCTTCCCCGGCGCAGACCTGTCGACCAAGCTCAAGCTGCTCGGGGTCGACGTCGCCTCCTTCGGCGACGCCTTCGCCACCAGCGAGGGCGCGCTCGAGGTGGTCTACGCCGACCCGGTGGCGGGCGTCTACTCGAAGGTCGTGCTCTCCAACGACGCCAAGGTGCTGCTCGGCGGCATCCTCGTGGGTGACGCGTCGGCCTATGCGTCGTTGCGTCCCATGGTGGGTCGCGAGCTGGGCTGCGACCCGGTGACCTACCTGGTGGGTGAGGCGCGGCTCGGCGCGGGAGCAGCCTCGCCCGAACTGCCCGACGACGCCTCGGTCTGCTCATGCAACAACGTCTCGGCCGGCCGCATCCGGCAGGCGGTGAGCGACGGTGGGTGCGCCGACGTGGCCATCGTGAAGGCGTGTACCAAGGCGGGCACCAGCTGTGGATCGTGTCTGCCCCTGGTGAAGAAGCTCGTCACGACCGAGCTGACCAAGGCCGGGGTGGCCGTCTCCACCGCGATGTGCGAGCACTTCGAGCTGTCGCGAGCCCAGCTGTACGACGCGGTCCGGGTCAGTGGCGTCACGACCTTCGATGAGATCGTCGTCCGGTTCGCCAGCTCGAAGGACGCTCGCGGCTGCGACATCTGCAAGCCCGCGATCGCCTCGATCCTGTCGACCACCGCGCCGGGCCACGTGCTCGACGGCGGCCGCGCCGCCCTGCAGGACACCAACGACCATGTGATGGCCAACCTGCAGAAGGACGGCACGTACTCGGTGGTGCCCCGCATCCCCGGTGGAGAGGTCACGCCGGCCGGACTCATCGCCATCGGGCAGGTGGCAGCAGACTTCGGCCTGTACACAAAGATCACCGGCGGCCAACGCATCGACCTGTTCGGAGCGCGCATCGAACAGCTGCCCCAGATCTGGAGGAGGCTGGTAGACGCGGGCTTCGAGTCAGGTCACGCCTACGGAAAGTCGCTGCGGACGGTGAAATCGTGTGTTGGCTCCACGTGGTGCCGGTTCGGCGTCCAGGACTCTGTGGGGTTGGCCGTGATGCTCGAGCTGCGCTATCGCGGGTTGCGCTCGCCGCACAAGCTCAAGCTGGGCGTCTCGGGGTGCGCGCGCGAATGCGCGGAGGCCCGCGGCAAGGACGTGGGAGTCATCGCCACCGAGAACGGCTGGAACGTGTACGTAGGCGGCAACGGTGGCTTCACCCCGCGGCACGCGCAACTGCTCGCTGAAGACCTCGACACCGAGACGCTCGTGCGCACGATCGACCGCTTTCTCATGTACTACATCCGCACAGCCGACCGGTTGCAGCGCAGCGCACCGTGGCTGGAAGACCTGGAAGGTGGGCTCGACACCCTGCGGGCAGTGGTACTGGACGATTCCCTCGGCATCGCCGCGGACCTGGACGACGCGATGCGCAAGCACGTAGACAGCTACTCCGATGAATGGCGCGACACTCTCGAAGATCCCGACAAGCTGCGTCGGTTCGCCTCATTCGTCAACGCCCCCGACACCCCCGACCCGTCGCTGGCCTATGTGGTGGAGCGAGGTCAGCCGCGCCCGGCGACAGCCGCCGAGCGCTCATCGGGCACTCTGGTAGCCGGCCCCGTGCTGCCGGTGCGTAGCTCATGACACCCGACAGCCGGACGCCGATCCAGGCACCCGGATCGTGCTCGACGAGGGAGAGAAGATGACCGCCCACTGGACAGACGTGTGTCACGTCGACGACCTCGATGTTGAACGCGGGGTCGCCGCTCTCATCGACGGAGAGCAGGTGGCCCTGTTCAAGCTGGTCGACTCCTGTGTGCACGCGGTGCAGCACCTCGACCCGGTCAGCGGCGCCCACGTGCTGGCCCGCGGCATCGTGGGCTCGCGTGCCGGTCGGCCCACCATCTGTTCGCCCGTCTACAAGCAGGTGTATGACCTGCAGACCGGTGAATGCCTCGAGGCCTTAGGGGCCAGCCCGCAACCACTTCGATGCTGGCCGTGCAGGGTGGCGCATGGTCGGGTCTGGGTGCGCATCGACGATGCTGAGCTGGCGAGCCCGGCGCTTGGCGAGCGACACCCCGTTGCCTCGTGAGCCGTACTCAGCACCAGACTCTCGCCGGCTGCACCCTGGCGATCACGGCTGATCGGCGCTCCGGTGAGCTGGCCGCGGCGCTGCAACGCCGCGGCGCAGCGGTGCGGCATGCGCCGGCCCTGAGCATCGTCCCGCACGTGAACGACGCTGAGCTGGTCGAACGGACCAGAGACCTGCTCGCGGACCCTCCCGACATTGTGGTGGTCACGACCGGCATCGGCCTGCGCGGCTGGGTGGAGGCGGCCGACGCCGCTGGCCTGGCGGAACGGCTGCTCGGCGCGCTGTCTCGCGCCCGCTTGGTGGCCCGTGGGCCCAAGGCGCGAGGGGCCTTGCAGGCCAACGGACTTCAGCCAGACTGGGTGGCCGAGTCGGAGACCTCGGCCGAGATCATCGACGTGCTCGTCGACGAAGGGGTCGAGCGCCTGTCGATCGCCGTCCAACACCATGGCGCCGGCGACGACGGGCTGCACGAGGCGCTCACCCAGGCGGGTGCGCGAGTGCGCGATCTGGTCGTCTACCGATGGGGCCCGCCACCGGACGAACAGCTGGTGGCGGCGTCCACCCGGTGGGCCGCCACGGGCGAGGTGGACGGCGTCGTCTACACCTCCGCCCCCGGGGTGGCAGCGTGGCTGTCGGTCGCGCAGCGGGAGGGGTTGCTCGACGACATCCGGCAGCGGGCCCGGGAGGGCGGCGTCGTACATGCCTGCGTTGGACCGGTGGCGGCAGCACCCTTGAAAGCCGTCGGAGTGCCGACTCTTCAGCCCGAACGCAGCCGGATGGGTGCGCTCGTGCGCACCATCATCGCCCATTTCGAGGCCGAGGCCGAGGCATCCACCCTCACCCAGGGTGGTCGGCTCACGGTTCGTTCGGGGGGCGCCCTGCTCGACGGACGGTACGTCGCTCTGTCGCCGGGGCCCCTCGCTGTGCTGCGAGAACTGACTCGGGCCAACGGAGACGTGGTCGCGCGCGAACGTCTGTTGGCCGTGTTGCCGGGCGAATCCACCGACCCGCATGCGGCAGAAGTGGCGGTTGCCCGGTTGCGTGAAGGGCTGGCCGTCCCAGGAATCGTCGGCACGGTGGTGAAACGGGGCTATCGGCTGGGCATCGCCGCCTCTGGCGGCGAAGACTCCGCTGTGATGTGATCTGTTCGTGACCAAACCGGATGACTTAGGGCCGACGCCGATCAAGGGTGACTACGAGGCCAGCCCCACCGACTGGGTACGGGCTCAAGTTGAGCAGATCGAGGCAGCCGGCGACACGACTCAGGTGCAGCATCCCTTGGGGCTGCAGGTCGTGCTGCTCACCATGCGCGGGGCCAAGAGCGGCAAGGTGCGCAAGGTGCCGTTGATGCGGGTGGAGCACGACGGCGCCTACTTGGCGGTGGCGAGCAAGGGCGGCGCTCCCGATCACCCCCAGTGGTATTACAACCTGGTGGCCGACCCTGACCTCGACCTGATGGACGGCCGGGTAAACCGCCCTTTCCGGGCGCACCTGGCCGAGGGGCCCGAGCGGGCGCTGTGGTGGGAGCGCGCCGTCGCGGCCTTTCCTCCCTACGCCGACTATGCAGAGCGCACCGAGCGCCAGATTCCCGTGTTCGTTCTCGAGCCGCGCGATGACGGGTCGGCCAGGGCTCGTTCCAACCAGTGACTCAGCCACAGGTGGTGGTGGTCGGCGGCGGATTGGTGGGCCTGGCCACCGCCTACGCCCTCGTGCAGCGCGGGGTACGCGTCTGTGTGGTGGAGAAGGAGACTGTCTGCGGACTGCATCAGTCCGGGCACACGTCAGGGGTGGTGCAGTCAGGGGTGTACTGCAGGCCGGGGAGCCTGAAGCTGCGGCTGACGTTGGAGGGTTCCGCCGCCTTGGAGCGGTTCTGTGCCGAACGCGGCATCGGGTTTCGCCGCACCGGTCAGTTGGTGGTGGCCACGAACGCGGCGGAGCTGAAGCGGCTCGCCGACCTGGCCCGGCGCGCCGACGCCAACCAGGTATCCGTCCAGCCCTTGAGCCTGGCGCAGGTGCGGCAACGTGAGCCGCACCTGCTGGCCGTCGCCGGGTTGTGGGTGGAGCAGTCCGGGTTGTGTGACTACCCGGGGGTGGTGACGGCCCTGAGCGAGGAGCTGGCCGCCCGCGGAGTCGAGTTCCTGATGGACACCAGGGCCCTGCGCGTCTATGAGCGCTCGGGTCGCGCCCACGTGCTGGTGCAGGACGACGAGCGCACCCGGGCCGTGACTGCGAACCAGGCGGTGGTGTGCGCCGGGCTGTTTGCCGACCGGCTCTATCCGAGCCGTCCCGGATCGCGAAATGGCATCCAGATCGCACCTTTTCGCAGCGAGTACGCAGAGCTGGTGCAGCCTGCGGCAGACCTGGTGCACGGGCTGGTGCATCCGGTGCCCGATCCGGCGTCACCGTTCGTCGACCTGGAGATCGTCCGCGGTCTCGACGGCCGGGTGCGGGTGGCCTCCACGGTCGTGCCGGCGTTGTCGCGAGAGGGTTACCGTCGCCGCGACGTGAACCTGGCCGACCTGCGGGAGTCGATGGCCTTCGCCGGCACCTGGCGCCTGGCGCGGCGCAACCTGCGGTTCGCGTTGGGCCAGGCGACCCGGTCGGTGGTCAAGCCTGCTCTCGTGCATTCGGTGCGCCGGCTGCTGCCCGGGGTGTCCGCGCGTGACCTGGTGTCATCCGGGTCAGGAGTGCGTGCCCACGCGGTGCGCGACGACGGAACCCTGGTGGACGACTTCGAGATCCGCCGGGTCGGCCCGGTGCTGCATGTGCTCAATGCTCCGTCGCCGGCGGCCACTGCGTGCCTGGCGCTGGGGGAACATCTGGCCCAGCAGCTTTAAGGGCCCGCCGACAAGTAACCGCTTATTTCCCGGTGCGCCCTAAGCCGTCGATACCCTCCCGGAATGGACGCAGCAATGGCCGCCGAACGCGACCGGTACCTCACCGCCTGGCGCCAGGGAGTCGATGACTTGCTTCTGGTCATGGACGAGCTAGTCCCGGAAGACCTGGCGAAGCCCACCGACTGCCCGGGCTGGACGGTGCACGACGTGGTGGCCCATCTCGCGGCGATCGAGTCGGATTTGGCCAACGGGACCAGATCGCTGGCCGGCCCGTCGGCCGGGGCTCGAGCGATCTCGGCGGAGTACACGCAGGCGGGAGTAGCTGCCCGCGCAGGACGTACTCTCGCCGAATTGCGAGCGGAATTCGCGCGCTCGGCCGACCGGCGTGCGGCGGCGCTCGCGGCGGATCCGCCGGACGATCTCGACGCACCCGCGTGGCTGTCGCCCAGCGACGTGAACTGGGATTGGCGCACTCTGTTGCGAAACCGCGTGGTCGACGTGTGGGTGCATGAGCAGGACATTCGTCGCGCCGTGGGCAGGCCGGGCAACCTCGACTCCCCGGCCGCCGAGGTGGTGGTGCGCACCTTCGCCGGCGCGTTGCCGTTCGTCGTGGGGCGCAAGGTGCGTCCGCCGGTGGGCACGGTGATCGAGCTGGACGTCGACGGCTTGCCCCTGCAGCGGTTGGTCATCGACGACTCCGGCCGCTGCGTGATGGCACCGGCGGATGAGCGTGCCGTCGCGGTCACAGTGCGGCTGAGCCGGGAGGCATTGACCCTTCTCGGGGCCGGCCGCCGAAGGCCAGGCGATGTGGCTGCATCGGTGGCCGGGGATGTCGAGCTGGGCGAGCGGATTCTCGCCAGCCTTGCGGTGACGCCCTGACCTACCCGGCGCGCCTGAACTCCCCGTCCGCCTGAACTACCGGGCCGCCTGAACTACCGGATTGGCTGGACTACCGGCCCGCCTGAACTACCGGCCCGCCTGAACTGCCGGCCTGCCTGGCGAGCCGTTACCCGCGAGCCAGCGCCCTGGCCCTCCGCGTCAGGCTTCGAGACGGGGGAGGTGCCGCTGATCGATGTCGACCACCTTGCCCACCCGGCGGGCGTACTTAGGCTCGTCGGTGCCGAGGTAGCTGGTGTCCATCCAGGCCTCCACGCAGGCCAGCGCGATGGCCGAGCCGATGATCTTGCCGCCCAGGCACAGCACGTTGGTGTCGGAGTGCGAGCGGGCCAGCCCGGCGCAGAACGGGTCTTGAGCCACGGCGGCGAAGACGGCCGGCACCTTGTTGGCGATCATGGCGCTGCCGTAGCCCACGCCGTCGACGAACAGGCCCCGTTCGGCTTCGCCGCGGGCCACCGCCAATGCTGCCGGGTAAACGTAATCGGGTAGGTCGCAAGCGGTTTCGTCATCGGGCCCGAAATCGTGTACGTCGTGGCCGCGGGCTTCCAGCCAGCCGGCGATCTCGCGTTTGAGGGCGTAGCCGGCGTGGTCGGAGGCCATGGCGATGCGCATGGCCCGACGTTACGCCGCTCGGTTGCTCAGTGGTGGAGCGTGTCGGGCTCGCGTACCCGCTTGATGCCGTACCGGGCCGTCTAGCCGAACTAGGTGCCAACCGCGGCGAATGCGCCGCGTGCGGCACCACCTAACGACCCCAACCCCGGCCCGGGCCCTCAATCGGGTGCCAACCGCGGCGAATGCACCGCGTACAACACCACCTAACGACCCCAACCCCGGCTCCGGCCCTCAGCCCAGTGCCAACCGCGGCAACTTCACCGCGAACGGCACCACCCAACGATTCCGGACAGTGATGCGTCGAGTCTGGTTTCGGCAGGGCTTGAAGGAGGGCGGTTTCGGACGCTATGGCGATCCCCGCCGGACGGGGCATCGCCATAGCGCAGGAAACCCTCCGGTCTGCGACTCTCGAAACCACCCTTTACGGAAGACCTGGACAGGTCGCGGCTTACCACCTCCCGGCTCCGTCCACCTGTCGCCCGGCTCTGCTCCTTCGCCTCTAGGCTGCCCGTGCGTCGCTGAACTGGCCCACCTGTTACAGCACCTCACCAGCGGCGTGCAGGCCCTGGCCTACCGGGCGCCGACAACGGGCTGCCCGTCCGTCGCTGCGCCACCTGGGTAAGGGCAGGGGCGCTTTAAACCCAGCCCTACCCCCACCGAACCTGCCTCGCGACACTCCACCACAGAGCTCGACACCCACATCAGGCGACTAACCGAACGGCATCGGGCCTAGTCCCAATACCGTTCAGTTAGCGATGGCTGACTTTGATGGTTGTCTGCTGGTCGGGTTGGGGGCAGGTGGCGTGGGCGGCGCGTTTGACGTGCCATTTGGTGTATTTCCGCTTGATCACGCGCGGGGCTGAGCGGCGCCGCCGGGCGGGGTTGAGCCGTCGCAGGAGTCGGCGGAGGAAGTCGAGCCAGCTTGGGCTGTCGGTGGGGTTGTGGTCAGGGGGAAAAGACGCCCGGGTGGGCGAGGGTCTGGCGGGTGATGCGTAGCGCGGCGACGAAGCTGACCCGGTCGGGGTCGTGCCCGGAATGGGTCGCGGCCTCGGCCATCAGGGAACGGATCGCGAAGTGGCAGCACAGATGGCCCCAGATCTCTTGGAGCACCAGGTCGGGTGACTTGCTGCGTAGCACGGTGCGTGGCCCGCGTTGGTGGGTCTTGAGCTCGTCGAAGATCGACTCGATCTCCCAACGTTGCGCGTAGGCCGCAGCGAGATCGGTCGCGCTGGCCTGGCCGGGATCTAAGACGGTGGTGAAAAGCCGATAGCTGTGGGGGTTCTCGCGGCCGTCGTCGAGGGTGTAGTCGATCACGCGCACTCGCATCGGATCCGCGGAACGGGCCTCGGCGGAGTGAGTCTGGCGCAGGTCTGCCAGCCAGGAGCCGTCAGGAAGGTCCTCGAGATGGACCGGCTTGGGTCCGGACTTGTCGGTGCGGATACGCCACAACAGGTCCGCGCCGCTGCCCGATCGCCTTGCGCCACAGGGCATAGGAGAAGAACCCGCGGTCCGCGGTCAGCAGCATCCCCGGCGCCAGCCGGTCCAGGAGACGATCAGCCAAGACGGCCTCGGACTCGGGGTAGCTGCCGACCTGAGCTGCGAAGACCGCGTGCGTGCCACACTCGGCCAGCGCGACAACCCGGGCCTGAGGGAAGGCCGCCCGCTCGCCCTTGTTCACCCCCGGCCGGCCGAAGTACTCGGCATTCACCGTGGTGTCGGCGACATCGAGACACGTCCCATCGACCGCGACCAGCCGCCGCCCGGCCAGCCACACCCCCGCCGTCTCGTCGGTACCGATCGGTCTGGCGACCCTCTCGAACAACACTGCCAGCGGCTGCGCACCCAACCGTGCTCGGGCCTGGAAAATCGCCGACTTGCTCGGCGGACTGTACGTCTCAGTCCACCCCGAGGCCCACGACAGCCCATCAGTCAACTGCGCCAACACATCCTCATAAGAGCCCTCCGAGTACAAAGCCATCCCGATCGAGAAATACGCCATCACCCGCGCCGGCAACGACCGATGACGCTGCTCAGTCCTACCGACCTGCGCGATCACCTCATCAACCAGCTCCGCCGGGAACACCCGCGTCAACACCCCCACCGACACCAGATCGGACAAGCGGCGCTCAGTCTCCGGCTTCTTCCATCCAGCACGCGGCATACCACCAAACTACACCGCTGTAACCTTAACTGAACGGTATTGGGCCTAGTCCAGGGCTGGCACGTGATCGAGCAGCCGGCGGCCCTGAGGGTAGGCAGCCACCGCTGCCGGCAGCTGGCCGGGGCGTCCGCTGAGCACCACGTCGATCCGCCCGCTGCCGGTGAGCGGCCGGCCGAGCGCGGCGATCCGGCGCAGCGTCTGCCGGGCGACGGCCGGGGCGCTGTCGACGAGGGTGACCTGGGGCAGTCGGGCCAGGATGCGGTCGGCCACTAACGGGTAGTGCGTGCAGCCGAGCACGATGGCCGGACAGTCGGGCGGCGTGGCCGCCACCGCCGCGTCGAGCGCCGGCTCGATGAGCTCGTCCCGGCCGGAGTCGATGGCCTCCGCGAGCGCGTGGCAGGCCACCGGGGTCACCGCACGATCGGCCGCGAACGCCTCGATGAGGCTCTGCTGGTAGGCGCTCGCCGTGGTGGTGGCGGTGGCCCAGACGGCGAACCGGTCGAAGGCTGCCGCAGCGGGCTTGATCGCGGGAACCGTTGCAATCACGGGAATCTCAGGTTCGAGCTCGGCGCGAAGGGCGTCGAGCGCCACGACGCTGGCCGTGTTGCAGGGCACCACCACGGCCTGCACCGACAGCTCGCGCGCCGCCTCGACGGCCACGAAGACCCGCTCGATCACGCTCTCGCGCGAGCGGGGGCCCCAGGGGGCGCAGTCGGGGTCCATGCACAGCAGCAGGTCGAGGTCGGGCGACGACTCGGCCAGCAGGCTGGCCGTCGGAATCATGCCCAGGCCGGAATCGATCAGCGCCACACGCATGGGTCCATCTTGGCCCACCGCGCTCAGACCAAGAACCGGAACAGCGGACTGTCGGTGGGCACGGGCTCGATCCGCAGCCGGGCGGCGGCCATCCGTTGCAGCAGGGGCACCAGGTCGTCGGGGTGGGCGATCTCGATGCCCACCAGGGCGGGGCCCACCTCGCGATTGTTGCGTTTGACGTACTCGAAGAGCGTGATGTCGTCGTCGGGGCCGAGCACCTGGTCGAGAAAGCGGCGCAACGCACCGGGCTCCTGAGGGAACTCCACGAGGAAGTAGTACTTGCGACCCTCGAAGATCAGTGCCCGTTCCACCACCTCGGCGTAGCGGCTGACGTCGTTGTTGCCACCGGAGAGCACGCACACCACGCGCTGGCCGGGCTCGACCCGCACGGTGTCGCCGAGAGAGGCCGAGGCGAGGGCTCCGGCGGGCTCGGCGATGATGCCGTCTACCTGGTAGAGCTCGAGCATCTCGGCGCAGACCTTGCCCTCGTCGACCGGGCCTACGGCCACGCCGGCTGCCTGGATGAGCGGGAACGTCAGGCTGCCCACCTTGCCGACGGCCGCTCCGTCGACGAAGGTGTCGAGCTCGGCCAGTTGCACGGGCTCGCCCGCCTCCAGCGCGGCCGCCAGGCACGCGGCTCCGGCAGGCTCCACGCCGGCGATCTGCACATCGGGATAGCGCGCCCGCAACCAGGTGGCGCAGCCGGCGAGCAGGCCCCCGCCGCCCACAGGAACGACGAGCACGTCGGGCTCGAACCCGGTCTGCTCCAGCAGCTGATCCATCAGCTCGATGGCGACGCTGCCCTGTCCGGCGATCGTGGCCGGGTGATCGAAGGCCGGGACGATGCTCGCGCCGGTGTGCTGCGCGTCCTGCTGGGCCATGCCGGCGGCCTCGTCGTAACTGTCGCCGAACAGAACGATCTCGATCGCCTTGCCTCCCAGGGAGGCGATCCGGTCGCGCTTCTGCCGCGGGGTGTTGCGGGGCAGGTAGACGCGGCCCTGGATGCCCAGTTGAGCGCATGCGTAGGCCACGCCTTGGGCATGATTTCCGGCGCTGGCGCACACCACGCCCCGGGCCCGCTCGAGCTCTGATAGCCCCCACATGAGGTTGAACGCGCCGCGCAGTTTGTAGGAGCGCACCGGTTGCAGGTCTTCGCGCTTGAGCCATACCTCGGCATCGAACAGCTCCGAGAGCCGCCGGCTCTGCTGCAGCGGCGTCTGCACCACGGTGCCCTCGAGCGCCCGGGCGGCGTCTTCGACCGCGTCGGCGTTCACTGCAAGGTTCTTCACGTCGTCTGATTCCTGTCCACAAGGTCGCGGCCCGATGCGCCCACGCTACGGCGCAAGCCGGCCAGGCCGTCGGGCGGACCACCGGCGTGGCACAAAAGGGGCCGGGCCCAAAACGCCCGGCCCTCCCGACAGGGTCGGAGAGGGCCGGGCGGGTGGATCGTCGATCAGCCGAGTACTGCCCGGGCAGCCGCACGCGCAGCCTGGGGGTCGTCGCAGTTGAGCACTGCGGTGGCAGCCTTCTGACACTGCTTGAGCGTCACCTGCGACAGCTTGGCCCCCACGCCGCGCACGGCGGCGGCCGCACACGACAGCGACGTGATGCCCATGCCCACGAGCACACAGGCCAGCAGCGGGTCGGCCGCGGCCTCGCCGCAGACGCCCACCGGCTTCTCGGCCTTCTTGCCGGCCGCGGCAGTCATCGCCACGAGCTGCAGCAGCGCGGGCTGCCACGGGTCGGTCAGCTTGGCCAGGTCGGCCGACAGCCGGTCGGCGGCCATCGTGTACTGGGTGAGGTCGTTGGTGCCGATGGAGAGGAACTCGACGACTTTGAGCATCTTCTCGGCGTGCAGCGCGGCGGCCGGAATCTCGATCATGATCCCGGGCTTGAGGCCCCGCTTGCGCACCTTCTCCGCGAAGTAGGTGGCCTCGGCGACCGTGGCCACCATCGGTGCCATCACCCAGGGGGAGTAGCTGACGCCGGCAGCAGCCTTGGCCACCGCGTCGAGCTGATTGTCGAGCAGTCTCGGGTCGTCGAGGGAGATCCGCAGCCCGCGCACGCCGAGCGCCGGGTTCTCCTCATCCTCCATGCTGGCGAACTTGAGTGGCTTGTCCGAGCCGGCGTCCAGGGTGCGGATGACGACCTTCTTGCCGTCGAACGCCTGCAGGACCTCGGCGTAGATCTTGGCCTGCTCGTCGACGGACGGCTCGGTGTCGGCGTCGAGGAACGCGAGCTCGGTGCGGAACAGCCCGACGCCTTCGGCTGGGGTCTCGGCCGCCTTGCGGGCTCCGTTGCCGTCCTGCACGTTGGCCAGCAGATCGACCGCGTGGCCGTCGGACGTCTGCGCGGGGCCCGCCCAGTGCGCCACCGCGTCGAGCGTGGCCTTGGCCTCCTTGGCGCGCGCTTCGGCGACCACCGGGTCGGGATCGAGCACGACCTCGCCGCTCGTGCCGTCGACGAGCACGGACGCGCCCACGACGATGTCGTCGAGGCCGCCCACCGCCACCACGCAGGGGATGCCGAGCTGGCGGGCGATGATCGCGGTGTGCGAGGTGGGCCCGCCGAGCTTGGTGCCGATCGCCAGCACCTTCTCGGGGTCGAGACCCGCGGTATCGGCCGGCGCCAGGTCTTCGGCCAGCAGCACCGAGGGCACCTCCGGGTTCGGGATGCCCGGCTCGGGCTGACCCGTGAGCTCGGCGATCACCCGGTCGCGGATGTCGTAGAGGTCGGTGACGCGCTCAGCCATCAGGCCGCCGAGCTGAGTGAACATGGCCGAGAACTGCTCGGCCGCCTTCTGCATGGCGTGGGCGGCGTCTACCCCGGCCTTGATCTGGGCCGAGACGGCACCCTGAAGTCCGCGGTCTTGGGCCAGGCCGGCGGTGGCCTGCAGCACCTCGGCCGCGGCGCCGGAGGCGTTGCTGGCGCGCTGGATGAGTCGCTGGGCGACCACCGTGACCGCTGAATTGAACAGCTCCAGGGCTGAAGCGCGTTCTGTCTCAGCGAGTTCTACCGCGGCCGGGAGCTTGGGCCGCGGAGCCGGCCGGACGACGGGCCCGAAGCCGACGCCCGGGACGACGGGTGTGCCAGTAAAGGTCTTGGACTGAGTGCTCAACGCTGAATCCTCCGTGCTGCCTGCGGAACGTCCTGACTAAACGTCCTGACTGTCTGTGGAAGGGCTGTCTTGGGATGGCTCTGGCTGACAGTGAGGCCCGGCCAAACAACAAGCCCCCAGTCAACCAGCACCCAGGAAACACCTCAGGTGAACTTGACCACACCCAGGGGGGCTCTTGACAAGTCAAGATGTTCGGGCGCAAGATCATGCAAACGCAGGTTGAAACACAGCCAAAGACACATTGTGGTTGAGGTTGGGTCACGAATAGGTTCTGGCTGCGATCCGAGCCCACATCAGGCAACGGTTCAGTGCTGGGATTGCCCACGTGATCCGCTGGCCCGGGTGGTCTGCAGGTGAGCGGGATGGGTCACGTCGAGGAGGACGCGATGTACGCCGAGGAGCGGCATGAGGCGATCGCCGCGCTGGTCAGCCAGCGCGGGCGGGCCTCCGTCAGCGACCTTGCCGGCATCTTCGACGTGACCACCGAAACCGTGCGCCGCGATCTCGACACGCTGGAGCGCAGCGGCCTGGTGCGGCGGGTGCATGGGGGCGCCGTCCCCGCCGCGGCGCTGTCGAGCCGCGAGCGCAGCCTCGCCGAACGGCACGAGACCCGCGCCAAGCACAAGGAACGCATCGCCAAGGCCGCGCTTGCCCTACTGCCCGACACGGGGGGCAGCGTGCTGCTCGACGGCGGCACTACCACCGCGCGGCTCGCGGCGCGGCTGCCCCTCGACCTCGACCTCACCGTCGTCACCAACTCGCTGCCGGTGGCCTACACCCTCAGCGGGGTGAGCGGGCTGCGGCTGGAGATGCTGGGCGGCCGACTGCGCGGCACCACGCAAGCGTGTGTGGGCGACGAGACCGTGCGGGCCCTTGGCCGGTTGCGGGTCGACGTCGCATTCCTCGGCACCAACGGGCTCTCGCTCGAAGGCGGCCTCACCACCCCTGACTTCGACGAGGCCGCGGTCAAGTCGGCCATGGTCGCCTGCGCTCGCCGCACGGTGCTCGTGGCCGATTCGTCCAAGGCCGAGCACGACTATCTGGTTCGGTTCGCCCCCCTGTCAGCCATCGACGTGCTCGTCACAGACGACGAGTTCGCGCAAGACCTGCTCGGTCCGATCGAGGCCGCAGGTGTGGAGGTACTACTCGGATGATTGTCACGCTCACCGCAAACCCCAGCATCGACCGCACGATCGAGCTGTCGGCTGCGCTGCAACCCGGCGAGGTGCAACGCGCCGTCAAGGTCGTCGATCAGGCCGGGGGCAAGGGGGTCAATGTCACCCGAGCGGTCGAGACTGCCGGAAAGCTCTGTGTCGCACTGTTTCCCGCGCAGAACGGCGACCCGTTCGTGTCGCTGCTGCGGGAGGCGCACCTGACCTACCGTCCGGTGCACTTCGACGGGCGGGTGCGCACGAACATCGCCCTCGTCGACCCGGACGGGGTGACCACCAAGGTCAATGAGGCCGGCGACCCACTCGGCGCCGATGTGCTCTCGGCGCTCACCCAGGCGCTGCGCCGCGAGTGTCAGGCCGCCAAGTGGGCCGTGCTCGCGGGCTCACTGCCCAGCGGGGTGGACGCCGCCTGGTACGGCGAGCTGGTGGCCGCACTCGCCGACACCGGCGCCAAGGTCGCCATCGACACCTCCGGTGCCCCGCTCACCGCGAGCGCCGGGGCCGCCGTCAAGCCGCACCTGCTCAAGCCCAACGGGCCCGAGCTCGCTGAGCTCGTGGGCACCACCGACGATCTCGAAGCCGACGTGGACGCTGCCGCTGCAGCGGCCAAGACCCTCGTGTCCACCGGGGTGGAGTCGCTGCTCGTCACTCTGGGCGGAGCCGGTGCCCTGCTGGTCAACGGCGAGGGCGTGTGGTTCGCCAAGAACAAGGCGCCGGTCTCGGTGAAGTCGACGGTGGGGGCCGGCGACTCGACCTTGTCGGGCTACCTGCTGGCCGATCTGGACGGGCTCGACCCGGCCGACCGGCTACGTCGTGCAGTGGCGTACGGCACCGCGGCCGTGCAACTGCCCGGCACCACGATCCCGACCCCCGCGGACACGAACGAGGAGGCCGTCACTGTCACTGCGCTCGGCTGACCCAGAGCTCATCCCCCACCACCCAAACCACCTTTCCCCCGAGAGGCTTTTCCACCCGAGAGGATCACGATGAATCAACCGATCATCACCGAAGACCTCGTCTCGCTCGACGCCAACATCGGCGCGACCAAAGACGAGGTCATCGCCCACCTGGCCGGCTTGATCGCCGCCAGCGGTCGGGCGAGCAGCGCCGAAGGGCTGATCAAGTCAGCCATGGAGCGCGAGGCCCAGTCGGCCACCGGCCTGCCCGGCGGCATCGGCATTCCGCACTGCCGCTCCGAGGCCGTCAACACCGCCTCGCTCGGCTTCGCCCGGCTCAACCCGAAGGTCGACTTCGGAGCCCCGGACGGCGGCGCCGACCTGGTCTTCCTCATCGCCGCACCCGCCGGGGGAGGCCAGGAGCACCTGCAGTTGCTCACCAAGCTGGCCCGCTCGCTGGTGCGCAAGGAGTTCACCCAGTCGCTGCGTGACGCCAAGTCGAAGAGCGAGCTCGTCGAGATCGTCATGAACGTTGTGCAGCCGCCGGCCGAGGTCGCCCCGGCCGCGCCCGCTGCTGCCGCCGCTGCTGCTCCGCCGGCGGCTGCTGCCGCCTCGGGTGGCGGGGAGAAGTACCTCGTCGCCATCACCGCCTGCCCCACGGGCATCGCGCACACCTACATGGCGGCGGATTCGCTCACCCAGGCCGGCGACGAGATGGGCGTGCCGGTCAAGGTCGAGACGCAGGGCTCCTCGGCCACCACGCCGCTGGCGCCCGACGTCATCAAGAACGCCACGGCCGTCATCTTCGCCACCGATGTCGGCGTCAAGGGCCGGGAGCGGTTCGGCGGGCTTCCGGTGGTTGCCTCCGGCGTCAAGCGGGCCATCAACGAGCCCAAGAAGATGATCGAAGAGGCGTTGGCGCACGCTCAGAACCCGAACGGCCCCCGGGTCGAGGCGGGTGCGGCGGGCGCGAGTGCCGATACCGGTGGCGGCGGAGACGTCGGGTTCGGCACCAAGCTGCGTCAGGTGCTGATGACCGGTGTGTCGTACATGATCCCGTTCGTGGCGGCCGGCGGTCTGCTGATCGCGCTCGGCTTCCTCGCCGGCGGGTATTCGATCGCCAACTGCGCCGACTACATCATCGGGAACTTCTCGCCGACCCACCTGCCGTCGGTCGCAGCCATCGCCAGCGCCTACTCGGGCAGCGGAACCCCGGATGCCAGCGGTGTGATCCACGCCAGCAAGCTGCTCAGCCCGGATGCGCTGAAGGCGTTGCCCGACAACGGCTTCCTGCTGTACCTGGGTGCGGCATTGTTCAAGCTCGGCAACCTGGCCTTCCAGTTCCTGGTGCCGGCCCTTGCCGGTTACATCGCGTTCGGCATCGCCGACCGTCCGGGTATCGCCCCCGGTTTCACCATGGGCGCCCTGGCTGTGTACACCGGCGGTGGCTTCATCGGCGGTCTCATCGGCGGTCTGCTCGCCGGCGTGGTGGCTCTGTGGATCAGCCAGCGCAAGCTGCCGAAGTGGGTGCGCGGCCTCATGCCGGTGGTCGTCATCCCGCTCGGTACGACGCTTATCGTCGGTCTGGTCTACGTGTATCTGCTGGCCCAGCCGACGGCCTGGGTGCAGTCGAGCCTGACCAACGGACTCAAGGGCATGTCGGGCACCTCCGCGATCGTGCTCGGCGTCATCCTCGGCCTGATGATGTGCTTCGACCTCGGTGGCCCGGTCAACAAGGCGGCCTACGCCTTCGCCACTGCCGGGCTCGACATCAGCAACGTGAACTCGCTGAAGATCATGGCGGCCGTGATGGCTGCCGGCATGGTGCCGCCGCTGGCCCTGGCCCTGGCCACCCAGTTGCGTCCCAAGCTGTTCACCGAGCCGGAGCGCGAGAACGGCAAGGCCGCCTGGCTGCTGGGTGCCTCGTTCATCTCCGAGGGTGCCATCCCGTTCGCCGCTGCCGACCCGCTGCGGGTGATCCCGCCGAACATGGTCGGTGGTGCCGTCACCGGTGCCATGATCATGGCCACCGGGGTGACGCTGAAGGCTCCGCACGGTGGCATCTTCGTGTTCTTCGCGATGGGCAACCCGATCATGTTCTTCGTCTCGCTGATCGTCGGGTTCGTCGTGGCGGGCTTCGGCGTGATCTTGCTCAAGAGCATGCGTAGGGCGCCTGCCGACAAGTCGGCCGATGAGCCGGTCAAGGAGCCGGTCGCCGCCTGATCGTGACGCACGCCACCATTCGGCACTAGCATCACCCTCGGTAAGTCCCCACTTCGAAGGAGAACCATGGCCAGCAAGACCGTCACCGTCGGCTCGTCCGTCGGTCTGCACGCCCGTCCCGCCGCGATCATCGCCCAGGCCGCGACCGAGGCCGGCGTGCCGGTTACCCTCGCGACCGACGGTGGCGAGCCTGTCGACGCAGGTTCGGCGCTGCTCATCATGACCCTTGGCGCCAAGTGCGGCGACTCGGTCACCGTGGAGAGCGACGACGACGCCGCTCTGGCCAAGATCGCCGACCTGGTGGCTCAGGACCTCGACGCGTCCTGATTGCCGAGACCCTCAAAGGGCCGCACCCCGAAACGACGGGGTGCGGTCCTTTGCTCGTTGCCCAGCCAGATTTCTCCGGGGAGTGAACACGTCTCCGCCAACGCGGCCCTCCGGTTTGATCGTGGCCACTGCTACGCGGGCGTTGCCCGGCGCCACATAGGGTTACCGCGTGACCACTGGCGCGCATCTGGTTGCCCTAGACATCGACGGCACCCTGGTGCACTACGACGGATCGGTGTCGCCGCCTGTCCAGTATGAAGTGCGGCGGGCGGTCGATGCCGGCCATCACCTCGTCATCGCCACCGGCCGTTCCATCGCGGGCACGGTGCAGGTGCTCCAGGAGTTCGGCATCGAGCGCGGTTTTGCGGTCTGCTCCAACGGCGCCGTCACCGTTGAGCTAGACCCCGCAGCGCGGGACGACTATCGAGTGGCTGAGGCCGTCACCTTCGACCCGAACCCGGTGGTGGCCCTGGTGCGCGCCCAGTTGCCCGACGCTCTCTTCGCCGTGGAGGCGGTGGGCCACGGCATCCGGGTGAACCGCCCCTGGCCGGAGGACGAGCTGAACGGCTTGGTGACGATCGTGCCGTTGGAGGAGATGCTGCGGGAGGAGACCACGCGCGTCATCGTCCGCAGCACCAACCACACCGCGGAGGAGTTCGCCGACCTGGTGCGCCGGATGGGTCTGCACCGGGTGGCGTACTCCATCGGCTACAGCGCCTGGCTCGACCTGGCTCCTGAAGGCGTCACGAAAGCCAGTGCGCTGGAGCAGGTGCGCCGGCAGCTAGCGGTCTCGCCGGAGGACACGATTGCCATCGGCGACGGCCGAAACGACCTCGAGATGATTCGCTGGGCCGCTCGCGGCATCGCCATGGGGAATGCCCATGACGATCTCAAGGCGGTAGCCGACGAGATCTGCCCCGATATTCGCGAGGACGGGGTGGCTGTGGTGCTGGCGGGGTTGGCGTCGCCGGAGTTGGCTGACTGACGGACTGTGCGGCTCGAACTTCCCGGGCCTGGCTCGAGCGATGTCCCTTTTCCGACACGATTAGACACCAGCGATCCTGGCTGAGCACGAAACCTGAACCTGGTGCAGTAGTCGTGTCGGAAAAGGGACACGCCAGAGCTGTAAGCCGTGAGCGGCCCAGTGCCCAACGACGCCAGACTGCCGGCAACCCCAGCAACGTCGGCGACGGTGCCAGCGTTGGTGCTGGCGCAACACCGGTTGCGAAGGTCAGTGCGGCTCAGTTGCTTGCTGCTCTTGGGAGTGAGATCGAAGAAGAGAACCGCGGGCCTGCTGGATCGGGCGACTAGGCAAGAAACCTTGCCACAAGCAACCTTGTTCTCATGAAGGAGAGTGAGCCGTGGGCAACCAGTAGCCTGATGAAGGCCCCGGACGAGATCGAGGAGCCGGTCATCGTCGAGTCGGCGCATCGCCACGGCGTCACCGAGGCCGACAAGCTGGATGCCCTTCGCTTCACCATCGCCCACGTCCGGCAAGACGACGACATGGTCATGTTCCAGACCCGGATCTCGACCGCGGCCTCACCGAGTGCCTGGCTCAGATCAGCGACCTCAGCCTCGAGCTGCTCCTCCCGGGTCGACGGACCGGACTTCCCAGCCGCCAACGCTGTCTTGCCGGCCTCGAGAAAGTCGGCCTTCCACCGCCCGATCGACTGCTCGCTGACCTTCTCCCGACGCGCCGCCTCAGCGATCGTGAGCTCGCCGGCGATCACGCTGAGCACGATCCGCGTCTTCTTCTCAGCAGGAATGGATGGGGGTCTGCCCATGTGTCTGACTCTCCTTCAGGACTGACTCAATCGTCCTGCCACAAAGTCTGACGCGCGACATTGCGAAGTACTCCGATCCCGAAGGTGGCCCCGTCCGGCGCCCACCTTCCTCGCAAGAGAGCCAACGAATCGTCAACAAGCATTGCCACAACTAGGCGCTCATCGCCACACCCGGATTCCGCTCATCGTGCGGTTGAGTTGAGGGAGGTTGTCGGCGTACCGGGCTGGGCGTCGGGGGCAACTTGCTGAATGGCGGGGAGGGGTCTGTAGTGACCACGAGAGTTCCAACGTCTGTTGCGGACCAGATGATGCCTCGTCACCAAAGCCAAGCTCCGCCTCATCACCGGCGGCGCCGGCTGACTCGGATCACACGAACGAGGCGTGCACTACCTCGAACTCTGACGTCCATGACGCCAGCCCAGCCCGAATCTCTGCATCCGAAGCGGAGGTGAAGTCGGGTGGCGGCTCGTCTCCGCCGGGGATGTCACCGACGTAGAACTCGGCAGCCGAACCGGCCACCTGGAGTCTGCTGCCCGACGTGAGATCCGCGATGCACGAGAACCCTTCACCAGACGCAGCAGGCTGCCAACCCATGACCGCCCGCCACATTCGTTGCGCTCGCGGTTCCGTGCGCCACTGAAGGTCCCTGACGCCGTGGACCACGACGACTGCGGTGTTGCCCATCTCCAACTGCAGAGCACCTCGACAATCGAACAAGAGCCAGACCGAGGACGTTGTCGCATCCATCTTGACGTCGAGCAGCGCTGCTTCCAGCAGCGCATCAGGCTCGGCAAGTGCGTCAGCCTCGGGCATCGCAGCGAGCGATCGGCGCTCGGGCCATGCCAGGAGTTCCTCGATGATCACGGCAGGAACTCCCAGTGCCACCACAGGCTGGACTTGCCGACAGTCTGCCCAGTGAACGGATTGATCGTCTGACCGCCACCGTTGAGGTACGAGGCGTACCCGTTGGGCTTGGGGTACTTGCCGCCGGTGACTGGATCCATGATCCGGACGTCGGAGGCGGAGTCGTTGAGACCGTGGCCGCCGCTGCCGCCGCGGAACATGAAGCCCCTGCCGCTCTCGACCGGGAACGGCCCCTCCGCGCCCTTGGGAACGATCACAGTCTCGCCGTTGGGCTTGACGATGAAGCTCGGAGACCGGGCAACGCCCGACCCGACGTCCTCTGCTGCGTTTGCGGCAACGATCGCACCTGAAGTGGGGCGTGCTTGTCCGACGGCGCCCCCAGCAGCGGCCAGGTTCGCCGCGCCGCTGCTGTCGATCCGCAGAAGCTGAACGCTGGGGTCGTAGGTGGTGGGGTAGTGACCTGTGACGGTGCTCGGGCGCGCCAAGTAGCCGTCCGACGCCGCGTCGACGGCCAATTGTGGCGCGGTGTAGTCGTAGGTGATCGCAGGCGGACCGCGCTCAAATGCCCCGTCAACGACCGAGGGCGAAGCCGCAGGGCTGGTGTACGCGTGAGGCGTGATGGCCGGAGACAGCCCGCCAGCGACGGCGCTTGGCGACGATCCGACCAGCAGCGCGAGAACTGCCGCGAGCAGAGCGGCGGCGAGTGCACCGATCCTATTCATCCAGTGCGTCCCTGATCAGTGCGCGGAGCTCGTCCAGACGGAAGACGGCAGCCGGGACCTGTTCATCGAGCAACGTCGTGAACTGGATCTCCTCGAGATCGGCTTCCGCCAGGCGGACAGCGTTCGGCACACCCGTGCCGTCGTTCTCGAATCGCGGGATCGCGCTCTGCAGCACAGCTTGCACTTCGCCAAGCATGGCGGTCCCCGCTTCGAGCGCAGCGATCACTGCTAGAACATCCTGGGCGACCGCGGCGTTGTAGTCGTTGAGTTTCATCGAGTGATCACCGTGATGACGATGTTGTTCTCGGTGATGACCTGAACCGTGCCGCTGGTGTAGGACAGCCGAGGCTCTCCGTTCGGACCTTTGACCGGGCTTCCCTTCGTGCTACCTAGGACGTCCTCGATGTAGTTGGGCGAAATGCTCCGACCGGGGCCGGACGCTCCGGCAGGTGCGCCGAGCCCGCTCGGTTGCATGCGGTCGACGGCGTGTCTCGTGTACAGCCGATCCCCGACCTGGGCGTACTCGCGGCCCCCTTGGGTGATCTTGGGGTAGTTCTGCCAGGAGGTCCATGGAATCTTTCCAGCGCCGTTTGCGGCTTGGGTGGCTTTGGCTGCGGCGGTGGGTGCTTTGGTGAGGGCTCCCCCGGGGATGCAGAAGCTGAGGAGGAAGTTGTTGGCGTCGTTGAACTTGTCGACTTCGGCTTGGGTGGGGGCGACGTGGTAGCCCTGGGCATCGCATTGGTTGAGGGTGGCATTCGACATAGCGCAGGCGAAGCCGCCGCCGTCTCCGCCGGCGCAGTTGGCGCTGTTCTGCGCTACTTGTTGGCGGACGGACACGGTCTGGTTACTGGTCCTGGTGCGGTTATTGGCACTGGAGGACGTGTGCTGCGCCATCCACCCGTTGTTCTTGGCCTTCGTAACCGCCTTGCTGGTAGCCACGACCTTGTTCACGACAGCACGGCCAACTCTGGTACGGACGACCCGGGCCATGACAGCCGTACCCACCGCCCGACCGCCACTATTCACTGACTTGACCCCGGAGGCGAAGGCAGACCGGGTCGCGGCGAATCCAGCGCCGAAAGCCTTCTTCGTGGCCCGCCAGGCCTTGGAAACCTTGGACTTGCCCCAGTTCCAGGCTGCGCTGAAGGGGTTGGCGAACAGCCCGTCGGGGTCGGCTTGGTTGATCGGGTTGTTGTTCGCGTACGCGTACCCGTTCAACTGTTGCGGATCGCTGGGGTTCATGATCGGGTCGATGGACAGGAACCGCCCGGTCAGGGGCTGGTACGCCCGGGCACCCAACTGGGTGTACCCGGTCGGGTCCAGGGTGCCCCCGACGAATCCCTTCGCCCCGACCCACATCCCGGCACTGTTCGTGCGAGGGGCACCGAACGGGTCCAACCGGCGAGCCGCGGTCAACGCCCCGGTACCGGCGTTCACCTCGAAACTACCGGTGTTGTGCGGGTCCGTGACGACCACCGACAGGCCCGTACTGTCCCGGACCGCGACCTGGACACCACCGAACGTGTAGTACCTGGTCGAGGCCTTAACCCCAGTACCCGTCGTCAGATTGATCTCGGTATCACCCACATACAGGGTCGTGACCCCACTGCCCGGGTCCCGGCGCAGCAGCCGTTGCCCGTCCGCGTCATACACATACGACGACGCTCCGGGCCCGCTCACCGACACCAACCGGTTCTCCTGATCCCAGTCCAGGGTCTGCGTGCCCGCCGCACCGGTCTGGGTGGTCGTGTTCCCCGCCGCGTCATAGCCGGTGGTCTCGGTCCGTGACCCACCCGGACCCGTCTCCGCGACACTGACCAACTCGTGCGGGCCAGTACCCGCCCCCTGCCCCGAGGGGGCCTTGTACGTGTATGACCGCGTCGTGTCCCCGGCCCCGCCCACCCCGTGCCGAACCTCACCAACCCGGTTGCCCGTGCTGTCATAGGAATACGTCGACCAGTACGGGCCCGACCCGCCCAGCACCGACGCCGACGGAGTACTCGCGCAGTCTCCGCCCGTGGCCCCGGGTTGCGCCCATGCCTGGGTCAACCGTTGCAAATAGTCATAGCTGAAGCACTGCCGGTCACCACCCGCACCGGCCTTGGTATCGGTGATCGAGGTGATCGCCCCCGCCGGGTTATACCCATACGTGATATCCGCATCCAAAGCCCCGGCCCCGGACTCACGCGCCACCACCGTGTTCACCAACCGGTTCGTGCCCGGCTCGTACGTCAGATCCACCGTCGTCAACTTCCCCGACGTGTTCCCCAGCACCGCCTGCACCGTGTTGCCATACACATCCGGCACCACCCCCGGCACGATCACCCCGTGATCCACCGTGTCCAACGCAACCGGACGATCCAACGCGTCATACACCGGCGTCTGCACATCAGTCACCAACCCCGGAGCACTCGGCGGAGTATACCGGGCCACCTGCCCCGAGACCGTGTACGACACCGACGACGTGTACGTGCCGGCCAACGCCCCCTCACCCGACGGGATCACCACACTCGTACCGGTCGGCAACCCCGCTGCCGAATACCCGGTCACCGACGACGTGTACTGATTTCCCCCGGCATACCGGGTCGACGAAGCCGCCAAACCCTTACCCCCCGGAACCGTGTCGAACGCCCACGACGCCAACAACGTCCCAGCCGCACTGCCCGTACGCAACTGGGTCTGCCGACCCAAAGAGTCATACCCATGCCACAACACCTGACCACGCGGATCACTTGTCGTCACAACCCGCCCCAGCGCGTCAAACGACGACGTCGAGGTCCCCCGATCCGGATCCGACGACGACACCCGCCGGCCATGCACGTCATAGGAGTTCGACCACACATTGCCCGCCGGATCAGTGATCGTGGCAACCTGCCCACCCGGGGTATACGTGTACCGAGTCTCGTCATACCCACTCGCACCCGTAGCACCCGTGTGCTGACGCAAGGCGGTCGTACGACCCAACGCATCAACCACCGTCGTCGTCACCGTGCCACCCGCCGGTGGAGTCACCGTCGTCGTATCTCCCGTATATGCGGTCGTCGTCGACCACTTCGGGACATTGTTCACCTTCAACATGTCCTCAGTGACCCTACCCAACCCGTCATAGGTAAACGCATGAATCGTCGGAACCAAACCCAACGACGCCGGCGCCACCAATCCCACCCCCGGACTCCCCGTACTCGCGAACGGGCCCACCACCTGCGCAGACAAACCCCGAGTGTCGTAGTCCGTCGTCGTGACCAGACGACCACCACCCGCATCCGCAGAGACCGGAGTCTGAGTCTGCCGAGGCCGCAACAACCCGTCGAAAAGCTCCACGCTCGTGGCGTACGTGCCCTGTGAGACCAGGGTGTTCGTCGTGACCGCATTGGCCGCCGTCGCCGACACCGTGTACGCATACGACACCGACGGGGAGAGGTTCGTAGCCCGACCCGGGCCCCACACCTTCACCACGCGTCCCAACGCGTCATACCCCGCAGCAGCACTCCGCCCGTTCGGATCAACCGCCGCAATCGGACCCACCCCCGGGTCCATGGTCAACGTCCCGACCTGCCCCGCGGGGTTGGTCGTAGCAACCGACGTTGCGGGCACTGTTGCCGTCGGGGTGTATCCGGTGGTCGTGGTCTGCCCCAGAGCGTCGGCAACGGTTGTGGTCCGGCCCAATGCGTCGTAGCCGGTCGTGGTGGTCGTGGTGTAAGCCCACGCACCCCCCGCATAGGAATCCGCTTCGGTCTCCCGGGTGACCTGACCCTTCGACGGCGCGGCGGTCAGCGACGTCGCACCGTCGTAGAACATTTGAGTCCCTGTAACCAGATCTTGCGGGAACACCGGGGTCACCCCACACGGCTTAGCCACCGCCATCGCCGTAGCCGGGGTGTCCATGATCCAGGAAGTCGTGTTCTGCGTGTACGTGGACGTCGTGCAAATGTCATCACCGGTCGTCGTGATGTCACCCTCGTCCCAGACCTGGATGTCACGGCCATAGCCGTCATAGCTCGTGCTCGAGCGGGTAGTGCGATACCCACTGCTGACCTTCGTCCGGGTTGTGGTCTGAGCCTCCTCGACCCGCACGGCGGTGGTGGCCGGGCTGGTAGAGGTGTCGGTTCCGGTGGGTGAGCTGATCCAGGGGCTGGTGATCTCCGACTCCTGGACAGTGCCGGTGTCGCCGAGGTAGCTGATCGCCTCGCGGGGGAATCCCGCCAGGGGCGCATCGTCCGCCAGCGTGCCGCCTTGCGAATCGGTCACAGTGACCGACCGCGTTCCGGTCGGCAAATGGTCGCCATTCATGCCACGCATATACAGCGTCGACGACTTCAGCTTGGGGTCGGTGCCGCTGCCGATCCGCGTCTCGACCACCCCGTATCCACGCCAGTCACCCCAGGTGCGGTACTTGACCGGGGTCAGCACATTGTCGTCGTAGTGCCAGGCGGGATCACCTACATACGCGTAGGAGGTCGTCTTCGTCGGGGTCCCTGTAGTGGTGTCCGTCTCGGCCACAGCGGTCACGACGTACTTATGGAAGTAATTGATCTCCGGAGTGCTCGCTCCCGGCCGCAAGTAGAACACTGGAAAACAGCGTCGCGTATTCGATTCCGGGGCAGCGGGTTTGGAGGTCGGCGTGCAGTCCTGGGCGGAGTAGGTGACGGCGGTCGTGGCACCCGTGCCAGAGGTGATGCCGCTGACCCGCCACCGCCGCAGCGGTGGCGCCTGGTCGCCAACCGCGTCGACCCGGTTGTCCATGGCCAATCCGGTGAAGGTGACCGGAGGCATAGTGATGGCCGGTGAGGTGGCCTTGCCGGTCCGGGTGATCGAGTCAAGCCACAACGACTTCGACGTCCCATCACCCGGGTCGGCCATCGACTGTGCGAAAGCGAACGAGTCCAGCGGCCGGTCTGCACCGGCCGCAGTCACGGTGCGCGTGTCGATCCCGGTCAATCGGCGGCGAGTGAAGAAGGTAGGTGAATACTTGCCGGAACACGTTGCCGCGGAACAAATCTGGTCAAACGGCACGTCCGGCCAGTTCGCGGCGTTGGCTGCGGTGAGCAGCGACGGATCTCATGTGAACGACCCTGTCGGGATGCATCGTTCGGCTGTAGCGAAGGTGACCTGGTAGGGCGCCTTCCCAGTCCAGACTCCGTCTCGAGTGCCGTACTCGACCCGGTTCAGCACGGCGCCTCGGTCGTAGGGCGTGATCTGCGTGGTGCCGAATCCCGTGCCGGTATTAGCGGTCGAGCCCATGTTCCGGTTGTAGTAGTTCGTCTCCTTGTCGTAGAAGAGCGACATGGCATTACCGTTGACGTCGACCACGTACGCCAGATTCCATCGGTAAGCCTGTTGGCACCACGCGGTGGAAAACGTTGCGGCGTAGCACTGTTCGCCAGGGTGGTTGCCGTAGACCGGGGCTGTCTGGGTCGAGTTCAGGGTGGCCGTGTCACCAGCACCCCGGCTTTGGCGCCCGAAGTAGTACTTCGTGCCGTCGTCGGTCGTGACCAGCCAGTACTCGCCGTTGTTGTCGCCGTTGCTCTCCCCGGTCAGAAGTTGCACCCGAGTGTTGTCGTCGTCCTTGGGGATCCACGCCCCGGTGGCAGTGTCATGCACCAGGTCAGTGCTGTGACCGGCCAACGACATCGTCACCGAGTCCGGGCCCCAGCAGAGGTCGCCGGTCTTGCGGTTCGCGTTGTTCGCAGCCTGCCCATTCTGCGCTGCCATGTCGTCGGCACACGAGACGTACCGGCGCTCGACAAATCCCAGGTTCAGATCGAAGCCATCACCCACCCAGGAAGCCTGGTTATTGGTCGAGGCGGTACGCCCGTCCAGGCTGGCCGAGGAATACGACACGGTGACTTCCGGGCTCGGACCGGCACCGGTGTCGGGGACGTCGATCGGATACTGCCAGGAGAAACCGCCAGTGCCCGATCCGGCGCTCCACGCCGCGGACGGAGACAACGACGTCGCGGTGAACGAACCGGCGGCACCCGAGGCGTCAGCGGTCAGCGCCAGCGCCACCATCCCGGATGAGAGTTTGCTCGCCGTCGCAGCCGGCAGCACACCTGAGACGGTCGACCCGTCGGATGTGCTCCCCTGCAAGGGTTCCGCGGTCACCGCGCACCCGGCCTCCGGGGAGGCCACGTCGCAGTCAGGCACCTCCACCAGTCGAGCGCGAGAGACCCAGTCGCCGCCGATGGCGTCTGCGAACTGAGACACGTCGACCGAGATCGTCACCGGACCCTTGGCGGATTGACTGGTTGCGCTGTCGTCATCCTGCATTCCGAACACCACGCCGGTGACACCCGCACGCTGACTGGCGGCCCGATCGAGCACCGAGACCCGCATGTCGCGGGACGTGCCACGAACACCAACGCCGAGGCCGGCCACGGTGCCGCGCCCGCCAGCACTGATCTTGCCGCTACCGCGTACAGGCCAGGTCACCCGAGACCGGCCGTGCCCGGGTCGAGTGCCTACTTGGACGGGGGTGCCGGTCACCGGCACGGAACGCACCCGTGGGGTCTGGGCAGGTCGTTTGGGAAGTCCGGGCGAGGCCATGAGCTCTGCCGGGCTCGCCCACGGTGCCGCCGCCCACGCGACTTCACCGGACAGCATGGAGATAACCAATGCCAACATCACGACCACACTGACCCGAAGACGGATCGGGTTGGCCGGCTCCCATCGGCTACCGGTCATCGCTGTCCCCCAATGTGTTCCACTGCTCTGAGTGCGCCGGATCTGTATTCCGGGGCCTTTGCCTGGCTTGTGCTGCTCCGGTCGGTTCATGACGCGAACCGGGTAGGTGCACGAAACGACTGGGTGGTGGTCCCGGTCCAGACGTTCAGGTCATCAATCACCCCGGCGTAGGTGCGACCCAGCTGCAGACCACCGGTTGAGGCCACCGCCGTGGCCGAGGGCACGTCAGCGGAGGCGCTCACGAAGGCAGGAGTCAGCTCCGGAGAGCGCGGGCTCGTCCACAGCCACACCTTGCCCGCTGTGGTGGGGGTCGGTGGTTGGTAGGACGCCACGATCCAGTCCCAGGTACCCGGGTCGGTACTGGCCTCGATGGCGGAGTCCACGCTCGTTGATCCCGCGCTGGTAGTTACCGTGAACCGATACGTGCGTACCCCGGCAACCGTGACCGCGTCAACTGTGAACGCATCCCCCCCGGTGCGGGTTTGGGACAGCACGGTGCCCGTGCCGGTGCCGCCCTGAAGCTTGAACGCCATCGACAGGCCATTGGCGGTGGTGGTGTCGGCAACAGGGCTGGCGGTCGTGAACCCCGGCTGTCCGGTCAGGGCCAGCGCCCCGTCGTCACCGCCGCCGTTGCCTGCCACCGTGCCGATCCGGGAAGGCACGCTGATTACCGGCATGGTGGGTGTGTTCCAGGCGACCGGGGTTGCGGTCGGCCCGGTTCGCTCCTCGAACGGCCAGCGCGCCATCAACGCCGTGTCCTTGCCGATCGGGTTGACCGACACCGGTAGCGACTGATCGGAGTTGCTCGTGCGGCCGCGGGCCACCGCCGTGAACGTCACCGGAGTCGTGCCGATCGGGTCGTACACGATCGTGCCGGAACCCGCCACCCTTCCGACGCCTGGCACTGCTCTCCGCGACCATGACCGTTGAGACCCCTGGCGCCGATCCCTGGGCCTACATCCGCGCACGCCTGGGCCTGGCGGATGCCGAGGTGATCCGTCTGGACGGACCATTCGATTACCGCACGCAGGCCAGGCTGTTCGCCCTGGCCGATTTCCCGTCCTGGGCGGAACAACCCAAGCAAGCGATGCGCACCGTCGCGCACCAGCTCGCTGGCTACACGCGCGAGGTCACCCAGCGGCTGGAACCAAGCCCCCTGGCAGACGCAGGCGCAGACGCGTGTGAGGAACCGCCATGGATGCGCGGCGCGATGGTCCTCACCACCAGCCGCAACGCCGCCGCCGGCATCGCCGACGAGCTGGGTCTGTTGCACGCTGCAGAAGGCCGTACCGTGCCGGTACACAACCAGGTGACCCTCGGAACCTCGCGCGCCGTTGCCGAGTTCACCGGGACCGCCAGTCATCAGGGGGGAGTCCTGGTCGGTACCCGTGGGCTGTGGACCGGTGTCGACGTCAGCGAACCAAGTCGAAACCACCTGGTGTGGATCAACAAGCTACCGTTCCCCGTATTCACCGATCCAGTGATCGCAGCTCGACGCGAAAGCGTCCGCAGGGCAGCGGAACGCCGCGGCGACGACGACCCGGACTTGAGGGCCAACGCCACCTATTACCTTCCACTGGCCGCGCTCGACCTGCGCCAGGCCGTCGGCCGCCTGATCCGCAACCACTCCAGCCGCGGCGTGATTATCGTCAGCGACCGCAAGCTTGCCGGAGACCTCCCGCTTCGCCGGCTGTACCGACAGATCTTCCTCGGCAGCCTCGACCGCGGGCTTCTCCATAATGACCTCGATACCGGCGAGATCGCAGGTGGCAACGTCGTCACCATGCGCGACGCTTGGGCGCAGATCTGGCCGTTCCTGGCGGAGGTAGGCGCCCTGCCGGCAGACCGCCTCGGGCCGCTGACTGACCTGAGTCGTGCCGGTTTAGTGTGTCGGCCAGGTGGTGCTGGTCGCGGCGATGATTTCGACGGCTTGGTCGGTGAGGCGGTCGGCTGCTAGGAGTTCTTGGCCGCCGATGTGGACGCGGACTTCTTGTATTGGTCGCAGGGTTCTACGATCTGGCGGATGCTCAGCCCGGTCGCGTCTTGCAGGTAACGGCTGACGGCCAAGGCGGCGAACACGATCGTCAGGTGAGCCTCGATCGAGTCACGCACGTGAGGAAACATCGGCCGAGCAGCCAGGTCGGTCTTAGCCTCGATCCACCGATCGGGTTTGGTGTGTTGAGTGTGCCGTAACAGCGAAGATGCCCTCTGGGCTGGGAGTTTGGGACTTGCGAGGTTCCAAAGGACTCATCCAAGGAGGGCATCTTCAAGATGCGACTCTCTCATACTCTGGCTCGGACGTCGGTGGCGTTCGATGAGCCGAATCTCGTGTCGTCGGCCGGACTGGTTCCAGTGCTGGCGTTGGCGGATGCTGCTGGGCTGCGGGAGCTGGCTGATGAGCATCTCTCGGTTCCCACGGACAAGGGTGCGAACGCCGGGTTGAAGGTCGCTTCGCTGGTCGGCGGGATGGTCGCGGGCGCGGACTCGATTGATGACATGGCCGTGGTGCGGCACGGTGGGATGGGCCGGGTCTTTGCCCGGGTTTATGCGCCCTCGACGCTGGGGTCGTTCCTGCGGGCGTTCACGTTCGGTCATGTCCGTCAGCTCGATGCGATCGCCTCTCGGTTCCTGATCGCGTTGGCCGGGCTCACCGGCCTGCTGGGTATCGGGACTCCCCGGGTCGGGGACGACGACGAGGCGGGGTACGCGTTGCTGGATGTCGATGACACGATCATCGAGGTCCACGGCCACGCCAAGCAGGGCGCCGGGTTCGGCTACTCCAAGGTGCGGGGGCTCAACGCGCTACTGGCCACGCTCACGACCGCGACGGCGGCACCGGTGATCGTGGCTCAACGGCTCCGCAAAGGTGCGTGTGGGTCGCCGCGTGGCGCCAAGCGGCTGGTCGCCGACGCGGTCAGGACCAGCCGACGACTACTCGGCACAGCTCGACTGGTGCTGGTGCGGATGGACTCCGCGTTCTACGGCCGCGGGCCCGTGCACGCAGCCCTGGCCGGTGGCGCCGCGGTCTCGGTCACCGCACGGATGACCACCACGATCAAGAAGGCGATCACCACCATCGACCAGGACGCATGGACGCCGATCGAGTACACCGACGCCATCTTCGAGGAGGAGACACAGACGTGGATCTCCCGTGCCGACGTCGCCGAGATCGACTTCACGGCCTTCGCCTCGGCCAGGAAGTCCGAGCAGGTTCCCGGCCGGCTGGTCGTGCGCCGGATCCCCGACGTCCACGCCAAGACCAAGCGCGCCGCCGGGCAAGACACCCTGTTCGACCTGTGGCGGTTCCACGCCTTCTTCACCACCGCCGACCCCGCGATCCTCGACACCGTGGCAGCGGACAAGACCCACCGCCACCACGCCGTCATCGAGCAGGTCCACGCCGACCTGAAGAACTCCGCCCTGGCACACCTGCCCTCCGGGGTGTTCACCGCCAACGCCGCCTGGCTGGTGCTCGCCGTCATCGCGTTCAACCTCACCCGAGCGGCAGGCACCCTCGCCGCACCCGACCTGGCACGAGCGAGCACCGCGACCATCCGCCGCACACTGATCACCGTGCCCGCACGAATAGCGTCCTCCGCCCGCCGGATCACCCTGCACCTACCCACGTCCTGGCCCTGGCAGACCCCCTGGACCGCGCTGTTCGACCGGGTCAACGACCCGCCTCCCATGCTCCCGGCCTGACCACCCAGCAGGGACCCCCTGCGCGACCCGAAGACCACGTGGAACACCCCGGACAGCAAGGTCCGACGAATACGCACGCCCTCGACCACTCACGCCCAGCCAAACGGAATCACCCGCTCAACACCATGCCCATCGGTGGATCGAGGCTTAGACATCCGAAACGACTGCTCGACATGCCACAGGTCGTGATACGAGGTGATGACCTCGGCCGCGGGCATCAGGTCGGCGGGCAGGTTTGTGACGTACCCCTTCAACCCGACCAGCCGATAGGCGCGGGCCAGGGACGCCTCGTCCAGGACCCGACCGTCCTTACTGGCCTTGACGAATCTGGTGGCGTGCGCGGCCTTGTCGCCCGGCGACGATCGCCCTGGCCTTGTCCTCCTGCAAACCCAGGGTTTTGCGGTCACGGACGGCTCGTTTGTGCGAGTACGCCCACACCGCCCGCCACGACAAATCATGCTGGGCCGGGTCCCACACCGGCTCGGCCTTCAGGTTCGTGTCGTTGTCCTGACGGGCAGCGACGGTCCTCACGCGTGGGGTGATGGTGTCGATGACCTGCCCGCCGGTGAACGCGTCCCCGTGCCAGCGAAAGTGTGACTCCACGTCGATCGGTGCCTTGGTGGACCGGGAGCCGACGATGAACCGCAACCCCGCCCCATCGAGGGCCTTCAGGTTGGCCGCGGACAGCATGCCCGCGTCGGCGACCACGACTAGGTCGGCCAGACTGTGGCGTTCGATGAACTGTTCCACGATCGGCACGATGGTGAGCTTCTCTGCCTTGTTTCCCTCGAAACACCCTATCTCTAAAGGGAATCCGTTCCGGTCGACCAACAACCCGACCACGACTTGCGGATCGACGCAGCGTTCCTTGGAGAACCCGACCTTGCGCAGCGCGTCTTCGTGTTCGGCCTCGAAATACCACGTCGTCACGTCGTACAGGCACAACGAGATATCCCCGGCCGCGGTCACGTGCTCGAAGCAGCAGGTCGCGACCTGGGATCGGTAATCACGCTCCTGCGCTCGCTTCAAGGACCAGAACACGGTGCGTAGCAAGGCATGCTCGACGCCGAGCCCGTCCAGCACCCGCAGCGAGTCGGCCTTGGACGTCGGCTCCACGACCCGGGCCAGCACCAACTGCGCGAACGCCTCATCACCGATGGCGTCGAACCCGAGCCGGGCGTAGGCGTCGGTCAACACCCGCCACAGCAGCATGCTGGCCTTACCAGCGATCACCGCGTGCCCAGCCGGCACCCAGGCCGAGGACAGGTCGAGCTCGCCCTGACCAGGGAAGACTCTGCGGCGAGCAGCCTCCACCAACGCCGCCAACTCGGCGTCCGTATGCGCAGACCCCAGATGTTCCAGCACACGATCCCGACCAGCCCGCCGCTCGGCGATCTGCACCGCCGTCGCCCCCGAAGCGGTCTTGACCTTCCGCACGAACACCACGGGCCGACCCTACCGAGCCGATTTGTGTGTCAATCCGCCCGAACCCACCTCGCTGACCAACACAAACGCGAACCAAACCCGGAAAGCACGCTCAAGTGGCACGAGTCAGGACCGCCTCGGGCCGCTGACTGACGCCACATCGCTTGAAGAACACACGATGCTCCCCGACCTTGGCGATCCGCCGGCTGGAGAAACGCGGAGACGACCACCCAGATCTACCTCCACGCCGACCTCGACCTCAAGGAGAAGGCGCTGTCCCGGACCCGGCCCCCAAACGCGAGGATCGGCCGCTATCGCCCCATCCGACAACCCGCTGGCCTGGCTCGAAGCCCTCTGATCATGCCGAGCTCGCAGACACCACACCCCGCACTTCAAGGGATCCGCCGACCACATCGGCATAATCCCAAGATCGACATAATGCACGATGCAGGTCTGCAACGATCGTGGCCGGCCACACGTCCTGATGCTGTCGGCGCCGGGCCGAGATCCTGCCGGAGGCCAAGAATCCAGCGCATAAGTTCGTCCGCTCCGCCTACAGCGCGTGCGAACAATTCGACCCCAACAGGCGGCTTCACCGCATAGCTCAACTAGTATTGCGCATTGCCCGCTCTAGTTCATCCAGATCGTGCGGTCGCAGTGGATCGAGGTCGTAATACTCCCCGCCTATCAGCGTCGAGAAAATGATCCCGTTGAGGTCGGTATCCCTGGCGGCGAGGGCGATGTCGACGTGAGGGGATTGAACCACTGCGAACGTGAAAGGGTGAGTTGCTGCGGTGAATCCTGACAGAGACTGCTCGTCAAAGATCCATGTTGCAGGCGTCCACCGCAGTGACTCGGAAAATGTGGTTGGATCGTATCGGTTGTCACCTGCGAGTGCCTCAGATCGGATAGCCAGAACCGCGCAGTCTGTTCGTACCATCGCCGCGTCGCCGCGGTGACGATAGCTGGCGCACAACATGGTCTTGCCCTTGGCAGAGAAGCCCAAGCTGACCTGTTCCGCAGGCTTACCAGGTTCACCATCAAATCCAGCGAACCAACGAACAGCAGGGGTAGCGCGCTCATCGGCCAGGCGAACCTCCACGATCGCGTGCTGGGGAGGCACGTACCATGGCGCGTGGGGCGTACTCATGCTGTATAAGTGCTACTGCAGTAGGTATAGGTTGAGTTGCTGTTGAGCAGGGATACCTGGATTTGGTGGTGAGTTGAATTGGCACTAATCCAGAAATTCGCTCCATTATAAGAGCTGGCGTTCACGGTTTGGGTGGTTGACGTTCCGATCACCCCCGCAGACGCAAGGCCGTACCCTGAGAACCACCGACTGATGTCGCTGCCAAGCGCGATAATGTGAACTTGGTTTCCTGATCGAGTCAGGTGAAAGGTCGATCCACATGACGGGGGCGGCGCCATCGGGGAAGCCTCTGCTGACCCGGCCGCGCAGGTTGCACCGAGGACGAGGGAGACCATTACAGTCAGAACTGAAGATCGAAAAGGCGTGTGCATGGATAGAACCTTCCATGATAGCGAGAACATTGATCCGAGGGACTGTAACCCAATTTTGGGCGCAGCGTCAAGGACTACCTGGCTCTCATTACGCCAATGAGGGTTATTCAGGCGGTGGCCCAGAAGTGTAGGGCGATGGCTGTGGAGATGGTTTCTGTGAAGGTGTTGAGTGGTCGCCGGTATTCGGTGTGCAGGATTCGCCAGGTTTTGACGTGGGTGATGACGCGTTCGATGGTGGCGCGGGTGGTGTTGATCTGCTGGTTAAACTCTTTTTCCCAGTCGAGGAGTTCGCGGTGTTCCGGCTTTTTGATTGGTGTGATGATGCCGCGCCCGACGTAGCCTTTGTCACCGAACCAGTTGGAAGGGTCCATGCCGGTCAGGGCAGCGGAGACGTCCAGACAGTGCACGTCGTGGCGGGACCCCTCGACGGGGTCGGAGATCCACATCAGGGTCCCGGACAGGGTCGCGGCGACCTGGACGTTCATCCCGGTGGTCTTGTGTTTGCCGGAGTACAGTTCGCGGTGCCCGGCCCAGGACCAGCACGGCAACAGTGTCCCGTCGATGAGGTACTGGCCCTTCGCGTGGAGGTCGTCGGCGGTCGGCACACAGTCACGCAGGGCGGCCTCGATCTTCGGTGTCATCCGGGTGACGGCCCGGCTAATGGTGGGCTGGGACACCTCGAATGCCTCGGCGATCTCGGCCTGGACGCGGTTGCGGCGCAGGTAGGTCAACGCCACTTTCACCGACGCGTATAGACCAAGACTGGGCGGCCGGTTCCTCAACCGGCGTGTCCCGCTAGATCATCACGCACAGTTCCTGGATTTCGTCGCGATACAGTCCGGTGGTATTCGTCATGACAGGTGGCCCGCTCCTGATAGGACTGTTTCTCAACAATCCAATTCTTTCAGGAAACGGGTCACCGTCTTATTCGACACGCTACCCGGGAGCGAGCTATTTCACTAGCTCAGTTCCGACCCGTGAATAATTCTCTATACATTTAAGTAATCCAGTGAACAAGAGCGAGGTGGTCATGTTTAAAAGAAATGGCGGCGTACCGGCAGGCGGCATTCATGGTGGCATTTACCTCCGATGCGACGGAATTGGGTCTGCATCCGACAATCTCGTTGGGGTGAAGGCAGTTGGTGTTGCAGAGAACGTGCGTCGATCGGCGATGGGGCTATGATTGCCCGGTTTCGGCGCGACGGAGTCGATCTCGAACTCACCATAGCCGAATACGACTTTCTGTACCTCACGCTGACCCATGTGCTCTACGGGATCACTATTGCTGATCACGACTTCGCCAACATCTTGGGCATGGGCCGCGCGGACGCCGAGGCGTTGATGGACAGCCTCATGGAGACTGAACGGATTGCGCGTTCCCGGGAAGAGCATTGGAATCCCCACCCGCCCGTCGCGGAGTTCCCGGGCGACCCGAAGTAGGGCTTGGATCCGTACTCGAATTACTTCGGAGACCACTGCACGACAAACATGTTCCGTTGGGGGCTGCGTGAACGTGCTTTACGTCCTGATATGGTGAGTGGTAACGCCTGTTCCAAGGGGTAGGTAGATGTCGATATCAGTAATAATTCACCCCGAGAGGGGATGGGCATTCGTCAGCTGGACGTGTTCTATCGGCGGCCAGAGGCTGCGTGAGACGCCGCTCGTAACCCGAGTCAGGAGACCGACCCAGCTCGGTGATGATCTCGGCGACGGACAAATTCCTGCTCTGCACAACAAGCTCTGCCCTCAGCATGAGCTGACACGGGTCGGCGTCATAGTTGAGCCATCCTGTCGGAGAGGCGAGCCAGCGCCCCTGACTCGGATCTCTCGGCCTGGAAACAATGTTCCTCGTCAGCATTGTCCGTGATCGGCAGCCGGTCATCGTCGTGGATGGCGCAACCGCGTGCCAGCAGGACCTACGTCCCAGCCAACCGCCGGAGGACCAGAGCGAACCGGTACCGTCCTGGGGTGTGGTCGGCCTGGTGGGGCGAACGGCTGGCGAGTGGTCTCGTGGAGACCGTCGATCTCGCTAGCACGCCCGACGTGTTGGATCGGGGCGGCTGGTGGGCGGTGGTGATCGACTTCGAGTATCCCTCGGCCGGCCGCGCGCGGGCCTGGCGGTTTGCCGACGTGCGCGCCGCGCCGCTTCCGCAGGTGCCGGGCTACCGCGCATCGACCGGCATCTGGTCGAGCTCGCTGCTGCAGCACGAATACACCGCGGGCGTGCGGACGATTCGCGAGTTGGTGCGCCAGGGTGAGGTGTACCAGGCCAACCTCTGCCGGGTGCTCAGCTCGCCGCTCGAGCGCGCGGGGCCGCAACTGCCATGGCAGCTCGCCACCCGGCTCGCGGCAGGGAATCCCGCGCCCTACGCGGGCGTGCTCGACGTGCCCGAGCTCTGTCTGGTCAGCGCCTCACCGGAGCTCTTCCTGCGGCGAGCCGGCGACCTGCTCACCTCGGGGCCCATCAAGGGCACAGCCACCTCTGCCGAGCTTCTGCTCGAGAAGGACATCGCCGAGAACGTCATGATCACCGACCTCGTGCGCAACGACCTGCAACGGGTGTGCCGGCCGGGCACGGTCGCCGTCCCGTCGTTGCTCGCCGTGGAGCAGCATCCCGGCCTGGTGCATCTGGTGACGACCATCCAGGGCCGGCTCGTGCCGGGAGCGTCGTGGGCGGAGATCTTGCAGGCGCTCTGCCCGCCCGGGTCGGTGTCCGGGGCGCCGAAAGTGACTGCGCTGCAGGCGATCGAACGGCTCGAATCCGTGCCGCGGGGGCCCTACTGCGGCGCTGTCGGCTGGATCGACGCCGACACTGGCACGGCCGAACTGGCGGTCGGCATCAGGACGTTCTGGGTCGACCGCGAGGAGTCTTCCCCAGTGCTGCGGTTCGGCACGGGGGCCGGCATCACGTGGGGCTCCGACCCCGAGGCGGAGTGGGAGGAGACCGAGCTCAAGGCCCGTCGGTTGGTGGGGTTGGCGTCTGGGCGTCGGCCTCGTGCGAACACGCCCGAAAGGAGTGGTCATGACCACCGATAGAGCAGTGTCGTGGGTTGACGGAGTGCTGTCCCGCGATCCGCGCGTCTCCGTGCTCGATGCCGGATTCACCTCTGGGCGTGGAGTTTTCGAGACCCTGAGCGTGATCGACCAGGTTGCCCTGCGGCTCGAGCGCCACCTCGATCGGCTGGCGCTCAGCGCTCCTCGGTTAGGTATCGACCTGCCGGAACGGGCTGCGGTGCACGCCGGGGTTCAGGCGGTGCTCTCAGGATGGGGGCCTGCACCGGGCCGGCTTCGGATCACCCTGACTGCGGGCACCGACCGTCCCACGCTGGCGATCACGCTGGCGCCGGCACCGCCGCCCGTCACTGCCATGAAGGTGGTGACCGCACCCTGGGTTCGCAACGAACGCTCACCTCTGGCGGGGATCAAGTCGACGTCCTACGCCGAGAACCTGCTCACGCTCGGCTGGGCACACCAGCGGGGAGCAGACGAGGCCCTGCTCGCCGACACCCGGGGGTACCTCAGCGAGGGCACCTTCACCAACGTGTTCGTCGTCCTCGAAGGCCGTGTGCTCACACCCGCGCTAGCGTGCGGCTGTCTGCCCGGCATCATGCGCGCCTTGGTGCTGGAGGCGTCTGCCGCAGCGGGCTGCCCGGCCCAGGAGGCGGAGCTGCCGCTGGCAGTGCTGGCCCAGGCGGAGGAGGTCTTCCTTACCAATTCGCTGCGTGGGGTCATTCCCGTCGGTTCCCTCGACGGCCGGCCTCTGCCCGTGCTCGGACGACGGACGACAGAGATACAGCACCAGATTTCGGCCATGCCGGACTCTTCCACCCAGTAGCAGCTTGCGGGCTGTCTCGGTATACCTCGCGACAGAGTGGTGGACACGCCCGGGAATCAATAGGAGGAGACGTATGTCCAAGGTCCGTATTGCCGTCGCCGGCGCCGGTTTGATCGGCCAGCGTCACGCCGAGGAGATCGCCAAGTCTGACGTGGCCGTGCTGGCGTCGTTCGTCGACCCCTTCGCGGCTGCCCAGGAGGTGGCTGACCAATATGGCGTGCCCCGCTACGACTCGCTGGCAGAGCTGTTCGCGACCGATCGGCCAGACGGCGTCATCCTCGCCACGCCCAACCAGCTGCACGTCGAGGGCGGCCTGGAGTGCATCGCCGCCGGCATGCCGGTGATCGTGGAGAAGCCGCTCGGCGACAGCGCCGAAGGTGCCCGTCGGCTGGTGGAGGCCGCGGCCGAGGCAGGGGTGCCGCTGCTCACCGGACACCACCGCAACTACTCCGCCGTCATGGCCAAGGCCCGCGAGCTCGTCTCCTCCGGCGTGCTGGGACGGCTGGTGGGCGTCGTGGGGCAAGCCACCTTCTACAAGCCTGACGACTACTACGACGTCGGTGGCGGCTGGCGCCGCAAGCCAGGCGGCGGCCCGATTTTGCTAAACCTCACCCACGAGGTGAACAACCTGATGGCGTTGTGCGGCGACATCGTGTCGGTGCAGGCCACCACGTCGAACGCCACCCGCGGCTTCGAGGTCGAAGACACCGCGGCCATCGTCCTGGAGTTCGCGAGCGGGGCGCTCGGCACCTTCATGCTCTCCGACACTGCCGCCAGCCCGCGCTCGTGGGAGCAGACCTCGGGCGAGAACAAGTCCTACGCCAGCTACCCCGATGAGGACTGTTACCACCTGTTCGGCACCAAGGGGTCGCTGTCGATTCCGACGATGCGGCTGAAGACCTACCCCGGCAAGCAGTCCTGGTGGAGCCCGACCGACGACGCCACGATCGAGCTCACGGTGGAAGACCCGCTGGCCAATCAGGTGGTGCACTTCGCCGCGGTGATCAAGGGCGAGGCAACCCCCATCTGCTCGGGTCAGGATGGCTTGAACACCCTGCTGGTGTGTGACGCGGTGGTAAAGGCGGCGAGCACGGGCGAACGCGTTGAAACGGGCGTGCTGCCCCGCACCTGACAACCGGGACTTTAGTGTGATCTAAGTCACGCTGAATCGTCCGACTTGCCCCGGTCGCGCCAGCTATGGAAGTTTCGCTGGCCGGAGGTCGGAATGCTCGCGCGAGCAAAGTTGCCAGCCTCTGATGGCAACGAGTCCGTTGCGAGACAAGCGATTCCGTTACAGTCCCGTAACGTTGTCGTGACCTTCGGCCCGCTGTTCTGGGGCCGCGCAACAACCTGAAAACGACTGCATGACAAAGGTGTGTCGCAAACGCAGGCATTTGGCAGGCGCTGCTAGCCGCCCTAGTGTTTCAGTCGCTCGGCCATCCGGCCGGGTGTGAAACGCACAGAACTGCCGCGCCCGCAGCGCCGAGCCTCACCATTCGCGGGCGTCTCGTCCGGACCGTCCGGAGGCATGGTGAGGACGGAGAACCCAATGGTCGGGCCTTTACGCCCCGATCTGGGGTGAAGCCGCCCGATGGGCGGCCGGGCACCTGACAGCCCGAACCCGTCAGCTAACTCCGCAGGCGCCAGTCAGGAAAGGGTTCTTTCTTCCATGTCTTCACGCCTCACTGTCGCACGCCGTTCACTGCGTACCCGCCTCGCCGGCGTGGCTGTCGCCGGACTCGCCGTGATCGGCGCCGGCCTTGCAACCGCTCCTTCCGCTTCGGCCGCCAGCGTCTGGGACTCCGTCGCCCAGTGTGAGAGCGGCGGCAACTGGTCCATCGCCACCGGCAACGGCTACTACGGCGGCCTTCAGTTCTCCGCGGGCACCTGGCGTGCCTACGGCGGCGGCGCCTACGCGGCAACCGCCAACAAGGCCTCGCGCGCTCAGCAGATCGCCATTGCGCAGAAGGTGCTCGCCGGGCAGGGCCCGGGCGCCTGGCCCGCCTGTGGGCGCAAGGCCGGTCTCACCCGGGCCAACGGTGGGGCGGCCGTCGCTGCTCCCGCCCCTGCTGCCAAGGCTCCCGCTGCCAAGGCCCCCGCTGCCAAGGCTCCTGCTGGCGCGGCCGGTACGTACACCGTTAAGCGCGGCGACACGCTGTCCCACATCGCCAGCAGGTACCACGTGGCCGGCGGCTACCGGGCCCTGGCCGCCCACAACGGCATCAGCAACCCGAACGCCATCTCGGTGGGTCAGGTGCTGCGGCTCAGCTGAGCCTGATCAGACCCGAGACAGGGCCGGACGCGAGATCGCGTCCGGCCCTGTCTGTCTGCAGGACTATGCCCGCCGGGACTTCCCAAGCCCGCTAAACCGCCACCGCCAGCGCCGGATCGCCCACCGGGCGCAGCCGGACACGGTCACCCGGGGCGAACCGGGAGACCGCCGAGGAGGGCACCTGCACGACGACGTCCTGGCCGTCGAGCGTGCGGGTGATCACCCGCCCGTGTGAGCCGAGGAAGCTGGCGCTGACCACCTCGGCATTGCCCGGGTCAGCAGGTTCCACGGTGATGGCCTCCGGTCGCACCAAAACTTCAACGACACCGTCGGTGGCCGAGCCGGCCAGCAGCGGCACCGGCACGTCGAGCACGGTCGCAGCTCCCTGCGACGCGTTGCCGCGCAACCGGTTGGTCAACCCGACGAAGTCGGCGACGAATGCCGTGGCCGGCCGCGCGTAGAGCTCTTGGGGTGCCGCCAACTGCTCCAGGTTGCCGTCGCGCATCACCCCCACCCGGTCGGCGACGGCCAGAGCCTCTTCCTGATCGTGCGTGACGAACAGCGTGGTGGTGCCCACGTCGAGCTGGATCCGGCGGATCTCGTCGCGCAGCTGCACCCGCACCTTGGCGTCGAGGGCCGACAGCGGCTCGTCCAACAGCAGCACCGCAGGACGGATGGCCAGCGCGCGAGCCAGCGCCACGCGCTGCTGCTGGCCACCGGACATCTGGTGGGCAAACCGGTCTGCCTGCGCCGACAGGCCCACGAGATCGAGCATGTCGCCGGCCCGCTGCCGTCGCTCCGCCGAGGCCACCTTGCGCAGCTGAAGCCCGAACTCCACGTTCTGCCGGGCCGTCATGTGTGGAAAGAGCGAGTACGCCTGAAACACCATGCCCATGCCGCGCTTGTTCGTCGGCACCAGGGTGAGGTCTTTGCCGCCGACCTCGATCGTGCCCGAATCGGCATCCTCCAGCCCGGCCAGGCAGCGCAGCGCAGTGGTCTTGCCGCAGCCGGACGGCCCGAGCAGGGCCACGAGCTCACCCGGCTTCAGGTGCAGCGTCAGCCCGGCGAGCGCCCGGACGGGACCGTAGGTGCGCACCAGATCGGTCAGCTCCACGCTGAGACCCTGTGCCGTGGGTGCCTCGCGGGATGCAGCAGTGCTACTCATTCAGGACTCCTTGACGTGGCGCTGGAGGTGGCCGACTGCTTGCCAGAACCGCCTGAGCCTGCCCGGCTGCGCAACCGGGCGAACAGACCGCCGCCGCCGGCGTTGCCGACGAACGACATGGCGAACAAAATGGCGAACGCGAAGACCAGCGACGTCAGCCCGACGGCGACGGAGATCTGCCCGCTCGCCTGGGCGAGCTGGAACATTGCCACCTGCAGGTTGACGCGGTTGAACAGGTTGGCGATCGTGAACTCGCCGAGCACGAGCGCCACGGACAGGAAGGACGCCGACAGCACGGCGGTACGCAGGTTGGGCAGGATGATGCGCCACATCACGGTGAACCACCCCGCGCCGAGCGAACGGGCGGCCTCCGACAGCGTCTTGACGTCGGTGGCGCGCAGCCCGGCGTCGATGGAGCGGTAGGCATACGGCAGCACGAGGATGACGTAGGCGAACGACAGCCAGACCGCCGATTCACCGAGCAGATAGGTCACCCAGGCATAGATCGGGGTGAGCCCCACGACGAGCACGATGGCGGGGATCGTCAGCGGCAGCAGACAGATGAACTCCACCGTGCGGCTCAGCTTCGGCAGCCGTAGCCGCACCCAGGTCATCGTCGGCACGAGCAGCACCAGCATGACGACGACCGTCAGCACCGCCATCCAGATCGAGGTGACGATGCCCTGCGCGAGAACCGGGTACTGCTGGTTGAGGGCGCTGACGTTGAACAACGTGGCCCAGGTCTGCATCGTCCGGCCGCCGTCGGGCAGGTGGGTGGTGGCCTCGAGCATCCCGATCAGGGGTGCTGCGAAGAACACCATCACCAGGCCGATCACGATCCAGCGCAGCGCCGCCTGTTTGCGCCGAAAGCGCGCCCGCGTCTTCACCGGGTACCCAGCCAGACCGAGGCGCGGCGGTCGATCACCGCGTAGATGACCATCACGACCGCCACCACGACGACCATGGCCAGGGCCATCGCATTGCCGATGTGGGCCTGGCCGAGGATGACCTCGGAGGAGAAGGTGCCGCCGATCTGCAGCGGCACGAGCGGTGAGGCCTGGGTGATCAGGGCCGCCGCCGTGGCGTAGGCGCTGAACGCATTGGTGAACAGCAGCAGCAGCGCGCCGATGAACGACGGCATGAGGATCGGGATGCCGACCCGGCGCCAGTAGGTGAACGTGGAGCCGCCCAGGGTCTCGGTGGCCTCGCGCCACTGCGGCCGCAGGCCCTCCACGGCGGGCAGGAAGACGATGAGCATGAGCGGGATCTGGAAGTACAGGTAGACGAGCATGAGGCCCTGGTTCCACTCGTACAGCCACAGGGCGCTGTTGGTGTTGACCCCGGCCTTGACCAGCCACACGTTGAGGTAGCCGGTCATGCCGAACGAGGCCATGAACGCGAACGCCAGGGCCACGCCGCCGAACTGGGCCAGCACCCCGCACAGCGAGGTGACGAACCGCTTGAGCACGCCGTCAGGCCTGGCGGTGGACACCGCGTACGCCAGCACGGCACCGACCACCGCGCCAACCACCGACGTCACGGCCGACAGGATGAGCGAGTGCTGCAAGGCACTGAGAAACGCGGGCTGGGTCAGTGCGCTGAGGTTGGCCAGCGTCGGACGGTTGTTGCCGTCGAGGAAGGCGCCGATGACCACCACCACGGTCGGGATGAGCAGAAAGACCGTGGTGTAGACGAAGAACGGGACGACCCCGGCAAGGGCGCCTACCTGGCGCCTGGACGCCCTTGCCGGAGTGGTGGTTGACACTGAAACCCGGGCTGACTGGGTCGGCTAGCCGCTGGCTAGCTGACCGCGTTGGCCCAGTTGGCGGCCAGGTAGGACTTCGCCTTGGCGTTCTCGTCTTCCGTGGGGATGACGGGCTTGCCGGTGATAGCGGGCAGGAGGTCGGCGTACTGCTTGTCTGCCGTGCCGGCCTTCGTCATCGCTTCGAGCCGCACCGGACGCGCTCCGCCCTTGAGCCACAGGTTCTGGCCCGCGTCGGAGTAAAGGAACTCCTCCCAAAGCCGTGCGGCGGCCGGATGCGGGGCGTCAGCGTTGACGGCCTGCACGTAGTAGCCACCGAGGGTGGCGTTGGAGGGGACGTAGACCTTCCAGTCGATCTTGCCCTTGAGCTTGGCGGCCTGGGAGGCGTTCAGGTAGTCCCAGTCGAAGACGACAGGGGTCTGGCCCGATTCGATCGTGGCCGGCGTGGGGTCGACCGGCAGGAAGTTGCCGGCTGCCTTCAGTCGCTTGAAGAACTCGACGCCCTTGCTCACGTCGGCGGCCGTGCCGCCCTCGGCCAGCGAGACCATCTGCACACCGGCGAAGGCCGAGCCGGCCTTGGTGGGGTCTCCGTTCAGGGCGACTTTGCCCTTGAACTCAGGCTTGAGCAGGTCGTCCACGGAGTTGACGGCCGGCACCTTGGAGGCGTCGTAGCCGATGCTCATGTAGCCGCCGTAGTCGTTGACCCAGGTGCCGTTCGCGTCCTTGAGGTTGGCGGGGATGTCGGCGAACGTCGCGACCTTGTAGGGCGCGAACATCTTGGTGTTCGCAGCCGCCACAGTCGAGCCGAGGTCGAACACGTCGGGAGCGCCCGACTGGCCCTTGAGCCGGGTGGCCGCGGTGATCTCGTCGGCGCTGGAGGCGTCGGGCTGGGAGGAGGTGACCTTGATCTTGGGGTATTTGGCCTGGAAGGCGCTGATGATCTCGCCGTAGTTTGCCCAGTCGGGCGGCAGGGCGATGACGTTGAGCGTGCCCTCCTTCTCGGCGGCGGCGACGAGCTTGTCCATGCCGCCGAAGGCCTCTGCCGACGTGGCGGTCTTGGCGTCGCCACCTGAGGAGCTGGCCGACGACGAACTGCTCGAGGGCGGGGAGCACGCGGCGGCTGCCAGGGCGGTGGCGGTGATGAGCGCGACGCCTGCGGCGCGCCTTGCGAGGGTAGACCTCACGGGACCTCCTGTTGCTGGCGACGAATGGCTCGCCGCGTGACCAAAATCCCCGGGTGGGGCTGGCTGCATGCTAGATCGCCGTTCGGCACTTGGCGACAGTTACGTGACACCTGTGCAAATCGTTGTCAAGTGTTTGCCTGAGCGACGCTCTCGCCGCCCGTTCCGTGCTTTTCGTGGCCATCTCGTGGTCGGGGCCTGATTTTGTCCGCCAGGCTCTTTTCTAGGTTGCTGGTCTTCTGGCTCGGGCTGGTCTACCGGGGCCGGCTCCGGATGGGGGGCGAAGCGATCAGGATGCGAGCCGGGCTTCGAGGATCTGCGCCACGCCGTCGTCCGCACAGGCCGGAGCCACGAGGTCAGCCGCGCGCAGCGCCGCGGGGTGCCCGTCGGCCATCGCCACGCCCTCGCCCGCCCACCGCAGCATGGGGATGTCGTTGGGCTGGTCGCCGAAGGCGATCACGTCGGCGGCGGCGAAGCCCAGCCGCTCCACCAGGTACGCCAGGGTCACCGCCTTGCTCACCCCGGACGGCCCCAACTCGAGCAGGTTGTCCGCGGCATTGGAGTGGGTGGCCTCGACCAGTTCCCCCACCTGCGACCGGGCGATCCGGAGCAGATCGTCTCCCCGTCCGCCGGCCCGGATCAGTACCTTGATCACGCTGTCACCGGCCCGTTCGAGCAGCTCGGGCAGAGTGGCCCGAAGCCGGTGGTCGTCGTCGTTGTGCACCGCCCGGTAGCCGGGCTCGCGCAGGTAGCCGGTGGTGGTCTCCAGGGCCACGCTCACCTCGGGCAGGTGCTGGCGCAGCGTGTCGACGGTGCGCAGCACGACGTCGGTCGGGATCGTCCACGACTGGTGGAGTTCGTGGGTGGCGCAGTCGTAGACGGCCGCGCCGTTGGCGCAGATGGCCAGGCCGCGGATGCCGGTGGCGGTGATGGCGTCGGGCAGCCACCGGGGTGGACGTCCCGTCACGATCGCCACAGGAATGCCCGCTCGCTCGCACGCGCGCAGCGCCTCGACCGTACGGGCGCTCACCGTGAGGTCGGGCCGCACGATGGTGCCGTCGAGATCGGTCGCGACGAACTGCACAGGTCAATCCTCACACGCTGGGTCCGGCGAGGTAGTGCCGACAGGTCCTAGAGGTAGTGACGGACAGGTCTTATAGGTACTGGCAGGTCTTATAGGTACTGGCCCGTCCCCTGGCCGCCTGGGTTCTCTACGTGGCCGACGGGAGCCTCCGGCGCACTTGACGGACCGCCAGGCAGGGCGCGCCGCATCTGCGCGATCTGTTGCTGGGCGGCCATCTGCTGGGCGACCAGCGCCGTCTGAATGCCGTGGAACAACCCCTCGAGCCAGCCGACGAGCTGCGCCTGCGCGATCCGCAGTTCCGCGTCGGATGGCGTCTCCCCGTCGTCGAAGGGCAGAGTGATCCGATGCAGCTCCTGCACCAGTTCCGGCGAAAGGCCCTCCTCGAGCTCGGTCAAGGAGCGTTCGTGCACCTCGGCCAGCCGGGCCCGGCCCTTGTCGTCGAGGGGCGCGCTACGCACCTCTTCCAAGAGCTGCTTGATCATGTTGCCGATCCGCATGACCTTGGCCGGCTGACCGACCAGGTCGAGCGGGTTCGTCTCGTGGCCGCCGGACACACCCATCCCATCTCCTGAGACCACCACCATGGGCTCGCTCTCGTCGTTCGTTCCGTCGGTGTTGCCAAGTCCCGCTGATCCGGGAGAATTGCCGGGTCGCGATTCACCGAGTCGTGAGTGGGACGGCACTGACCCCGCCGGTCCGGAGTTGCCGGGAGCCGGCGTACGTCGGTTGTCGGTGCTGTCGGGCTGCTCGCTCATGTCCACCATCCTGCCTGCCGATGTTCAGGGTTGCTGCCTGGCGTCGCAGACTATGCCAAGCGCAGGGGGGCCATGCGCGGTGACGACATAGAGAGGAGGTGGGCTCGATCGACCGCACGGCCGGCTTTTCGCCTTTGCCTGTCTCACCCATCGCTGTCGCCCTGAGCAGCTTCGTCGTCGTGGTCGTCTCCGCGGCGTTTCGCAGCGTCATCGTCAACGAGATCATGTTCGACCTCTGCCTGGCCGTTGTCATCGTCATCACCGCGCGATTGGGTCGCCAAGGCAGGCTGCCTGACGCCGTCTCCGGTGTGATCCTGCCGGTGGCACTCAGCCTCTGGCTCGTCGGACACCTTGCTGAGACCTACCAGGTGATCCGCTTCCGCGCGCCGAAGCCCGTCTCACCCTCCGACATCGCCTTCTCCTTGGCACTCGTGGGCCTGGGGTTCATCGCCTCGCGACTGTGGGTGCGCACCGCCACCTATTCCGACCGCGGCGCCTTGCTGCGCACCGGCCTCGACACCCTGCTGTGCTCAGCGGGCATCTTTGTTGTCTACTGGATCGTCTTCGTGCCCTGGGTGGCCCGTCCGGATGCCTCTATGGAGGGGCTGCTGCTGTCGGGGGTCTACGCGTTCTTCAGTTCCACGGTGGCCGCGTCGCAGGTGACGCGGGCCTGGCAACGCCGCGATGCGGGAAGCTGGAGTCTGGCCGCCGCGGCCCTCCTGGCGGTGACCGGAGTGCTCATCTGGACCGTCGCCAAGTTCGGCCCCGATCTGCGCTCGCTCGGCGTCATGTTCATGACCCTGGGCGTGCTGGTGCTGCCGATGGCCATCGCGCACCCGGCCCATCACCGACTCGTGGTGGTGCAGGAGATCGGCGAGCGCGACCGGATGGGATCCCTCGCGCTGCATCTCGCGTGCTGGGCCGTGGCCTATCTGTCCATGGTCGGGCACCGGGTGACCGTGGGCGCCGTGGTGATGGCGCTCAGCTCCATCGTCTTGATCTACCTACGAGTCTTCTTGGTCCGTAGCTCCGAGCAGCGACTCGTCCAGCGGCTGCGGGTGCTGGCCTTCACAGACCCCCTCACCGGCATCGGCAACCGGCGCTCGCTGCTCAGCCTGCTCGAGCGGCTTGGCGAGGGCTGGTTGATCACCATCGACCTCGACGGCTTCAAAGAGGTCAACGACGAATACGGCCATGACGCAGGCGACGAGGTGCTCCGCGGCTTCGTCGAGCGCACCCAGGCGGCGCTGCCGTCCGATGCTCACCTGGCCCGAATCGGCGGCGACGAGTTCGGCGTGCTCTTCACCGGCGATCGCGGCGATGCGGTGCAGTTGGGGGAGCGCATCGTCGAAGTGGCCCGCGACCCGCATTACGCCCGACTCACTGCGAGCGTCGGCCTCACCTGGCACGCCAGCGGCGCCGATCCCAACAAGACCGTTCGCGACAGCGACATCGCCATGCAGGAGGCCAAGCGCGCCGGCAAGAACCGGCTCGCCGTGCTCACCACAGCCATGGTCGACAACCGCCTGCGAGACCTTCGGGTGGGTGCGCGACTGGCCAACAGTCTTGGCGACCTCACGGTGGTCTATCAGCCGATCGTGGCGCTGTCGCCGGGCTACCCGCTGGTGGCAGTGGAGGCCCTCGCTCGCTGGAACCATCCCGAGCTCGGGCCGGTCTCACCCGCGGAGTTCATCCCGATCGCCGAGCAGCAGGGAATGGTGGGCGAGGTCGGGCGGGTGGTGCTGGCCAAGGCGATGGCCCAGCTCAAGACCTGGCTCGACGAGGGCCGGCCCCGCCAGATGAGCCTGAACGTCTCGTGGCTGCAGTTGCGCACTCCGGCCACGGTGGAAAGCCTGGCCGACGTGATCCGGCAGGAGCCCCGGGCGGCCGAATGGCTCGTGCTCGAGGTCACTGAGACCGTCTTCACCGAGGACGAAGGGGCGGTCGTCGCCATCCAGATGCTGCGCGACCTCGGGGTCTGTATCGCGGTGGACGACTTCGGCACCGGAGCCTCGAACCTGCGTCGGTTGCGTTCGTTCCCTATCGACGTGCTCAAGATCGACCGATCATTGCTGGAGGGTCTCGGCCGGGACTCGGCTGCCGAGGCCGTGCTGTCGATGGTCAGCCGGTTGGGTGAGGCGCTCGGCATGGCCGTGATCGCCGAGGGCGTCGAGACCGCCGCCACCGCCCGCACGCTGGGTCAGCTCGGGGTGACCGCGGCGCAGGGCTACCTGTTCGCCAAACCCATGCCCGCCGATCAAGTGCCCGCACCCATCCAGCTGCCGCAGCCTTGGCTGGGGCGGCGCTCGCGGGCGTCGAAACCGTAGCTTGCGCCAGGTGTGCACCCGGTCGGGTGCTCCTCACCGCCTTCGTGTGTCCTTTATCCGACACGATTAGCAGCCAGCCGCGTCCGCTGAGCACAAAATCCGAGGCGGCCGCGCCAATCGTGTCGGATAAAGGACATCGGCTGGGTCTTGATCAGCACCGAGATGCTCTGGGACGGGCCGCGCTGATCCGAGATCCGAGCGCTACGACCGTTTGTGGTGCTTGCCGCCGTTCGGGGTGAACACCTTGAGCAGCTTGGACGACGGGACGCCGAGCCCGGTGCAGGCGTCCCAGCCGGGCCCGGCAGAGAAGGCTCCGTTGTTCCCCGAGGTGATATCGCGGAATCCCGGCGAGGTCTTGCCAACCTTGGCGCCCTGATACAGCAGCGGCTGGGCCAGGCCAGCCCGGGTGCCCGTCTTCTGCGCCAGGCGTGCCAGCAACCCGGCCCACAGCGGTGCCACCGCGCTCGTGCCGCCGTAGACCATGTCCTTGCCGTCGACGTGCACCTTGTACCCGGTCTCGGGGTCGGCGTCGCCCGCCACGTCGGGAACGCCTCGGCCTCCCGCCGCACTGGGTGCAGCCGGAACCCCCACTCCCTGCTGCCAATTCGGCAACGGAAAGACGTCACTGACACCGCCGCCGGTAGCCCCACCGGTGCCGCCGTCGTTCCAGACCGTCTCGGTGGGCTTCTTGCCGCCCGACGTCAACGCCGTACCTCCGCACGCCAGCACGTGCGGACTTGAGGCGGGGAAGTCGACGTGCTGGCCCGATCCACTCGTGTCGCTGTCGCCTGAGCCGTTGTCACCGGCGGCGGCGGTGACAGTGATCCCCAAGGCGCAGGCGTCGGCGAAGGCGGCGTCCATGGCCGTTCGGGACTGCCCTGTCCACTGGTCTTCGCTCTGCCCCCAGCTGATGCTGATCGCCACCGGCGTTGGGGTGGCGTGGGCCGCCTGGGCCACCGCGTCGAGAAAACCGGCGTCCGTGTTCGGGCCGAAGTAGACGACCTGGTGGGCGGCGGGAGCTATGCCACCGGCCACCTCAATGTCGAGCAGCACCTCACCGTCTGCCCCCGTGGGGTCTTGGCCGGGCGTGTTCGTGGCGCCGTCGACACCCACGGCGCTCACTGTCGGCACCGGCAGGCTCAGTTGCCCGAAGTAGGCCACCAGATCCGACTGCGCGAAGCCACCGCCCAGTTCGATGATGGCAATGGTCTGTCCGGTGCCGTCAGCATCGGGCATCCCGTAGATCTTGGCGAGCTGTGGTGGGGTGTAACTCTTTGCGGCAGAGGCCTTCGCGGCCACGACGTGCCGGGTCCGGGCGGCGGGCCGGTTGTCGAGGCCCAGCACCGCCGTGACGATGCCGTCGAGCGCTGCAGGCACCGACAGTGTTCCGGTGCGCGTCCTGAACTTTCCCGAGGGGCCATGGGCCTGTTGCAGACTGGTGCCGAACAACGCGCTCAGGGCGCTGACGCTGCCCCGGGCGCGCACCGTTCGCGCGGCCGCGTCGAGGGCCACCACCTGCACGTCTGCCCCGGCGAGCACGTGCTCCACCGTGGCCAGGTCGTGAGGCGCGGCACCGTAACGAGCTGCAAGCTCTGCCGACGTCAAGGGCGTTGACAGGTCGCCCTCCTCTGGGAGCGGCTGGCGACGACGCAGCACGATCGTCACCTCGATCTGAGTCTCGGGGTCGACCGGGGCGGCGGCCGCGACCGTCTCCGCACCGATGGCCTCTCGCTCGCTGCCGGGCAGCAGCGTGCGGCGAGCTTCGACGGCCCCGGGCTGGGAGGGTGTGGCCGAAGGCTTCTTGTCGTCCGCAGGCATGGTTCCTCCAGAGGTGTGGGCAGGGTCCGGATAGAGATGGGTCGGATCGATGCTGTCGGCTGGTGCCTTCAGCGGTTCGCTGGCGGCGTCGATGTACGCCTGAGCCTCGGAATTGGTCGCCAGGACCGGCGGTTGCGGTTCGCCGCTGGCATAGGCCGCGAGCTCGGCCTGGACGAGTTGCAGGTGCGACACCTGCTGAGCCAGGGCCGCTGGAATCTTGGGCGGGGCGGGGGGACTGACATCAGCGAGCGGGTCGTCGGTGCGGGCAGTCGGCAGCGTCAATACCGGGCCCACGTCGGGAGCGGCGGCGTCGCGGGCGGTCAGAGCCGTTATGCCCCAACGGCGTTCGACGGTAGCGAGGATGCTCGTGTGATCGAACGGCACGTCGGTCCCCGAACACAGCACTGTGCCGGCGGCGATGAGCGGACTCACCAGCACGGTGGGCACCCGAACCCCGAAGCGGGTGAAGTCGAAGCCGAACTCGCCCACCGAAGCGTCGGGCGGCGTGGCACCCCAGGGCGGGCTCACGTGGTCGTAGCAGCCGCCGTGCTCGTCGTAGGTGATGATCAGCAGCGTCGAGTCCCAGCCCGGCCCCGAGCGCAGGGCGCGGTAGGTGTCGAGCAAGAGCTGCTCGCCGAGCGCGACGTTGTAATTGGGATGCTGGCTGTTGCCGGTGGAGCTCCAGCTCGGCTCCAGGAATGAGTACGCGGGCAACCGCCCGGCGGTGGCGTCGGCCTTGAAGTCGGGGAAGCGTCCGAAGTGGTCGGCCGAGGCCTGGGACGTATCCGGGAAATCGAGCTTGGTCAGCGGTTGGGCGTTGTAGCCGTAGATCTTCCAGGTCACCCCGGCGCCCGACAGGGCTCCGAAGATCGAGGGTGCGGTGAACACCTTGGTGACGTCGTCGAGATGCCCCTGACTCGTCCCTGCGCAGACGAAGGCGCGATTGGGCATGGTCATCGTGGGAGCAGAGCAGAACCAGCGGTCGCTGACCGCGTAGCCCTTCGCCAGCGCGGAGAGCACTGGCAGCGCCTCGGGCGTGTAACACCCCATGATCCACTCCGGGACGGTGCCGGGCACGACGTACCACTTGCGCTTCTTGTTCGTGGCGATGGCGGTGACGTAGTCGGTGACGAATCCCTGCATCGGGGCCGTTGCCCCGTGCGGGGGAGCGGTGGTCGAGCCGTACAACTGGTTGTTGGTGGCGGCGTAACCCTCGCCCGGGTCGGCTCCCGGCATGAAGTACGCGTTCGGTGTGCTCGCAGTGATCGGGAAGACGGATACCGGCTTACCGTCAGCCCCCGGGCAGCTCTCTGTGCCGGTCAGGCCGTCGAAGGGCTGCCCTGTTGGGGAGACGTTGTGCGAATCGGAGTAGAGGTAGCCGAGCATGTGGTCGAGGGAACGATTTTCGAGCATCAACACGACGAGGTGATCGATCGCTGCGAGCTGGTTCGCCATCTGGCACCTCCGCTGTCGTGCAACGGGTCCGACCCTGGGCTCCGGTGAGCGAAGCCCGCCTGTCACGTCACCCACGGTGGCAACGCGCCAGATATACCGACCATAGCGAGCATGCTCGAATTCGACGCGTTATGCGCGTTCAGATCTGGGGCGAAACCCGCGTCGCTGACCTCGGTGAAAATCACTAGGCCCTGTGACAGAGGCATGCGACAGTCGGGTGGTGAACGATGAAGACGCGCAGGCCAGACTCGCGTGGAAGCAGGCCCTTGCCGCGTCGCCGATCGCGTGGGAGACGGACACCGACGAGGCATGGGATGGCATCTGGAAGCTCATCCACGCCCTACGCACCCTAGGCCGAGAGACCTTGCTCGACGATCTGCTCGCCTCGCTTGCGTCGCGGGAGCCGTGGGAACGAATGCTCGGCGCCAGGGTGTTGGCCGAATACGGCTATGAGCAGGGCCGTCCCTTCGCCCGACGGGTGACCCCCCATCTGGTCGCTGCTGCCAGCACCGAGTCGGATGCCGACGTCCGTGCAAGTCTCGTGATGGCCATCGGATGGTGCGAGGACGCCTCGTGGGCGCCTGAGCTTCGCGCCTACGCCAGCGACCCGTCTCCCGACGTACGGTTCGAGGTCGCTTGCTGTCTACCGTACGTCTTTGCCGGCGAAGACATGGACCCCCCGAGCATCGCCACCCTGATCCACCTGACCACCGACGACGACCCCCGCGTCCGCGATTGGGCCACCTTCGCCCTCGGCACCCAGAGCGACCTCGACACACCTGACATCCGCGCGGCGCTGCGGGCGCGTCTCGACGATGAAGAGCGTGACGAGGAGATCGTCACCGACGCGGAGGCTCTGGTCGGTCTCGCGAAACGCCATGACCCGGTTGTGCTCCCCTACCTGCGCACATTGCTTACGGCGGGGCCGGACGTGGTGGGCAATCTGACGATCGAGGCTGCAGGCCTCTACGGCGACCGGGGTTCCTGCCACGACTGGTGGAGCTGCAGCAGGCCGGCTGGGCTGACGACGACCTCCGTTCGTATGTGATCGACAGGGCCATCGAGGAACTTCGATCCGCCGCGAACGGAGCGACAGCCGATCCGAAGCACAAGAACGACTAGCCGACCCGCAGCAGAAGTTTGCCTACATGGGTGGAGTCGGCCAGGTGCTGGTGAGCGGCAGCGGCTTCGCCGAGGGGGTACCAGGTGTCGATGATCGGCCTGACCGTGCCGTCGGCCACCAGCGGCCACACGTACTGCCGCACCTGAGCCACGATGGCCGCCTTCTCGTGCAGTGGCCGGGCCCGCAGAGAGGTGGCCATGACGGCCGCCCGCCTGCCCATCAGAGTCGCGAGGTTGAGTTCGGCCTTGGTGCCGCCCAGCAGCCCGATCACCACGAGCCGTCCGCCGATGGCGAGGGCCTCTACGTTGCGGGCCAGATACTTGGCTCCGACCACGTCGAGAATCACGTCGGCGCCGGCGCCGTCGGTAGCCTGCTGGAGAGCCTCGACGAAGTCTGACTCGCGGTAGTTGATCGCGATGTCGGCGCCCAGCTCGCGACACGCCTGCAGCTTGGCCGGCGAACCGGCCGTCACCGCCACCCGGGCGCCCAGGGCCTTCGCGAGCTGGATCGCCATGGTGCCGATACCGCTCGAACCGCCGTGGATGAGGATCGTCTCGCCAGGTTGCAGGCCGGCAGCCATGAACACGTTGGACCACACCGTGCAGGCCACCTCGGGCAGCGCGGCCGCCTCGGCCAAGCCCACCCCGGCCGGGATCGGGAGGAGCTGGGCCGCCGGCACCGCCACCAACTCGGCGTACCCGCCACCACTGAGCAGCGCGCACACCTCATCGCCCAGCTGCCAGCCGTCGACTCCCTCACCGAGAGCCACGATGCGCCCCGAGCACTCCAGGCCCGGCCACTCCGGAGCCCCGGGTGGCGGTGGGTAGTACCCCTGGCGCTGCTGCAGGTCGGCTCGATTGACACCCGCGGCCGCCACCTGCACCAGCACCTGACCCGGGCCGGCCTGGGCATCGGGTACGTCTGAGAGGGTGAGAACTTCGGGCCCACCCGGAGTGCTGATCGTGACGGCCTTCATGGTCATCAGCCTATTGCGGTCTAATACCGGTGCCGGGTTCGCCCGGTTGTCCGTCCGCTGCCTCGGAGGTTTCTGTGATCGAGCTCGCCAGCCCGCGTGAGGTGGAGCAGATGCGTCCGGTGGGCCGCTTCGTGGCCCAGACTCTGCACGACCTCCGCAGCCGGGTCACGCCGGGCACCAACCTGCTCGAGATCAACGCCTGGGCCGAGCAGCTCATCCGCGAGGCGGGGGCGGTCTCGTGCTACGTCGACTACGCACCCTCGTTCGGACGTGGCCCGTTCGGCAAGGTCATCTGCACTTCGGTCAACGACGCGGTGTTGCACGGCCTGCCGTACGACTACACCCTGCGTGACGGCGACCTGCTCAGCCTCGACTTCGCCGTGAGCCTCAACGGCTGGGTCGCCGACTCGGCGGTGAGCTTCGTGGTGGGCAGCACGGTCGACGCCGACGACCAGGCCATGATCGAGACCACCCGCACCGCCCTCGACCACGGCATCGCCGCGGCCGTGCCCGGCAACCGCATCGGTGACATCTCGCATGCGATCGGCACCGTGCTCACGGGCGGGGGCTATAGCGTCAACACCGAGTTCGGTGGGCACGGCGTGGGCCGCACCATGCATCAAGACCCGCACATCGCCAACCAGGGCAGGGCAGGGAAGGGTCTGGTGCTTCGCCCCGGCCTCGTCATCGCGATCGAGCCCTGGATCATGCGCGGCACCGACAAGCTCACCGTCGACCCCGACGGCTGGACGCTGCGCAGCAGCAACGGCCAACGAACCGCTCATAGCGAGCACACCATCGTGGTCACCGCCGGCGGTCCGCAGATCCTGACCCTGGCCGGGTAGGGGCTCAGCCAGCGAACCCGGCAAAGTTGTGGAGTTCTAGTTACGCCAGGCGATATCAAGACTCCACAACTTTGCCCTGGTACCTGGCGTTCAGGCCTCAGCAACAACCCGGATCAGGACGGGACGTCACCGGCCCTGACCTCGAGCCGGACCACCTCCACCCCGGCGAACCGGATTTGCCCGATAGGCAGCCCCGTCACGATGGTGAGGCGAGACCCGCCGGGACCTCGCCGTCCGCTCGGCTCACCCACCCGCACCACCTCGGCGGACAGGTGAACGCGCAGGCTCGCAGCCAGCACTTCGGTGCACTCAGGTGTGAGATCGGGAGCACTCAGCGCCACCACCAGCGGCGCTCCAGGGGGACGCTCGTCGACGAGTGCTCGTACTGCTGTGGCCGTTCGCAGCACCAGCGGATGCCGGCGCTGGTGCCAGCCGTCGAGATCGAGCGGGGTGTCGACGTCGTACAGGCCGGCGGGATCCACCGTCACCGTCACCGGTGCCAGCGGCGTCAGCAACGACCTGACCGAGCGCCCGGCGCCGGAGGTCACCGTCGACTCACTCAGCAACCGTGCGGCCGCGGCCGGCGACAAAGCCACAGGAAGAGGCTGGGGGCCCGACGACCCACGCGCCCAGGCGGCAGCAGCACCTGCCGATAGAGCCGCCAGAAGGGGCTCGATCACGAGGCCGCCGCCGGGCGCATCACCCGGAAGGACGACTGCCGGGCCCTGCGCGGAATCCGCGACACACCACCGTAAACCGGTCAGCAGCCCTGCCGCCGGGCCTCCCGCCGCCACCTCGTCGGCAACGACGCGCACGCCGGCCCGGCGCGGCAGCTCCCGGTCGGTACCCACCACGACGCATCGATAGTCGGGCGAAACGCCGTCCAAGAGGGTGTCGAGCAGCCCAAGTTGTGCAGAAAGCTTGTCGGCTCCGAACCGGGTCGAGCGGCCACCGGCGAGTACAACGACAGAGATGCTCACCGCAGCATGCCTCCTCGCACGTGTTCCTGCCGAGGCGACCCGCCGACGAACGGCTGGGCCGATTGGGTGGAGTCACCTTAGTGGGCGGTCAATATCGGACCATAGCCGTCCGATAGGTCCTCATCGGATGACACCGATTCCGAAGGTGTCGTCAGACGAGTGGAGGGTCCACCCCATGCTGCGCACTCTCGGCATCAAGTCCAGGATTCTGGCGTTGGCCGTTCCCGTCGCTGTTGTGACGGCTCTTGCTGTGATTCTTGGTCTGGCCATGGGTGCGCCCGTGTCGGTGGTGCTGCTGATCGGAGCGATCGGCGTCGTGGGTGTGGTGGCCACGGTGGTGCTGGCGGGCGTGGTTGCGGCGTCCATCGTCGCTCCGTTGGACGAGCTCGGAGCGGCCGCCGACGAGGTGTCCGAGAGCCTGCCCGCCGTCCTGGAAAAGGCGCAGGCCGGTCACCACGTGGAGTACACCGAGATTCCCGTGGACGACTCCGGTGAGATCGGCCGGCTGACCGCTTCGGTCAACGAGCTCAGCAACGCCTCCATCAGCTTCGCCAAGAGTCAGGCCGGCGTCTCGAAAGACCAGAGCAACGTTCGCACCCAGATCGCGGGCATGTTCGTCAACGTCGCGCGTCGCGACCAGACGCTGCTCAAGCGGCTGCTGTCCCAACTCGACCAGCTTGAACGCTCCGAGGAGAATCCCGACACCCTCGACTCCCTCTTCAAGCTCGATCACCTCGCCACCCGGATGCGGCGCAACGCCGAATCGCTGCTCGTGCTCGCCGGCCGGGAGTCGAGCCGGCGCCGGCGTCAGCCCATGCCGCTGACCGATGTGGTGCGCTCCGCCTCCTCGGAGATCGAGCATTACGAGCGGGTCGACCTGGCCCAGTACGTCGACCCGGCCATGCTCGGCCACTCCGCACTGCCCACGGCCCACCTCCTGGCCGAGCTGCTCGAGAACGCCACGCGCTACTCCGACCCGGGCAGCCGGGTCTCGGTCGAGACCAACGAGGGGCCCAAGGGGATCCGGGTCACCATTGCCGACACCGGCCTGGGGATGAGCACCGAAGAGCTCGAGAAGTACAACGACCGGATTGCCAACCCGCCCGCGGATGATGTGATCGCGGCGGAGAAGATGGGCTTCTACGTGGTGGGCCGGCTGGCGTCCAAGCTCGAGGCCTCGATCGTCCTCAGCAAGGGCGAGACCAAGGGCACCGTCGCCACGGTCGACCTCGCGCCTGCCCTGTTCGTGCCGGGCAGCGTGGCCACCACCGAAGAACCCGACACTGATTTCGGCATGGGCGACACGGCCTGGGAGGCGGATTCCGAGCCCGCGAGCACCTCGCCGGAGCCGGCGATGCTGACCGGGTCCGTGGCCTCTACCGACCCCAGCAAGATCTCGGTGACGCCCGACTTCAGCGCCGCCGCCTCAGCGTTGTCGTCGATGGAGAACGAGCAGCTGCTCGCCCCCGAGATCGTCCCGTCGCCCGCTCGTTCTGGTGCGCTGCCCGGCCGTACCGCGTTGCCGGGTCGCGGTGCACTTCCGGCTCGCGGCGACAAGGCTTCCGCTGCCCCCGTGTCCGCCGTGAGCACGACCGCCGTGAGCACGACCGCCGCGAGCACGGCCCCGGCTACGGCCGCCGCCGAGGCACCGGCCGAGTCGTCCGAACCGCGCTCCGCTGACACCGACGCGAACCAGCCCGCCCGCGGCGCAGCCACCGCGACGTCGACAAGTCCGGTCAAGGACGAGCGCCCGTCGAGCTCGGACGACTCCGCGAGCGAGCCCAAGCCCAAGCCGGAACCCGCCCCGGCCCCCTCCGCGCAGTTCGGCGCGCCACCGGCGATCGACACTCCGCGCCGGGTGCCGAGTCCGCGTTCGGACGGCTCACCCACCTCTGGAAGCGGCCTGTTCGGTGGGATTCCTCGTCGCGAGGCCTCCACGCCCGGCCCGGCCTCGGCTGCTGGCCCTGCCCCGACCAACGCCCCCGCGCCGACCGGCTCTGCCGCAAGCGGCCCTGTAACCGGCCCCGCAACCGGTCCTGCCACAACCCGCCCAGCATCAACGGACACCGTCGAAGCCGGCCCGGCTGAAACCAGCCCTGCGGCTATTGGCACTGCTGTGGTGAGCCCTGCTGCCCGGAACTCGACGCCGACCACGCCCGGTGCGCCGAGCCCAACGCCGTCCGGCTCGGCTGCCGACAGCACCAAGAGCAGCCTCGCACCCCAGAGCAGCCCCACACCCGAACGGCCCGGCAAGGCACCCACCGGACGCTCCTTCCTGAGCGCCCGCCAGGGCAGCGACAGCCGGGCGACCGCTTCCGAACTGTCATCGTTGTCGCGCTCGGCTGCCCCGGCCCAGGCACCGGCTCCAGCAGCCGCTCCCAAGCTGCCGATCGTGCCCACCGGTGCGGGAGCGCTGGACATCCTGCCCAGCGGTGGACGCGGCCTGCGTCGGCGCAAGCAGGAGCGGGGGGCGGCACCGGTCCCGTCCGTCAGCGCCATCGCGGCAGCGGCCGCCGCGCCCGACGAGGGTTACGAGCCCAAGGCTTTCGCGCCTCCCGCCCCTATCGCCGGTGCTGCAGCGCCGGTGACCGGAACCCTGGACAGCAAGGGCGACTCGTCGCTGTCCGACGTGCTGCGAGCCCGCTCGGCGATGGCTTCGGCTGCGCTGTCCGAGCTCAGCCAGCTCTCCGGCGGTGCTCCGCTGGTGCGTCGCGAGCGCGGTGCCACGGAAGCCGGCAAGGCGGCCGCCGCCAGCCAGGCGCGCGCCGAGGCGCCGCCCGCCCCGAGCCGTCCGACCCGTTCGGCGGCCGACGTGCGCAGCATGCTGTCGGGCTTCCAGGCGGGCGTCGCCCGTGGCCGAGACGGCGAGAACACCGGCGTGGAGACCAAGTGACAGCCGGCTCGTCAAGTCCACCTCTGTACGCCCCGACAACACACCCAGCAGCTATTGCCCGCATCACCGGAGGAGAACCGTGACCACACTGAGCGCCGAGGCAGCGAACTTCAGCTGGCTCCTGGACAATTTCGTCAAGAGCGTGCCTGACGTTCGGCACACCCTGGTCGTCTCGGCCGACGGTCTGCTGATGGCCATGTCCGACGACCTCGACCGCACGCAGGGCGACCAGATGTCCGCGATCGTGGCGGGCATGTCGTCCTTGACCCGTGGCGCGGCCCGCCAGCTCGGAGCCGGCGACGTGCGCCAGGCCATCATGGAGATGGACGCGATGTTCATGTTCCTGATGAACATCTCCGACGGTTCCGTGCTGGCTGTGGTGGCCGACGCGTCGTGCGACGTGGGGCTCGTGGGCTACGAGATGGCGATGCTCGTCTCGCGTACCGAGGCCACCCTCACGCCCCAGTTGGTCACCGAGATGCGTTCCCGTCTGCCCGTTCACGGCGAGACCCGCGCGAACGGCTGATCCTCGACATGGCTGATGACGATGGCCTGAACGGGCCGGCGCACGGATACGAGGAGGAAGAGTCCTACTCGGTTCGTCCGTACACCATGACCGGCGGCCGAACTCGGACTGCCAACGCGTCCGAGCTGCCGCTCGAGGCGCTCGTCGAGGGTCTGATCGAACCGGTGGTCACGCAGACTCCCGAACGCCGCAACATCCTCGAGCTAACGCGCAATCAATACCTCTCGATCATGGAGCTGTCGGCCCACCTCAAGATCCCAGTGGGTGTCGTTCGGATCCTGGTCAGCGATCTCCATGAGTCCAAGAGTGTCCGTCTCCACGGCCTCACCCCGTCCATGTCCACCCCTGGGTCATCCCAGGACAACACAGCTGCCACGCTCAGCGTTCTGGAGAGTGTTCTCAATGGCATTGCCTCGCTCTGAGGTCGCTTCTGTGGGTGCGGAAACTCCGCGTCACCAACCGGCTCCCACAGTGACCAAGATCGTCGTCGCCGGGGGCTTCTCCGTCGGCAAGACCACGTTCATCGGGTCCATCTCCGACATCGAGCCGCTCTCAACCGAAGCCGCGATGACCGACCGGTCGGTGGGCATCGATGACGCGGGTCTGCAGACCTCGCGCAAGACCACCACCACCGTCGCCATGGACTTCGGCCGCATCGAGCTGCCGGGCAACCTGTGGCTGTACCTGTTCGGCACGCCCGGGCAAGACCGGTTCCTGTTCATGTGGGACGACCTGGTGCACGGCGCGATCGGCGGGATCGTGCTCGTCGACACCGACCGGCTCGACCAGTGCTTCCCGGCGGTCGACTACTTCGAAGGACGGCGCATCCCGTTCATCGTCGCGGTCAACTGCTTCGACGGCATCGCGCACCACGACCTTGACTCGGTGCGCGAGGCCCTGGCCGTCTCGCCCGAGGTGCCCATGGTGTACACCGACGCCCGTTCCAAGCAGGCCACCAAGCACGCGCTCATCACCTTGGTTCAGCTGGCGATGCGCCGGTTGACCGAGGCTCGCTGAGCGCACCTACCGATCGCCGATCCGCCTAAAGGTCCGGGTCACGAAGGGGATAGATCGGTCTTGAGGGGAGAATCCGGGCTGGCATCTACGGCTGGTCCGGATTCCCCGTCACCTTCTGCTCGACCGCACGCTGCAGCGTCGACGTGTGATGTTCGCCATCGTAAGGCGGCCGACGTGGGCGGATTCCATCCCGTCCCGGCCAGATCTGCAGGCGAACTGCCCTTTTTGGCCCTCCACGCGGCCATTTCTACCTCTACTCGGCCACACAGCTGCCCACTGGGCAGTACCGTGTTGGCTGCCCAGGTCAGCCCTGTTCGCCGGTGAGTGACGTTGCCCGCCGCGAATGACCTCGCTGGGAGCGTCTCGCAACGTCGCGCTCCGGCGAGACGCCCGAAAGTGAGCCAAAGTTGAGCCCGAGTCAGCCTGATCGCCAGACCGCCGTCGTCTCCGACGAATCTCCGTCGACCGACGCCAACCGGATGGGCCCAGGTTCCTCGCCCACGCACGAGCTGGCGGTGGGCCCGGTCGTGCAGCCTCCGGCCACGGTCGACGGGTTCGTCAAGGAGTTCCTGGCCGAGCTCAACTTCGGGCAGGGCGTGATGCTGTCGCGCTCCACCGTCAACGACCAGTACTTCGCGCTCGCCAAGACCGTCCGTCGCTACCTGATGGCCGCCTGGCTCGAGACCGGTGCCCGGCGCCGGGCCGCCCCCACCAAGATGGTGGGCTACCTCTCCGCGGAGTACCTGCTCGGCCGCCAGCTCGGCAACAACCTGCTGGCCACCAACCTCATGGACGTGGCCGAGGACGCGCTCAAGGAGTGCGGCATCGACATCGCCACCGTGCGCGCTCAGGAGGTGGAACCGGGCCTCGGCAACGGCGGCCTCGGCCGCTTGGCCGCCTGTTTCATCGACTCGCTCGCCACCATGGACGTGCCGTGTATCGGCTACGGCATTCGGTACGAGTACGGCATCTTCCGGCAGACCTTCGTCGACGAGCGTCAGGTGGAGCTGCCCGACTCGTGGCTCTCGCTCGGCTCGCCGTGGGAGTTCCCGCACCCGGAGCGTGGCGTCCAGGTCGACTTCGGCGGCCGCACCGAGGACTACGTCGACGAGCAGGGCCGCGAGCGCACCCGCTGGCTTCCCGACTGGAACGTCATGGGCGTGCCTTACCACTACATGGTGCCGGGCTTCCAGAACGGCGTCGTGAACACGCTGCGGCTGTGGAGCGCCCAGGCCACGCAGGCCTTCGACCTGCAGATCTTCAACGCCGGCGATTACGCCGAGGCCGTGCGGGCGCAGACCTTCGCCGAGAACATCTCCAAGGTGCTCTACCCGGAGGACTCCACGCCGCAGGGCCGCGAGCTGCGGCTGCAGCAGCAATACTTCTTCGTGGCGTGTTCCCTGCACGACTACATCGAACACACCCTGCCGCCGGGCTTCGACCTGCACGAGCTGCCCGAGCGCATCATCTTCCAACTCAACGACACCCATCCGGTGATCGCGATCCCCGAGCTGATGCGCATCCTCGTCGACCGCAAGGGCTTCGAGTGGGACGAGGCATGGTCGATCACCCAGCGCTGTTTCGCCTACACGTGCCACACCCTGCTGCCCGAGGCGCTGGAAGTCTGGCCGGTGGAGCTGCTCGGCCGGCTGCTGCCCCGCCACCTCGAGATCATCTATCGCATCAACGAGGAGTTCCTCGCCGAGGTGCGCGAGGCCTTCCCGGGCGACGAGATGCGCGTTCGCCGGATGTCGATCGTGGCCGAGCACCCCGAGCGGGCCGTCCGGATGGCCTTCCTGGCCACGGTGGCCGGTTCGAAGGTCAATGGCGTGGCCGCGCTGCACTCGCAGCTGTTGGCCGACAAGGTGCTGCCCGACTTCTCCGAGTACTGGCCCGACAAGTTCACCAACGTCACCAACGGGGTCACCCCCCGGCGTTTCGTGCGCCTGGCCAACCGCCGGCTGTCGAAGCTCATCACCGAGGCCATCGGCGACGGGTGGGTCACCGACCTCGACAAGCTCCGCGAGCTCGAGCCGCTGGCCGACGACCCGAGCTTCCGGGCCGAGTTCCGCCGGGTCAAGAGCGAGAACAAGACCCGGCTGTTCACCCTGCTGCGCGCCCGCGACGGTCTCCGGCTGCCCGAAGACCCGATGCTCGACGTGATGGTCAAGCGGCTGCACGAGTACAAGCGGCAGACGCTCAAGCTGCTGCACATCGTCTCGGCGTACGACGACATCCTCTCCGGCGACCCTTCCGCCCTCGACCGGCCGGCGCGCACCTTCGTCTTCGGCGCCAAGGCGGCGCCCGGCTACCACATGGCGAAGGAGATCATCTTCCTGATCAACTCGGTCGCCAAGGTGATCAACGCCGACGAGCGGGTGGACGGCCGGCTATCCATCGCCTTCCCGGCCAACTACAACGTGACGCTGGCCGAGAAGCTGATCCCCGCCTCCGATCTCTCCGAGCAGATCTCCCTGGCGGGCAAGGAGGCCTCCGGCACGGGCAACATGAAGTTCGCCCTCAACGGTGCGCTCACCATCGGCACCGACGACGGCGCCAACGTCGAGATCCGCGAGCTCGTGGGCGACGACAACTTCTTCCTGTTCGGGCTCACCGAGCCCGAAGTGGAGGAGTTGCGCGCCAAGGGCTACGTGCCGAGCGCCTACTACGAGGCCAACCCCAAGCTCAAGCGGACGATCGACCTCATCGCCAGCGGCCACTTCACCGGAGGAGACCGTGGCGCCGTCGGCTCGGTGATCGACAACCTGCTCTACAACGACCCGTTCATGGCGCTGGCCGACTTCCAGTCGTACCTCAACGCACAGGCCAGGGTCGACAAGGCGTACGGCGACACCGACAGCTGGACCAGGTCGGCCATCCTCAACGTCGCCCGGTGTGGCTTCTTCTCCTCCGACCGCTCCATGCGCGACTACATCGAGCGGATCTGGCACACCTGAGCTGATCCGTCGTCGGGCGTTGCAGCGGTGCTCGGATCCGCACCCGAGCACCGCTGCACGGCTCGGTGCCTGGCGCGGACCGAACGGCATTGTTCGTCAGTCGTGGTCGATCAGGCGTCATTGCGGCGCTCAGGTGCGGTGTGGGGCAGGGTGCGGATGAGGGACAGCAACCACTCGGGTGAGGATCGAGACCGACAATGGGTGCGTGCTGAACGTCTCGGCGGTTGATGGCGTCTTCCGAGTGCTCGACCTGGCGGGTGTGCTGGCCAATGCCCTGATCGGCGGTGTCATTGCGCGCAACGCCAGGCTCGATCCCATCGGCTTTGCGGCGATCGCGATCGTCTCGGGTCTGGGCGGCGGCCTGCTGCGAGACACCCTGCTGCAGGCGGGTACCCCACTGGCCTTGACCGACATCAGCTACGTCACCACGGCGCTCGTCGGTGCCGCGCTGGCGTTCGCGGTGCCGATCGGCGGCCGGCGCTGGGACTATCCGCTGGCCGTTCTCGATGCGCTGGCGCTGGGTTGCTGGGCGGTGGCCGGCACCGCCAAGACCCTCGGAGTGGGCTTGGGCCTGTTGGCCGCCGTGCTGCTCGGCATCACCACGGCCGTGGGCGGGGGAGCGATCCGCGACGTGCTGTTGCAGCGCACTCCAGCGATCTTCGGCGGCAACACCCTGTATGCCACGTCGGCCCTGCTGGCCAGTGTCGTCATGATCGGCTTCTGGGCGATCGGTCAACCCAACGCGGGGCTGATCCTGGGCACCGTGGCCGGCGCGGGCCTGTGTCTGGTGGCGCGCTGGCGTGGCTGGATGCTTCCCGCCAGCGACTCCTGGCGAGTGCCCGTCGTGCCACTGCGGCTGCGCCGTCGTCGGTGACCGGCTGCGCCGTCGTCGGTGAGCGGTCGCTGGGTTGATCAGTCGTCTGGGTTGGTCAGTCATCTGGACCAACGGCGATCACTGAGAGTCTGGCCGACCTGCCGGGACTGATCCTTTCCGTCAGACAATTCGGCCTTGCGGCTTCGCACCCGTCGCTACCTGGCAACCTCAGGATTAGACTTGAATCGTCAACTACTTCGAGGAGGATCGGTGTCGGAGTCGCACCCAGAGGCCCGAAACGCCCCGGAATCGGGTGCCTTCGAGCGTGACACCCGATACATCGACGATCGGATCACAGCCGATGCCCCTGCTGGGGCGCCCACCGGGGAGCGAGTCGGGGAGATGGTGTGGCCCGTCGAGCCGGGCCGCTACCGGCTGGTGGCAGCCCGTGCCTGCCCCTGGGCGCACCGCACGATCATCGTCCGGCGCCTGCTCGGCCTCGAGAGCGCCATCTCACTCGCCCTGGCGGCGCCCACGCACGATGTGCGGTCGTGGAACTTCGGTCTCGATCCCGACGGGGTCGACCCGGTGCTCGGGATCGAGCGGCTGCAACAGGCCTACTTCGCCCGTGTTCCCGACTACCCGCGCGGCATCACCGTCCCGGCTGTCGTCGACGTGCCGTCAGGCCAGGTCGTCACCAACAACTTCTCCCAGATCACCCTCGACTTCTCCACGCAGTGGCGCCAGTACCACCGCGCCGGAGCGCCCGACCTCTACCCCGTCGATCTGCGCGATGAGATCGATACCGTCGCCCGCCGCGTCTACACCGAGATCAACAACGGGGTCTACCGCTGCGGCTTCGCCGGAGACCAAGGCGCCTATGAGGCTGCTTACGATCGGCTGTGGACGGCGCTCGACTGGGTGGCCGAGCGGCTCTCCAAGCGCCGCTATCTGGTGGGCGATCACCTCACCGAGGCGGACGTCCGGCTCTTCACGACGCTGGTGCGCTTCGACCCCGTGTATCACGGCCATTTCAAGTGCAACCGCTCCACGCTGAGAGATCTGCCGCCGCTGGCCGACTATCTGCGCGATCTCTACCAGACGCCGGGGTTCGGTGACACCACCGACATCGAGCAGATCAAGCAGCACTACTACCTGGTGCATACCGAGATCAATCCGCGACGAGTCGTGCCCAAGGGTCCTGACCTCACCTGGATGCTCGAACCGCACGGCCGAGAGTCGTTGGGCGGCAGCCCGTTCGGCGCTGGAACGGCGCCCGGCCCGGTCGCCCCCGGCGAAGCGGTGCCGGCCGGCCACCGGCCCTGATCCGGCCGCTGCCAGCCTGCACCTGACCCGCCACCGGGCCCGGCCGACGGCGCGCGAGGCAGCAGCCGGCTCCGGCCGCGGGCACGGCCCGCGCACTCGCCGGCAGCGAGCGAGGCAGCAGTCGGCTCGCGACTGCAGGCACCGGCCCGCGCGCCTGCCGGCGGCTCGCTACCATCGACCCGACTGACCTGTCCACGATGTGGGACGGCTGCCCTGCTCCGGGAAGGGTTGCCGACGGCACATCGTTGACGCAGCCGAGCACAAGGGCCATCGCCGGCCCAACCCGAGAGCCCGAGGAGAGCCAGTGCAGATCTACGACGACGTCACTGAATTGGTCGGTCGTACCCCCTTGGTGCGGTTGAACCGCATCACCGATGGAGCCGACGCCACGATCCTGGCCAAACTCGAGTTCTACAACCCTGCCAACTCCGTCAAGGACCGCATCGGCGTGGCCATGATCGACGCGGCGGTCGAGTCGGGTCAGCTCAAGCCGGGCGGAACGGTCGTGGAGGCCACCAGCGGCAACACCGGCATCGCGCTCGCCATGGTCGGCGCCGCCCGTGGTTACAAGGTCGTCCTCACAATGCCCGAGACGATGTCGAAGGAGCGTCGGGCCCTGCTGCGCGCCTTCGGCGCCGAGCTCGTGCTCACCCCCGGCTCCGAGGGCATGAAGGGTGCCGTCAACCGGGCGGAGGAGATCGGCAAGGAGCGCGGCGGGGTGCTCGTGCGGCAGTTCGCCAACGTGGCGAACCCGGCCATCCACCGCAAGACCACCGCCGAGGAGATCTGGAACGACACCGACGGCGGCGTCGACATTGTCATCGCCGGCATCGGCACCGGCGGCACCATCACCGGTGTGGGCCAGGTGCTCAAGGAGCGCAAGCCCGGCGTGCAGATCATCGCGGTCGAGCCGGCGGAGTCACCCATCCTCAACGGTGGCGCCCCCGGCCCGCACAAGATCCAGGGCCTCGGTGCCAACTTCGTGCCCGAGATCCTCGACACCTCGATCTACGACGAAGTCATCGACGTCAACGCCGAGACCGCTGTCAGCTGGGCCCGTCGGGCCGCCGCCGAGGAGGGCCTGCTCGTGGGCATCTCCTCGGGCGCTGCACTGGCTGCGGCTGTCGAGGTGGCCAAGCGTCCCGAGAACCAGGGCAAGACGATCGTCGTCGTCATCCCATCGTTCGGCGAGCGTTACCTGTCGACGATCCTGTACAGCGACCTCATGGACTGAATTTGCCAACCACCGACGCAACCGCGCGGCAAGGCGGGCTGAGCCTGTCCGACCTTGCCGCGCACGCCGCCCGGCGCGTCCTCGAAGATCTCGAGGTCGCGCAGTCGAAAGACCCAGCAGCCGGCTCCACGTTCGAGATCTTTCTGACAACGCCTGGGCTGCACGCTATCTGGAGTCACCGGATCGCCCACCGGATGTGGAACACCCCGGGCCTACGGCTGCCCTCAAGGCTGCTGGCCACCCTCAGCCGTTCCATCACCGGCGTCGAGATCCACCCCGGTGCCACCATCGGCCGGCGGTTCTTCATCGACCACGGCATGGGGGTCGTTATCGGTGAGACCGCCGAAGTGGGCGACGACGTCATGCTCTACCACGGGGTCACCCTCGGGGGCCGCTCGCTGGCGAAGGTCAAGCGCCACCCCACGGTCGAAGACGGGGTGACGATCGGCGCCGGCGCTCGTGTGCTGGGCCCGGTGGTGATCGGCGAGGGTGCGCAGATCGGCGCCAATGCCGTTGTCGTCAAAGACGTTCCCCCGCACAGCGTGGTCGTCGGGGTGCCCGGCAAGGTGCGCAAGCTGTCCCCCGAGGTGCAGCAGAAGGTGGACGAGGCCGACCTCATCGACCCGGCCATCTGGATCTGACCGGATAAACCTTGGCGAGGGCCGGTATAGGCCCTGCCGCCTTTCCGAACTGTGACGTTCCTCCGCCGCTGGTCACCAGCTTGGTCACCTTTGGCCGACGAACGTCACAGTTCGGCGAGGCGGCGGGGTCACCGGCGCGGCAAGCCGGCAGCCAGGCGGGTGCAGGGGCAGCGGCGATACGGCCGCGCGGTACCTTGACGTCGAGAGTTTCCGTGCTTGCCGAGACGATCCAGGAGTCGCCGAACCGATGGCCAAGATCATCTACACCCACACCGACGAGGCGCCGCTGCTGGCGACGTACTCCTTGCTCCCGATCATCCAGGCCTACGCGGCCACCGCGGGTGTCGACGTCGAGACCCGGGACATCTCCCTGGCCGGGCGCATCCTCGCCCAGTTCCCCGACCGGCTCACCGAGGCCCAGCGGGTCGACGATGCCCTCGCCGAACTCGGCGAGCTGGCCACCAAGCCCGAGGCCAACATCATCAAGCTCCCCAACATCTCGGCCTCGATCCCGCAGTTGCTCACGGCGATCAAGGAACTGCAGACCAAGGGCTACGACCTCCCCGACTACCCCGAGAACCCCTCGACGGACGCCGACCGCGACGTGCGCGCCCGCTACGACAAGGTCAAGGGCTCGGCGGTAAATCCCGTTCTGCGCGAAGGCAACTCAGACCGTCGGGCACCCGCCTCGGTGAAGAACTACGCCAAGGCGCACCCGCACCGGATGGGTGCCTGGAGCCCGAGCTCCAAGACCAACGTGGCCCACATGACCGCCGACGACTTCCGTTCCAACGAGAAGTCCGTCGTCATCGAAGCTGACGACACCCTGCGCATCGAGCACGTGGCCACCGACGGCACGGTCACCGTGCTGAAGGAGTCGGTGCCGGTGCTCGCCGGCGAGGTGGTCGACGGCACGTTCATGAGTGTCGCCGCACTGCGCCGCTTCCTCACCGAGCAGATCGCCCGGGCCAAGGCCGAGGGAGTGCTGTTCTCGGTGCACCTCAAGGCCACCATGATGAAGGTCTCCGACCCGATCATCTTCGGCCACGTCGTCCAGGCGTTCTTCCCGGCTCTGTTCGAGCAATACGGCGAGGAGTTGCGGGCGGCCGGCATCAGCCCCAACAACGGCCTCGGCGCCCTGCTCAGCGCAGCCGGCTCCCTTCCCGACGGCGACGCGATCAAGGCGGCCGTGGAAGAAGGCATCGAGGCCGGCCCTGCGCTGGCCATGGTCGACTCCGACCGGGGAATCACCAACCTGCACGTGCCGTCCGACGTGATCGTCGACGCGAGCATGCCCGCCATGATCCGCACGTCCGGGCACATGTGGGGCCCCGATGGTGCAGAAGCCGACACCCTCGCGGTGATCCCCGACAGCAGCTACGCCTCCGTCTACCAGACGGTGATCGACGACTGCCGCGCCCACGGGGCCTATGACCCGGCGACGATGGGCTCGGTGCCCAACGTGGGTCTGATGGCCAAGGCGGCGGAGGAGTACGGCTCGCACGACAAGACCTTCGAGATTCCCACCGCCGGCACCGTTCGCGTGGTAAACACGGCGGGCGACGTGCTCATCGAGCACACCGTCGGTGCAGGCGACATCTGGCGCGCCTGCCAGACCAAGGACGCGCCGATCCGCGACTGGGTCAAGCTGGCCGTCACCCGGGCCCGAGCCACCGGCTCACCGGCGGTGTTCTGGCTCGACGAGGGCCGCGCCCACGACGCCAACCTCATTGCGAAGGTCAAGCAATACCTTCCCGAGCATGACACCGACGGCCTCACCATCGAGATCCTGTCGCCGGCCGAGGCCACGGCGTATTCCCTGGAGCGGATCCGCAAGGGCGAAGACACCATCTCGGTCACCGGCAACGTGCTGCGCGACTACAACACCGACCTCTTCCCGATCCTCGAGGTTGGCACCAGCGCCAAGATGCTCTCCATCGTGCCTCTGATGAACGGCGGCGGGCTGTTCGAGACGGGCGCGGGCGGTTCGGCCCCCAAGCACGTGCAGCAGCTCGTCAAGGAGAACTACCTGCGCTGGGACAGCCTAGGTGAGTTCTTCGCCCTGGCTGCCAGCTTCGACCACCTCGCCGAGTCCACGCACAACGCGCGCGCCAAGGTGCTGGCCGACACCCTCGACCGGGCCACCGGCACCTTCCTCGAGAACGACAAGGGGCCTGCGCGCCGGGTCGGCGGCATCGACAACCGCGGCAGCCACTTTTACCTCGCCCTCTACTGGGCGCAGGAGCTGGCCAAGCAGAGCGACGACGCCGAGCTGGCTGCCGCCTTCGCTGATCTGGCCACCAAGCTCGCGGCCGACGAGGAGCAGATCACCGGCGAGCTGATCGGCGTCCAGGGCAGCCCGGTCGACCTTGGCGGCTACTACCGTCCCGATGCCGAGAAGGCGTCCGCGGTGATGCGTCCGTCGGCCACGTTCAACGCCGACCTCGATTCGCTGAACGCCTGAGCCGAACGCCTGAACCGACCCGCAACAGCTGAGCAGACTGCCCGTCCGCATCGCGCGATAGTGCGCGATGCGGCGGGCAGTTCGGTCTGTCGGGGATGGTTGCCTGCGCGGCGCTGCCGCCGTCTGAAGAACCCGCAGGACTGCAATCGTCTGAAGGCGCGCGAGACCGCAGCCGTCTGAAGACCCAGCGCTGCGCGAGGTGCTCGCTGCCGATGCCCCCGCGCCGGGAAGTCGGTCAGGCGATCCGGATCAGCTTCTTGTTGACGAACTCGTCGAGACCGTATTTGCCCAGCTCGCGTCCCATGCCGGAGCGCTTGACCCCGCCGAACGGCAGTTCTGCCGACGTGCCGCCGTTCTCGTTCACGTAGACCATGCCCGACTCGATCTGGTTGGCCACGCGCAGAGCCTTGTCGGGGTCGTCGGTGTTCACGCTGGCGCCCAGCCCGAATGGGGTGGCGTTGGCGAGCTCGACAGCCTTGTTCTCGTCGGCCACCCGGTAGACCATGGCCACCGGCCCGAAGAGCTCTTCGGTGTAGGCGTCCATCTCCGGGGTGATGTCCGTGAGCAGGGTGGGGGCGAACCAGGCGCCCGGACGGTCCAGTCGCTGCCCGCCCAGTCGCAGGGTGGCACCCTGTGCCACGGCGTGGTCGACCTGGGCGGCTAGGTTGTCGACGGCCGACTGCGACGACATCGGCCCGAACTGCGTGTCGGGATCGGTGGGGTCGCCGACAGCGATCGAGGAGATCACCTGCTGCAGGCCGTCCACGAACTCGTCGTAAAGGTCGTCGGTGACGATGATGCGCTTGGGAGAGTTGCAAGCCTGGCCTGAATTGCGCATCCGGCCGATGCCGGCGCGCTTGATCACGCTGGGCAGGTCATTGCTGTCGAGCACGATGAACGGATCTGACCCGCCGAGCTCCAGCACCACCTTCTTGAGGTGGCGCCCCGCCACTTCGGCCACGGCGGCTCCGGCCCGCTCCGAACCGGTCAGCGAGACACCTTGCACCCGCGGGTCGGGGATGATCAACTCCGCCACCTGCTCGTTGCTCGCGAAGATGTTCACGTACGAGCCTTCGGCGAAACCGGCGTCGAGGAAGATCTGCTCCATGGCCAGCGCCGAGGCCGGGTTGAGCGGAGAGTGCTTGAGCAGCACCGAGTTTCCGATCGCCAGTGCAGGTGCGGCGAAACGGGCCACCTGGTAGTAGGGGAAGTTCCACGGCATGATGCCGAGCAGCACCCCTACCGCCTCCTTGCGCACCAGGGCGCGCCCACCGGCGACGACGTCGAGTTCCTCATCGGCCAGCAGCTCGGCGGCCTTGTCGGCATAGAACTGGTAGATCGAGACGACGATGTCGATCTCACCGCGCGACTGGCTGATCGGCTTGCCCATCTCGCGGGTGATGAGCAGCGCCAGCTCATCCTTGCGTTCGCGGTACAGCTCGGCTACCCGGGCCAGCTTCTCGGTGCGGGATCCGAGGGCGGAGCTGCGCAGGCTCTCGTGGCCCGACTGCGCCAGGGCCAGGGCCGCGCCGATCTCAGCGTCCGTGGCCGTGGCGTACTCCTGCTCGATCTCGCCGGTCGCCGGGTTCGTCACTGCATACATTCGTCGTGCCTCTCGTCGAGTCGCTGGTCTGGTCGGGATGGTTTTCAGCCACCCATGCCGCGAAGGAAATCCTCCACCTCGTCGGCCAGCGCGTCACCCGCGGGGATCTCCGATTCCGGCAGAGCGCCTGCCTGCCCCAGCCCGAGGGCGCCCGACTCGGCGTCGAAGGCCTTCTCCATGTTGGTGATCGCCTCCTGCAGCTGGGGTGCCTGCTCCACCTGTTCGTCGACCTTGGCCAGCACATCTGCTCCGGCCGTGCGCAGTTCGGCCGTGGGCAGGTCGAGATCAGCGGCCTCGCTGACAGCGTCGAGCAGCGCGACGGCTGCCGGTGGGTACTCGATGTCTGAGAGATAGTGCGGCACGTGCACCGCGAAACCCATGGCGTCGACGCCGGCCTGACCCAGCCGCATCTCGAGCAGCGACAGCATGTTGCCAGGCAGCCGGACATCGTCGATCCAGCGCGGGCTGCCGGCGATGAGCTCACGTCGTGAAGCATGAGCGGTCATCCGCAACGGACGAGTGTGTGGCGCCGCCCAGGGAATGCCGTGGCCGCTGATGGCCAGCTTCACTCCGTAGCGGTCGACCAGTTCGCCCACGGCCGTCGCGAACAGCTCCCACTGGAAGTCGGGTTCGGGGCCGCGCAGCACGTAGAACTGCGCGCCGGCCGAGTCGGTGACCAGCTCCAAGGTGAGGCTGAACCGTTCCAGGTCGGAAAAGTGGTCGCCGGAGAAGGTCATGGCGGGTCGGCGGCTGCGGTAGTCGATGAGCTGGTCGGCGTCGAAGCGGGCGAGCAGCTTGCGTTCGAAGGTCGTCATCACCGCGTCGGCGGCCATCGCACCGGCCTGGCCGGCGTCGACGAAACCCGTGAGGGAGTAGAAAAGCACCGGACGGTCGGAGTCGACCTTCGAGTCGTCGACGATCTCGTAGAGTTCGTGGGCGTTTCGCACAGTTCTCCTTTGTCACGGACGACGGGGCAGACGTCACCTGACCAACGTTCGGCCCCCGGTGGTGATTCCTTGTGCGCGATCGGGTGTCTCCTCGCGGTCCTGCAGTGTTTGCGAGCCTGTTGTGTATGGCGTTCGTGCACTCGGTCTGGAGTGCACTCAGTCTGTGCACTCGGTCTGCGTGCGCCGGGTTCGCGAGTCTGATCTTCGCGAACCCGCGCCTTACTGGATGTGGCGCTCGCCGGCCCGGCCCGACCAGTCCTCGTCCCAGGCGACGACGGCGCCCACGGTCCAAGCCTGGATCCGGTTCGAAATGGTCGACGCAGCCAGCTCACCCTCGGGGGAGACCGCATACAGCTCCGGAAAATGTCCCAGTTCCGCCAGGGCGGCCAGCACTCCGTCGCGCACGGTGTCGGCCGCAGGATGCCCGACGGCGCGCAGCCCGCCCCAGACGAACCAGTTGTCGAAGGGCCAGATGGCGCCGCGATGGTACGCCTGCGGATGGAACCGCGGGTGCTCCGACGACAGCGTCCTGGCGCCGTATCGGGTGAGAACGTCCGGACGGGTGAGCCTTTCGGCTAGGGCGTCGGCCGCTGCTCCCTGCACCGCCCCGGCCCAGAGCAACCAGCCGAGCTGGGAGCCGGCCCCAGGAACGACCTGGTCGTCGCCGTCCACCGCCATCGCGTCGGGCGTGAAGGCGGCGGCCACCCGCTCGCGCAACGCGGTGGCCGCGGCGCAGACCTGGGCCGAGAGCTCTGGGTGGAGGGCCTCGATGGCCGCCAATCCCACGAGGGCTGTCGCCTGTGAGTCGGCGTCTGCGAGCGGTGCCGGAGGCATGGAGCCGTCGGGCTCAACGATGCCGCCGCCGGCTGCGTCCGTCGGATCCTGGGCATCGCGCCAGCCCTGATGCGCCAGCCCACCGCTATATCTACGCACCGGGGAGCGCAGCAGGCCGCCGCCGCGAGCCAGCGCACCCAGCAACCACTGCCCGGCGGCCCGTGAGTGGTCGGCAAGTTCGAGCTGCAGCGCGGCGTCACCGGTCATCGCCAGCAGGTGCAGGAACCACGGCACGGAGTCGTTGCTGCCGTAGTAGGCGATGGCGCCGTCGCGCACCGGCCAGCCCAGGTCGATCATGTACTGCGGTGCCACGGGCCGGTACTCGTGCACGATACGGCCGGGTTGCTCGTCGGTCTCCGGGTCGTCGCGGGTGCCCTGTTGGGCCGCCAGCTGGCGCAGGGTCGTGGTCGCGATGTCGGGGCGAACCGGCAGCGCCTGGAGCGCGGTGATGAGGGAGTCCCGGCCGAAGAGGCAGTGGTACCGCCCGGGATCGTCCGAACCGATGGGCGTCGACGACGCGTAGACCCAACCCTGGCTCGAGCGGAGCGCGCCGAGGGTGTCAAGCGCTGAACTGGGCTGCTCGGTCTGAGTCACCGCGTCATTGTGCCTCGCTCGCTCAAGAGCCGTGATCGGGGCGGTTTCGGCAGGGTGGGCCGCAGGCCCGCGCCGGATGATTCCCAGGTCCGGCAGGTGATGGGATAGCGACATGACCGACAACCCGGCAGGAACCCCTCACACCGCTTCGCCCGACCCGGCCGCCGATGAGCTGTTGGCCAAGGTCCGCGACCTCCGGGGTGCGTTCAGCGATTACCTGGGCCTCGAGATCGTCTCTGCCAGCGCCACCGAGCTGGTCGCCCGCTGGCCCATCGGCCCGCACCTGCACCAACCCTTCGGCATCGTGCACGGCGGCGCCCACGCGGCGGTGGTCGAGACCGTCGGAAGTATCGGCGCGTCCCTGTCGATGGACGGGCGTGGGTACGTGGTCGGGGTCAACAACAACACCGATTTCTACCGGGCCGTGCGTGAAGGAGTGCTCGACGTGGTGGCCACAGCCCTGCACCAGGGTCGCTCGCAGCAGGTGTGGCAGGTGGAGATCCGTGACGAGCAGCAACGGCTCGTGGCCCGCGGCACCCTCCGCCTGCAGAACCTCTACACCTCCTCGGGCCAGAGCTAGGGCGCGCCGGCGAATAGCCACTGCGTGTCGCTTCCTGGGTCGGACGCCGGACGGCGTTGTCAGCCGCGCCCTAGTCAGAGCGGGGTGCTGTCCCTTTTCCGACCCGAATCCAATCCGACGACGTGGGCTGAGCACGAAATTCGAGGGCGGCCCACTAATCGTGTCGGATTCCGGACATCCTCGAACCGCAACGTCGCGCACGACCCGTCGCTCGACACCAACGGATCCGCCCACTCCGTCCAGAAGCTCCACGCACAGCCGTGCGGTGGTCGCGAGGGTTCCCGGTCGACCAGGAGCAGGGAGGCTGAACCCTGTCAAGGTGGCCTGGAGATGGTTGCATGGCTCGTATGAGTCAAACGCCTGATGAGAGCAAGCCGGTAACGGCCACCGGGCCGGCCTCGAACCCGCGTCCCTGGATCAGGCCTCTGTCAGACGTGCGCAGTGACGACCTCGCGATCGCCGGCGGCAAAGGGGCAAACCTGGGCGAGCTGATCTCGGCCGGGCTCCCGGTGCCGGCTGGGTTCGTGGTCACCACGGCCGCCTACGACGACTTCGTCGAGGCCGTTGGCATCCGCGCGCGGCTCCTCGTCGCCGCAGAGGCAGTCCACGTGGAATCCGGGGGGCAGGCGTCGGACCTCGATCCTGCAGGGCAGGCTAAGCCCGCAGATCAGGCATCGGCTCTCGGTTCGGTGAGCCAGGCGTCAAGCCTGCTGGATGCTGCCGAGCAGGCAGCGGCCACGATCTCTGCTCTCTTCCACTCGAGTTCGCTGCCCGAGGCGCTGGCTGCGGATATCTCGGCTGCCTACCTTCAGCTCGGCGAAGGCCGTCTGCTCGCGGTCGCGGTGCGCTCGTCCGCGACTGCGGAGGATCTCGAAGGAGCCAGCTTCGCGGGTCAGCAAGACACGTATCTCAACGTTAGCGGGCCCGAGGCGGTGCTCGACGCGGTACGCCGTTGCTGGGCCTCGCTCTGGACGCCACGAGCCATCCTCTACCGGCTGCGGGAGGGCATCGCGGCGAGCGACGTCAGCCTCGCCGTCGTGGTGCAGCACCTCGTGGACGCCGATGCCTCGGGCGTGATGTTCACCGCCAACCCAACCAACGGTCGCCGCGACGAGCTTGTGATCGCGGCGGCGTGGGGCTTGGGGGAGTCGGTGGTGGGCGGCACCGTCACCACCGACGACGTCGTGGTGCGCCACGACCCGGCCGTCGGTCCTGCGCTCACGGTCGTCTCCCGACAGCGTGGCGACAAACGGGTGCGCACGGTGCGTACCTCGAGCGGCACCGAAGAGGTCGAGGTTCCCGAGGGGCTGCGCACCCGCGACGTGCTCAGTGACGCCGACGTCGTGCGTCTGGCCGACGCAGGTGTGCGAATCGCGGAGCACTACGGCCGTCCGATGGACATCGAGTGGGCGCGCGCCGCCGGCGAGTTCTTCATCGTGCAAGCCCGTCCGGTCACAGCCCTGCCGGAACCGGTGGGTGAGGTGCCCACGGACTGGCGGGTGCCGCACCCCACGTCGTTCTATGTCCGGGCCAGCATCGTCGAGCAGCTGCCCGATCCGTTGACGCCCCTGTTCGGCGACCTGGTAGGCCCGGCGGTCACCGATTCGATCACCAAGCTGATCGTCACAGCCATGCGGTCGATGGTGCGAGCCGGCGACATTGGCTTTCCACAAGTCAACGGCTACGCCTATTACGAATACACGCGGGGGGCCATGATGCGGATGAGCGTGGCCTCCGTCCCGCTCATTGCCACCGGCAAGATGACCCACCCCGAGCGACTGCTCGCCCGCGAATACCGTCCCCGCTATGTGCGCACCATCGCGCGCTGGCAGGCCCAGCCGCCTTCGGAGCTCAGCACAGTGAGCCTGTTGGCAGGCGCCGATGAACTGCTGCGCGCTGGCTGCGAGTACTACACCTGTGTGCAGCGGGTCATCCCGGTGGCAGCCACCACCGAGACGACCTTCACCGGTCTCTACGACAAGACCATGCGACGCAAGGGCGACCCGCCCGCCGTCGCCTTCCTGCTGGGGGCCGATTCCGAGCCCATCAGAGCGGAACGCTCGCTGTATGAGCTGAGTCAGTGGTGTCGCGAGCACCCCGAGCTGGCAACCGTTCTCGCCGCACGCACCGACGCGCATGCGCTCGCCTTCGGCCCGGTCCCGCACAGCGTCGACGACAGCGTGTGGTCGCAGTGGACGCACCGCCTGGACCAGCACCTTGCCAGATTCGGTCATGCCATCTACAACCTCGACTTCTCCAATCCTGTCGCGGCTGATTCGCCGGCGCCCGTCCTGGAGACCTTGCGCTACTACCTCGACGGCACCCTGGCCGACCCCAGTGAACGCCAGCGGCGGCTTGCCAGCGAACGGGACGAGGCAACCCGCACCTTGCTCGCCCGGCTTGATCCGTTGCGGCGCAAGGCGATCGGCGCCCTGCTCAAGCGCGCCCAGGAGCTGGCAGCCCTGCGCGAGGATGCGCTGGCCGATGTCGGTCTGGGCTGGCCGCTGATCCGCCGGCTGCTCGCCGAACTGGGCGCCCGCCTGACGGCCGCCGGCCTCATCAGCGCCCCCGACGACGTGTACTGGCTGCACGAGGACGAAGTGCGCACGGCGTCCGCGAGCTTGCTGAGCGATCCGACCGCACACCTGCCGAGCCTCGACGCCGAGGTCGCCGCCAGACGGACGACCTGGCGCGGGCAACGGCTGGCCAATCCGCCACAACTGTTGCCGCACAACAGGTTCAACAAGTTGATGGAGCGGTGGATGCCTTCGCAGTCGGGCAACGAGACCGGCCCGGTGCTGAAAGGTCTGGCGGCCAGCGGCGGCACTGTGACAGCCGAGGCGTGCCTCGTGCTCGGCCAGTCGGACTTCTCATCGATGGCGCCCGGACGTATTCTCGTCGCCCCCATCACCACCCCCGCCTATACGCCGTTGTTTGCCCTGGCGGCCGGCGTGGTCACCGACGTGGGCGGCCCGCTGAGCCACAGCAGCATCGTGGCCCGCGAATACGCCATTCCCGCCGTGCTCGGCACGGGTGTCGCCACCCAGCGCATCAAGAGCGGACAGCAGATCACCGTCGACGGCACCGCCGGGGTGGTGCGTCTGGGTGAGGACGATTCCGCCGAGGGCGCAGAGCCTGAGAAACCGCGCCGCGGCTGGCGCCGCTTCCGCGTCCTCGGCTGAGCCGCCCCTTCTCCGCCGACCGGCCGTCCGGCCGTGACGTTTGTCGGCGGGCGGTGACCAGGTTGGAAGCGGGTGGACGACAAACGTCACGGTTCGACGCGCCCAGCGCCACCGTCGGGCATGCCCATGGACTTCCCGTCACCCGGACGCCGAGCGACACGGACTTCGAGCGAATTGACCGCCTGTGTGCTGCAGATGGCTTCAAGTGCGGGCTCCTGCCTGACGGGTGCCCGGGCAGCTCCAAACGGCCGCGTTCCCCCATTTAGCGCCTAGTTCATGCAAAGCGAGCGGAGGGCGGAGGGCGTGGGATTCGAACCCACGATGACGTTGCCGCCATAACGGTTTTCAAGACCGTCGCACTAGGCCACTATGCGAGCCCTCCTGGCTGTGTCGGCTCCTCGGCACAGACCGACGTCCATCATAGGCTGCGCGACCAGTGGGAATCGCCCGACGTCAGGCCCCGCGCAGCCCCCACCAGGCCAGGCGGGTGAGGCTGGTCGCCAGCTCGTCACGGTTGAGCGTGGAACCGGCACCGCCCGCCAGCCAGTCGTCGGCTGCGGCCCGCACCAGGCCCACCAGGGCTGGGGCCCAGACCTCGGCGGTCGAGGGCGGGAGACCGGCCTCCTCCAGATGGCCGCGTAGCTGGGCTGCGATCCGGGCGCTCAGCGAGCGGACGGGGTCGTCGTCCGGCCGCGGAGGCTCGGAAACGACGAAGCGGTAGACCTGCGGATCGCGCTCCACGAGTGCGAGGTAGTGCTCGACGACAGCCGTCACGGCCAGGCGAGGAGAGGAGTCGCTGCGTCGGCTGGCCTCGATCGCCAGCTCGATCTCGCTGCTGATCCGATCGCCCACCAGCTGGGTGACGGCCCGATGCACGCCACTCTTGTCGCCAAAGTGCCTGTACAGCACCGGTTTCGAGGTGCCTGCCAGCGCGGCGATCTCGTCCATGCTCACCGTGGGTCCGTGCTCGCGGATGGCTCGCACCGCGCAGCCGAGCAGCTCGCTGCGGCGCTGATCGCGGTGGGCGTCCCAGCGGGAGCTGCGTCCGTCGCGCGCAGTGGAGGGATCCTGATCGGCTTGCACGATACGAAAGGTATCTCATACCTGACGTACCTGATAATGTCGCAGGACTAGCGTCTGGTGCTGAGCCGACGACCCCTGCTGTGGAGACCTCGATGCCTGTTTCTGCTCCTCGCCCCGTCGCCATTCTCGGCGGCAACCGCATCCCGTTCGCCCGCGCAGGCGGTCCATACGCGCGCGCCAGCAACCAAGACATGCTCACCTCCACTCTCGACGGCCTCGTGGCCCGGTTCGGGCTGGCGGGCGAACAACTCGGGGAGGTGGCCGGTGGCGCGGTGCTCAAGCACTCCCGCGACTGGAACCTGACCCGGGAGTCGGTGCTCGGCTCCAGGCTCGATCCGAAGACTCCCGCCTTCGACGTGCAGCAGGCCTGTGGCACCTCGCTGGAGACCGTCGCCGTGCTCGGCGGCAAGATCGCCCTCGGCCAGCTCGACTCCGCCATCGCCGCCGGGGTCGATTCGGCCTCCGATGCTCCGATCGCCGTCAGCGAAGAGCTGCGGCACACGCTCATCGCCCTCAGCCGCGCCAAGACGGTGCAGGCGCGCCTGAAGATTCTCGCGGGCCTGCGCCCGGCGCACCTGGCGCCCGATACTCCCCGCACCGGCGAGCCGCGCACCGGCCTGTCGATGGGGGAGCACGCGGCCAAGACCGCCGAGGCCTGGCACATCAGCCGGCTGGCGCAGGACGAGCTCGCCATCGCCTCGCACCGCAACCTTGCGGCCGGCTACGACCGCGGCTTCTTCGACGATCTCGTCACGCCGTACCTCGGCCAGGTTCGCGACCAGAACCTGCGGCCCGACTCCAGCGTCGAGGCGCTCGCCAAACTCAAGCCGGTGTTCGGCACGAGCGGCGACGATCCGACCATGACGGCCGGCAACTCCACGGCACTCACCGACGGAGCCGCGGCCGTGCTGCTGTCGAGCCCTGAATGGGCGGCCGAGCGCAACCTGCCGGTGCTGGCTCACCTCGTCGACGTGCAGACAGCCGCCGTCGATTTCGTCAGCGGCGCCGAGGGCCTGCTGATGGCCCCGGCGTATGCCGTGCCGGTGCTGTTGGCACGAAACAACCTATCGCTGCAGGACTTTGACTTCTACGAGATCCACGAGGCCTTTGCCTCCACGGTGCTGGCCACGCTGGCCGCCTGGAACGACGAGACGTTCTGCCGCGATCGGCTGGGCCTCGACGCCCCGCTCGGTGAGATCGATCGCGCCAAGCTCAACGTCGTGGGATCGTCGCTGGCCACCGGCCACCCCTTCGCCGCAACCGGCGCGCGGATCGTGGCGACGCTGGCAAAACTGCTGCACGAGAAAGGCTCTGGCCGCGGACTCATCTCCATCTGCGCGGCCGGCGGGATGGGCGTCGTGGCGATCGTCGAGGCTGCCCGGTGAATGCGGCAGGCCAACCGCGCAGGCCCGGGGTGGCCCGTTCATCGACTGGCGGCGATCGCTACGCGGCACTGGTCAGCTCGGGAATGGGGGCACAGCTCGCTGCGTGGCTTGGGCTGCCCCGGCCTGTCACCTTGCGTCGCTACGCCCAGGACGAGCCACTGGTGCCGACCGGTGACGTCGCCGGAGTGGTGGCGGTGGTGGGCGAGACAGCCTTGGCCGCAAGGATTCTCAACCGGCTCGCCGAACTGGACATAGACGCGACGGGCGCGGTGAAGACCGCCGAGGGTGAGCCCGCCGAGACACGCCTGGCGGCCGTTGTCGTCGACGTCAGCCAGGCCCGGCGCATCCTCGACCTCGACGGGCTGCGCTCCGCACTGCAGGCGAGTCTCAGGCGGCTGGTCGCCAATGCGCGCGTGGTCGTGATCGGCACCGACCCGGCTACGCTCACCGTGCCCGAGGAGGTGGCAACCCAGCGCGCACTCGAGGGGCTGGTGCGCTCGCTGGGTAAGGAGCTGCGCAACGGCGCCACCGCCAACCTCGTGCTGCTGCGTTCACCCGAGGCGGACCCGTTGCCGACGGTGGAGTTCTTCCTCTCCGGTCGCTCGGCCTACGTCGACGGGCAGGTGCTGAGAATTGTTGCTGCCCAACCGATCCTGCCGGCAGAGCCGGCCAGGCCGCTGGCGGGCAAGGTGGCCGTGGTCACGGGCGCCGCCCGGGGCATCGGCGCCTCCATCGTCGCGGCGATGGCGCGCGACGGTGCCCGGATCATCGCGGTCGACGTGCCCGCCGCCGGTCAGGCTCTGGCCGACGTCGCCAACGCGGCCGGAGGCGTGGCGTTACAGGTCGACATCACCAACCCGCACGCCGGTCACCTCATCGGCGAAAGTGCTGCCCGGCTGGGCGGTCTCGACATCGTCGTGCACAACGCCGGCATCACCCGCGACAAGCTGCTCGCCAACATGGATCCCAGCAAGTGGGCGGCCGTTATGGAGGTCAACCTCGCGGCGCAGGTGCGCCTCAACGATGCGCTGCTGGCCGACGGCGGCCCGCTGAACCCACAGGCGCGGGTGATCGCCGTGTCGTCGATGTCGGGCATCGCCGGCAACCGCGGCCAGACCAACTACGCCGCCAGCAAGGCTGGTGTGATCGGGCTCGTGCAGGCCTACGCGCAGCGATTCGACGGTTCGGGCAACATCTATAACGCGGTGGCCCCTGGTTTCATCGAGACGGAGATGACGGCCCGGATGCCGCTGGGCCCGCGCGAGCTCGGCCGTCGGCTCAACAGTCTCTCCCAAGGCGGCCTGCCCCGAGACGTGGCCGAGGTCGTCGCCTTCTTCGCCCAGCCGAGCAGCGCCGGACTCAACGGTCAGGTGCTGCGGGTCTGTGGCCAGTCGATGTTGGGAGCCTGAGTCGTGGGCCAAGTGACCGTCCTCACCGAACCACCGAACACTCCCCGCGTGTACGCGCTGGCCATGCGCAGTGCTCCCCGGCGAGTCACGCACGTGCCGCCCACGCTCGAGATCCGCCGGTACGAACTGCCGGGCCAGCGAGTCGAGATCGACCGGCTGGCAGCCTATGACGCCGTCTGCGGGTTCGACCTGACCGGCGATCTGGCACCCACCTACCTGCACGTGCTGACAATGCCGTTGCAGTTGGCGTTGATGACCTCACCGGATTTTCCGCTGCCTCTGCTGGGCTTGGTGCACGTGCGCAACGAGTTCACGCGATACCGGCCGGTTGACAGCACACAGACCCTGGAACTCGCCGCGTGGGCCGATGGCCTCGCCGCGCACGCCAAGGGGGTCACCGTCGACCTGCACGGCGAGGTGCGCACCGGCGGAGAACTCGTCTGGGCGGGCCGCAGCCGCTACCTGGCCCGCGGGGTGCGGCTGGACGGCGATGTCATGCCAGCCGCCCCATCTGCGCCCACCGAACCGACGCAGGCCGAACCCCGGACGGTGTCAATGCCGAGCGTGTCAGTGCCGAGCGTGGCTCCGGTGCCGGCCGGAGTGTGGCAGCTGCCCAGCGATCTGGGCCGGCGCTACGCGGCCGTGAGCGGCGACTTCAACCCGATCCATCTCAGCGCGTTGACGGCCAGGGCATTCGGCTTCCCGCGCGCCATCGCGCACGGCATGTGGACGCACGCTCGCAGCATCGCCGCCGTAGCCCCGAGCCTGCCCGACGTCTATGACGCCAGTGTCGACTTCCGGCGCCCGGTGCCGTTGCCCTCGGCCGTAGCCGTGTACGTCAACCACCGGAACGCGATCGGCGAGCCGCGAGTGGTGGAGCTGCGCCTGCCGGAGGCCGGCGAGCGCTACGCGCTCCGAACGGTGATCACGCCGCGCTGACGCCTTCCCGCTGCCGAACTGTCACGTTCCTCGACAAACCGTCACCAACCTGGTCACAACCGGACGAAGAACGTGACAGTTCGGCGGTTAGGGCCACTGCCGTTCGTTTGAGATTCGGGAGTGGGTGTCAACCCGGCTTTGGGGTTGCGTCTGGCGAGGAAGGCGCCTGCGGGGTGATCGGCCAGGCCCAGGACGCGGAAGCGGCGCCTCCTTGTAGGCAGGTGAATTACAGTCTTTCCGGATTTCTGGTTCGATCTTCCACATAAGACGCCTGACCCGGTGCCCACTGCGGCAACTTCACCGCGCACGGCATCACGCAACGACTCCAACCCGGGTTCCGGCGCTCAACTGGGTGTCAACCGCGGCGGATACACCGCGGACGGCATCACGCAACGACTCCAACCCGGGTTCCGGCGCTCAACTGGGTGTCAACCGCGGCGGATACACCGCGGACGGCATCACGCAACGACTCCAACCCGGGTTCCGGCGCTCAACTGGGTGTCAACCGCGGCGGATACACCGCGGACGGCATCACGCAACGACTCCAACCCGGGTTCCGGCGCTCAACTGGGTGTCAACCGCGGCGGATACACCGCGGACGGCATCACGCAACGACTCCAACCCGGGTTCCGGCGCTCAACTGGGTGTCAACCGCGGCGGATACACCGCGGACGGCATCACGCAACGACTCCAACCCGGGTTCCGGCGCTCAACTGGGTGTCAACCGCGGCGGATACACCGCGGACGGCACCACTCAACGACCCCAACCCCAGCCCCGGCGCTCAACCTGGTGCCAACCGCGGGCGACGTCACCGCGGACGGCACCGCCCAGCGACTCCGGACCGTGAGGGGTCGAGTCCGGCTGCTGGAGGACTGTGAAGGGGGCGGTTTCTGGGCGCTATGGCGATGCCCCGCCGGGCGGGGCATCGCCCTAGCGCAGGAAAAGCCCGTGTCCTGCGACTGTCGAAACCTCCCTTTGCGGAAGACCCGGGCAGACTGCGGCTTCCCATCGCTCGGCTCCGCCCGCCTGTCGCCCGGCTCTATCCGCCCATCGCCCGGTTCCGTCATTGCCCGGTTCCGTCCGCCTGTCACCCGGCTCCGCCCCTGCTTACGCGCCGCTGAACTGGCCATCTGTCGCTGACCTGCCGGGCCCCGTGGGCGAGCTAGCCCCGTCTGTCGCTGGACTAGCTGGACAGATCTTGACCCCCACACCAGACGAACGGCATTGCGGCTAGGTGGCGCCGGGCGCGCCCATACGTCAGCCCACCGCTGCGCGGGCGCTCACAAAGGCCGCCACGCACGCCCGCACGTCGCCTTCGGTGTGGGCAGCCGAGAGCTGCACCCGGATTCGGGCCCTGCCCTGCGGCACCACCGGATACGAGAACGCGATCACATATACCCCGCGGGCCAGCATGTCGTCAGCGATCGCGGACGCCCTGCGGGCGCCGTCGTCGCCGGGGAACATCACCGGAGTGATCGGGTGCTCCCCGGGTAGCAGGTCGAATCCCTGCTCGCTCATCAGCTGGCGAAACAGAACGGTGTTGGCACGCAGCTGCTCGCGCGGCTCATGCGATTCGGCTGCCAGCCGCAAGGCCGTCAGGGAGCCCACCGCCACCGCCGGAGGCACGGCATTGGAGAACAAGTACGGCCGCGAGCGCTGTCGCAACAGGTCGACGATCTCCTGGTGGGCCGAGACATACCCGCCCGATGCTCCGCCGAGAGCCTTGCCCAAGGTGCCGGTGAGAATGTCGACCCGGGCCATCACACCGAATCGCTCCGGGGTGCCCCGGCCGCCCTCGCCCACGAAGCCGACGGCGTGTGAGTCGTCCACCATCACCAGCGCCCCGAACTCCTCCGCGAGATCGCAGATGCCTTGCAGCGGAGCGAGATAGCCGTCCATCGAGAAGACCCCGTCGGTGACGATCACCGTCCGGCGCGCACCGCGCGCGCCCTCCAACTGAGTGCGCAGGTCGTCGAGATCGGCGTTGCGGTAGCGAAACCGCCGAGCTCGGCTGAGCCGGATGCCGTCGATGAGCGAAGCGTGGTTGAGCTCGTCGGAGATGATGGCGTCGTCGGCGGCGAAGAGCGTCTCGAAGAGGCCGCCGTTGGCATCGAAGCAGCTCGAATACAAGATGGTGTCGTCGGTGCCGAGAAAGTCTGACAGCGCCCGTTCGAGCTGCTTGTGCGGCGCTTGCGTTCCACAGATGAAGCGCACGCTCGCCATGCCGAATCCCCACTCGCGCAAGGCGTCTGCGGCGGCCTGCTCGACTGCGGGGTGATCGGCCAGGCCGAGATAGTTGTTGGCGCAGAAGTTCAGCGCCTTGCCGCCATCGGGCAGCGTGCTGATCATGGCCGACTGCGGCGACGAGAGCACGCGCTCGCGCTTATAGAGACCGGCGCCATCGATCTCGGCGAGCGTCGCGGCCAACCCGTCTTTCAGCTCTCCATACATTGCGTGCCTCAGCTCCAATCCATGATGACCTTGCCGCACTGTCCCGATCTGGCCGCGGCGAAGGCGTCCGCCCACTGGTCTGCTGCGAAGCGGTGCGTGATGACCGAGCGGATGCGATCGCGCAGCACCTCCGACGTGCCGAGCATCGAGCTCATCGCGTACCAGGTGTCGTACATCTCGCGGCCGTAGATGCCCTTGATCGTGATCATGTGCGTGATGAGCCGGCCCCAGTCCATGGGGTACGGAGCCTTCGGCAGGCCCAGCATCGCCACCCGACCGCCGTGGTTCAGGTGGGCGAGCATGTCGTCGAGGGCGCTCGGGGCACCCGACATCTCCAGCCCGACGTCGAACCCCTCTTTCATGCCCAGCGCGGTCATGGCCTCGCCGAGGTCTGACACCGACGCGTCCACGGTGTAATCGGCTCCCGCGTCCCGGGCCAGCCCGAGCCGGTATTCGCTGACGTCGGTCACCACCACGTGCCGTGCGCCCACGTGCCGCGCCAACGCTGCGGCCATCACCCCGATGGGCCCGGCGCCGGTGATCACCACGTCCTCGCCCGCCATCGGAAACGACAATGTGGTGTGCGTCGCGTTGCCGAGCGGGTCGAAGAGTGCGCCCAGGTCGGGGTCGAGGTCATCGGGCTGCAGCCATACGTTGGTGGCCGGGATGACCACGAAGTCGGCGAACGCGCCATCCCGGTTGACCCCGATGCCCTGGGTGTGGATGCACAGGTGTCGCCGGCCGGCCCGGCAGTTGCGGCACATGCCGCACACGATGTGGCCCTCGCCGGAGGCTCGCTGACCCGCCGTCACGTTCGTGACGTCGCGGCCCACTTCCACGACCTCGCCGTAGAACTCGTGCCCGATCGTCATGGGGGTCACGACGGTGGCGGCGGCCCATGCGTCCCACGACTGCAGGTGCAGGTCGGTGCCGCAGAGTCCTGCCCGTAGCACCCGGATCTTCACCTCGCCCGGACCCACGTCGGGTTCGGGAATGTCGACCAGTTCCAACCCTGGCGCCGCCTCAACCTTTCGCAATGCACGCACGGCTCTCATAGTGGCCCGTCAGCCTTGTCAACGGGCGCTCAGGGCGTGCGCCACCTCACATCCGGCACGGGATGCATCGCGCGCACACCGCGGTTATGAGTTGCGGAACGGAACTGTCGAGACGTCGAAGCGCGAGGAAATGTCACACACCGCCGGGCCCAAGATCAGCAGCAACGAGATTGGCGACGGCTCGCTTGCCGCTCTGAACCCTCACGCCCAGCACCCGGAAGCCGGCGATCAAGCCGGGACGGTTCCCAAAGCCGGGGCAGCTCCCAAAGCCGGCCCGCCCGGGAGTCTGCCGGCGTTGATCGTGTGGGGCGCCGGGTTGCTCGCCTACATAGTGGCCGTATTCGACCGCACCTCTCTCGGGGTGGCCGCCCAACAGGCCGGCGAACGCTTCCATATCGGGGCGGCCCAGTTCTCGCTATTCGTCGTGGTGCAGCTGCTCGTCTATGCCCTCATGCAGGTGCCCACCGGTGTGCTGCTCGATCGGTTCGGGCCCCGTTCGGTGCTGGCTTGCGGGGGCATCCTGCTGGCGGCTGGCCAGCTTCTCATCTCGCAGGTCACCACCCCAGAACTGGCCATTGCGGCCCGGGTGCTGGTGGGCACCGGAGATGCCATGACGTTCATCTCCGTGATTCGCCTGGTGCCCAGTTGGTTTGCGGCCGAACGGGTTCCACTCATGACTCAGCTCACCGGCCAGTTGGGCCAGATGGGACAGCTGCTCAGCGCTGTGCCCCTTACCGCGGTGCTCGCCCACTACGGCTGGCCCACCGCCTACGCTGGAGCGGCGGCCGTCGGGATGCTGGGGGTGGTGGTGGTCGTCCTGCTCGTGCGGGACGCTCCGCCGGGCACCACGACGAGAGCTACCGCCCATGGCGCCCGCGAGATCGGCAGCGATCTGGCCCATGCGTGGTGGCACCCCGGCACCCGGTTGGGCTTGTGGACGCATTTCACGTCGCAGTTCTCCGGCATGGTCTTCGCGATCATGTGGGGTTTTCCGTTCATGACCCTCGGCCTGCGCTTGTCTCCGGTGCTGGCGGGCACATTGCTGTCACTGATGGTGGTGGGTTCGGTGGTCAGTGGCCCGATCTTAGGTCGGCTGACGGCTCGGTACCCGTTGCGCCGCTCGAATCTCGTGCTGCTCGTGGTCGGCGTCACGATCCTGGCCTGGACGGCGGTGCTGGTCTGGCCGGGCGCCGCCCCTACCTGGCTGGTCGTCCTTCTCGTGCTGGTGCTGGCGATCAATGGGCCGACATCGATGGTCGGTTTCGACTTCGCTCGCTCGTTCAATCCTTCCAAGCGATTGGGCGGTGCCACGGGCATTGTCAACATGGGCGGTTTCGTCGCGACCCTGGTGACGATCCTCCTTGTCGGCATCGTGCTCGATCTGCGCGGGGGCGAGGCCCACACGTTGACGGACTTCAAACTGGCCTTCGCCACTCAATACCTGGTGTGGGGCTTCGGCCTTGCGGCACTCTTGCGCACCCGGCAGCTCACCCGCCGGCGCCATGGCGCCCCACCCGACCATTTCCACCAGGCCGTCTGGCGGCATGTCCACGACCGGCTCAGCTGAGCGGGCCGACCGAGGGCTGCGACGGCGATGTCGTGTTTCTGTGGAGGGCTAGTGAGCCGTTTCTCGTAACCACGGGTGATCCTCAGGTTCGCCCGTTAGGCTGACCATCACGGGGTGACTGCACACAAAAAGGGCTGACGGCCAACGGCCGACACACAGGAAAAGAGGCCGATGGCGGAACATCGAGACGACGACCGTGCCCGGCGTCGCCACCCCGTTCTGCGCCGCATTCTGTATGTGGTCGCATTCCTCCTGGCCGGCATCATCGGATTTGTGGCGTTCGCCGCCATCAAGCTGCAGAGCAACATCTCGTCCATCGACATCTCCGGGGCGCTGGGCCGCCGGCCCTCCGTAGAGGCCACCAGGAACTCCAGCACCGATCAGCTGCCGCTGAACATCCTGCTGGTGGGCTCCGACACCCGAAACATCGCCGATGTCGACGAGTTCGGGGGCACCAACTCGAGCACCACCACGGCTCATTCCGATACGACGATCCTGTTGCACGTGGCAGCCGACCGGAAGTCGGCGTACGGCATCTCGATCCCGCGTGACTCCATGGTGCACCGCCCCAGTTGCAAGAACCCCGACGCGGTGCCGTTGGCTCAGGCGCCGCTGGGCATGTTCAACGCCGCGTATGAAGACGGGGGCATCGGCTGCACGGTGATGACCGTCGAAGCCAATACGGGCGTGCGTATCGATCACTATGTGGTGGTCAACTTCCAGAGCTTCACCAGCATGGTCAATGCCTTGGGCGGCGTCGACATCTGCCTCAAGCAGCCGGTCAAGGACTCCTACACCGGGCTCAAGCTCCCCGCTGGCACCAGCCACCTCTCGGGCCTGCAGGCCTCGCAGTATGTGCGTGCCCGGCATGGCATCGGCGACGGGTCTGACATCGGCCGCATGCAGCGTCAGCAGGCGTTCTTGTCTGCCCTCATCCGGGAGGCCACCAGCTCGCAGCTCCTGCTTCGTCCCGACAAGCTGTACTCGTTCCTCGACGCGGCAACCAAGTCGGTCACCATGGATCCCGATCTGGCCAGCATCCGGTCGCTGACGTCGCTGGCGGCCCAGGTGCAAGACATCAGCCCTGGCAAGATCCAGTTCGTCACGGTGCCTACCGCTCCGTACCCGCCCGACCCGAATCGGCTGGAGTGGCTCACCGCCCAGTCCGACCCGATCTGGGAGGCCGTGCGCCTCGACAGCCCGTTGCCCGGACAACCGGGCTCCAAGGTGGGGGGCCACTCGACGGCCACGGCCAAGCCCACCGTGAGCCCCGCTGCGATCAGCGTCAAGCTCATCAACTCCTCGGGCACGTCGGGCCTTGCCCGCCAGGCCGGCAGCGCGCTCTCCGCCCAGGGCTTCGTGGTCACCGGCTACGACACCGGCAGCACGGCAGACGGTGTGCAGATCCGCTACCCGGCCGCTCATCCGGCCGGCGCGCAGACGCTGCTGGCAGCATTCCCAGGGGCGACGCTGACGCCGTCCTCGTCGCTGACGTCGAGCTACGAGGTCGTCATCGGGCGTGGAGCCGGGGACGTGCAAGAGGTTCCCAACCGGGTCGGAAAGGGTGCCCTGCCGGCCCAGCCGCTCAAAGCCGCGCCGCTCTCGACGTCGCAGTCAGGCAGCAACCCCACGCTGACTCCCCGCGTGGCCAGCGACGCCAGCTGCACCTGATCCGCGCTCGGCCGGTCCGCCCGGGTGAATGGTTTTTGCCCGGCCCCGTCCCTCCGGCTAGGCTTGAGCGCGGTCGTGGAGGCGTCGCCTAGTCCGGTCTATGGCGCCCGCCTGCTAAGCGGGTTTGGGGCTACAACCCCATCGCGGGTTCAAATCCCGCCGCCTCCGCCCAGGTGAACGGGCCCGGTCTCTTGCAGACCGGGCCCTTTCTGTTGTCTCGTTCCCCAGGCGGGCTGGGTGCTGGGTGCGACGGGCGCGCGTCCCCGCGGGCACCGCAGCAGGGGGACGGCGCATCGTGCGCCCGGGCCTTCGAGATGGCATCCGGAGCCTCATCGACGGAGGGGAGTGTCAGGCCTCGTCGAGAAACCAGCTGCGGCGCATGCCCGGCGGGCGTCCTGGCTCAAGGTAGTGCTCCACGCCGAACACGGCGGCGAAGACCGGTTCGGGCATGGCGAGCATCGCTCCGACGTCGGAGGTCTGGCTCGCGTGTGCGGCCAGGGCCGCGCGCTTGACAGCCAACTGGTCGCTGACATCGCAGGCCCAGTGCAGTTCGGCCTCGGGGGTGCCCATCGGGTTGCCGTCGTCCATGGGGTCGTCGGGATTCCACTCCTGGGTGGGCAGGCCCGCTGCCTTGGCCTGCTCAAGCTGGCGGCGCATGAGGTCGCGGTTCATGGTTCCCTCGAGCAGCCGCGGCGTACCCGCCAGCTCGACGGCGCGACGGGTCACATGGTGCACCTTGACGTGGTCGGGGTGGCCGTAGCCGCCGTGCCAGTCATAGCCGATGACGATGTCGGCCTGCTCCTGCCAGAGGATGTGGGCGAGCCGGGTGGCAGCCTCGTCGAGATCTGCTCGGACGAAAGCCCTCGTGTGATTGTTCTGCTCCCAGCCGGTCATGCCGGAGTCGGCGTAGTCGAGCCAGTGCACGCGATGCGTGCCGATGGCCGTGGCCGAGCCGGTGGCCTCCTTGCGGCGCCGGTCGACGACCGTCTCGCCGGGTGCCAGATCGTCGGGGGCCTCGCCGTGGTCGCCATTGGTGGTGTAGACGAGTACCACTCGGTGACCCTCCGCGACGGCCCGGGCCATCGATCCGGCCGATTGCGAGGCCTCGTCGTCAGGGTGCGCATGCACGAAAACGATGGTTGACATCCGCGCAGGATTGCACGACCCACCGACACACGTCAGGCCCGCCCCAGACTGGGACGGGCCTGAACTATGAACTGAGCCTGCACGCTCGGCCAGAACGGCCGGGCCAGGCCCGAGACGGTGCGGTCTCAGGCCTGCGCGAGCCGGGTCTTGAGGGTCTCCAACTCATCGCGCAGACCCGTGGGGACGGCGCCGATCTTGGCGAACCACTCATCAATGAGCGGCAGCTCGGCTCGCCACTCGTCCGCGTCGACGTTGAGAGCCGTGCGAATCTCGTCGATGCTCAGGTCCAGTCCCTCGATATCGAGGGACTCGGCCGCCGGCACGAAGCCGATCGGCGTCTCGACCGCATCGGCCTTGCCGTCGAGGCGTTCGATGATCCACTTGAGCACGCGGGAGTTGTCGCCGAAGCCGGGCCAGGTGAAGTGGCCTTCGCTGTCTTTGCGGAACCAGTTGACCTGGTAGATCTTGGGCAGCTTGGAGGCATCGGCCTGCTTGCCGATGTCGAGCCAGTGGTTCATGTAGTCACCGGCGTGGTAGCCGATGAAGGGCAGCATGGCCATCGGGTCGCGCCGCACCACACCTACAGCACCCGTGGCCGCGGCGGTGGTCTCGGAGGAGAGCGTGGCGCCGATGAACGTGCCGTGCTGCCAATCGCGCGATTCGACCACGAGCGGGACGGTGGTGGCGCGGCGGCCGCCGAAGAGAATGGCGTCGATCGGCACGCCGTTGGGGCTGTTGTACTCCTCGGCGAGCATCGGGCACTGCTGAGCCGGGGTGGTGAAGCGGCTGTTGGGGTGCGACGACGGCTCGCTCGACTCGGGCGTCCAGTCGCGACCCTTCCAGTCGATGAGGTGGGCCGGCTTCTCCTTGGTCATGCCCTCCCACCACACGTCACCGTCGTCGGTGCGGGCCACGTTGGTGAACAACGAGTTTCCCGCATCAATGGTGCGCATGGCGTTGATGTTGGTGTGCACCCCGGTGCCGGGGGCCACTCCGAAGAGGCCGTATTCGGGGTTCACGGCGTAGAGCCGGCCGTCGGGGCCGAAGCGCATCCACGCGATGTCGTCGCCCACCATCTCGGCCTTCCAGCCCGGGATGGTCGGCTCGAGCATTGCGAGGTTCGTCTTGCCGCAGGCCGAGGGGAAAGCGCCCGCGATGTAGTGCACGCCGCCTTCGGGCGAGGTGAGCTTGAGGATGAGCATGTGCTCGGCCATCCAGCCCTCGTCACGGGCGATGGCTGAGGCGATGCGCAAGGCATAGCACTTCTTGCCGAGCAGGGCGTTGCCGCCGTAGCCCGAGCCGTACGACCAGATGGCGCGGTCTTCGGGGAAGTGCACGATGTATTTGGTGGAGTTGCAGGGCCACGGAACGTCTGCCTGGCCCTCGGCCAGTGGGGCACCCACCGAGTGCAGGCCCTGCACGTAGTCGGCGTCGGTGGCGACCATCTTGTCGAGTACCTTGGTGCCGATCCGCGCCATGATCTTCATCGAGACGACGACATAGGGGGAATCGGTGATCTCGACGCCGAACATGGGCACGTCGGCGTCGAGGTGGCCCATGCAGAACGGAATGACGTACATGGTGCGGCCCGCCATACAGCCGTCGTACAGGTCGGTCATGATGCCCCGCATCTCGGCAGGGTCCATCCAGTGGTTGGTGGGGCCGGAGTCTTTCTCATCCTTGGAGCAGATGAAGGTGCGGTCTTCGACGCGGGCCACATCGTTAGGGTCTGAGGCGCAATAGAAGGAGTTGGGCTTCTTCGCCGGATTCAGCCGCACAAAGGTGCCCGCCTCGACGAGTTCATCGGTGAGGCTGGTCCACTCCTCGGCGCTGCCGTCGACCCAGTAGACGGCCTTCGGCTGGGTCAGCGCAGCCACCTCGGCGACCCACTCGGTCAGCTTGGGATAGCCGATCGGGGGGGTGCCCACGGTGGGCACGTCGGCCTTGCGGGTCGCGCTGTCCATCGTCGTCATGGTGGTGAGAGCTCCTTTGCCTGACCAAGGCGTCACGGGTTAGGCCACCTGATTGCAGCTGGCCACAACGCCATTTCCTCCACCGTAACCCGGTGCGGGAGAACGCAAAATACAGGGTCACCCAGGTGGGCGGTGAGGTGCCTCACAGCCTGACGGGGCCTGACAAAGGTCTTGAAATGTATTGCAAGGACCTTGCAAGAACCGGTGCGAGGCTACTGGTACGAGATCATCGTCGGGTGAGGGCTGACCTGCATCGTCTGCTGTGGGCTGAGCATCGGATGGTCCTCGTCGATGAAGTTTTTCCATCCCCAGCTCACGTTGGCCGGAGGACGTGTCGTGATCTGGCGGTACGTCGTATATTTGTCGCCAGGGGCGCCGCTGCCGTCGACGTGGATGATCACCGACAGCTCGTCGTGATCGGTGTGCAGATTCTCGCGCCCCACGATCATCCGGGTCTGGAATTGGTGAACGACGAACGCCTTCTGGGGCAGCTTGTTCTCCCGTGTGAAAGTCGCAAGCCAGTCTGCGACGGAATTGATCTCCGCAACATTTGCCTGGCCGATCTGTTTCATGGGCAACTGGTTGGGCAGTAATTTCCATTCCGGGTCTACGGCCAGCCCGACATTGGGATATTTCAGCAGCGTTTGGTAGTTCTTTGCCTGATCGAGCATGTTGGCCCGACCCGGTTGCAAGTCGAGAATCACGTACAGGCCCTCGGCCTGGGCGCGCTCGATCCAGGGTCGGACGAGCTCGGGATCGGCCTGCCGGGAGTAACTGTTGTCGGGCGCAGGGCTGCCTATTGCCACGGTGGTGATGATCTCGAACGCCGGGATCACCGTCTCGCTCGTGAGCTTTCGGTAGGGCTCGGCCATCTTGCGGGCGCGCACGACGGACTTGTCGAGATCCTGTTCCCCGAGCAGACCCAGCACCGGCGCGCCTGGGTAGCCGTAGAGCGCGACATAGAGCTTGTCGGGCGCGAAGGTCTGGCCGCCTCCGGGCAGCTGCACGCCGGTGGCGGCAGTGGCCAACCGCTCGGCGAGCACGTCGGTCGATCCGAAGGCGCTGCCGACGGCTACCGCACGCGTGGGCTTGGACTTGGCGATGGCCGCGACGATGTCGGCTCCGGCCCGCGGATCGCCGCCCGGGGCGGTGAGCACGCTGAGCCCGAGGGCCCGCGCAGTGGTGGAGGCAGCGATGGCCACGGGGTCCGCGTCCTTCGCGGTGGCCGCCGGGACCGGCGTGGTGATGAGCACGACGAGGTCCTTGGGAGCCGTGGGCCGGGTCGCGGAGGGCACGTCGCCCGGCTCGGACGTGACGGTGAGGTCCTTGAACTGCTTGGCCGCCTGTTGGGCGATGCTGCCGACGGTGAGAACGGTTCGGGCTTTGAGGCGTTCGATCTCCGCGATGACGCCCGCTGCCGGCTGCGCGCTTGAGGAGACGGGAGCGGCTCCGTCGCCCGTAGGGGGCGGCTCGATCAGCAGGAGCGGCAGGCCCAGCTGGACGGCTTGGCTCGCGGCAGCGGTGGCCTGCGTGCTGGCCGCCACGACCACCGCGGGGGACGACTGCACGAGCGCCCGGCTCACCGCGATCGAGGTCTGCGCGGGCGTTCCATCAGGGACGACGGTCGACGTGGTAGCGGCCACGAGGGCGATGCGGTTGGAGTCTGCGGATCCGGCGGTGTCGCTGCTGGGGCTGCAGGCGGACAGACCGATGGCGGACAAGGCGACGCCGGCCAGCAGGCCACGTCGCGACAGCTGATCAGACATGACGTCGATCCTGCCAGGGTCGCTAGGTTGCGGCGATCGCCCCTCTGCCTACCGGCGGGTAGTCGCTCCGGCCAGCCGAACACGACAGGTGTGGATCGTGCTGGTCGGAATCGAACATGTCGGTCAGCTATCGGTTCGGGCGACCGACCCGGACTGCGCTGGGGGTGAGCTGGGCGCGAACGTAACGCAGTTTGGACTACATCGAGGGGCTCGACTCGGTGACGCCGAGCACGACCCATGACCACCCGGCCTCGTCTATGTAGTCGACATTGCGCTACACAGGCTTAGCGACCTCGGCTGATTGCTCCCTTATCTCGGGCTTATCTCGGGCAGAACCACCCAGGCAGCACCAGCACAGGTCACGATCTGCATCAGCCGTACGAGAAGGACGCCATGACGGAGCACTACGCCACGATCGCTCGACCCGGTGAGGCGACGATCGAGGTGAAGCGGTCGCGCTTTCTTGCGGTGGCTCGCCGTGCGGAGACGGAAGCGGAGGCGCGGGCCTCGATCGACGAGGCGCGTAAAGAACACTGGGATGCCCGGCATCACTGCTCTGCGTTCGTGCTTGGTCCCGAGGCGCAGCTGGCCCGGTCGAATGACGACGGCGAGCCGTCAGGGACGGCAGGAGCGCCCATTCTGCGTGCTGTGCAGGGTCGTGAGCTGTCCGACGTCGTCGTGGTGGTGACCCGGTGGTTCGGGGGAGTGCTGCTCGGTGCGGGCGGCCTGGCGCGCGCTTATGGCGACGCGGCGGCGGCGGCGTTGGACGCCGCAGGAGTACTGCAGCGAAACCTGTTGCAGCGGGCCGAGATTCAAGTGCCCGTGGCCCAGGCGGCCCGGCTGGAGCACACGCTTCGCGCCAAAGGCTATGCCGTGACGGGCACCGACTATGGCGACGGGAGTCGAGCGGTGGTGAGTCTGGCTGTTCCGGTCAGCCTGGTGGAGACGCTGGGCGCACTGGTCGAGGCCGAGACGCACGGGGTTGCAGCGCTGGCGTTGAACGGACAGTCCTGGGTCGATCAGATGTCGCAGTAGAGCGCACGTCAGCCGTTGGTCACCTGGTCCATCCTGGTCGGCCACGGAGCAGACGACGTAGGGACGCTTCGGCCTCGACCAGGCCGAGGAGGCGCTCAAGGCCGTGGTGTACCCGGGCAGGTAGCTGCAGGGCGCCTGCCCCGCGCCAAATTTGCCGCGTCATGCCTCGACCCGCGACGCTGTGCTCGATCAGAGCACCACGAGACGACGAGAACATCGAGGAGAATCCACTACATGGCGGGGACCGAATGGCTTCGCGACGGCGTGATCTACCAGATCTTCATGCCGTCGTTCGCTGATGGTCAGGGTGACGGGATCGGCGACCTCCAGGGCGCGGTGGCGCACTTGGACCATCTCGAATGGCTGGGGATCGACGTCGTCTGGTTCAACCCCTGCTTCGCCTCACCGTTCCGCGACGCAGGGTACGACGTTGCCGACTACCTCACGATCGCGCCCCGGTACGGCACCAACGACGACCTGGTGACCTTCGTCGAGGAGGCCCGGAAACGAGGAATCCGCGTTCTGCTCGACCTGGTCGCCGGTCACACCTCCGTACAGCATCCGTGGTTCCAGGCCTCGGCCAACGATGTCGAGGACGATCGCTATATCTGGTCGGACCGACCTGTAGAAGGCTTCGTGCCTTCGCCGGGCAGCCGGCCGGGGTTCTATCTGAAGAACTTTTTCGACGAGCAGCCCGCGCTGAACTTCGGGTACGCGCGTCTGGCCGAGGACGAGCCGTGGCGGCAGCCGGTCGACGCGCCCGGGCCGAAGGCCAACCGGGATGCTTTGTGCGAGGTCATGGCCTATTGGCTTGATCGCGGCGTGGCCGGGTTCCGCATCGACATGGCGTACTCACTCGTCAAAGACGACCCCGACTTCGCGGCGACCGTCGCCTTGTGGGCAGACCTGCGCGCATGGGTCGAAGCCCGCTACCCGGACGCAATCCTCGTACCCGAGAACGACCATCGCCTTGCCCCTGGAATGGGCGCTCGCGCCGGCTTTGACGCGGACTTCTTCCTCGTCATCGAACGGGCGCACAGCCTCCTGTTCAACAACGGCGGCGCCGGAACGCTCGCCACCATTCCCGGGCACAGCGCCTGCTATTTCGACGCCGCAGCCCCCGACCCTGCCGAAACGCTCGGCGCGTTCCTACGGCTCTGGGAGGAACACCAAGTCGGCTCCGGCGGCCAGAGGCTCGTGGTGCTGCCAACCGCCGACCACGACTTCTCCCGACTTGCCACCCCGCCGCGCACCGCAGCCGAGCTCGGCGCCGCGTACGCTTTCCTGCTCACCTGGGGTTCGATCCCTTCGATCTACTACGGCGACGAGATCGGCATGCGCTATCTCACCGGGCTGCCCGAACACGAAGGCAGCAAATGGAGTCCCGGATTCAACCGGGCGGGCTGCCGCACGCCTATGCAGTGGGACGACTCTCTGCCCAACGCCGGCTTCTCCACCGCCTCGGCCGAGCAGCTTTATCTCCCGCAAGACCCGGATCCCGACCGGCCGACCGTCGTTGCCCAGCACGGCGACCCGGCGTCGACCATGAACCGGGTCCGCCGGCTCATCCAGCTCCGGCGCAGCACTCCCGAGCTGCGTCCCGGGGCCACGACCACCGTCCTGGCGGACGGCTACCCGTTCGTCTACCTCCGCGGCGATCGCCACCTCGTCGTCGTCAACCCCTCCGGGACCTCTCGTGACGTCGACCTCGACTGCCTGGCAGGTCGCACGGCTCGCGCACTCGAAGTCAGTGGGGCAACGGTCGCGGACGGGCGAGTGCAAGTCGAGGCATTCGGCTACGGCGTGTTCGTCCTGGCTTCGTCCGGCAGGTAGCCCTTACACCAAGGAGTGCATACGCGGGAGCGTCGTGGTCCTCACGGCGCTCCTGCGAGGACCGCTTCCGGCCCCTCAACGTTGTAGCTGTTCTCGATAGGGCTCATCGCTTCGACAAGGTCGTTCAGGGTGGGCATGCCGGCGAATCCGGTGTCGTAGTTGGCTGCCACCGCTTCGACGAAGATCGGGTAGAGGGCGTCGCTGTCGACGTCCACGCTCAAGCGGGTCGTCTCCTGGTGGGATGCGTTGAGTTCGACCGCGCCGAGGGTGTCGACGGCTAGATGGCCGCCTGCGCCGACCGCGGTGTAGTTGACGTAACGCTTGACCGGGCCTGCCGGGAAGGTCCAGCCGATCTCCACCGTCGCCGAGACCCCGTCGGCCGTTTCGAGGGTGAGGACGCCGTAGTCCTCAGTGGTCCCGTCAGCGGGGTACTGCCGTTGCGAGCGCGACGAGACGATGCTTTGGCCGGTGACGTGGCGGAGCAGGTCGGTGAAATGCACACCGAGCAGGTAGAGGCAGCCCCCGCCGGAGACCGCGCGGTCTAGCACCCAGCCGCAGCCGGCGTCGAGGTAGCGCGAGGGTGGGCCGGCCACGAACGTGAATCGGGCGTGCCGCAGATCGCCCACGCGCGCGAGCAGCGCCGGGAGGGGCCCGTAGCGCTGAACGAGCGCGACGGTGGCCGGTACCCCTGCGGCCGCGGCCTCGTCGCGGATAGCCGCGAGGTCGGCAACCGCTGCTGCGCCAGGCTTCTCCAGTACGAAGGGCACCTTGGCCGCGATGAGTTGGCGGCAGATCTCAGGCATCTGAGCGTGAACGCCGAGGACGTAGGCCAAGTCGGGCTCGACTGCTATAGCCTCTGCCCCGGCCCGTGCCGCCGCATCCGGATCGCTGTCCCAGACGCCGACGACTCTGTGGTGTGTGCTGAAGGCGTCGCGGTATAGCGGCAGGTGCCAGTGTCCCGCACCTAGGACGACGGCGTTGTGCATGGTCTTCTGCTCCAATCCGGCCGGTCGAGCCGGATCGTAGGTGATTCACGACAGATAGGTTGCTCCGGCATGCCAGATACCGACGCCGCCACCGTGAAACGGATTGTCGCGGACTGGTAGTCGCTGTCAGCTGCTTGCGTTGTCGACCTGTTGACAGGTCCAGGTGACGATCTCGTCGAGCAGCAGGTGGGCTTGTTCGGGTCGATATTGGCGCGGGTCGGGTCCCATGACTCCCCAGAGGGGATGGCCGGGGTCGTGTCGATGGTCGTAATCGACGGAGTCGACAGGGTCGGGGGCAGGTGCGTCGGCGGGAAGGGGGATCTGGTCGAGATGAACCCGGTCGGGCCAGAGCGCCGAGAGCAAAGTGGTCTCGAAGACTCCTGCGTGATCTGGTGCCAGCTGTGTCTCGGCGCGGTTCACCGACAATGCGATCACCCGCAGGTCGTGACCTGTGCCATTCCATTGTTCGGCAAGGGTGTCGATGAGGGCGAGCTGCTCGGGCGCGAAGTGGCCGGTGAACAGCACTGCGGTCTGTACTCCGAAATCTGCGAGCCGGTGAAGACTCTGTTCGAGGAGCTCGGCGAGAGGGGCAGCGGTCGGGGCCATGATGGTCCACGGGTAGGTGGTGTGCCCTCCGCCCACACCGACGTAGAGGGTGGGCAGCACCAGTCCGCCGCCGGCCTAAGCGGCGCGGGTGCAGACGCCGTGGGCGTTGAGGCCGTCAAGTCCGACGGGCAAGTGGTGGCTGTGGTACTCGATGCTGCCGAGTGGTAGATACACCACCGATCGGGCGGCGAGCGCTTCGCTGATCTCGTGGGGGAGCAGCAGTTCGACCTGAACACCAGACGTTGTGGTCACTTGTAATAGTTCCTTGGCCAGTTGTGCTCGGAAAGCTGGCCGAGCAGGTCGTCAGGGTAGGGTTGGCCGTCGGAGTAGGCGACGTTCATGTCGACCTCGGCCGGGTTCTTCATGCCGGGGATCACGGTGGCGACCTGGGGCGAACTCAACGTGAACCGCATCGCGGCCTCCGCGAGGGTCGGATAGTGCGCGGTCGTGACCGCCTTCAATGCTTCGACCCGACGGAGGGTCTCGGCGAACCGGTCGCCGCGGAATAGGGTATGGGGCACTGAGCCGGGTTCCCATCCCGCGTAAGTGTCGGCGGTCCAGTGGCCGATCAGAGATCCTGAGTCGAACGGGACTCGGGCGATGAAGGCGGTGTCGGTCGAGGCGCCCGCGGGGAAGAGCTCATGGGCGGGTGTCTGCTCGAACAGGTTGAACACCACCTGGATCGAGTCGACCAGGCCGAGCGTGGCGAGGCCGACTCCCTCGGCGGGCCGGTAGTCGCGAATCGAGACACCGACGTGGTCGATCTTGCCGGCCAGGCGCAGCTCGTTGAGCGTCTCAAGCCAGTCGAGTGCCTGGGTGCCGTCGGCGACCCAGCAGTGCAGTTGGAGTAGGTCGATCCGGTCGACTGCGAGCCGGGTCAGTGCGGCGTCCACCGCAGCCCGGAGGTGCCAGCGGGGGTATCGTCCGCGCATCTCGGGGCTGGGGTCGTCGGGATCGGGCCAGGTCGTGGGCTGCACTTTGGTGGCGACGTAGATGCGGTCTCCCGACCATTGCTGCAAGGCACAGCCAATGACCTCCTCGCTGTGTCCGGAACCGTACAGCTCGGCGGTGTCGACGAAGTTGATGCCGCGGGTGAAGGCATGGTGCAAGGTGCGGATGGAGGCCTCGTCATCGACGTGCCCCCAGTCGCCGCCGAGCTGCCAGCCGCCGAAGGCGATCTCGCTGACCTGCCAGCCGGTGCGGCCGAAGGTGCGGTACTGCATGATCCCTCAATTCCTGATCGTGACTCTGATGCCTACGGGTTTCGGGTGGTGTGCAGCGGTTACAGGTTCAGGACCAGTCGGGGTGTGCAGGACCGGGAGACGCAGATCATCATGCAGTCACCGGCTGCGCGCTGATCGGCGTCCAGAACCGAGTCGCGGTGGTCGGGCACTCCCTCGAGGACCTCCGTCTCGCAGGTGCCGCAGGTGCCTTCGCCGCAAGACGACAACACGCCGACGCCTGCCTCCTCGACGACGGACAGGATTGACCGGTCGACAGGCACCGACAGGGTGAGGCCGCTTTGCTTGAGCTGTACCTCGAACGCCTCGGCGAGCACGGGCTCGGTGAGGGGCTTGGGGACGAAACGTTCGACGTGCAAGGCTCCCTTTGGCCAGGCCGCGCATCCGGCCTCGACCGCGTTGAGCAGGGGCTCGGGGCCGCAGCAGTAGACGAGAGTGCCTGGTCGGGGAGTGCCGAGCAGCTCCGGCAGAGGTAGGAAACCTCGCTCGTCCTGCGGCCAGACGCGTACTCGGTCGCCGTAGACGCTGAGTTCGTCCAGGAAGGCCATCGACGCCCGTTGCCGGCCGCCGTAGACGAGCTCCCAGTCAGCGCCGGCGTCGATCGCGGCCCGGATCATCGGCAGGATCGGGGTGATGCCGATTCCTCCAGCGATGAACAGGTATCGCGGTGCGGGCATCAGCGGGAAGTTGTTCCGCGGTCCGCGGACTTGCACCACGTCGCCGGCTTCGAGCCGGTCGTGCACGTACAGCGAGCCGCCGCTGCCGTTGGCGTCCCGCAGGATGCCGAGTCGCCAGGTCTGCTGGTCGTGCAGGTCACCGCACAACGAGTATTGCCGAGTCGCGACCCCGTCCAAGATCAGGTCGACGTGCGCGCCTGGTTCCCACCGTGGCAGCGCCTGCGGCTCGATCGGTCGCAGCGTGAGCGCCGCGACGCCGTCGGCGGCGGGGACCTTGGCCTCCACTTGCATGGCGGTCTGGAACTCGCGGGTGGTCAGAGTCAGCCGGGTCGACTTCTGCTGAACCGTTTCCACGTGGCCGGCTGCGATGCCGGCCAGCCGCATCGAGTGGGGCTGCTCGCCGGCCACGAACCTGACGGGAAGCTTGCAGAACCCCCGGACCATCTGTTTGGCCCACCGCTCGGGCAGCCCGACCACCCGCAGCTCTACCCCGGCGAGACTGGCGATCAGCTCCTCCATCGCCACCTGTGCCGTAAGCCGAGCCAACGGGGCGCCCATGCAGGAGTGGATCCCCTCCCCGAAGGTCAAGGCCTTGTTCTCCGGCCCGAACTGGCGGAACAGATCGAAGGTATCGGGGTTCTCGAAGACGCGCTCATCGTGATTGGCCGACCCCATCAGCACCATGACCCGGGTGTTGGCCGGGATCCGCACACCGTCGATCGTGATCTCGGCGGTGGTTTGCCGGCACAGGTTCTTCGCCGGACCGTCGTAGCGCAGCGTCTCCTCGACGAACCCCGTCACCAGCTTGGGATTGTCACGCAGCACGCCTTGCAGGGGGGCGAACTTGTCCAACAACGCGATGCAATTGGTGAGCAGCGCCGCCGGCGCATCGGTGGACGCCGAGAGGATGAGGTGGGCCAGCCCGAGCCGCTCGCCCTCCAGCAACCGCCCATTCGTGTCTGCGAGCAGGATCTGGCTGATCACATCCGGGGTGTCGGGATCGGCGCCGGCCGCGATCTCGGCAGCTCGCTGCTGCATCAGGTCTTCCAGGTGAGCCTCGTCCTCCTGGTTGGAAGCGGCGGCATCCTGCGGGATGCCGAACTCGCCCACCGTGCGGACCATGGACCGCATCAGGTGCTGCTCCCAGAAGCCGGAGTCCGATCCGTCGATCCCCATCAGCCGCAGCGACGCGCTGAACACCAACGGGATCGCGAACTCGGTCGCCAGGTCGCCGCCCCCGCGCTCGCGCAGGCCCACCAGCAGCTCGCGGGCCCGTGCACGGATGTGCTCCTCCATCGCCAGAATCGCCCGCGCCGTAAATGAGGGCCGCACCACGGCACGCAGCACACTGTGCCGCGGCTGGTCTTGGGCTACCAGGTTCCCGGTGCCGTAGGAGTCGTGCGTGCCGTCCATGTCGTTGCCCAGCGCGTTCACCAGTTGCTCGTGGTTCTTCAGGCACGCACTGACGTCGGCGTAACGGGACACGACCCACAGGTCACGACGGGCGTTGTAGTACACCGGAGCGTTGTCGCGGAGTTGGCGATACACCTCATACGGGTGGTCGTAGGCCGCATACGAGAGCGGGTCGAAGAAGATCGCCGGGTTAGTTGGTGGCTCGACGAAGGTCGGCCCCGTCGTCGGCTTCTCTGGCGCGAGGGTCATCAGACCTACTCCCATCCTGCGGTTCTGCGGATTGAGACGGACGGATCTACTGGCACGTGCTAGTGCTAGCACGTGCCAGTCTGGCATGGTGAGCGACCCGCGTCCATAGGTCAGTTCCACCGGATTTTGGCGCTCAGCCGCAGACCGGAGCGGTACTGCCCCGGATCACCAGGGTCGGCGTCACGACATAGGCCGACGGGGCGGCATCAGGGTCTTGAATCCGGCGGACGGCGGCTGTCACGACTGCGCGACCCATCTCACCCGAATCCTGGCGGACGGTGGTCAGATCGATCGAGGAGAGTCTCGCGAATCGGCTGTCGTCGAAGCCGGTCACCGAAACTTGATCGGGCACGGCGACACCGGCCCTGCTCAGGACGGTGATCAGGCCGACCGCCTGCTGATCATTGCCGGTGGCCACCGCGGTCGGGAGCCGATCGCGTCCCAGCAGCTCACGGGCAGCCGCGGCCCCGGCCTCCTCGGTGTAATCCGGGCCCTGCGCGCTCATCACATCGATATCCAGGCCCATTGCTGCCGCCGCCTCTAGGTAGCCCTTCCGGCGGACCCTGGCCGACGCCATGGCATCGGCCCAGAGGTAGGCAATGCGGCGATGCCCGAGGCCCACCAGATGATCGACTGCCAGCCTGGTGCCCACGTCGCCGGCGGAATAGACCACGTCATACGTCGAGCTCGCCTTGCCGCCACCCACCACCACCATCGGAACGTTCACTCGCCGCGCTAGTCCGCGCATGCGCTGATCCGACAGATCCGAACCGATCACGATCAAAGCTGCGCACCGGTAGCCCAGCAGCTCGTCCACCGCCTGAGTGGTGCTCCGAGTTCCCGTCTGGGCACTGAGCACCACCTGGTACCCCATGGCTGCCGCCGCTGGGTAGATCGCCTCGACGATGTCGGGCTCGGTCGCATGCTGCGGGGCGAAGGACACTCCGATGTGGTGCGACTTGGTCTGGCGAAGAGTCCGCGCCCCCATGTGAGGGCGGTACCCGAGCTCGGAGGCCGCCTCCCGGACTCGCTTGCGGGTGTCGTCGCTGGCACCCGGCATATCCCGTAGCACGATCGACACCAGCTGACGCGACACACCCAGATGGGCAGCCACATCAGCCATGGTGGGCTCAGACATGCGACACCTCAGGGAAACGGAGCGGTATCAGCAATAGCACGTGCCAGCCTAGCGTGCGCTGGAGCCGGCGGCAGGGATGAGTCGATCGTAGGCTGGCCGACATGCCCGACTATCGCGCCCACTTCGACTTCGACATCCGCTTCGCCAACGGAGGAGGGCTGACGGGCACCGGGTTTCGCCTCGACCTGCCGTCGGCCGAGCTTGACGAGGCCGCCGTGGGCCGCCTCCTCGTGCGGCATCTCGGCCTCGCCCTCGTCGACGAGGTCGAGCTGCGGGGGCTGCGCATCGTGGAGGAGCAACATCGCGGCAGCCGCGGCGTGGATCCCGTCGCCGCGGTTCCGTACCCGGGCAAGGCGCCGCGCATCGTCGATCTCTCGCATCCGATCCGCGCTGGACTCGTGACCTATCCGGGGCTGCCCGCGCCGACGATCACGCCCTACCTGACTCGGCAGGCCTCTCGCGAGAAGTACGCGCCTGGGACCGAGTTTGCGATGGACGTCGTCACGATGATCGGGAACACCGGCACGTACCTCGACTCGCCGTTCCATCGCTACGCGGACGGCGTCGACCTGGCCGGGGTCGACCTGACGACGCTCGTCGGGCTTCGCACCGAGGTGTTTCATCTCGAGGATTCATGGGGCTCGGCACGCCGCGGCATCCGCGCCGAGCTGCTCGCCGATCGCGACGTGCGTGGCGCCGCTGTGCTGCTGCACACCGGCTGGGACCGCTGGTTCGGAACGCCCGCCTATGGTGTCGGCGCTGCGTTCCTCACCGCCGATGGCGCGCAATGGCTCATCGAGGCCGGCGCAGTGCTCGTGGGCATCGACTCGGTGAACATCGACGACACCGAATCGGGCGGAGAGCGGCCCGCTCACACCCTCCTACTCGGCGCTGGGGTGCATGTCGTCGAGCATCTGACGAACCTGGGGACGCTCCCGCCGCACGGCGCGCGGTTTACGGCTGCCCCGCCCGCGATTGAGGGCTTCGGGACGTTTCCCGTCCGCGCGTTCGCCGAACTCCCAGCCTGAGTCTGCCCGCGGCACAGGAGAATACGGTCAGCCGTCCGAGAGCCGCAGTGCCCCCGAGGGGCAGTTGCGCACCGCCCTCCGGACACTTTCACTGTCGGGCGGCTGGTCGTCGCGCAGCATGACGGTGCCGTCATCGTCCTGATCGAAGACGTTGTCGTCGGTCAGCACGCAGAGCCCGGAGCCGATGCAGACCGACCGGTCGGCGGACAGGTGCACGTGCCCGCTCACCACGTCACCTGCAGCCTGGTCAGGCCGTAGATGGCGTGGAAGGAGCGGAATCCGGCCGTGCCCGGCACCTCGGCCAAGGCGGGAAATCGGCTCAGCAGGGCGGGGAACGCTGTGCGCATCTCCATCCGGGCCAAGGGGGCGCCCAGGCAGTGGTGTACGCCGTGGCCGAAGGCCAGGTGACCGATGGCGCCGCGGGACAGGTCGAGGAGGTCGGGGTGGGTCACCGCGTCGGGGTCTCGGTTCGCCGCTGTGAGCGAGCACAGTACGGTCTCGCCTGCACCGATCCGGGTACCGGCGATCTCCACCTCGGTCGTGGTGGTCTTGAGGGTGCCGCTGTGCACGATCGCGAGCCAGCGCAGGAGTTCCTCGATTGCGGGCTCGACGGCGTCCGGCTCTTCTCGCAATCGGGCGAGCTGGTCGGGGTGACGCAGCAGCGCGAGCGTGCCGAGAGCGAGCATGTTCGACGTGGTCTCATGCCCGGCGACCAGCAGGATGCCGGCCATGCCGATCAGCTCGTCCGTGCTCAGGTCCTGGCCGTGTTCACGTACCAGCATGCCGAGCATCGCCTCGCTCGGCTCGGCCTGCTCGCGGGCCACGAGCTCAGCGAAGTACTCGCGCGACTCCGACTGCAGCCGCAGGCGATCCTCCAGTGGAATGGAGAGGTCCAGCAGCTTTCCGGTGCGCTGCTGGAACGACGCCCGGTTGGCGTAGGGCACGCCGAGCAATTCGCAGATGACCAGCGACGGAATGGGCAGAGCGAAATCGGCGATCAGATCGGCAGGAGGCCCGTTGCGCTCCATCGCATCCAGGTGATCCTCGACGATCTCGCTGATCCGCGGCTGCAGCCTGCGCATCCGGCGCACGGTGAACTCGGGGGTGAGGAAATGCCGCAGCCGGGTGTGGTCGGGGGGATCGAACGCCAGTGGATTGCCCGCCCGCATTCGCTTGATCTCGGCCTCATCCAGCTCCGCCAGATCCGGCAGCATACGCATCATCCTGGCGTTGCTGAACCGCGCCGAATCCGAGAGCACCTCGCGCACGTCCTCGTAACGGGTGAGCATCCACGCGTCTACCCCGAACGGTGTGCGTACTCTGATCACCCGCCCGGTGTCGCGCAGATCGGCGAGCTCCGGAACCGGGTCGAAGCCCTCCCGGCGCATGTAGACGGGCAGTTCGCGGACTTCAGTGATGACGGTTTCGCTCATCACATCTCCAGTGATAGTGACCTACCACTTCACCGTACGCCGCCCTCCAGGCAGCTGCCATGCAGGGCAATAGTGACCGCGGGCCCTGCCGATCCCGTTCCAGGGCGGACGAACGTCCGGCATCCGGTCGGCTGCCACTGCCAGGGCCGACCGCGCCCTGGGCGTTGTCACCATGTGCCAGACCAACCGGCGTCATCCTTTCGTCCTTTCGTCCGGTTGAGCTCGGTGCAGGCCGGAGTAGTGTGCACGCAATGAGGCAGCGGAGTGGCAGCGATCAGCCCTGCGACCACGCGAGGCCGTCAGGAGCATGACCTGTGTTGAGTACCTGCCGGAAGGCTTGTGCAGACAGCATGATGATGATGCGCGCCGGAGTGCGTCTCGTGGTCTGAATGAGCTGCCATGGCGTAAGCCTGAAGTATGGAGGGCGTGGACATGAGCTATAACACTCCAGCACAAACGGCGCAGGCGGCCGTGGAAAGCGGCGTCGCCAAGGGCAAGCTGCCGATCAGCTCGATGCTGGTCGGCGGCTTTCTTGCTGGCGCCTACATTGCCTTCGGTGGCCTTCTCGCGATAGTCGCCACAGCCGGCATGCCGGCTGCAATCTGGGGCGGCTTGATCACCTTGGTGACCGGGCTGGTGTTCAGCGTAGGCCTGGTTCTGACCGTCATCGGCGGGGCAGAGCTGCTGACCGGCAACATGATGTACCTGCCGATCGCGGCACTCGCCCGCCGGCTCTCGGTGGGCAAGGTCGCGGTGAACTGGATCGTCGTCCTGGTCGGAAACCTGATCGGCTCCCTCTTCGTGGCCTATGTACTGGCCTACAAGAGCGGTCTGGTCGCGGGGGATCCGACGCAGCCGAACCATATCCGTCTGATAGCGATAGCCACTGCCAAGGTCGTCACCGAGACGCATCTGGAAGTCTTCATCCGAGCGATCGGCTGTAACTGGCTGGTCTGCCTCGCGGTGTGGCTGGCGCTCGCGGCGCACGATGTAATCGGCAAGATCGCGGGAATCGTGCTTCCGGTCACCGCTTTTGTAGCGTTGGGCTTCGACCACGTCGTGGCGAATATGTTCTTCCTGCCACTGGCGCTGTTCGTGCACGCTCCGAACGTCACCATGGAAAATGTCAGCTGGAATCTGCTGATGGCACTCTTGGGGAATATCATCGGTGGCGCCGTGTTCGTGGCCGGCGCGTACTGGTTCACGTATCTGCGGGTGCGGCCGGGTGCGCAGGTCATACATCCCGGAGCGAGCGAGGCGCTGGACCCGGACGAGTTCGTCAGGCGGTAGAGGATCAATCGAGGGCAGGCGTACCGACTCTCTCCGAACGACTAATGCGGGCCACGTTTCGGGCGTCTCACCGACCCATCGAGCCTTCACTGACGGGTCGACATCAGCGCCAGGAATATCAACAGGAGCAGGCCACCGCACGATCCGGCTGCGGCGATCCGCAGCCACGGAGCAAGAAGTCGATCACGGAACAACCAGGCCAGGATCCCTAAGGCCACGGGGGCCAGGATCATGACCACGAGGGCGAGCACAGATAATCAACAGCCACGAGAGGTGGTACGAAAGCCGACGTCAAGCCAAGGGCAACTCTAGCCATAATGCGCAAGAGCTGGCGTTCGAGAGAGTCGGGAATGTCGTAAAAGGTCTCGTCGTGGGGCTCGTGTCTTTCCACGTAGGTCGCGATGAGCTCGAATGTTGTGTCGATGTCCATGGGCGGTTGGGGTCCGGAGGGCAGGGTTCTCAGCCAGCGGCGCAGGGCGCCTCCCCACACGACCGTGACATCACCGAGGTAGTGAATAACGCCGTCCGGCCCGGCATTGTCGCCGGCTTGCCCACCCCACAGCACCACAATCTGACGTGAGGAGTCTTGGTGCGTGAGGAGGCGAACCTTGCGTATCGACTTTTGGAGGCTGTGGGCAGCTTGGCGCACCCTGTCTGTGTTCCGTTGGGAACTCCACTGGGAAGCGCTCCACTTCGTCTCCAAGCAGATCAGGCCGCCGGGGCCGAGGAGGACATGATCGACTTCCGCGCCTGGGAAATGGACATGGTTGACCAGTCGCCATCCGTCGCGTCGTGCCTTACGAAGTTCACCCGCAGTCCACTGCTCAGCCAGCTCACCCATCGCTGGAGCTGCGGCTCCGGACTGAATGTGCACCAAGCCACCGAGCACGCAGAACGTGATTGTCACTACTGTGCCGATGAAGACACCTTGGATGAATACGAGCGGAGATGGCCAAGCTGAACAGGCACAGAGACAGCATGGCGATCGCCGGCAACGTCAGCCGTCGCCAGTTATGCTTCACGAACGCTCGATGCTGCTGTCGGACGAACTTGCGGGCGTACGCACCCGCTCGCCTATCACCCGCGAGATATAGGTCGCGTCGACGCCGATCCAGCGGTTGTCGTCCTATCGGCTCGGAAGGCTGGCGCGGACGTGGGGCCGACGTGTGAAGAAGTTGCTTCGGGCACGTTCCCACATCGGCTGTGCAGGGAGGCAGCTCAAGACTGCAGGACGTGCCAGACGCGAGCCCTCCTGCTCGGCGGACACGTCGCCTAGCTAACAGCCGTTTCCGGTAGGTGCCGAGAATCACTTTTCCGGCTTACGACATCTTGTGCAGGATGGACGAGCGCCGATAGCGTTTCCAGCCACTCGAGATCCCTCGTGTCCAAAGCGTCAACAGAGTTGCCACGAAGGTGTGGCGGCCCGTCAGGAGGCAGACGTGAACGCTCCCCCCACTGAGTTGAAGAAGGGCCTGAAGCAGCGCCATTTGACGATGATCGCCATGGGTGGCGTGATCGGGGCTGGCCTGTTCGTCGGTTCCGGAGTCGTGATCTCGCAGACCGGTCCGCCGGCGTTCATCAGTTACGCCCTGAGCGGCTTCCTGGTGATCATGGTGATGCGGATGCTCGGCGAGATGGCGGTGGCGAACCCCTCGACGGGCTCGTTCGCCGACTATGCGCGGACCGCGTTGGGGGGTTGGGCGGGTTTCTCGGTGGCATGGCTGTACTGGTATTTCTGGGTCATCGTCATCGGGTTCGAGGCGGTTGCGGGTGCGAAGGTGATCCAGTTCTGGCTGCCCGACGCGCCGCTCTGGTTGCTCTCGTTGATCTTGATGTCGTTGATGACGGCGACCAACCTGGTCTCGGTCTCGTCGTTCGGTGAGTTCGAATTCTGGTTCGCGGGCATCAAGGTTGCCGCGATCATTCTCTTCCTCGTGCTGGGAATCCTGTACGTGGTCGGAGTCTGGCCGGACCGCTCACTCGACTTCCAGAACCTGACCGCGCACGGCGGCTTCTTCCCCAAGGGAAGCAGTGCGATCTTCGCGGCGATCCTCGTGGTCATCTTCTCGATGACCGGCGCTGAGGTAGCCACGATCGCGGCGGCCGAGTCGCCCGACCCTGGTAAGGCCATCCGCAAGGCCACCAACTCTGTGATCGGCCGGATCGCCTTGTTCTACGTGGGATCGGTCTTCCTGGTGGTGTGCATCGTGCCGTGGAACTCGGCCGATCTGGCTGCGTCGCCGTACGTCGCGGCGTTCGAGGCGATGAAGATCCCAGGTGCCGCCGACATCATGAACGCGGTCGTCTTGACCGCCGTCCTGTCGTGCCTGAACTCGGGTCTGTACACCTCGTCCCGGATGCTGTTCGTGCTGGCCGCTCGGCGTGAGGCGCCCTTGGCTCTCATGCGAGTGAACAAGGCGGGTGTGCCGATGGGGGCGATCCTGGCGTCCTCAGTTGTCGGCTTCCTGTGCGTGATCGCTGCGGCGCTCTCGCCGGAGCACGTGTTCTTGTTCCTGCTGAACTCCTCGGGCGCGATCATCCTCTTCGTCTACTTCCTGATCTGCATCTCCCAGATCGTGCTCCGTCGGCGGACTCCGCCGGAGAAGCTGGTCGTGCGGATGTGGCTGTTCCCGGTGTTGTCGATCGTGGTCGCCTGCGGCATTCTGGCGATCCTGGTGCAGATGGGTCTCGACGCCAGTTCGCGTGTGCAGCTCATCCAGAGCCTGGGAGCGTGGGCCGTGGTGGTGGTGCTCTACTTCGTCACCCAGCGGATCCGCGAGCGCGTTCCCGCCAACGTGCCGATCGTGGAGCCCACGGCCCCGGTCTCTCGGGTGCTGGTGCTCGCCAACGAGACCGTGGAGGGCCAAGAACTGTTCAACGAGCTCCAGTCGATCCAAGGTTCTGGAAAGGCGACCTACTACGTCTGCGTGCCGGCGAACCCGATCGACACCGGCACGGCGATGTACCGCGGCGCGGTCTTCATGTGGGACGAGACCGTCAAAGCCGCGCAGGCCCGACTGGACCGCACACTGGCGCTGTTGCGTGCGGAGGGCCTTGAGGCCACCGGTGTGCTGGGCAACTACAAGCCCTTGCAAGCCTTGGCAGACGCGGTCAAGGAGTTCGACCCCGATCAGCTGGTGATCTGCACCTTGCCCGAGCAGCAGTCCGCCTGGCTCCGGTTCGACCTGGTCGACCGAGTGCGAGAGGCCTACGCGCTGCCGGTGCGGCACGTGGTCGTGGAGAGCGGTGTGGCTGTCCCGGCCGGGGGCGGGCAGTGACGATCCTGATCGGGCTCGCGCCGGGCCCCAAGGGCCATGGCGCGTTGCACCTGGGGGCGATGCTGGCGCGTTCGACTATGGAGAACGTGTTGCTCGCAACGGTGGTAGCCGAGCCGTGGCCGCCGAACATCGGCGGCGGAGACTTGGAATACCTCGCCTACCAGGACGAGATCGCAGAACAGTCCCTGCGAGAGGCCCGGGACATGGTCGGCAGCGACATCCTCACGGTGGAGACGCTGACGCGACGTGCCCCTTCGGTGGCATCCGGGCTGCTGCAGATCATCGCGGAGCGGCAGATCAGCCTGATTGCCCTGGGCTCCTCACCATCGAGCGCCTTGGGGCGTGTGATGCTCGGGGGAGTCACCGAGCGTGTTCTGCACGGGTCGTCGTTGCCCGTGGCCGTGGCCCCTCGCGGATACCACCTGCGACCTCCGCGGGTCTCCAGAGTCAGCGTCGCGGTGGGGCGTGCCGACCAGGACGGCAGCCTGGTGGGTACTGCCGTTGCCACTGCTCGGGCCATGGAGGCGCCGGTCCGGCTGGTGTGCTTCGCCGTCCGCCCGAATGCTGCTGCTGTCACCGTGGAGCCCGGTGTGGAGTACCGGGTCGCCGACGAGTGGCGGCAGAAGCTCGAGGCCGATCTGGGCGCAGCTCTCGACGCGCGTGAGGTCGCGTCGGCGACAGGCCGGGGTACCCCGGCTACCCGGGTGAAGGTCGAACTCGGCACCGGCCCGACCTGGGGCGATGCGCTGCAAGACGTTCCCTGGAACGACGGGGACGTCCTTGTCGTCGGCACCAGCACCGGTCCGCTCAGCCGATTCTTCCTCGGCTCGCACGCAACGAAGATCATTCGCAACTCGCCGGTGTCCGTGATCCTGGTTCCGCGCGAGCAACAAGAGGGCGAGGATTCCGCACGGAAGTGACCTTCCCAGGTTGGCCCCGGGCCAGCGATCTAGATACGTGAGGACAAGGCCGGGCGCGAGCCGAGGTGGTTGAGCTCGCTCGCGCCCGTCGATCAAGCGTTATACCTAAATGTCTATTTAGACGTGCCTCCGAGCTGTGGGCTTGACCCTGACGCACGGTGAGGCAGCAATCTTGTGGCCATGACCGACGAGCAGCTGGTGTTCACGGTCGGCCAAGCGGCTGACCGACTCAGTGTGACTGTGCGAACTCTGCATCACTATGACGAGATCGGCCTTGTCGTGCCCAGCGGCCGGTCGACTGCCGGGTACCGGCTGTACACGGAGGCGGATCTGGCGCGACTGCAGAACGTCGTGCTCTATCGCCGGCTGGAGATTCCGCTGGACCAGATCGCTTCATTGCTCGAATCAGGTGATGCGAGAAAGCATCTCAAGCGTCAGCGCGACGCGGTCAGGTCCAGGCTGCGCGAGCTGCAGGGGCTCGTCGCAGCGATCGATCGAGCGTTGGAGGCTCAGATGACCAACTACCGGATCACTGCCGAAGAGCAACGTGAGCTGTTCGGAGAGGACTTCGACGACAGTTACGCCGCCGAGGCCGAGCACCGGTGGGGTGACCTGCCGGAGTATCAGGAGTCGCAGCGTCGGGCCAGCTCCTACACCAAGGAACAGTGGGCGCAGATCAAGGCTGAGGGTGACGAGGTGATGGAGGCGTTCGCTGCAGCGAAGCGGTCGGGGGCGCCCGCGACAAGCCAAGAGGCGATGGACGCGGCGCAAGCACATCGCGCGCAGATCGAGCGCTGGTTCAGTGCGGTGCCGCTGGCGATGCATCGCGGCATGGCAGACCTGTTCGTCGCCGACGCGCGCTACGCCGCCAGTTATGACGCGCTAGAGCCTGGCCTCGCTCCGTATGTTCGCGACGCGATCTATGCGAACGCGGACCGGCAGGAGCGCACCGCTCACTGAGTGCGTGGCAGGCCCCTAGCCCCGCTGGTCGAAGCGTGCGCCGGCCGGGTTCGAGGGCATGAGGACCAAGATGAGGATCACGATCCCGCCGACGACGGGAATGAACGCGAGCAGGTAGAACCATGCGCTGAAGTTCGCATCATGCAGCCTGCGGAAGGTCAGGGCGAGCGAGGGCACGATGGTGGCGAGGCCCCAGATGGCGCCAAGGCCGCCCGACAGGGCGAGGCCAGCGTTCATGTGGACATCAGATCCTCCGGAGCTTCCGGCCAGGAGCGAGGGGAGGTAGACCGCTCCCAAGGCCGTCCCGACAATGAAGGAGACCAGTGCCCACCACCAGTACTCGCTGCGGCTGGCTCGGCCGCTGAAAGTCGCGTACTTCTGCCAGTATCGCTTGAAGGCAATGGAAAAGCTGGCCCCGTAATACGGCGCCCACAATGGCACCGGACCACTAAGTGAATAGTCGGTCATCTCAAATCCTCCCCATGTGAAAGTAGCCACCTGAATCGCGGCGTCGAGAGCCGCTCCGGAGAGCAGCTTCAACGTTACCCGGGCGGGGCTTCCTCGCAGACCTCAACAGCCTTTCCTGGCGATCCGTCCACCCGTCCGGGTGCGAGGTTCACTCCGCGTGAATCTGTTGGCTGGGGCTGGTCATTCCATTGGCCCGACCGCGCCGCGACTGCGCCGACGGGTTGTGCGCGCACGAAAAGGGGTAGCAGCGATCGCTCACTTCAGAGGAGTTGACGATCGTCTCGAAGTAGGTTCTGCTCAGATGATGGCCGCCGATTGGCATTCGTCACCTTGAACACCTGGCTGGCGGAGACGCTCTCCGTCGTTCTGCTCCTGGTGATCCTCGTGTGCGCGGTCGTCCGCCCGTGGGGCTGGCCGGAGGCGGCCGTGGCCGTTCCGGCTGCCGGTCTGGTCACTGCGTTCGGGGCGATCACGGTGAACCACGTTGGCGCCGAGGTCGAACGCCTGGCCCCGGTGATCGGTTTCCTCGCAGCTGTTCTCGTCCTGGCTCAACTGTGCGACGACGAAGGACTCTTCACTGCCTGTGGGGCCTGGATGGCCCGCAGTGCAGCGGGAAGACCCCGCAAATTACTGATGTTGGTGTTTGCCGCCGCGTCCGTGATCACTGCCGTACTCAGTCTCGATGCCACGATCGTGCTGCTGACCCCGGTGGTGTTCGCCACGGCCGCCCGCATTGGTGCCCGACCCAAACCACACGTCTATGCCTGCACTCATCTGTCGAATACAGCCTCCCTGCTGCTGCCGGTCTCCAACCTGACCAACCTGCTCGCCCTGGCCGCGAGCGGACTGAGCTTTACCCGCTTCGCCGCGCTGATGGGCTTTCCCTGGCTGGTGGCAGTCGGCACCGAATATGTGATCTTCCGCAAGTTCTTCGCCACTGATCTGGACGCGGGCGCCCAGGCGCCGCCCGGCGGCAAATCGCCCGAGGTGCCGGTGTTCGCGCTGATCACGGTGGTCGGCACCCTGGCCGGCTTCGTCATCACCTCGGCGTTCGGGATCAATCCCGCATGGGCGGCCTTCGCTGGTGCCCTGGTGCTTGCTGGCCGAGCCTTTGCCCAGCGCCGCACCACTCCCGCGGCTATCGTGCGGGCGGCGGCGGTCCCGTTCCTCGCCTTCGTGCTGGCGCTGGGCATCGTCGTGCGAGCCGTGGTCGACAACGGGCTCGCGGGTGGCCTGGGCCAGCTGATCCCGGACGGTGCCGGTCTGCCGGCCCTGCTGGGCATCGCGGTCCTGGCCGCGGTGCTGGCGAACATTGTCAACAACCTGCCCGCCGTATTGGTGCTGCTCCCGCTGACCGCTCCGTCCGGGCCGGGCGCGGTGCTCGCGGTGCTGCTCGGGGTGAACATCGGCCCCAACCTCACCTACGCCGGATCGCTGGCCACGCTGCTGTGGCGGCGGATCGTGCGAGAGCACGACACGGATGTGGACCTCGGCGAGTTCACCCGGCTCGGTCTGCTCACCGTGCCGGTTACTCTCGTGCTCGCAGTGGTGGCCCTGTGGGCCTCGCTGAGCGTGATCGGAGGCTGAACAGTCGTGACCGTCATCGCCTGGATCGTCGAAGGCACCTGGCCAGCCTGCGTAGATGCCGCTCGTAGCCATGCGGCCGACGACGCCGACATCATCCTGTTGCACGTCACCGGCCCCGAAGTGCCCGGTGCGGCACACGCTGCCTACGCCGGCCTCTTCGGTCGGGCACGCCCCGGGCGCGACCCCGGCACCCAGCTCGAACGTCTCGCCGCTGTCTCCGCCGAACAACTCCTGGCCGCCGCCGCCGAACGCCTGGGGCGCCCGTGCACCCGGGTAGAGCGCACCGGCCGCGTCGAGCGGGAAGTCGTTGCCGCGGCGGAAGGTGCCGACCTGCTCATCTGTGCCCGCGACGGCGACCCCGCACATCTCGGGCCCAAGAGCCTTAGCCCCACCAGCCGCTTCGTCATCGACCACGCCCCATGTCCGTTGCTGTTGGTCTGGCCCGTGCAAGCGCCCAGCGTGGCTGCCATTCCACCTCCTCCGCCGCACCCCCACTGATCTGACGGGTGCATGCTCGCGTCCGCTCGGTGTGAGGCGCCTACAGCGGCGAGCGCGAGCCAAGAGCAGGCCTAGGAGTTCTCCCAGCCAGAGTCCAATCTCGGGCGACTTCTCCGCACCCTCGCCGGAGCCGTGGCTGCCGATCACGCACACGGGTGTCGCACGGATATCGGACTGTGTTGGATGAGGGCCTACGGTTGGGTACGTGACTGTCGAATCCACCTCTCCTGCGTTCGCCGAACTGGGTCTTTCAGCGAGCGTGCTGCAGGCGTTGGACGACGTCGGCTACGAGTCGCCCTCACCCATCCAGGCGACCACCATTCCGCCGCTGCTGGCGGGTCGAGACCTCGTCGGCCTGGCGCAGACGGGCACAGGCAAGACCGCGGCCTTCGCGTTGCCGATCCTGAGCCGGATCGACCTCGACCTGCGGCACCCCCAGGCCCTCGTGCTGGCTCCGACGCGGGAGCTGGCGTTGCAGGTGTCGGAAGCGTTCGAGCGATACGCCTCGCACCTGCCGGATCTGCATGTGCTCCCGGTCTACGGCGGTCAGGCGTACGGCGTGCAGTTGTCGGCGTTACGCCGCGGCGTCCACGTGATCGTGGGCACGCCGGGCCGGATCATGGACCACCTCGACCGCGGGACGCTCGACCTGTCCGGCATCCGGTACCTCGTACTCGACGAGGCTGACGAGATGCTGCGGATGGGCTTCGCGGAAGACGTGGAGTCGATCCTGTCGCGGACGCCGGACACCAAGCAGGTGGCCCTCTTCTCGGCCACGATGCAGAAGCAGATTCGTCGCATCGCCGGCCAGTACCTCTCCGACCCGGTCGAGGTAGCCGTGGAGAAGGAGTCGACGACGGCGTCGAACATCCGACAGCGGTATCTGGTCGTGGCTTGGCCACAGAAGGTTGAGGCCCTCACCCGCATCCTCGAGGTGGAGACCTTCGAGGCAATGATCGTGTTCGTCCGCACCAAGCAGGCCACTGAACAGTTGGCGGAACGCCTTCGCGCGCGCGGATTCTCGGCGGCCGCGATCAACGGTGACATCGCTCAGGTGCAACGCGAGAGGACGATCGGGCAGCTGCGGGACGGGAGCCTGGACATCCTCGTCGCGACCGACGTCGCGGCCCGCGGCCTGGACGTCGAGCGGATCTCCCACGTGGTCAACTTCGACATCCCGACCGACACCGAGTCATACGTGCACCGGATTGGTCGCACCGGTCGGGCCGGCCGCAGCGGCGACTCGATCGCCTTCGTGACGCCGCGCGAACGGCACTTGCTACGAGCCATCGAGAAGGCCACTCGCAAGCCGCTGGAGGAGATGGGACTACCGAGCGTCGACGACATCAACAGCACCCGGCTGGCGAAGTTCGACGACGCGATCACCCGGGCCCTGAGCACCGAGAGCGTCGGTTTCTTCCGGGATGTGGTTGAGCACTACGTCAACGAGTACGACGTCCCCGAGATGGATGTGGCGGCGGCGTTGGCCGTCGTCCTCCAGGGCGACGAGCCTCTCCTGCTGGACGAGCTGCCGCCGCCTCCTCCGGTGCGGGAACGCGGGGCCGGGGGGCTCGGAGACGGGTCCCGCGTCGCCTACCGGATCTCCGTGGGCCGACGACAGAACGTCAACCCCGGCCAGATCGTCGGCGCGTTGGCCAACGAGGGCGGCCTGCGCCGCGACGACTTCGGCAAGATCGACATCCGCAGCGATCACTCCCTGGTGCAGCTGCCCGCAGACCTGCCGGCATCTGTCTTCGACAAACTCCGGAACACCCGCATCTCGGGCCAGCTCATCGAGCTGACCCGCGACACCGGACGCCGTCCGGACAGCCCGCGCGGACGCCGGCCTGAGCGGGTGCAGCGGCGTGCCGGGTCGCCGGAGAAGGCTTCCTTCGTTGACAAGTCCGGTCGTAAGAAGCCGCGGTGGGATCAGGAACGACGAGCGGACGCTGCCGTTCAACGCCGTGATGATTTTGAGGCGCGAGGTGGATATCGGGCTGGAGCGCCGGGCAAGCGGGTTGCTGGGCGGCCTAAGCGGAGTCGTGACGACGGGCGTTGATGGCCTAGCGATTCGACGGCGCACCCTAACCGCAATCCGAGGGGCCGGGTCCGGCGATCCGGTGGTATGTCAGTGTGACGACGTCCTGGGCATGGGGTGGTTCTTGGGTGGAGTACCACTCGTGTCCCGCCAGCTTGGCTTTCTGCTCTTCCTGAGCTTTGACGGTGGAGTCGACCAGCATTATCCGTACTGTGAACGTCTGCCCGACAGATGAGTCTTTGCTTCCGAAATACTGCGCGCTGACCCAGGTGGTGGTCGAGCCGACGACCTGTGTCCTCCATAGCCCCTCGAAGTGGAGTGTTTTCTCGTTGTCAGTCTGGTTCTGCATGCCTAACACGAGCGTCTTGCCAGGCGGTAGTTGAGCGGTGCCCACGAACGGTTCGCAGGCCCGGACCTTGCTGCCATTCTTCGGCGTCAGAATGATCACCTGAGCCAGGGCGTTAGATGTGGTGTTTGGGTCGCTGGACGCGTTGAGGGACGGGGCGCGTGATGCGGTCCTTGACGATGTCTCGCTGTTGATTGCCGGGCTCATGCTGAGTGAACTGTTGCCACTCAGCCGAGGAACCACAACCAGTGCAAGGGCGAGGACGCCGACAGCGACTGCCGCGACAAGGCTCCAGATTCGGGTACGGCGAGCGTCACTGGCAGTGGGCTCGCCGTCGACGAGCGGCTCTATCGGGATGGAGGTCGAGTTGGTGGGGGATTGGCTGTCCCCGGGTGAGACGGCACTGTCGGCGAGTCGGTCAAAGGTGGCCAGCCACAGATCCTTACGGCCCGGGTCGTAGAACCCGATCACCCGTGCCAACTGCTCGCGGGGGATTGCTCGTTCTCCCCGGGACCATGCAGACCAGGTGGATTTGCTGACGCCGGTGTCCCGCTCCAGCGCCCGTAGATTCGTCCGGTGTCTCTTGGCCTGTCGAGCGGCGAGCTGGGTCAGCGCGATCAAAGAGTCAGCGTCATCTGGGTTGACCCGGCCGTCGATCGGCGTCGGGCTCAATTCGTCGCTCTCCAGAGCTACCTCCTCGACCGCTTTGCCCCGATTGTGGAAGCTGTTCGGTTGTGTCCCGCGAAGGCTACCAAGTTCGGAACGGGACGGGACAGGACGAAACGGGACCACTTAGAGCCCTCTGACCTGGGCAAACGCTGGCCGGAGGTGATCGGCTCTACGCACACCACTCGGACATCGAAACCGGGTGTCGAGCGCAAAGGAAGGGAAGGGTGTCGACCTTTGACTCCAACACGAGTCCTCGCCGTCACTGGAATCACGGCTGCGTCGCGGCCGTCATGACGATCGGCGTCGCGGGGCCGGCTTCGGCCGCCCGCGTAACGGCAACATGTACCAACGCCTCCACTGACGCCTCGAAGATCCAGGCGGCGATCAATGGGTCAGCTGTCGGTGATGAGATCGTGATCGACGGTCCATGTCTCATCAACAGTCCGATCACCCTGCTGGGCAATCGGAGCTACCGAGGCGATAGCCGCGCCACGGTGCTCACCGAAGCCAACGGCGCGAACCTCCAAGGGGTGTTCGTGTCCGATTCCTGGGTCGGCAATTGGCCCACGACGGGGGAGCCGGTCGTGATCAGCGACCTGACGATCGATGCGGCGAAGAGTTCGAACCCGACAGGTGGGGACGGGATGATCATCCGCTCGTGGGCGACCACGATCGAGAACGTGAACATCCTGAACAGTCGGGGCAACGGGATCCGCATCACGAACCTCTCCAAGAACGGCACCGCCCTGACGAGCACTCAGGTGAACGGCAACGTCAGGAACGTCTTTATAAGGGACTCGGGGCAGAACGGGATCTATGTCGAGGACTCTGGTAATGCAGTCACCGATTGGAATCTCACTGACAACTGGGTCGCTTCCAGCGGGCAGTCCGCCATCCGTACTCAGAACACCGCCGGCTGGACGATCGAGCGCAACCATGTCTATGGCGATGGTGCCGCAGGTATCTCCGCCGACCGGCTCTTCGCCTCGGCTATCTCGGATAATTACATCGAAGACTTCGCCACCAGCGGGATACAGGTGACCGTGCAGGGGGACGCGTCCAGCATCATCTCTGACAACCGGGTATTCCAATTCTCCGGGCATGGTACGACGTTCCTCAATGTCACCGGGGTGAACTATGGCACCGGGCAGCTCACGGTGACGGGCAACACCATCCGTGGCAACGGCACTGGTACGGGCCTGAATTACCAGCGCGGATCAAACCAACTCACGGTTACGTCGACAGGCAACCAGGCCACCGGCGTCACCACGGCCCGGAACGTCGGGGGAGGAGTTGCGCTGACTGCTGGCGTCTGAAGTCAGGTGTCCGATGGGCTTGCTCCCGTTTCGGGCAGTGCCCCTGGCGGTTCTCGGCCCCACGTGCCACGACACCTGTGGCGGTACGCGGGGCCGAGCCCGTTGCTCGGCTGCGTGGGTAAAAGCTTGGTGTGATGCGGAACCTGTTAGGGCGACGAAGCGTGTCAATATGTACCTGTTGTCGACTAGTATGTACGCATGGCTGGGAAGCGCACCACTATCGAACTGGACGAAGCCCTTGTCGCACAGGCCGTTGGCGCGACCGGTGGAACGCTCCGTTCGACGGTCGAGCAGGGCTTGCGGTTGCTGATCGCTCAGAGCCACCACGACGAGGAACGCCGTCAGGGCATCCTCGACCGGCATCTCGCCAGCGCCGCCAAGGGCGTCGACCTCGAGGTCCTGCTGTCGAGCGAAGCATGGCGCTGAATCTTTGGATCCTCGACAAGAGCGCCCACGTGCGCCTTGCCGGCGGATCGCCACTGCCTGCTGGGATCAGCCCCGCGCGGCTGGCGATCTGTGAAATGGGCATGCTGGAGTGGCTCTATTCTTCGCAGTCCGCCCGCGACTACGACACTCAGAGTGCCGAACTGCGCGAAGCGTTCCACGTCCTCGAGGCTCCGGGCGACATCTTCGCCCGGGTGCTTCGGCTGCAGGCTGATCTCGCACACTACCACAACATGTGGCATCGAAGGGCCATCGGAGACCTGTTCATCGCCGAGACCGCCCTCTCGCACCAGGTTGGTGTCATCCATGCCGATGGAGACTTCGAGCTGATCCAGAAGGTCCGCCCCGGCCTCCTGCTCAAGGGCTTGTGAATCGATCGGGAATCCTCGTGAGCTCCGTGCCGAGTTCGTTACTCAGAACGCAACCAAGCCGGGTCACTGGCCGGTGGTGTCAAGTGCTTTACGCCAACCCCGGGGCACGTCATCGTCCGCAACATCCTCAGCCTCCCAGTGCAGCACGTCGCCTGGCTGGCACTGCAGCACCTCGCAGAGTGCGGCGAGGGTCGTGAAGCGCACCGCCTTGGCGCGGCCGTTCTTAAAGTACCGCCAGATTGGCGGGCGTGATTCCGACCCGGTCCGCGAGTTCGCCCACGGACATCTTCCGCCTGGCTAGCATCACGTCGATGTCGACGAGGATCGGCATCAGATCACCTCGTCCAACTCGGCCCGCAGTTGCGTCGCTTCGACGTCACGCGCGACCGCTTGGGCGAGCAACATCCGCAGCACCAGTACGAGCAGCGCGACCCCCAGAATGGCCAGGCCGATCCCGCCCATGATGACGGTGACGCCCGGGTCGTCCCGCTGGCCCGGCGCATTGAGGGCCGTGACCCCGAACCACACGAGGGCTGCCGCCACGATCGCACCGATGATGACGTCTACGTACCGGAAGGCGGCGTGGGAGAACACGGTGCCCCGTCGCACCATCGTCACCAGCCGCCAGACGCAGACCAGCGCAACCTCGACCGACACCAGGCCCAGGATCGTGACCACCCGCAACCAGGTCAGCGGGAGCGACCCGGTCTCCGGGTCGGTGACCAGCGCCCACACCATCCCCGCCTGTACGAGCACGGTGCCGGCGAGCACCACCGCGAGCACTGCGCGCAGCGCAGTGACTGTCAGCTTCCCCATGGTCCATCCTCCTGTTGAGTTACGATAGAAATCTATCGAATCTCGATGGGTTAAGCAAAAGTTGGCGCCGGGCGGGGACCGCTACCGCTCCACATCCTCGAGGAGTGAGGTCTGCCAGTCACCGTATGAGACCTCGGTCGTCTCAACTTTCCATTCGAGGCGCCCATTCGATTGGCGACCGAGGAGCACCGAGGCAGCAGCGCTCGGGCTAGCAAAGACTTGGTCCCTGGGGAATACCATGGTCAGGTCGTCCTCGCTGGGCATAAGTGATCTATCGGCTCAAGCCGCGTCCGCAGGGGGGCATAGCCTGCGGTGGTCCTTCCCGTCCACGAGCGTCGGGCGCGCGAGCCGGCTCGCACTATGAACTCGCCATCGACTTCTTGGGCCCTGGCGGACACGCCAGCCTTTGCCTGGGACAGAACAAATGCGGGCGATTCGGGTCGGCTGGGGTCACTCGGGGCGCGAGGAGTGAGTCCAGTGGACCGAAGAACGTTGATACCAAGCACCGGCAGCACAATTCTCGCCTGTGCGACGAAGTACTCCATGTCCGAGATATCAGCCTCTGGCAGGTTGATCGGCGCTGGAGCGGTCTCATTCGTCAGATGGGCCCTCCCAGCCTCGCTGGTCAGTGCTATGAGCCGCGCCTCCAAGTACCGGGCATGGGCCTTTGTCAGGTTTAGGTCTTTACTCGTCAGCAGAACCGTCCGATCCCAGAAGTCTTTAGTCTCGTCCCGGCCGTGCTGGTAAAGCCTCTTGCCGACATTGTCACCTTCGCCGATGTAGACCTGCTGCGAGCCCGGGTTGTTCGGGTCATCGCCGAGTAGGAGGTAGACGCCAGTGCGCGACACCTCGGGACGCTTCAACAGGTCAGCGAGATCCGATCTCGGCGCCGCGATCACGTGCCCGGTCCAGTTCATGATCTCCGCCGTCAACAGGCCGCCGGGGGTTCCATCCGCCAGGTAGAGGCGTATTTGCCTTCCGTTCACGCCTCGCCACTCCACGCATCAATCTGGCCAGATAGCGCAGTCGAGATCAACGTCGACCGACGCTCCGGAGACAACTCAATGAGCGGTCCTGCCTTCTCATCCCGCATGTCTCCTCCTGTGATGTATGCCTGACCCGGCTGCTCAAGTCTCGCCGACTCTGGACAGTCGACGAGGGCAGATCGCGAAAATCATGCTCGTAGAGGCGGACAAGCGACTAGCGGAAGGAACGCCTTGTGGCCGGGTGCCTACGGTTCTAGTTATTGACGTGACCAGGTGGCTCCTCGTCCGACTGAGTCGTCGAGGTAATAGGGCGTTTGAGCAACCGAGACCGGTGTGAACCGTTTGACCCGTGTGCCGTCGGGGGCTTTGTCGACGACGAGGTTCTCGACCAGCTTGAGTTGCCCACCGGGCACTTGCGTGTATTGGAAGAGCAGTCGGTGCAGGTGCAGGATCAGCCCGAGGTTCAGAGGGTGCCACTGTTCTTGGTAGAGATAGTCGAGAGCTGCGCGATATCCAGCGAGTTCCTGTTCGCTGCGGTTTCGGAGTTGATCGGATTTGCCCGCAACGATGTCGGCGGCGCGGACCCGGTCTTTGACGACGACGCCCTCGATTGCGGAAGACGCTTCGATACCCGCAGCGCGCGCCTGAGTCGCGAGGCTGGTGAGGAGCGCGGGAAGCTTGTCTCGGTAAAGGGCCTCGCTTCCGCGGCCGGTGTCGACTGTGCGCAGGTCGTTCACGATCGCGAACGGTACGGCTCCGACGAGGGTGTCGAGATCTTCGAAGGACTTCACGGGGCTCCCAACTGAACCTGCTAAACCTGCTAATCGCCACTAGGTGTTAGCGGGTTTAGCAGGCTGGATAGGTGGTTCCAGCTGCTTGAGGGCTGGCGGCAGGCGTCCTCGACGAGCGCACGATCGTCATGGTTCACGTCAATATATCCTCTCCTAGCATTGACATAGTTTCCCAAAAAGGAAACCATTTCTCTATGGAAGAGAACACCTTCACGTCGAGCGTCCACTACCGGGATCCGAAGGCTGCCCTGGCATGGCTCGAACGCGCCTTCGGCTTCGAGGTCACCATGGCCATCGAAGGACCGCCCGAGGCGCCCGAGATGTGCCACTACGAGATGAGCTGCGCGGGCGAGGGGCGGATCATGGTCGGTGCCGAGTGGGCCGACTGGATCCGCAGTCCGGCCAGTGTCGGCGAAGTGAACACCCAGTACGTCCACGTGCAACTCCCCGAGGGGCTCGACGAGCACTGCGAACGGGCGCGCGCCGCGGGAGCCGTGATCACCGCTGAGCCGGAGGATCATCAGTTCTACGGCGACCGTACTTATCGTGCCGTCGACCTGGAGGGGCATCGTTGGAGCTTCTCGACGCATGTCCGCGATGTCACCCGCGCTGAAGCAGAGGCTGCCATCGGGCAACCGATCACCGCGACCGGTTGGCAGTGAGCGATTCGGCCACTGCGCGGCTCGACAACACGCTGGCTGCACTGGCCGATCCCGTCCGCCGACGCACGGTCGAACTGCTCGCCGAACGACCCCGCCGGGCCGGCGAACTCGCCAGCGAGCTGGGCGCCACGCCGTCCACGATGAGTAAGCACCTGCGCGTGTTGCGCCAGCAAGGCCTCGTCACCGAGACCCACCCCGACTTCGACGCCCGCATCCGGATCTACACGCTTCGCTCCGCACCCATGACCGAGCTACGCAACTGGCTCGACATCGCCGAGCGCGCCTGGGCCGAACAGCTCACTGCCTTCGCGGCACCTCGAGCGTGACACGTGACGACGCCTCCCGTGTCCTCGTGGCACTCCGGGTGCCCGCCACTGCCGCACGAGCCTTCGCTGCCTTCACCGAACAGATCGGCGAGTGGTGGCAACCCAACGGACTGTTCCAGTTCTCGCAAGGGCGCACCGGAACCCTCGCCTTCGAACCCGGCCCCGACGGGCGACTCGTGGAGACCTACCCGGACGGCGAGACGTTCGTCGTCGGCCGTGTCCGCGTCTGGGATCCACCCTGCCGTCTCGAACTCACCTGGCGCCACGCCAATTTCGCCCCGGGTCAGGAAACCGAATTGCACGTGCGATTCGACGACATCGACGGATCTCCGGGCCAGACGCGTATCACCGTCGAATACTTTGGTTGGGACACCATCCCAGCCGAGCACGCCGCCCGTCACGGCTTCCCGCTGGCAGTCTTTCAGCTCCGCTTTGCAGAGTGGTGGCGAGAGCTCCTCCAAGCCGTCGCCGAGGGGATACGCCGCGAACGGCACTCTCTAACGACCCCAACCCCAGCTCCGGCACTCAACCCGGTGCCAACTGCAGCGGATACACCGCGAACAGCACCCCCACCGACCCCAGATCGTGAGGGGTCGAGCCCGGCTTCTCCAGGGCTGTGAAGGGGCCGGTTTCTGACGCTGTGACGATGCCCCGCCGGGCGGGGCACAGTCATAGCGCAGGACAGGGCCCGCGGCCTGCGACTGTCGAAACCGCCCTTTGCGGAAGACCCGGGCGGGCTGCGCGTCTGTCGCTGGGCCATCTGAGTTAGGGCCAGGGGTGCCTTACCCCAGCCCTGTCCCCGCCAAACCTGCCTCGCGACGCTCGCACACACAGAGCTTGACACCCACATCAGAGGGCCAACCGAACCGCATTGGGCTTAGACCGGGACGCCGTCCACAGTCACATTCAACTTCTCGTGGTAGAAGCCGACGAGTCCGGCGAGGGGTGCCACCTCGGGCAGCGGGAAGTCATAACTCCATGCAACGTCGGGGACAATCCGTCCGTCACCGCGTGCCGACCAGTAGCCACTCGTCGTGCCCTTGTACGGGCAGGACGTCACCGTGTCACTCGCGATCAGCCGGGAGAAATCAATGCGTCCACGGTCGAGGTAGTAGCGGGTGGCCAGGCCGGTTTCGAACACGAGCACCGGCGCATCGCTCTCGGCCAGTACAAAGCCATCGAGTTCGACGCGGACCAACCGATCTGAACGCAAGACGTCGACGCGCACATACGGGCTGCGGGGGTGGACGTGCACGCGTTGAGCCTCCTCGAACCACGCATCGAAGGCGCTCCAACGGAAGCGAACGTGGTTTACGAGTCGTGGGTTCGGGTGCGTGTCGTACAAGACGCCCGCGCCCTCACGTTCGACGGTGCCCAGCTTCACGCCGTAGCTTGTGCCGGAACCAAGCTCGGTGGAGGCGGGGCCCTCGGCAACCAGCACACCGCGACGCACGTCGTCCAGCGGCACGTAGAACTGCGGGTAGTGGGAGTTCTCCCAGACGTACAGCACACGCGTGGAGTCGATGACCGCCTCGCTACCGAGGGTGGCTCTGATGCGCCGTGGAACCAGCTCGACATGTCCAATCGGGACGAGGTCAACTTCGGGCAGTCGCGTCATGGTCCGATCCTTTCGCCGTTCCTCGCTCAGTTTCCGGGGTCGTCGTCTCAGGTAGCGACTCCATATGCGGCTCAGTTATTCCCGGCGTGGGGCAGCTCCGTATCAGAACGACATTCTGGCGCTCTTGTCTGTCGTCGGTGCGTAGACCGCGCGATGACGACAAGCCAGGAGGCTGTCCGGCGAATCACCTCGAAAGCACAAGCAGCCAGCTGCGGTGAGCCTCTGGCTGCCCTTTCGGTCTTGTCCGGGCACACTCAATAGTTCCGTCCAGTGTGCTGGGCGGAGGGGGAGGATTTGCTATGTCCGTACAACTCGCAGCATTGCAAAGTCAGATCGCAGACTTAGGCCTTGGCTGGCGGGCCGGGGTCACGTCCAATTCTGAGCACTCCGAACTGTTGGCCCGGGCGCGAACCGGGTACGTCCCGGGCCCGGATGACCCATCGCTGGAGGAGGCCGAGCAGATCGCGACCAGAGCTGCGGCCACAGCGCGAGTAGCCAGTGGTTCGGCCGCTCTGGCAACGGCTTTCGACTGGCGTTCGGTCGCTGGCCAGAATTACGTAACGCCGATCGCTGACCAGGGCGGCTGCGGTTCCTGCGTCGCGTTCGGGGCGGTGGCCGCGATGGAGTCGCTGGTCCGGATCAGTCGGAAGTCGCCGAACGCACCAGTGGATCTGTCCGAGGCGCAGCTGTGGTTCTGCTGGGGTCCGAATCATGGTGCGGGGGCGTGCCCGGACGGCGGCTGGTGGCCCGATGCCGCCTACGACGGGCTGAAGCAGGGAATCGTCGACGCTGCTGCCTTCCCGTACACCGCCGCTAACCAGGCATGTCGACTGCCGTCCGACTGGGGCAACCGGCTCACCAAGATCACGGGCTGGCACAAGCTCACGACGCAGGCGGCGATGAAGCAGTTCATCTCCACCGTGGGCCCGGTGACGGCCTGCTTCACCGTCTATGAAGACTTCTATTACCACTACACCGGTGGCGTATACACCTACAACGCGAAGACCGCTGGCAACGTCGTCGGCGGACACTGCGTCTGCATCGTCGGCTACGACGACGCCAAGCAGTGCTGGATTGCCAAGAACTCCTGGGGTGTCGGGTGGGGCGAGAGCGGCTACTTCCGGATGAGCTACGGCAGTTGCGGGTTGGACGCCCAGATGTGGGCCCCTGAAGGGATTGCCGGCGGTTTGGCGGGGGCGCGGATCGAGATGTTCGCCCGCGGGTCGGATCAGGCTCTGTGGCACCGCTGGCAGACCGCCCCCAACAATGGGTGGAGCGATTGGGCGTCGCTGGGTGGCTGGATCGATTCGCCCGTGATCGCCCGCAATCTCAATGGGTCGTTGGAGGCGTTCGTCATCGGCAGCGACCACGCGCTGTGGCACAACTGGCAGACCAGCGGAGGCTGGAGCGGTTGGACCTCGTTGGGTGGGTGGATCGATCAGCTTGCCGTCGGGCGCAATGCCGACGGCCGGCTCGAGGTGTTCGCCCGCGGGTCCGACCATGCGCTGTGGCACAACTGGCAGGTCGCCCCTGGCGGTGGGTGGAGTGGCTGGGCCTCCCTCGGCGGTGGCGTGGACAGCTGCGTCGTCTCTCAGAACGCCGACGGCCGGCTCGAAGTCTTCGTCATCGGCAACGACCACGCGCTGTGGCATAACTGGCAGGTCGCCCCGAACGGTGGATGGAGCGGGTGGGCCTCCCTCGGTGGCTGGATCGACCAACTTGCGCTCGGGCAGAACGCGGACGGCCGGATGGAGGTCTTCGCCCGCGGTTCCGACCACGCGCTCTGGCACCTATGGCAGGTGGCGCCGAACAGCGGGTGGAGCAGTTGGCAGTCGCTGGGTGGCGGAGTTGCCAGCCCGGTGGTGAGCCGTAACGCCGACGGCCGGATGGAAGTCTTCGTGATCGGCAACGACCACGCGCTGTGGCACAAGTGGCAGACCGCGCCGAACAGCGGCTGGAGCGACTGGGCGTCCTTGGGCGGCTGGATCGATGAGCTGGCCGTGGCGGCGAACGCGGACGGCCGGATGGAGGTCTTCGCCCGCGGTTCCGACCATGCGGCCTGGCACATCTGGCAGACAGCTCCTAACAACGGTTGGAGCGGTTGGGCGTCACTCGGCGGCTGGATCGACCGGCTCAGTGTCGGCGTGAACGCACCGGCCGGCAGCGCTCTGTCCGACGATGCTGCGCAGCAGGTGCCGGCCCAGATGCCGGAACTGGCGATGGCAGAAGCCAGTTCGTTCGACACTGCGATGGCCGCGCCGGGGATGGCAGATCGGGATCTGGCGTTCGCTCCGACGGACGGGTCGGGGGTCTCGTCCACGCAGATGCCGTCGCCGGATCATCCGGTTCCGGTGTCGACTCAGCCGGAGGCCGACGGTACCGAGATCCCGATGCCACGAACCGCGGCAGCGCTGGTTGCGGTGGTGGATGCCGGGCACGACGGCGTCGCCCCGGCGCTCTGAGACCCCGGAATCGTAGGACTCTGCCTCGCAAGTCGGGTTGATTGCCCTCTAGCGGGTGCAGTCCAAAGTTGGACGAAATCACGGCCGACTACATCTGGCGCGACGACGCAAGCGCGCCGGATGTAGTCGCACCGTCTTGGCGCCAGAGCCGGACGTGCTCATCGCGGATGCCCGGGAAAGACTGCTCGATCTGGGATTCATCCGAGCGATGCTGTGGGTCCTCGCAGCAACGACCGCCACCACGTCGCTTGCGAAATGGGCACAACGAACCTTCCCCACGTAGGAACTTAGCGGCGCACCATGGAACACCTACGTGAGGAGCGAATGGTGACCACTCAGACCGATGGCGGTACCTGGCCGACGCTACCCCTGCAGCACTGGCAGGACACGCGTGACACCGTACAGCTCTGGACTCAGATCGTCGGCAGGGTAAGACTGGCGCTCACGCCGCGGGCGAATCATTGGTGGAATGTCCCGCTCTACGTCAACTCGGTCGGGCTCACAACGTCGCTTATGCCCTGGCGGGGCGGCGGCGTTGAGATCATCTTCGACTTTACTGCGCACGCTCTGATCATCCAGACGAGCAACGGAGACCAACGCCGGCTCGCGCTGCAGCCTCGCAGTGTCGCCGACTTATCCTCGATCCACCGATCGGGTTTGGTGTGTTGAGTGTGCCGTAACAGCGAAGATGCCCTCTGGGCTGGGAGTTTGGGACTTGCGAGGTTCCAAAGGACTCATCCAAGGAGGGCATCTTCAAGATGCGACTCTCTCATACTCTGGCTCGGACGTCGGTGGCGTTCGATGAGCCGAATCTCGTGTCGTCGGCCGGACTGGTTCCAGTGCTGGCGTTGGCGGATGCTGCTGGGCTGCGGGAGCTGGCTGATGAGCATCTCTCGGTTCCCACGGACAAGGGTGCGAACGCCGGGTTGAAGGTCGCTTCGCTGGTCGGCGGGATGGTCGCGGGCGCGGACTCGATTGATGACATGGCCGTGGTGCGGCACGGTGGGATGGGCCGGGTCTTTGCCCGGGTTTATGCGCCCTCGACGCTGGGGTCGTTCCTGCGGGCGTTCACGTTCGGTCATGTCCGTCAGCTCGATGCGATCGCCTCTCGGTTCCTGATCGCGTTGGCCGGGCTCACCGGCCTGCTGGGTATCGGGACTCCCCGGGTCGGGGACGACGACGAGGCGGGGTACGCGTTGCTGGATGTCGATGACACGATCATCGAGGTCCACGGCCACGCCAAGCAGGGCGCCGGGTTCGGCTACTCCAAGGTGCGGGGGCTCAACGCGCTACTGGCCACGCTCACGACCGCGACGGCGGCACCGGTGATCGTGGCTCAACGGCTCCGCAAAGGTGCGTGTGGGTCGCCGCGTGGCGCCAAGCGGCTGGTCGCCGACGCGGTCAGGACCAGCCGACGACTACTCGGCACAGCTCGACTGGTGCTGGTGCGGATGGACTCCGCGTTCTACGGCCGCGGGCCCGTGCACGCAGCCCTGGCCGGTGGCGCCGCGGTCTCGGTCACCGCACGGATGACCACCACGATCAAGAAGGCGATCACCACCATCGACCAGGACGCATGGACGCCGATCGAGTACACCGACGCCATCTTCGAGGAGGAGACACAGACGTGGATCTCCCGTGCCGACGTCGCCGAGATCGACTTCACGGCCTTCGCCTCGGCCAGGAAGTCCGAGCAGGTTCCCGGCCGGCTGGTCGTGCGCCGGATCCCCGACGTCCACGCCAAGACCAAGCGCGCCGCCGGGCAAGACACCCTGTTCGACCTGTGGCGGTTCCACGCCTTCTTCACCACCGCCGACCCCGCGATCCTCGACACCGTGGCAGCGGACAAGACCCACCGCCACCACGCCGTCATCGAGCAGGTCCACGCCGACCTGAAGAACTCCGCCCTGGCACACCTGCCCTCCGGGGTGTTCACCGCCAACGCCGCCTGGCTGGTGCTCGCCGTCATCGCGTTCAACCTCACCCGAGCGGCAGGCACCCTCGCCGCACCCGACCTGGCACGAGCGAGCACCGCGACCATCCGCCGCACACTGATCACCGTGCCCGCACGAATAGCGTCCTCCGCCCGCCGGATCACCCTGCACCTACCCACGTCCTGGCCCTGGCAGACCCCCTGGACCGCGCTGTTCGACCGGGTCAACGACCCGCCTCCCATGCTCCCGGCCTGACCACCCAGCAGGGACCCCCTGCGCGACCCGAAGACCACGTGGAACACCCCGGACAGCAAGGTCCGACGAATACGCACGCCCTCGACCACTCACGCCCAGCCAAACGGAATCACCCGCTCAACACCATGCCCATCGGTGGATCGAGGCTTATACGCGGAATTCCGGTCGCACCTCGACGAGCTCGAAATCGAGGTGCCCATCAAACCGCACCCGGTCGAACTGGTCGAGGCCATCCCCTTCCCGGATGACACTGTTCACGCGAGTTACGACGCTGACGCGATGCACGACTTCTGGATCTCGCTGGTCGATGCTGATCGAGTGCTCAGCCGATTCCGGTCGCAGTTCCGCGGAAAGGCGAGCCCGGTGCACTTCTTCTGGGGCGCATTCGATCTTGCCGTCACCCGATTTTCCGGACGCCCGGCAACGCCGCATCCCGGCGGCATTCCCAACTGTCCCGACTGGGTGATGCGGGAGGCCTACAGCGATGAGGTTTCCAGCTGCGGGTACTGGCCAGGAGGTGCCGACGAAGGTCTCTTCTACTCCTACTCCTACCCAGAACCTGCTTCGTTTCGGAACTACCCGCTCGGGGTAGACGGCGCAAGCTACGACGAAGCGTTCGGGGAATTCGTGTTGCCGTACGCCCGCGTGCGGGCCGCCGCGAAACCGGATGAATACCTCCTGCAATTCCTCGACGCGACGTACCTGGCGGCCGCGTCGTCGGCGCAGTGGCCGATGTAGTCGCTGGGCAGCACACCGGCACCCACGGCACCGACAAGACCCGAGTGACCAGGTTTTCCCGTCGACGGTCACCTCTGCTGTGCACGAATCATACAAATCTGGGCCGTCCGCAGGACCTAATCGTGAAGCGGTAAGGATGAGTGTGAATCGCTTCTCGGGCGCGGGATCCCACGTCGTAGATCGCTTGGATTCATGGCGTATGCCGCCTTGAACGCGCGGTTGAACCCGCTGATGTCTCCGAAGCCACAGCCGTGCGCGATCGCGGCGATGCTGGCTCGGTTCAGGCGTGGGTCGAGCAGGTCGGCTCGTGCATGCTCCAGTCGCAGGCCGCGCACGTAGAGGGCGACGGTCTCGTGTTCGCCCTCAAACAGCTTGTGCAGGTATCGCGTCGAGATGTTCGCTGCCACCGCGATCTCATCGGGCTTCAGGGTCGGATCGCGATAATGCGTCTCGATATACGCCTTGATCCGGTCCAGCGTGCTGCGCTGCCAGGCGTCGGCATACTCCGTGTTGGCGGGTGTGGCGAACAGTGAGATCGCCAGGTCGCTTGCCTGCGCCAGTACTCGCTCCGACTGGGCGTCGTCGATCTCGGACGCATGCCGAGTCAGATCCAGGACGAACCGCGCCACCACCCCGCAGAGTCCCTCCTGCCCGGAGAGTCGTCGCGCGCTCAGGACGCGCCGTTCCGAATCGGCGAGCCTGACCGCCTCGCTCGGGATCGACAGGACGGCGACCGCCCAAGGTTGGGTGAATGTCCAGGTAAACGGTCGCGAGTTCTCGTAGACGACCAGATCACCCGGTACGAGTTCCGCGATCCGGTCGTCCTGCTGAAGTGAGACGACACCTTTCGTCAAGACCGCGATCTGGAAGTACATGGCATCTGCTTGGCGGATGTGACGGGGCGTACGCCGGTGTACGTGAGGCGTCGCCTCCAGCTCAGCGAACAAGAGCCGCCCGCGCCGGGTTCCGCTCAGGCTGGCGGCTGGATCTGCATGATCGGCCCACCCCTGGAGCTGGACGGGTGCGAAGGTGTCGGCGAGTACGTCGTGCCAGAAACCTTCGCGGTCAGCAGGTTTGACCGCGTCCGTGCTGACAACGGCGTCTGCCATCCCTTGCTCCTCGCACAGCCGGAGAACCAGTAGAGCACTGGCCGTCGAAGCGCGTCAATCATCTCGAAGCGGACGTGCACTCACGTCCGCACGATGTGCGCAGGGGTCCACGCCTTCCCGCCACGGCACGCGGACGCTGGAGCTGAAGGGCTTGTCAGTGCGCGGACGTCGCACTCCCAACAGGAGGTCACCATGAGCAGTCCTACGGTCGTGCTGGTACACGGTGGATTCGTCGACGGATCGGGGTGGCGAGGCGTGTACGACGCGCTGTCCGCCCAGAGCTATAGGACGATCGTCGTCCAGAACCCGACCCTCTCGCTGACGGGTGATGTCGCGGCCACCCGCTGGGTGCTCGACAGTCTCGAACCTCCTGTCGTCCTGGTGGGTCACTCGTACGGCGGCGCTGTCATCAGTGAAGCTGGAACCCACCCCGCGGTTGCGGCACTGGTCTACATCACTGCATTCGCGCCGGATGCCGGGGAGTCGGTCAACACCCTGATCGCCGACCCTGCGCCCGGAGCTCCGGTCCCGCCGATCCTGCCGCCGCGAGAAGGATTTCTGCTGCTCGACGAGTCGAAGTTCCACGGATCCTTCGCTGCCGATCTCACCCCGGCAGAGGGGCAATTCCTCGCCGCCGCGCAAGTGCCCTGGGGCCTCGACGCCCTCGCCGGCGCGATCACCGAGCCGGCGTGGCGATCCAAGCCAAGCTGGTATCTCGTCGCGGCCGATGACCGGATGATCCCGCCGCCTGCCCAACGCGCGATGGCAGAACGCATGGGCGCCACGACCAGCGAAGCACCGGGCAGCCACGCGATCTACGTCTCGAGTCCGGATGTCGTCGCCGACGTCATCCGCCTCGCCGCCAAAGCAGTCACGGACTGAACCTTCGCGCACCCCGCGCAAGTTCGACGTCGCGCAACCCTGGGCCCGCGACACTTGCCGGCAGGAGCGGCGAAACGTGTGTGTCCGGCCTCGAACCCTCCCAGGTTCCGAACGTGAAGCACCGGTCGGGAATGTGCACGACGCGGTACGGGTGTTGGTCGACCACTATGAGAGTGCTGCAGCGCATCCTGGACGCGATGGCGATGCTTCCCGTGGGAGTAGTCGCGACGACCGGTCCAGCCGTCGAACCGAAAGACCTGCGTGCGCCGGCGAACGTGGAATTGCATCGCTTCCTGCCACATTCGGAGGTGTTTTCCAGGATCTCGCTCGTGGTCGGTCACGGCGGGCACGCCACGACAATGCCCGCCTTCGCACACGATCTTCCTCTGGTCATCCTGCCGATGAACCCGGCCTTCGACCAACCTCTCATCGGCGACCGAATCCAGGAGAAGGGCGCTGGACTCGCTCTCCGCTCCTCTGCATCGACGACGGAGATCCGCACGGCTGTCCAGAACGTTCTCACCGACGAGAAGTACCGGAAAGAAGCGACACGTCTAGGAGTCGCGATTCGCGCGAGCGATGGAACCCGCACCGCGGCCAGCACACTCCAATCCATCATCCGCTGACCTCGTCGTCGGAAGATCTGGTCGTCGGAAGATCTGGCAGTCGGCTATCGGGTTGCAATGTTCGATGAAGGCGGGGCGAAGGGACCCTGCACTCATCGCCACAAACAACGGCCCCTGCCCCGCATTGCGGCGGGAATGGGCCGTGTCGTTGCTGTCGCAACGAGTGTGCCCGGAAGGACTCGAGCCCCCTCACCTTCCGTAGGGTTGTGCCCACGGTAACGACACGTTGTTCGCTGAAATGTCACCAAGCTGGCCTCAGCTGGGCGAAGAACGTGACAGGTGGACGCGTGATCGCTCAAGGTGGAGGTGATTCTGTTGGGGAGCCACCTGGCCGTGCCCTGCTCATGAGCTGGGCTTGTCCCATATTCGACACGATCGTTGCGCGAGATGTGAGTTTCGTGCTCAGCCGAGATAGCTGGCTCGCGATCGTGCCGAATATGGGACACCGGCCGCAGGCAGGGCCCTTGCAAGATCAGCCTCGTCGGGCACAGCTGGGGAGGAGCCGGCCAAACCACCTGACGCGTCCGCACAATCAGGGCGGTCACCGATTGGTCGGTTGCTGCTCCCGGCGCTGGATGTCCGGAATCCGGCTCACTTTGGTGCCGCAGCCCGCGGTCTTGTGCTCAGCCGAGCTTGACCGGCGGGCAGTGGTGCCGGATTCCGGACACCACCCGTGCTTGAGCGCTGCCTACTGAGGGATCGGCGGGCAGCCGCCCGGTCCAAGTGAGGGATCGATCGCCTCGCTGCTGGCAATCCAAAGGAGTGGCAGGAGGTGAAGGACGATGAGCAAGACGAGTGAGACGCCTTGCGGTATCACCGGCGCGTGCGGCTCGGGAAGTCGCTGACCCAACTCCGCGGGGTGTGCGAGCTGGTCCCGATGATCAGGAGTTTCATCGATACGGGGATTGTTTGCGGTCGAGTAACTTTGCGAAGCTATCGCATAAGGAGCCTAACCTTCAATGTTCGAGATACCACCCAGCCTACCGCGCCAGCGGCGGCCGGGGCCGAAGGGTGTGTGAGATAAATACCAGTACGTTCATCCGTAACGGCATCGACAACTGGAATATGCGCAACAAGGACGCCTTTCTGGCCGATTTCGAGAGTGACTGCGAAATAACCGGTCCGGGCGGGCTGATTCTCAGTGGCCGAGATGGTGCCGAACTGTTCTGGCATGCCTACCAGGATGCCTTCCCGGATAATCAGGTCACCGTGCTTGCCGTGTTGGCAGACGCAGACGCCGGCGTGGAAGAGGCGACGTTCGAGGGCACCCATACGGGTGTTCTACGTGGCAGCGACGGCAGTCAGATTCCGGCTAGCGGCGGCGCGTGAGGATCAACTATGCGATGGTCTATGGCCTCCGCAACGGGCGGATCGCGACACTTCATCAGTACTTCGATCAAGTCGAGTTCCTCACCCAGCTAGGCTTCAACCCGCACGCCGACACCTGATTGGGCGCTACGAGTCTTGCGCTGAGCGCCCAATGGCTATGCAAGCTTAGACTGACAAGAACTCCCCGTAACCATTCATAGCGCGTGGGCCGGTTCCGGACGACAGAGGATGACCATAGAGTGGCCGGCTCCCTGCTGGCTGCTGGCAGGGTTGTGCGACGGCGACTGCCCGCGAGGCTGGCTTGATGTGGACCTGGGCTTACCCGGGGATCTGATTCCAGATCTGGGAGGAGTCCGAACTGCATTGGCGCAGTTGCATGGCCAGGCCGTCGTTGTAGCCCGGGGTGGCGACGCAGTGGGTGTAGGGGCTGTCGGACACGACTGAGACCAGCTGATTGCCGCGGTAACCGAAGTTCCAGTTCTCGTTACTGATCCAATTGCATGGCCATTGCTGGATGGGTGTGCCGTTGACACCCTTGCCGCGGGCGTCCATACACATGCCACTGTGCCGATTGACCAGATGCACCTTGGTGCCGGAGACGAAGTGCACGCTCCACTGTTGGGTGTCCAGCCCGTTGCAGGTGGTTTGCACTACGGCTTCGCCGGCATCGGTGGCTCCGTTGACCGGCTGCAGGCACTTGCCGTTCTGGCCGCTGACCAGTTTGACGATCGGATCCTCGACCGCCTGCGCCTGCGCTGCAGTCATGGTCACCAGGGTGAGCCCGATGAGGGCGGCGCCCAAGGCACCGCGCAGTTGGTGTGTGGTCATGGCAAAACCCTTTCGATCTCGGTGTTGAATCGGCTATGCGGCGGGTGTCCACCACAGTTGAGCGCCGGTGCTGTTGCACCGGTACAGCTGCGCGGCCACGCCTGGGTCGGACGAATCACCGGGCACGTCCAGGCAGTAGACGCGGGTCCCGGAGACGCGGGAGTAAACCATGGGCGCGTCGTCGGAACCGACGTCTTGGACCTGCCAGTTTTCGTTGCTGATCCAGGTACAGGGCCACTGCTGAACCGGCGTGTGGTTCGCAGGTCCGCCTCGGGCGTCCAGACACAGACCACTGGCCTGGTTGCGGTAGTGGACGATCCCGTTGCCGGCCGGCACTTCTCGCCACAGCTGCGCGGGGCGACCGTCGCAGTGTTCCTGCACGATCGCAGTTCCCGCCGCGGGGGACCCATCCATCGGCTGCAGACACAGCGGCTGGGTAACGCGCGCGAACTCGTGGTAATAATCCTCGGCACGCGCGCCCGGCCCGGACACAACCATCCCAGTGAGTAGGGCTACACAGGTGGCCCCCAAGGTCATATGGCGGCGATTGACCATCGTGGCATCCCCTCCCGGGCGGTGCGGTACCGCGCAGCGTGCGCTCAGTGCGCCGCGCAGCCTCGGCGGCGCGCTTCACGCCGCCGAATGACACCCACAGGAGCCATCAAGGGCGCGCGAAATACATTGAGGGAGGATGTTTTTGGCGACGCTGGCGTGCTCACACTGGGCTTGCGTGACCCGCGTCGCCTTCGTGGACGCCACCGTATCCGGACGCCGTCACAGGTTCTGTAGCCAGGCCTGATAGCCGCCGTCGAGATGCCGGACGGTAATCTCACGGCCGGCATAGGCGGGGCGCAGCGCTTGCAGCGCCCGGGCCGACCGCACGCCACCCTGGCAGTAGAGCACCAGGTCGCAGCCACGGGCGTCGTCCGGCAGTGCGTCCGCGCCCCGGTCGAGCAACTCGTTGAGGCTGACCGCGATCGCTCCGGGGACCATCCCGGGGGCACGCTCCCAGTCGGTCCGGACGTCAACCACTGCGAGCGCTACAGTGCCGGCCGCCCTCCGCTTCACAAGGCTCGAAAGCTGCTTCGCGGTAAGGGTCTCCGACGGAGCAGGAGGCAACTCGCAGGAGACCTCGGGATCGCTGAGCTCGGTGACCGGGGGGCGTCCCGGGTCGGGTTGCAGATGCAGTGTGCGAAAGCTGCCCGTCAGTGCGTCGTACACGAGCAGCCGGCCGAGCAGCGGCTCGCCGATGCCGGCTATCAGCTTGATCGCCTCGGCGGTCATCAACGAACCGATCACCCCCGGTAGGACGCCGAGCACCCCCGCATCGGCACACGACGGCACCGTGCCGGGCGCCGGCGGCTCCGGAAACAGGTCGCGGTAGGTCGGCCCGTGGCCGTGCCAGAACACCGCGACCTGGCCGTGGAAACGTAGGATCGCGCCCCAGACCACGGGTTTGCCTGCGATCTCGGCGGCGTCGGAGACCACGTACCGGGTGGCGAAGTTGTCGGTGCCGTCGATCACCAGGTCGTAGCCAGCCAGCAGGTCGAGCGCATTGCTCGCGTTGAGCCGCAGCCGGTGGGGCTGAACCCTGACCAGCGGGTTGAGCCGGGCGACCGCGTCCGCGGCCGACTCGACCTTGGCCCGGCCCAGGTCTGCGACGCCATGCACGACCTGGCGTTGCAGATTCGACTCGTCGACCACGTCATCGTCGACGATGCCGATCGTACCGACGCCTGCCGCGGCCAGATACTGCAGGGCAGGTGCCCCCAGGCCGCCGCCGCCGACTACCAGAACCCGCGCCGCCGCAAGCCGTCGCTGTCCCTCCACGCCTATCTCGGTCAGCCCGAAATGCCGTTGGTACCTGGCGATCTGGGCGCCGGTGAGCTCAGGGCCGGGCTCGACGAGCGGTTTCATGGCGTGATTCTGCCGGCCATCGGCGAGGAGGCCAGGGCGTGCGTGCGCCGGGGGATCCTGCCCGCGCCGGCGGCGAGGCGCCCGGCCTCGACTGCCAGTCGCATCGCCTCGGCCATCCGGGCCGGATGCTCGGCTCGGGTGACGGCGCTCGCCACCAGCACTGCGTCGCAGCCCAGCTCAAGGGCCCGGGCGGCCTCCGAGGCGGTCCCGATGCCGGCATCCAGCACGATCGGAACCGTTGCACGAGAAGCGATCAGCTCGATGTTGTGCGGGTTGAGGATGCCCAACCCGGTGCCGATCGGGGCACCCAGCGGCATCACCGCGGTGGCACCAGCCTCCTGCAGGCGCACCGCGGCCGACGGGTCGTCCGTGGTGTACGCGAAGACTTTGAAACCCATCCGGGCCAGCTGCTCGGTCGCCTCGAGTAGTTCGACCACGTCCGGCAGCAGGGTCTGCTCGTCCGCGATCACTTCCAGCTTGACCCAGTCGGTCTCGAGCGCGTCCCGGCCGAGTTGTGCGGTCAATACTGCGTCCCTGACGGTGAAACAGCCCGCCGTATTGGGTAGGACACGGATTCCGAGTCGTCGCAGCAGGCCGAACAGCGATCCTTGGGCATCGGGGGAGTATCGGCGCAGGGCCACGGTGGTCAGCTCGGTGCCGGAGGCGATCAGCGCCTGCTCCAGGGCGTTCAGGTCGGTCAGGACCTCCGGTCCCCATGATCAGCCGCGAGGTGAGCGCGACGCCGTCGATCAGCAGGGCATCGGCCGCCCGATCGGCCTGGGATATCGACATACTCATGCTTCGCCCTCTTGTCGGAGTGCATGCGGTGCTCGGCTGCGGCACGCCTCGCCGCGTGCGGTGTGCCTCCGGGTGCGCTGCTTGCACTCAGCCACCTTGCACCGCCTCAACCACCTCGATCTGTGCGCCGTCGAGCACGGCCGTCAACGACCAGCTGCTGCGTGGCACGACCCGGGAGTCGAGGGCCACGGCCAGTCCCACGGACTCGCCGTCGTCGGCTCGCCCATGGCTGTCGAGGCGATGTCCGGTCAACTCCTGCAACAGATCTCGGACAGTGCTGCCCTCCGTTAACTCCAGCTGATCACCGTTGACTATGCAACGCATGTCGACCCTCCTTTGGGTAGTGATGATCGAGGTCGGTGCCAGCCCTGGGTCGCACGGCCGTTCCGCAGGCCTGGTCGAGGTCGAACCTCGTGGGGTCGGTGACCGCCAACCGCGGCAGATCGTCGTCCTGAACCGTGTTGCAGACCAGATCTGCGGTCAGCCGTGAGCCGAGGGCGGTCAGCAGGATTCCGTGCCGGAAGTACCCGCACGAGAGCACCACGCCCGGCGCGGTTCGGCCGATCATCGGGATGTCGTCGGGCGAGCCAGGCCGTGCCCGGGCCAGGGTTTCGACCAGTTCGGCTTCGAGTAGCGCGGGGACCAGCGTCGAGCCGTCGCGCAGCAGCCGAAAGACACCGCCGGCGCTCACCGCGTCTACAGCGTCCTCGCGGCTGGTCGCGCCGAGCACGAGGTGGCCGTTCGCGCGTGGTACCAGATAGATCGGGACGCCGTGGACGAGCCCGCGGAGGGTGTGCCGCAGCAGCCCGGTCTGGCCCGGCGCGATCAGTGGGGCCGACACGCGCAGCCGGACGACGTCTCCGTACACCGCCCGCTGGGGTAGCACCGCGACGCCATCGATGCCGGAGAGCCCCAGGCCGGGCGCCAGCACCACCACATCCGCGGCCTTCTGCGTGCCGTCGTCGAATCGGACTATGGCAGGGCTGCCGGGCTCGACCGATCGGACGGCCTTACGCACCAGGGTGGCCGGCGGCCCGGGCCGGTCGGGGCGCCTCGCGGCGTCCAGCAGCGCGGCGGCCAGCAGCCGGGGGTCGACCTGGTGGTCGTCCGGAGTGTGAAAGGCAGCCACCACGTGCGTGCCGAGCGCGGGCTCAAGACGGCGGGCCGCGCGGCCAGAAAGTTCCTCGACCGCCATGCCGTGCCGATGCTGCACTTCGGCGAGTTGGGCCAGCGCGTCCCGGTCGCCGCGGTCGGCGGCCGCCACGAGCGTTCCGGCGGTGTCGTACCCGGTGGTCAGATCCGTCCAGGTGGAGAGTTCGGCGAGGAACGCGGGGTATTCGGCGGCGGAATCGAGCATCAGCGGATAGAGCCGGTCCTGCCCGTACTGCACCTCGCTGATCGCGGCCAGCATGCCGCCCGCGGCACGGGTCGCGCCCCCTCCCGGCGCAGGGTCGGCCAGGGTCACTGCCACCCCACGCTGCCGTAGTCGCCACGCCGTGGCGGCGCCGATCACCCCGGCTCCGACGACGATCGCCCGCACCGCTTTCCTCCTTACGGCGGTATCACCCGCGTCAAGTTCAAGTGGTCGGCGCAACGCCCTCTCAGCCCTCGACGGGCTCCCACGGAAGTCTCCATCCTATGCCGTGTGCGCCGGGGACGGTTCGGCCCCGATCGGGTCCACGGGAAGCCTTGTCGCAGTGGGCTACCCGGTGTGCCGGACCGGGTGGCCGGGTGCCGGTGGCATGCCACGATGGCCGGATGAACACGCTGCGAGAGCGCCGGCTGGCCAAGCTCGGCGAAGCCAGGCTGTATCTGTGCACCGATGCGTCCCGGGGCGACGGGTTGGCCGATTTTCTTGAGGCGGCCTATGTCGGCGGCACGGACATCATTCAGCTGCGCGATAAGTCGCTCGAGGCCGCGGACGAGATCCGGGCGTTGGAGGTACTCGCGCAACTGGCCAGCCGCCACGACAAACTCTTCGCCGTCAATGACCGGGCCGATATCGCCGTCCTGGTCGGCGCCGACATCCTGCACCTTGGCCAGGGTGACCTGAGCACCGAACAGGCTCGGCGAATCGTGGGGAAGGACGTGCTGATCGGCCGGTCGACCCATACGCCGGAGCAGGCGGCCGCGGCCTACGCCGACCCGGGCATCGACTACTTCTGTACCGGCCCTGTGTGGGAGACGCCGACCAAGCCCGGTCGTGCCGCCGTCGGTCTGGGCCTGCCACGGGTAGCTGCGGCGATGGCCGGCGTGGGGCCACGCGAGCTGCCGTTCTTCGCGATCGGCGGCATCGATGCCAAGAACCTGCCGCAGGTGCTCGAGACGGGTGCCACGCGGATCGTGGTGGTGCGCGCCATCACCCAGGCTGACGATCCCCGCACCGCGTCGGCCTCGCTGCGCGGTGCGTTAGCGCACCCGGGTAGCCGGGTGCCCGCGCGGTAGCCGGTTGTCCATGTCGGGACGTGCGACAGCGTGGTCTGCCGTCGAGTTGCATTGCAGCGCCGACTGCAGTGGGCGGCGCAGTCTCACGAACGCATGACCTGGTGGATGAGCTGACCGAACAGTCGATCGCCGCATGAACCGGACCTCTACTACAGCGGCTGATCCAGAGCGAGACGCCAAAGGCACGGGCGGCTCAAACTCACAGTCTGTCAACGGATATTCGGTTGCAAAGCATCCTCTTACTTCCGGCTGAAATACCGGTCTGTGGTGACCGGTGGCCTTAGAGAGAAGGGAGAAGAAGCAGCCCGCGCGATTCACTTATAGCGACATTGTTGCCGGGTGTCCCTCAGCGAAGTGGAAGGTAGTGAACGGTGTCCTGCCCAGTCGTCAGGTTCGCTGGCGCCCTCGATCACGAGAATTCCTTCGATGACCGGCGCTCGCGGAAGTGACTCCCCATCTCGAAGACTCCAGGCATGGGGAGCCCGGCCGCGATTCGCTGGTAGGCGTAGTCCCGCATGGTCGCCAGTTCGTGGGTGAGCACGATACGTGCGTCGTTGGGCGCCCATTCCAGCATGGTCGGATCGTCAAAGGGTCCGCAGCCCAGCCTCGTGAATGGTCACGATGTCCAGATGTGGCGTGCGCCGCTTGGGCCGAGTTGCCGGTCAGTGCTGACCCCGACGAGGACATTGGCCCTGGCTCAGCGCTCAGCCTGTGTGATCACAGGGGTGGCGGGTCTGCGTGCAAGGGGTCGGGGTGCCTCGTCGGCGTGGCATCTTGATGTGGCAGGTGCGCTGCTTCCGTTGCTGTGGAGTCCACGAACAGTCGCAGCAGTTCGCCGACCGTCGGCTCTCGGCCGATGGCGTGCGGCAGCGGGAGATGGTGCTGGATCCGATAGCGGTTGCGGCGGCCCTCCTTCTCCTTCAGCACGTACCCGGCCTCGGTCAGGTCGGTGACGATGCCGAAGACCGTTCGTTCGGTGACCCCGAGCACATCGGCGATGTCTCGTAGCCGCAGGCCCTCGTCACGGGCGAGGCAGACGAGCACCCGGGCATGGTTGGTCAGGAAGCTCCACTCTGCAGCCATTGCTCCAAGATATCAGAGTGTTTCTAGAAACCTATTGCTAGTTATGCACTACACGCGTAGCGTCGAGACTGGAAGTGCGAACGCCCATTGGCCGACTGGACAGCGCTGGAGCGTCAGTTCAACGATGCCGGACCTTGGGCCGCCCCACAGCCACCCTCGCGGGATCCGCGCGACAGAAAGGCCCGCTCATGGACACCAACGCACCCTCCTACCCCCTTCACCTCACCGGCGAGCTCGCGCCGGGGCTCAGCCGCGGCCTCTGGCTCATCAAGTGGCTGCTGTCGATCCCGCACTACATCGTGCTCATGTTCCTGTGGCTGGCGTTCGTGGTGGTGAGCGTGATCTCGTTCTTCGCGATCCTGTTCACCGGCCGCTACCCGCGCGGGCTGTTCGACTTCAATGTCGGTGTGCTGCGCTGGTCGTGGCGCGTCGGCTTCTACTCATACAGCACGCTGGGCACCGACCAGTACCCGCCGTTCACACTCAAGGACGTGCCCGATTACCCGGCCAGGCTCGAGGTCGAGTACCCGGCGCAGCTCTCGCGCGGGCTCGTCCTCGTGAAGTGGTGGCTGCTCGCGCTGCCCCACTACCTGATCATCGGGGTGTTCACCGGCGGCGCGTTCGTCGGCTACAACCAGGCGAACAACGGTGATGGGTGGGCGTACGGCGGCGGCTTGATCGGTCTGCTGGTCTGCATCGCCGGGATCGTCCTGCTCTTCGCCGGCCGCTACCCGCGCGGCCTGTTCGACCTCGTGCTGGGCATGAACCGCTGGGTCTTCCGCGTCGCCGCCTACGCCGGCCTGATGACCGACGTCTACCCGCCGTTCCGGCTCGACATGGGCGGCACCGAACCACCCACCGCCTCCGCGCCCGACACGGCCCCGCTGACGCCCGCTCCGGTCATCCCATGACCACCGGCGCCCGACCGGCGAACGACTCCGCGCACACCGACCCCCAACTGACCACCCCAACCGCACGGAGCGCGATATGACCACCGCCATCCCTACACCTCGCGCCACACCGGTCGCGGGCCGAACCACCTTGCGCCGACGGATGGACCCGATGAGAAGGATCTCCCTGACCGCCGGCGTTCTGTATCTCCTCACATTCGTGTCCATCCCCACCCTCGTGCTGTACAAGCCCGTGAAGGATCACGTCGCCACCTTCATCATGGGCGCCGGCAGCGACACCGGCGTCCTGTGGGGAGGCCTGTCCGAGGTCATCGTCGGCATCGCCGGCATCGGCACCGCCGTGGTGCTGTACCCGGTGGCCAAGCGGGTTAGCCAGACCGCCGCCCTGGGGTTCGTCACCGCTCGGGTCCTGGAGACCAGCCTCATCTTCGTCGGCGTCATCAGTCTGCTGACGATCATCACCCTGCGGAGCGACGTCGCCGGATCCGCCGGCGCGGACGCCTCAATGGTCACGATCGGCCACAGCCTGGTCGCCGTCTACACCTGGACGTTCCTGCTCTCGCAGAGCCTCATGCCCGTCTTCTGCGATCTGCTCCTGGGCTACGTGCTGTACCGGTCCGGGCTGGTTCCCCGCATTCTGCCGATCGTCGCCTTCGTCGGCGCGCCCCTGCTCCTCGGCTCCGACATCGCGGTCTTCTTCGGCACCTACAGCAACGTGTCCTCGGTCGCCGTCCTCGCCGCGCTCCCCATCGCTGCATTCGAGCTCTCCCTCGGCATCTGGCTGATCGTCAAGGGCTTCAAGCCGACGCCGCTGACCTCCATCGGCGCCCAGTCCACCCCGATCCACGACACTCTCCCGGCCGCCTGAGACCAACCACGTCCGGCGACGCTCACAGCGGTTGGTTGATCCGTCAACCGCGTCCGGTAGCGGGATCGTCTACCGGAACGCCGGGCAGCCTCGAGGCCACGTTTCGCGCCATACCCGCGCTGCTGCTGCGCGCGATCGGCCTGACGAGCCCGACCGTGCGAGAGCTGCTCGGGATGCACTACCAGTTCGAGGAACCCTTCATTGTGGACAGCGCCAAGATTGCCGACACCCTCGGCGCCCACGCCACCCTCTCAGGTAGTCGCTCAGTGCTGTTTGCAGCATCTCCCCGTTCACGCTGCACTCCCAGGACAGGCCGCGACAGGTATCACCCAAGACATCTACATGCACGTCGCACCGTGCCTCGGACGCGACGCGGCGGACCGGATCGCCTCGCTCATCCTGGCCCCGGATTCACGCTCCCCGTGCATGGCTGCGGACAATTGCAGCGCATTTGCAGCGCGGCCGGGTTCCGACGAGCCGAACGACGAAGGACAGGAATGAAGATTTCGCACACGCGTCCGACACGACAACGGCCCCTGCCCCGCGTTGCGGCGGGAAGGGGCCGGTGTCGTCGCTGTCTCAACGAGTGCGCCCGGAGGGACTCGAACCCCCAACCTTCTGATCCGTAGGGTCATGCTCACCGTGACGGGCCATCCGTTAGCAGACATTCAAGATCGACACGTACCGTTTCGCCCGGGCGACACGTCCGCCCTGTGGCGATTCGGGGCTTGCGATCCAGGCAGTGGCTGTGCAAATGGCTGCGCGCTGGCAGCGCACCACGCCCCGGCGACAGCGGCAGTGCCGCCACTCAGGTCGCTCTGTCTTGCAGTTTCTGTTTTGCAGTTCTGTTTTGCAGTTCCTCGAACTGCAAACATGGATGCGCGCGCAGTTCTGCACAATCGACTCTCCCCGTGGGAGGTGAGTGATTCAGTCCCGCCAGCCCTGACCAGGTTGCCACCGCCCAGTCGTACGGGTTTGTCCGAGCAGTGGGTTCATGCACATGCCGACGTGCCTGAGCGCGGACTCCAGGTCATGCAGTGCGGCGTCGATTCGTGTCTTGCGTGCGTACGCCCGATAGCCGCTCGACCAGTTCGAGGCTGGAGCGACCAGCGCTGTAGGCAGGCGGATGTTGCGGCGTGCGCTTTCGGCGTGCAACGCGGCGGAGACAAGGGCGGCATCGAGTTCGCACGAGGAGACGATGAGCGCGAGGTCGATCAGGTCGCGATAGCGAGAGGAGGGGGTGCGGCGGTCTCCGTAGAGTTCGTACATCGCGCATATCTTGTCGGCGACCTGGTCGGTGATCGGATACACGCAGATGGCCGGCAGTTCGGACAGGCCCGGTAGTTCGACCACGGGTTTCGGTGTGATTCTGTCCGGCGCAGCAATCATGTGCAGGTCGGTCGCGAGATCAATCGAGAACTGTTGATACGGGCCACCTATGTAGGCAGCCACGCTGATCTCGAGCACCGGATTCGTCGTGCTGTACGTCGCCGCCTCGCCAAGCACGAACGTGAGGTGGTCACCGTCACCGGGAGCGGTGAGGTCTCGGAGGTCGGCGAGCGCATCGTCCGGATGCACCTGCCCGAGACGCAGAAGATCCAGGTCACGCGAGTATCGCGCCGCGGGGAGCCGCATGAGCAGGCTCGCACCGCCTTTGAGAACCCAGGCGTTGTCAGGAGCGGCAAAGATCAGGGCCAGGAGTCGTTGGAAGAGGAACTCCCGTCGCAGTTGCTCCAGTTGGCGGCCCCGGGTTGCGGCCTGAGCCTTGAGACGGTGCTCCACCGCACGACGAAAGGCGGCCGCGGTCGCATAGTGCGCCGAACCATTGATCATGAGTCGCTCGCTTCCTCGTCCGTCAGACCGGGCAGGATCTTGGATCTCGCGTCGCGCGCGTCACCGCCTCGTGCGACCTGCGACGCCTCAGCTACCTGCCGTAGCTGCGCTACCACCTCATAGAGCGGCTGCAGCTGCAGTGCCAGTTCGGCAACCCTTGCTCTCAGTGCCGACGAGTCGACAACCACGTCGAGCTTGCCGAGCGACTGGAGAGCTTCGATCGACGGCTGGAGTTGCCTGGCCAGGTCCGCGGTCACGGTCAGCACTGGCGAGTCGACAAGGGCTGCGCGGAGCTGTTCCCCCATCTGAGCACTTGGCTCCAGCCGACGCTGAATTGCGGCGAGCTGGGCCTGGAGCTGCCGGACGTCCCCCTGGAGATCACCCATAGATCCCGCCCTCGCGAGTTCCGTCGCGCGGCTGACTGCCGTCGACACCCCCGACTCCTGCAGGAGCCGGGCCAGGAGAGCCTCACCATCGCCCATCGGAGTCCCGTAGCGGCGGGCGTGACGTCGCAGGACCGCGGCCAGGTGCTGGTCGTCGACGTGCTGCTGGGTGAGCGCGTCGCGGACGACGCTGGCCAGGTGTCCGCCGTCGAGATGGGCGGCCGCCAGATCGTCGACGGTCCTCAGGACCGTGGTCACCGGCAGCCCATCGACGATGGTCCAGTCCGCCACGTCGATCTGCCCACGATGAAGGCGGACGTCCGGCCGCCTGGTCTGCTTGCGCTCCTGTGTCGTGAACTCCAGGTCATCGGCCTCAAGGTCGCCGAGGCGATGCACCGCGGCGGCGGACCGGTGTGAGACCACAATGGGCGGCGCATCGTGGAGTCGCTCACGGGCAGGGCGGCCCGGATCCAGCGCCAGCCAGGCCGCCCGCAGTTCGTCCAGCGGAGAAGGCGGCGTCCCAGCCAGCCGGTACACGCCATGCACCAGCCGTTCGAGCGCGCCCTGCTTGTGGAGCCGGGCCACAGCCTGAGCAGACAGGCCCAGACCTCGGGCCTGCGCAGTAGTCACGAGACCCCACTGCTCCGCCGTCAGGTCCGCCAACCCAAGATCCGCCGTCATAACTCATCCACTGTACTTCGATACTCATCATTGGAGCCACTTTTGAAGCTTGCCGACACGTCGTCGGCGTCGACCACGTCGCCGATGCTCTGGAACACCGTCGCTGCCATATCTCCTCAAGCCATCAGATCAGCTTCACACTTGGATCAGTTATGGCTAGTTACTTCGTTTGGAGGTAATCATGTCCGAAGCCCTCGCTGATGACGTCCAGGCTCTTCGCGCCGCACTGGAGGGGACACACGACAAGGTCAGTGTGACCCTCGAACTGCCCCGCAAGAGTGCCGAGAAGGTCCTCGCCCTGCTCGACGCCGAGCGCACCACCGGCGCCGTCGTTGTTCCGATCAAGGAACTGTTCACCACCACCGAAGCCGCGACCATGCTCGGACTGTCACGCCCGACCCTGATGAAGCTGGTCGAGTCCGGCGAGATCGACCACGTCAAGGTCGGAACCCACCACCGCATCTCGGCCGAGGCCATCCTGGCATTCCAGCGCGCTCGCAAGTCGCGTCGCAATAAGGCTGCCGAGGCGCTCGCGCAGTTCTCCAACGAGATCGGCTTCGTCGATTGACGATCAGCGTCGTCCTGGCTGACGCCAACATCCTGTTCTCCCGTACCCTGCGCGACTACTTCCTCTACGCCGCCGATGCCGGAGCGATCGAGATCCATTGGAGCCAGCAGATCCTCGACGAGATGTCGCGAAACCTGCGCAAGCAGATCGGACTCAGCCGGGCCGACACCAATCGGCTCGAAGCCTTGATGAACGACTACATCGAGTACGCCCTCATCGATGTCGGAGCCCGAGGACCTCGCCTCTGTGCAAGACGTCGACGTGGACCCCGACGACCGTCACGTTCTCGCAGCCGCACTCAGTGCCGACGCCGACATCCTCCTCACCGATAACACCCTTCATTTCCCGCGCGAGTGGATGGCCGAGCACGGCATCGCGCTCCTGAATTCCGGGACGCTACTCGTGAGGTTGGCGGAGACCTTTCCCGACAGGCTCCTGGCCGCGCACCGGCAGACCGTCCGCTTCTCCCCAAAGTCCGAAGCAGAGATCCTCGCCACTCTGCAGTTGATCGTCGGAGAGTCGGTCACTGACACCATACGGACGCTCGCCGAACGCCAGGTGTAGCCGACGCGCTCGGACAGCGGGTCCGCCTAGAGCAGGAGCGGATCGACTGGCGTTGGGCACTGGACCGGATGACGCCCTGAGTTTCATGGCTGGATTCGACTGGGGTCCAGCGACCATGGCGACACAGATGGCTACACACACGGATAAATCGGTCACGAGTCGCGGCCCAAAACTTCGAGCGTCGACCCACGAAAAGGCCCCAGACGCGTGGGCGTCTGGGGCTTTTCGTCGCTGTCTCAACGAGCGCGCCCGGGGGTGTCTGGAGGGACTCGAACCCCAACCTTCTGATCCGTAGGGGTGTGCCAACTGTGATGGCGCGCCTATCAACGGACATTCAGGTTTATATCATGTTGTTTCGTGCGGTCGACACGTCCGTAATGCGGCGATTCAGATCAGGCAGTCCTGCTGTGCCTGTGCAGCTGGCAGCGCGCCCGCCCGTGCACAGACCTCGACGCACCTCTACCTTCAGGTGTGTGAGCGGACGACGAACATGGATGGATGGCCGAGTCGATGTCCTGCTCCGGGAACTGTCAGACCTCGGATAGTGATGTCGCGAACGCAGGCCACAGAGATGATCGGCGAACGCGTGGAACTCGTGGCCTCGCGCATGAGAATCGGCCCGATGGCAGCACGCGCTTTACTGACCGACGAGTCCGTCAAGACACTGGCGCAGTCCCTGGTGTTCCACATCGCGGAGGAGGCACTTGGAGTGAGCTGATCAGTTGACCGCCGCACGAGACGTGCGGGTCCCGATCCGACTGATCGGACGAGTGGTTGCCGGATTGGACGCGGCCACACGCGTTCGGCTTACTGAGCGCGAGGACCTTCCACATACCCGTGAGGCGGTGGCCCAGCTGGCCACAGTCCAAGCTGACTTGGGCGTGATCATGTCTGACCAGATCGCCGAGGGCGTCCAGGGAGAGCCACAGATCCGCACACCACGGCACTGCTCCACCGGCTGGCCCGCTCCCTTGAGGTCGCCGCCGCACTTATGGACGAGGGTATCGATGGGTACGACATCGACCCGCTTCAACTTCCCAGCCTCGCCCTGGCCTTCCGTCGGGACGCCAGTGAACTGAGGGCACGTGCGGACATCCACCGGACATAGAGACGCCGCGTTGTGTCACAGGTCGCGTCCGCTGCAACGACAAGAACGCTCGTAGAACCATGCCGGTCGTAACCGCTCAACGGCCATTTCGCGTTGCTGCCCCTCAGGTGCAGGCTTCCTGCTGGCGGCGCCGGGGTCGTAACCGTTCAACGGGGCCATTCGCGTTGCTGTGGAGGTCTGGACCAGGTTGCCACGCGAGATAAGTGGACGAAGATATCCCTCGACTGCCGATACTGGCTCGCGCTCGACCTTCTTGTTGCGGGAGGCCGCGGAGTACACGGGTCTGGTCGACGGGATCACTAGCGCGTTGGCGGACACGTATCGGGGTCCGGGGGCGCCTTCCACGCTAGAGATCTTGAGTCGTCGCAAACCCGCGTTTCCCTGCAGGGCAGGCACTTCCGTGCTTCTATGCGCCGATCAGGCCGCTGCCTCGTGACCGATCCGTTAGGCGCTGCTCGCCATTTCCTCGGCCCATGCGGACGTCTCGTGGTCGACTAGCAGGCGGTGTTCTCGCTCGACGTCGAGGGCCTCCTGCCCGGCATCCGCTTGGATGCCGGGCACCGCGTTGGAATGGCGGCCGCCGTCCCCGATCTGCGGGAATTGCAGCCGCCATCTGGTTCCGAGCCCCTCAAGTCCTAGGTGGGTGGTGGGTGATGAAGTTGTCTACCAGGTTGTTGAACTCTTCGGCGTGTTCGATCTGCAGCCAGTGGCCGCAACGGTTGATCAGGATTACCCGGGAGTCGGCGATGAAGGTGGTCAATCGCAGGCTGTTCTCGTAGTGAACGACGCGGTCGTCCCGGCCGTGCAGGAGCAATGTCGGCGCGGCGATTGTCTTGGCGCGTTCCCAGTCGAGTTGGACGATGGGCCGTTTGCCGATGCCGTCGATGAAGTTCTGGTTGTGGTCAGGTCGTGCAGCCACGGTCTCGGCGCGGGCGCGGATAAGATCGGCGGTCGCGAATGACGAGTCATAGGTCATGACCTCGACGAGATGCCGCATGGTCTCGACCGTTGGCGTCCGGTAGCCCTGCTGCAAGACGCGGAGTCCTTCGGTCAAGCCGCTCGGGCCGGTGATGGTCGGTTGCCCCGATGACGTGCCCATGGTGATCAGCCGCCTGACCCGGTCGGGGTACTCGTAGCCGAATTGGATGGTGGTCCCACCGCCCATGGAGTTGCCGATCAGTGTGGCGCTTTCGATGTCGAGCACGTCCATGAGCTCGGCGACGTTGCGGGCGTGGTTTCGGTCCTGCCAGGTGACGGTGTCGGATGCACCCCAGCCGGGCATGTCGGGGGCAATGACGTGGTATTTCTCGGCGAGGACTCCGATGTTGCGGGAGAAATTGGACCATCCAGTTGCACCGGGACCTGAGCCGTGGAGAAGGATCAGCTTTTCGGCGTTCCCTTGTCCTGCTTCGTTGAGATGAATCTCGGCTGATGGTGTTCGCACGCGGCGGCTCGTGTTGTCATAGGTGAGGGTCATGTTTGTCTTCGATCGCAATATGTGGATGCCGGTCGGGGTGACGGTTGTTCCTGTCATGTGCCGTGGGTAACCACGACGTTGGTGAAGCCGCCATGTCGGGCCTCGATGGCGTCGAGTGCTTCGTTGAGTTGGTCGAGGGGGTAGGCCTTGTGTTCCAGAACGGACAGGTCCAGGGTGCCGGCGGCGGCCACCTCTGCCATGTCCTGGCCTTCGGCGACATCGAACCAGAGGGAGCCGATGACGCTGATCTGGAAGCACATGAGGCGGAACATCTCCAGGGGGAGAGGCTCGCTCATGCCGCCGATGTTGACCATGCGGCCGCCGCGCCGCAGCGAGTTGATGGCCTCGATGGACAGGGTGTGTGGGGCACCGGGGCCGACGGCATCGATGAAGATGTCAGCGCCGAGTCCACCCGTGTTGTCACGGACCCAGTCGCCGAGGTCGCCGTCGGATGTGGAGTGAGTGTGGATGCGCTGCGGGTCGAGTGCCTCGACTTCGGCCAGCTTCTGCTTGTCGCGGGCGATGCCGAGGATGGTGGTGGCGCCCATGGCCTTGGCCAGCAGGACGGCGCCGAGGCCGAGAGTGCCGGTGGCGCCGCTGATGAGCACGCTCTGCCCGGCGCAGGTACCGGCCTTGCGGAGTGCCGAGTAGGCGGTGCCCAGGTAACCGAATCGTGCGCCGGCCTCATAGCTGACCGCGTCGGGGAGAATGACCAGTGAGGTTGCGGGTGCGGTCATGTACTCGCCGAAGCCCGCGTAGGGGTACGAGCGGAAGATGTCGGTGGAGCGGGCTCCGAAGCCGAAGTATCCGAGGAATGTATAGGCGTCGCAGTTGATGGGCTGGGCCCGGCGGCAGGCGTGGCAGGAGCCGCATGCCGTGCCGGGGTTGACGTAGACCCGATCTCCCACGTTGATCGAGCTGACCTGGTCGCCGACAGCGACGACCTCCCCGGCCGCGTCAAGCCCGTAGATTGCCGGCAGTGGCGGCAGGGGCAGGAACGGGAACCACTCGGCGTAGTGGGTGATGACGTTCTTGAGGTTCGGAATCACCCCGCAGGTGGCCACCTTGACCAGGACGTCGTTGGGCCGGGGCTCCGGGATCGGGATGTCCTCGAGCTGGAAGGCGTGGCCCACCTCGTGCAGTCGGGCGGCGCGCATCGTGTTCATGTACTTCTCCTTCGATTGATCTGACGTTCGTCCTGAGTTCGAGTGAAAACGCTGTAGTGTCAATTGATTTCGTGGTTTTGCAGGGCAATCGCCTTACGCGCCTACGGCCCCGGCAGGAGTGCGACGGCGACCACCGAAGAATCCATTTGCTCCTCCTGGCATGCTAGAATTTGGACATGTCGATGGGTGGTGGGGGCATGGCTATGAGCGCGGCCAGTACGGTGGGTGGACGGTTGTCTCGGCAGGTGTATGACGAGGTCAAAGACCGGCTGTTGCGCGGTGACTACGCCGGCGGTGAGCCACTGTCGGTGGACGAGATCCGAGGCCGGTTCGGGGTGTCCAAGCAGCCGGTCATGGAAGCCTTGAGACTCCTGGCTGCCGACGGGTTAGTGGACATCGTGCCGCAGGTGGGATCGGTGGCCGCCAAGTATTCGGCACAGGATGCTGTGGACTTCTACCGGATGTTTGCGCGGTTCGAGTCTGTGATTGCTGAGGTGGCAGCGGTACGCGCCACGTCAGCGGGCTTGGCGCGATTGCGGGCTGTGGCGGCCGGTATGCACACGTTGGAGGAATCCGCCGATCCGGAGGTCAGGTCGCAGTCGTACCGGACAGGCAATCGCGAGTTCCATGCGTTGATCCACGAGTTGTCGGCGTCACCGATCATGGTGGCGACCAGCCGGCGGTTGTGGGATCTGAGCGACTTCCTCATTGCCACTGCGGGGCCCCGCCATGCGATGTCGCCAGTTCTTGTGCACCGCAATGGGGAGCACGATGCGATTCTGGCCGCGCTGGGTGTTCGCGATGCGGCCGCGGCCGGCCGCGCGATGGAGGACCACATTCTGGGGGTCATCGATCTGCTCCAGCCGCGCGCGGACGCGGGCTGACGGTGGTGAGACCGAAGCCAGCGATGAGTTCGGGGATCGCCCTGTAGTAGGACGTCCTCACTTGGTACGGCCCGTAAGCGCTCATGGCGGCGTATGCGGCGACCCAGGTCCGCACCTCGTGAGCGGAATGCCCCGCGAGTCTCGTCATCTCATCTACGTCCCAATCGTCGATCGACGTGAGGTCGCCGGCCGCGAGCAGTGCCATCAGATCCTGATCCCAGTCCGGAGCCAGGGGTTGTAGGTCACTGTCGCCCGCAGCGAAGGCTCGGGCTCCGTCGATGACACGCTGTTGCCGTGCCTGCCGGGATTGGTCGTCCAGGTTGCGCCCGCCGCCCATCAGCATCGCGCGTTGGGCCGCGGTTGCGTTCTCCAGACGCGGCACCGGTGGATCGTGTGACAGTCCCCCGGAGGCAATCAGCAGCACCCGCTCCGGCCGTTCGGCCAGTGCGCTCCCAATCGCCTCCCCGAGGTGCCGGATCCGGGCCATCGGCCCGAGTGGCTCGGCCACGGAATTGATGAAGACCGGCAGGACCGGCCGGGCGCCGATGTCGCCGAACAACAACTCCAACGGTTGGACGGCGCCATGGTCCACCTGCATCGCGTAGGAGATCGGCAGATCGAGCCCGGCCGCCAATACGCGTCGCGCGACGTGGTCTGCGAGGTCGGCCGGCACGCGCAGCGGTCCCGGCTGGCTGCCGTAGTCACCAATGCTGGTGGCGGCAACCCCGAGGCAGAACGGCGGCATCACGTCATAGAAGAAGCCGTTGTAGTGGTCTGGGAAGAACACCACGACAAGGTCCGGATTGAACGCGGTCGCTGCCTGCCGCATGACGTCGAACTCTGTCTCCAGTTCGGCGCGCAGCGTTGGGTCGAGATCGGCCTCGTGCAGGAGTGGACTGTGGGACATCGTCAGGAGCGCGACATCCGCCTCAGCAAACGTGGTCACGCTCGACTCACCTCGGCTTCAGTCCGAGAAAGGACCTGGTCGAACGCGCCACGGAGCAGCCGGGTCGCCTCTGCCACGTCCCAGACCGGGCTACTGTGTCGCCACGCCACGACCGCATCGGGCCGCACCAGCAGGACGCCCGCGTCGTGAATCTCCCGAATCCGATGCCAGGCGTGGTACGGATCCTGCGCGTCGCCCTCGCCGACCACGACTGTGCGGATGAACTCTTCCGGCAAGGTCGTCGCGGCTTCCTGCCAGGCCCGGCCGGCGAGACCCGTGAGGACAGTGAACTTTCCGTCCCCCACCACGTCGAGGCTTGAGACTCGTCGCCCTCGGTGATCCACCAGCCAAGCGTGCGGGATCTTGGCACCTGGGCGAGTCGTGGCCCGCAGGTACAACTCCCGATCGCGTGGCCACTCCTCTTCGCCGACCTCGGGGTCGGCGACAACGGCCGTCGAGGTGTAGCGCTGGTTCTTCTCCACGCCCTCGGCATTGAACTCGTGGTCCTTCAACCGCAGCGCCTGATCGAGCTGATCGCGTAGCGCGACGCCTTCGGGGGTCGGCGCGTGCAGTCGAGAGAGGGCGTTGTCCACCAGGTCACCGTCTCCCGAGGTATTCAGGCACTCGCGCAGCGCGGCGTAGTCCTTCCGGGACTGGTTGGCTCGCAGGACGATCTGCTCGCCGACCGGCGCTCGCTCGGGTGTGTACGTGTCGAGCAGCCCAGCGCCGGCGTACCCCCTCAGCACGTATGCCAGCTTCCACGCGAGGTTGTGTGCATCCTGCACGCAGGTATTCAGGCCAAGCCCGCTGCTGGGCGGGTGCCGGTGCGTGGCGTCCCCACCGCAGAAGACCCTGCCTCTGGACAACGTGGTCGCGTATTGCTGATTGACGTACCACAAGGACGAACCGTGGATGGTGATCTCCACCCGATCATCGCCGATCAGCGAACGGATCTGCTTGGTGAGGAGGTCAGGGTCGCGGTCCGGCTCACCGCCAGCGATATCGAAGCCCCACCCTGCGATCCACTCGTCCCACGGTTCGATGGCGCGCAGCAGACCCAGACCGATCTCCCCGAAGCCCGTCGACGGGTTGAAGAACCAGTGCAGAATGCTCGGTCGATGCGCAACATATTGGGACAGATCGGCATGGAACCGGGTGTAGATCGTGCCTGCCCGGGCCAGATGCCCCTCGAACGGCAGTTCAATCTGCTCAGCCACCTGCGACCGAGCACCGTCGGCACCCACCAGATACCGAGCGCGCACCTCGTACGTACGCCCACTCAGTACGTCCCGCAGGGTCGCGGTGACCCCATCACCATCCTCGTCTAGAGCCAGGAACTCGGTATTCCATGAGGTCTTGACCCCGTGCGCGCTTGCAGCGCCGACCAGCACGGGCTCCAAACGTGGCTGCGGGATGTCGAGGTACTCACACGGGCTGTGCCGGGCATAGTCGCCGTGCCGCTCGAATCCACTGCCCCACGACGGCATGCGCGCGATCTCCGTGCCGGTCAGACTCGTGGCCAGGAGGGAATCCCCCATCTCGAGCCACGGGGTGGCTTGCTTCTTCGCCTCGCCCTCCACACCCAGGTCGCGCAGCACCTCCATCGTGCGCTGGCTGGTGATGTGCGCGCGAGGCGTGTGCGCCACCCACGGGAACATCGAAATCATCCGAACCTCAACGCCCAGTTTGGCCAAGGCCAATGCTGTCGTGGCACCCATCGGGCCAGCACCGATGACCAGGACGTCCGTGTCAAAGTCGGCGTTGCTCACGGTCGCGCCCCTTCCTGGATCGCAGCGATCGCACTGGCGCTGTCAGTGATCTCCCCGATAAGCCCCATCGACTCGATACTCGCCTGGTGCGCCAGTTCCGTCGCCGCCGCGCAGCAATCCTCGACGATTAGCACCCGGTAACCGGCGTCGCTGGCCTGACGGGCTGTGCCCTCCACAGAGGCGTTGGTCGCCACCCCGCAGAACAAAAGGGTGTCAATCCCCTGCGCACGGAGCCGCTGGTCCAGCTCTGGGGTGAGACCACCGATCCGCTTGTGCGTATGCACGATGTCGTCCGCCGCCGGCGCCATCTCCTCAAGAATTTCCGTCAACGGGTCACCTTCGGTCAGCGCATTGGACTGACGAGCGATCTGCAGCAGCGGTGAATTCGCGTCCAGATCACTGTAATCAGGACTCCACGCAACCCGCGTGTACACGACCTGCCCGCCGGCATCCCGGACGGCAGCCACAAGACGTGCCGCGGCCGGAACGACCTCGCGGGCCGCCACCTGCTCGGCGAAGAACGGCGCAAACGCCCCCGGCCCAGCCACGTGGCCCTGCATATGGACCGCCACGACCGCCGTCCGACCCGGCTCCAGACTGATTCCCATGTGAACTCCCTTGTCCTCGGTAAAGCAACGGTAGCAACTGGCATGCAAGCATGCAAGCATGCAAGTGCTAGGGATTAAGTACTCATCGCCAATCGCGGACCGTGGTTTTGACGCGTGACCCGGCCGCCGGAAGCCGGAGCGCACGAGTCGTCCCCATTGACGCCGACGTGTGCGCACGGCTCCGGGAACACCTCGCTGCGCAGAAGGCCGAACGTGATGCTTCGACACAAACGTGGCGCGAGAAGGACCTGGTCTTCACGCGACCAGACGGCTCGGCCGTGCGACCCGAGTACGTCAGCAAGCACTTCCACGTGCTCGTCCGACGGCATGGCCTCCGACAGATCCGACTGCACGACTCCGGCACACCAACGCCACTCTCGCCCTCGAAGCCGGCGTCGCGGTGAAGATCGTCTCGGCCACTCAACGACCGGCATCACCCAGGACATCTACACCCCACGTAAGTCCACGGGTTGGGCGAGACGCGGCGGACCGAACCGCAGCACTCCTGGAGCCTTCCCCAGACGGCGCCGAAGACAGGGCTGCAGCAGATTACAGCGCATTTGCAACGCACCCGGATCAAAACGGTCACGAGAAACCGCCTCGCGGAGCCTGACCCAGCCCACGAAAAAGCCCCAGACGCGTTGGCGTCTGGGGCTTTTCGTCGCTGTCTCAACGAGCGCGCCCGGAGGGACTCGAACCCCCAACCTTCTGATCCGTAGGGCTGTGCTCGCCGTGACGTCGTGTCTGTGAACGGGTCTTCGTGCTTAAATCATTTTGTTTCGCCCGGTCGAAGCGTCCGACCTGTGGCGATTCGCGCCACGTGGCCCGGGCGGTGTCTGTGCAGATGGCTGCGCGCTGGCAGCGCACCCAGTCGTCGGGCCTCGCCCGAAAGGCACGGGAATGTGGACCGGCAGTGTGCATCGCGATGGCAGTCACCTACCCGCACGCCATAGTCCCGAGTGCAGCCACTGGAACTGACCTGTCGTCTAACCTGTCACCGTGCGCGAGGTCCGTCCGACCATCAGGGTTCTCAAGACCTTGCCCAGGGAGACATTCGTCGACAGGTCGGTGTGGGAGGGCGTCAAGAACCGGGACTGGGCGAACCTGAGCCTCTACGGCATCGACCACCCGCTGCTGAACGACGCGCGATCGCGGTTCGCGGCTGGAGTCCCGGATACCCACCAGGTCTCCACCCGCGCGGCGGGTAGGAGGGTCTTCGAGGTCCGGGATCGTTCTGGTGCGGCGTGGCGTGGAGCCGTCGTTCTTGATGACCAGGGCGACCCGTGGCTGGTGTATGCCGATCGTCACGACGCGTTCCACGCCACGGCCAGGAATTTCTTCGAGGCGGGGTCCTACCTGCCAATAGCGGCTGAGTACACGCTACGGGATCGAGAAGAAGCGGCGATCGCCTTCCTGGCATGGCGTAAGGAACTGCTCCGAGGACTGGCCGCCGCGATCGTTCAGGCGATGCGATCGCATGAGGAGGTACAGACGACGATCGCCGGTCATCGAACCACCGATCAGGCCACCTTCGAGGTCTCCCTTGAGCACGACACTGCCGCAGGTTCGGTGGATGAAGCCCACGAGTCCAGTTCGCTGGTGACCCTGGTCTTGCGGGTGCGCACCCGAACCGCCGACGAGTTCCGCCAGGAAGTGCTCAACACCGTGCTGCCGTTCCTGCAACCGGACCCCGACCAGTACGAGTCAGTCTTTGGTCGCGATGGATCGATGACACATCTGATCACCATGTCCCAGGGCCGCCTGATCCAGTTTGCAGCCGCTGCCCCAGATACGCAGTCGCCGACACCAGCCGATGCGCCTCCGCCGACGTGTCTGCATTACGTCGGCCTCACCTACCTGACCGAGGCCTACATCGAGGGCAGACCAGTCCGTGGCGTATGTGGGACCTGGTTCGTCCCGACCCGTGATGAGAGCGCGGGCTTGCCGGTCTGCCCTCGATGCGATGCCGAGAAGCCGATCGCTGAGGCGCTGCTTCAGCTGATGCGCGGGCCGGCGGACTGACCGCGACCTACAGGGCGTCGAGCGCCGTCAGGTCGACACCGCTCAGTGTGCCCGCCTCATCACGAACACGCTGGCTGATCGCCTCACTGTTGCCGAGTGCGTGAGCGACTGCGGCGTTCGCACGCTCACGACGGTCAATGAAGTCGAGCAGGTCAAACATCCGGATGCGACGGTGGCTGCCCACGCGGTGGAACACCAGCTCACCACGGTCCATGAACTTCAGCAGATGCGGACGGCTCATATGAAGCAGGTCGGCAGCCTCATTCGGCGTCAGTTCGGAGTCGGCCTCGAACATGGTCACGTCGATTCCACGCGACATCGCTCGAACAACGCCCTGAAGCAGCACAGCAACAGGCGAGCCCTGCGGCAACGACGTGGCGAAGCTAGTCAGCTGCTCAAGTTCAGCATGGTCGACCGTTTTAGCTGTCAGCAAGTAGTTCATGTTCGTCCTTCGTACGCTTGACGTGCGCCGTCCGGGCTGGTTCGCGAGAGCCCGTCCCAACGACTGTCATGAGTGTAACAAGTGTCATGAGTGTAGTCAGCTCTTCTCCGGACTCCCTGCTCTCCGTACGCTCCCAACCCCTCGCCAGTCTGCGGACGCAACATGACCGCTCATCCCAGGCTGGGCGGCCACATCCCACAGATCACCTTCCTTATCGGACAATCGCACCCTTCGGAACGCCTGAGATCCAGAATCTTCCGCGGAGAGAGCTGAGGCCATAGCCAGATCAGACAACAGGCAACAGTTGCTTCGTTCACGCCGGCCCCGACCGCGGGCCATGTGCTTGCCGCAAAACGCCTCACGTAGGTGCTTGGCTGCCTCGTCACGATCAGCACCAGCGCCGGTGAGGACGTCATAGGCGATCTGGGTCAGTTCAGCCAGGGGAATGCCGTGCTAGGTCGAGGACGCCGGGAGCCGGACACCCGGCGACGCACGAGGCAACCTTGCTGCGCCTGGCCAGGCGACTCCGATGTCACGGTTCGAAAAAATCTCGCCCGCGCCGGCACGTCCAGCGACACAGACGACCCCACACTGGACGACGGAAGAAAACTCCCTTGTACCAACCGCAGCTTCCGGGTGAGAGTGCTCCTGCGCGCCACGCCACACCAGGTTTCCCGGTCGACGAACGCCTGGACCGAGGTCGCCACCCACGTGGCTCGCCTCTACGACGACTCGATCATCTGAGCCCGACTGGTCGGCTTCCTGGCTCAGCGAAGTGGGAGGTAGCGGACCGTGTCCTTCCAGTCGTCAGGTTCGCTGGCGCCTTCGATCGCGAGAAGTTCCTCGATGACCAGCGCTCGCGGCAGTGACTCCCGTATCTCGAAGACTTCTGGCATGGGGAGCTCGGCCGCGATTCGCTCGTTAGGCGTAATCCCGCATGGTCGCCAGGTCGTGGGTGAGCAGGATGCGGGCCGTCGTTGGCCGCCCACTCGAGCACGCTCGGATCGTCAAGGGTCCGTAGCCGAGCCATCGTGGATGGTCACGATGCCAGATGTGGCGCGCGCCGCTCGAGCCCTGTGAGGATGCGCTGGTCGAAGTTCTCGTCGGTAAGAAACCGGATCGTCATCGTCCAAGCCGGGCGAGCGGCTTGGCGCGAAGCCCTTCTGGCGGGAACCGCGCCTCAACCTCAACCTTGATCTCGGTACGCCGTGTGTCCCGGGCCGCCAGGTGGGGGTTCACGTCATCACGGTGCCGCACGCAATACGTGAAGATGGCATAGATGCGCCCCGGGAGACCGTGGCACAGGCTTCGTGGATCGCCTCGGGCGAGTCGCCGCGTGCGAAGGCTGCGATCAGCGTGCCCAACGGCACCCGGGTCCCGGTGACCGTCAGCCGACCGGCCCTCACCCCACTCCAGCGGAACCGGCTCGGGCTCGGGCTCGATCACAGCAGTAGCCATCGCAGCAGCACCTCCTGCTAACCCGGTCCACGGTGACGGCCCTGCGCCACGATCCGATCGGGCAGATCCCGGTCTACCAGCTCACGCCACGACTCCTACGGCATGCATTCACCCGATGGCGACACGACACCGGCATGACCGACGGCGAACCCGACGCGGTCGTGGTCGGACGCTTCCGCGTGATCCGTTCCGGCGTCGGCTGGGGCTGGAACGAACGCCTCCTGGATGTCCACCCGATCCGGTTCATGCGCACGCCCGCCGGTCCACCACCCTGTCAACTCGTCAGCGACCAGGGCGTACACGCCCTCCAAGAAGCCGCCGACCTGCGCGCAATCGAGCCCCTCGCCAACACCCCGCCTGGCGCGACCCGCCCCAGCTGCGAGCATTGCAGCGGGCAGAACAAGACATGCTCCTGGTCCGACTTGCCCTGGACAGTGGCGCCTGCCGCGGTCAACTCGCCGCACTGCAGTTCGCCGATCTACATGACTATACCATTCCCTCGAAATCTGGTTGGGGAATTCTTGACCGGCGCTCTACCGTTCGGTGACAGGACCGCCGCTCGCCCAAGCCGCGGGAGTGATACCAAGGCAACGCCCGGGATTGCTAGCCTGCGCCGTCACCCCAGAGTAGTAGTCGTGGGTGAACCCTGACGAGTTGTTGTAGATGGAATTCGGGATTGGGTGCGCTGCGGTCTCGTCCTGTTGGACGTAGCCCTTGTGCGTGCGGCAGTTCACGGACGTGCCCGGCTGGTGATTGTCGACCATGGGCTTCGGCGCGGTACCCCCCGCGTCGTAGTAGAAAGTAATCGCATGACCCCATTCATGCTTGAGTATGTTACGGCTCCCGTAGTCGAGTTGCTGCATCTGGATCTCGGAGAAGGTCGGGTTCGTACCCATGGGCCATGTCAGACCTCCGGCGTGCGCGATGTTGTCCGACTTCATCGCCCCCCAGTCCCATCCGTATGACTGCCAGAAAACGATGTATGAGTCGTATCCTGGGTCCTGATCGGGTTTCGTCGTCCACGGAGTCGGTGTCCATCCGCCATAGCCGTCTGGGGCAAGCGTCTGGCTGTCCAGCGGCTTGCTGACGGTTTTGATAGTGACAGTTGGGTGCTCCTTGCCGCTGGTGAGTGCAGGGACATCTGTATTCACAAATCCGGTTGCACTGCTTTTGATACCCTTGACCTCATCCGGGACCAGGCTCCCTACAAGTCGGTGGGAAACGCCGGATGACTGGTAAGTGAGGTCCGTGTACAGATACACGATGACTTCGATCTTCCAGGACGGTGCGGCTGTTACCGCCTGCGCCGGTACCGTCAGGCCAAGCAGCGATAACACGAGGGTGAGGAGTGCGGCCAGACTGACTGATGATAACAATCTTGGACCGGCCCTCCTGTCGCCAGGAGAATAGTTTTTGTCGTCATCCATGAAAGACTCCTTCTGCTGAGTAGAATCACTACTGCCGCTCCACGAATTGTCTACTTGCTAATCGTCGGAGAAAGCGCCTGCAGTGGAAACCTGAGAGGTGGGAGGATCTGCCCTCGGCTTTTTCCATAGCGGTGAAGACGGAGATACCATCTTTCAAAGTGATTACAAGCTTGTGATCAGTTGTTTTTCGTGTCAGCTCCCGATGGGGTTGGCCCATCCGAGGTAGGGGTTGCTGAGGTAACCGAGGACTGGGTATTGCTTCACTGGGAGGCGATTACCGACATAGCCCAAGGTGCCGATCTCCTGGCCGTTGCCGATGCTGACTGCGACGTGTCCGAAGCCATTGCCGCCGCCGTAGTAGACGAGGGCGCCGGCAGGCGGGTTCGCGTCGGTGTGGATTCGACCGTTGGACCGCTGCCACTGGTAGTCCGCGATGGCGCTGGGAAATCGGAAGGTGAAGCCCTCGGCCTGTTCGACAAACTGCTCGCAGTATCCGGACCAGGGGTGCTTGAAGTAATCGCTCCAGGTCGGGTCCGGGGAATGCGCCTCGGAGATCGCCCAGGTCGCGGCCCGCTGCATCTGCGATGAGGGGCCCGGCGAGGGTGCACTGCAGTCACCGGTACCGGGGGCGTAGCTGTTGAACGAGGGTGTGTTGGTCAAGGTGTCGGAGATGGCACCGACGACGCCGTTCGCGAGTTGGACGCGGTCCCAGGTGGCGTTGCCGTTCACGTTCGTGCCGTTCTGCCACTGGCAGATCAGGGTAAAGGTGGCGCCGTTGGGCGCTGCGGCGACGACGCCGTAGTTGGTGCCGGGGCCGCTGCGAACGTTGACGGCTGCGGTGGTGTGGTAGATGCCGGCGGCGGTCGCTGGGCTGGCCGTGCCAACCAACGTCCCGGTGGCAGCGGCGGCAACAACCAGGCCGGCCATTGCGCGGCGCAGCCGCGCCTGACGTGGGGAGCCGGTGTCAGTTCGTGGGACCATGATGTCCTCCAGTGAGTCGGCTTGCGAAGGGGGCTGACGCCGTTGAAGCGGTGAGTGTGGTCGACGTCGCAAGTCGAGCAACTACGGCAGCTGTAGTCGCGCGCCGGATTGTTGAGAACCTCATGAGTCGCCCTCCTGATCGTTCGGCTGGGTCCCTATGACCCGCGCCAGGCACTTATTCTCGAGTTCACCTACGGTTGGGTCATGTCCCTGCTTCTCGGGACAGGTATCCGAGCTCCCCACGTGTCAGGCTTAGATTTTCGTGATCGGTGAGCCTGGAGGTTCGAATAGGGTGGGTCGATCGCGGCAAGCGAGGTTCTGGAGGGCATGCCTGACCTGGCCGATCTGCACTAGATCGAGGCCGACGGGTTCAACCCACCAAAGCGAGCGACGGGCGGGCAGGCCACGGGTCGTCTTGGTCCACACTGACGAATCGGTTGCCCTCGACAGGTACGGCACCGGCCGTCACATCACCCTGTTCGAGCGCGGTACTCCGATTCTGCATATCCTCTCGTCCGGTACCTGCACCTGCCCGGTCGCGCTGGTGACCGGTTCAAGGCGAATCCGACCGTGGGCAACATTCCCATCTCGGATCGTTTATGGCGGGCTGTTACCGCGTGCGGCCAGGATTTCGGTGGGGCATATCGACGTGTCCGTCTTGGATGACGTGTTGCAAGGTTTCGTAGGCGTTGTAGGTGGGCCGGCCCAGTGACCGGTAGGTGCTGGCGGCCCGTTTGAGGTAGGTGTCGACGGTTGAGGTGGCCGCTGGCGGGTCGAGCAGGCGGCCGATGTCCTGGCGGCCGACGCCTTGGGCGAGGAGTTCGAAGACCTCTTGTTCACGGGGGGCGAGGTGCCCGACCAGGTTCGGGTCAGTGAGCAGAATATGGGCCACGCGACTGGAGACGATGGGTTCACCGGTGCGGGCGGTCCGGATGGCCTGAATCAGGTGAGCGTCGGCGTCGGATTTGAGGACGAGTCCGACCGCACCGGCGGCGATGGCCCGCCGGACGGGGACCGGGCGGACTTCGGCAGTGAAAATGAGTACCTGCGGACCGGCCGCCAGGAGGGTCTGGACGTTGCGAGTGGGATCGGACTCCTCCCCAGCCTCAGGTACGCCCAGGTCGAGGTCGAGCAGGACGACGTCCGCGGTCCCACCGTCGTTGTCGAGCAGTTCGCTGACCGTGGCGGCGGCGGCGATCACCGTGATCCAGGGCGCGAGCTCCCGTACCGTCCACCGGATTCCGCTGATCGTACTTGGGTGATCATCGACAGCCGCGAGCCGCAAAGGCAGGTCGGTGGAAGCATCCGGTTCGGGTGTTGTCACCGGATCAGCTAACCGGATCGATTGGCTGATCGGTAGTCCCCATGTGGGGTGACCTCGCCGCACTGACCGTGAGGCGAACCAGCAGGAAGGGCCGCTCGGCCACAACGGTGGCACCGATGGCCTCGGCGACCGACGCCACGGCCTGGTCCTTCGGCGCGGGCGCGACGAGCAGGCTGACCGACACCTTTCCCGGGTCCACGTGGGACATGGTCAGCACGGTCCGCTCGGGTGGACCGTCCGGGCGGTCGAGAGCTGCAGTGAATAGTCGGGAGACCAGACCATCAGGGAGCCGCGGGGCGACCTCGGGGTCGGCGTTGATCTCCACAACCTGCCCGGCTGCCCGGGTCTCGGCGATGAGTCTGCGAGCGTCCTCGTCCAGACATGCGCCCAGGAGAATGTCGTCCCGGACCGCTGCTTCGAGCACTGCCGCTAGTCGCCGGACTGCCGGATCCGTCGGATCAAGGTCACCATGGGCTACCAGAGTGAGGAAAGGCAGCACCCACGCCTGGACACGGCCCAGTCGGTCGGCGATCACCCGTTGGCCGATGGTGAACTGGGCCCGGACAGTGTCTGACTGCCGTTCCATTTCTTCTGCCCACAGGACGTTCCGGCTCATCCGGTCGATGGTGATCCGGGCTGCGAGAACCCCGGCCACCGCGATCAGAGTCGACATGACCGCCGGGAGCCCCTGTTCGATGGCGGCCCACCCTGGATCCATTCGATGCACCATCGCGGCCGCTGCCGCGGTGGCCACGACCGCGCCGGTGATCGATTCCCAGAGCGGGCGGAAGAACGCCAACAACCCCAGTGCGGGCCCTCCGGCGCCTGCGGCGAAGTAGGCAACCGCCACGTCATCGACGGCCTGGAGTTCCCATCCTCCGGCGATAGCGGCCGCCACCGCGGTCACGATCAACGCCAGCGACATCCAGCCGGGTATCGACCGGCTCCGGCTCCACAGCAGCGCTCCCAGGGTGATCACCGCGGCCGCGCCAACGGCGAGCAGCGCGGCCAACGGATCAGCCAGCCGCGGCCAGTTCAGTCCGCCCTGGACAAGCACGAACACCACCATCGGGGCCACCCCACCCGTAATCATTCGCATCCGGGTACCTGCCAGATCGGCGAGTCGTTGGGAAGCGTCGAGGGACGCCTCCTGCGCGATCTTCCAGGTGATCCGCACGGTGGTCCCCACCCCCAGAGCAGAGGTAACAACCGCGGTGCCGCCGATGTCGGCTATCCGTTCTATGATTGAACTGCGGTACCCGAACGGGCCGGTTACCAGCTTTGGGTCGAACCCGAGACCCTCGTCAGTGACCTGGACCTGCACCCCACCCGGCAAGGACCGGACCATGACTACGGCGTCGGTCACACCGGCGTGGCGCTGCACATTGCGCAGCGCCTCACCCACCGCCCCGGCGATCGCCGATGCCACAGGCTCGGGGAGTACAGGTTCCCCCGACACCCGCACGCACACCGTCAGCGGCGACCTTGCCACCAGCTCGTCCAACGCGCCGCGCAGATCACCGATCGACAGGCCCGCCAGCGCCGAATACTCTTCGGCGAGCACCGTGCATGCCTGCCCGGTGAGATCGCGGACCCTCACCGGGTCGATCGCCCCGGGCGGGAGGGCCACTGTCCGCAGCGCATGGATCACTTCGTCATGCAACAGCCGCGCCACCGCCCGCCGCTGACGGTCGCCGGCCCGGGCCGTCTCGGTCAGCGCGTGGGACCTATTACGGGCCCGGGTGGCCTCATCCGACATCTCGGCGGTCCGACGCCACGCCGGAATGGCGACCAGCACCATCACCGCGAACACGACGTAGCAGGACAGGTCGGAGATCGCGGCCTGCACCCCATGCCCAGGTCCGGTGGCCGAAGATAGCCGCAGACCCGCGTACCCGGTCAGCAGCACCGCTAACACCGGTGCCGCGCGGGACAACGGCAATCCGACACACACCAGAATGCACACGGGGATCATCAACTGCCACGCCCACCACACCTCGGGCAATGACGACGCGGAGGGAGCGGCCCAAGCGAACACCAATTGCGCGCCGGCAACCGCGACGACCGTGACGTACACCAGGGTGGGACCAAGATACCCGAACAGGATCAGCACCGCCGAACAGGCCAGAGCGCCCGACGCCACGACGATCGCGGCCCGGCCGATACCACCGGACGCGCCGAATGCTTGTGACAGCCACTGGGACGAGACCGCGACGTCGTTGACAACTATCAGCCCGAACACCACCGTTAGGGCCCGCTCGAACGACCGCGTCCAGGTGCGCCCCTGAGCGTGGACCGTCATCGGCATTGTTGCGCGTGAATGCCGGTCCTGCAGCCCGAGCGCCGCCAGGAGAGCTACATGAGGCCAAGACCAGGTTCCGCGTATCACAGACCACCGATCCGGAGGTCCTGCCCGCGTAGGACTCCCCCGGCCGCGAGGGCCAGGGGACTTCTGCCTGGCCTGATCTTGGCCACTGACATTCCTCATTTGAACAAATCCTGTTTCGCTCTAGCCTCCATGGCTCCATGGGTGTCTCGTCGCCTCAGCGATCGCACCGGTGGCCCTGGTAAGCCTGGCACAGCCAGCATCGACCCCCCGATACCCTGGCCGGGTCTGGTTGGCGCCGTCCTTGACAACGCGGTTCATGGCAAGGAGCGTGGATCCATAGCCGCGTGCCGACGCGATGGCAGCCCAGTAGCTCGTCCACGCGAGTAGTACGAGCACAACCAAAGGAACGCCCCACGGCAGCAAGCGGTGTGGCCACGCAACTTGCCACAGCAACGGGACTGAAGCCATAGACAGCGCCACGAATATAAGCACAAGCAGCGCGTACTTGTCGAGGCGGTCTCTGAACTGGTCGTGCTGGGTCATCAGACGTGTGGGAATCGCGTTGTAGTTCTCCATTGCGAAGCGCTCCAGAGCCTCGCCTTTCAGTCGCAGTTGTTCCTCCGACGAGCGCAGTACATTCCCGAGCCGCGTAGGCAGGATGCGTGTCATCTCGGCGGGATAGTCCAACTGCCGATCATGCGCCCGGTAGAAGCGCGCCGCGATACCCGGGTTGCCCTTCTTCCGCCAGTCGATGGCGTTGGCCGCCTTGATCACCGCAGGGTCGGTCTGCTGCCGATCCTTCTTGGGAACGTGCAACTGCTCGTTCCCAAACCTGAACATGCCGTGGGTCCTCGCCGGGCGCTGACTTGAACAGTTCGCTCTCTAGATCGATGGCCAGTCGTCGCAGGGCCTGGGCACGCTTGGCCTCCCGACTGACTCGCCACTCTACCAGCCGCCCGGTCAGGCGACCGGCCCCCAGTAGCCTTCTAACAGGCGGATAATCCCGAACGAGAACGCTTGCGTCACCATCGTGGTCAGGACGAGGCCGAACAGCAGGATGATGAGAATGCCCCATGACTGAGGGTTGGCGAGTTTGCCCACTGGCTTTGCCACGTCAAGATCGTTGTCGCTGCGCATCTGCACCAAGAGTGACCCAACTCCGATGAGCATGGCGGCAGGCGACCAGGCGCTGACCACAACTGCTCCAGGACGCGGGAGATGAGTTCACTGAGCCCAAGCGGCTCCTTTGACGGTCCACCGTCCGCCCCCGAACTCTCGGTCCCAGCCATGGGCCGATTCTTGCAAGCAGCGCTCCACGACGGTGACGGCACGCCGAACCGCGGTTGTAGGCAATCAGTCAGACGGTCACTTTCCATGTGCTGTTGCGCGTCGGGGTTCGTTGCTCGCGGCCAGAGCGATCAGCTGGCTAGGTGAGCAAAGAGTGGCTCGTGATCCGAGGAGTCGCGTGTGCCTGTAGACGACTGCGGCCCCGGGATTCGCTTGTGCGTGCCGGACAGACCCCAGTTCCTTCACCCGTGCTCGCCGTACACCAACGTGATTGCGCTCAACCAACTACGTCCGGCCCCCGGCCCCCCGCCAACCAGGAGCACTCCGGGGACCGGAACGCCTACTTCTTGCGCCGAGACTCTTGGCGCGTGACTCGCTGAGGAACTCTTCCGATGAGTTCCTGCACCAGCATTGCCACTGTCAGCCACGAAACCAGATGGACCAGTTCCGTCAGTGCTGCCTCCATGTTCACCACATCCCTTCCACCTCGTCCCGAAGGACTTGGTGGAACGCTGGCTAAGACCAGCGCCCAAGGTGCTCGGGGCGCCTAGGGAGAGGGTTGACTATTCGGAAACCCGAGCAACCCCAATGTACTCGGTCAATTGGTCGTAGATCACATCATGCCACGGGGCGATGGCTCTCTTGAGGCAGCGCAGGATGTCCTTTCTTGGTCTTGCCGGCGGTGTGAGTGGCGGCGTAGGCCTTGGTGCGCGGGTCGGTGGACAGGCGCACGAGCGCGATCTGGTGCAGCGCCCAGTTGCCCTGTCGATCACGGCCTCTGTTGGGGCAGCGCCCAGATCGTTCCCGGAGCTGGCCGGGATTGGAGGGCGCCGCAGAGCGCGGCGAAGGAGGCTTCGGAGTGTAGCCGGGTGGGGTTGTCGCCGCGGTGATCAGCAAGGTCGCGGTAGTGAGCACGCCGAAGCCCTTGGTGGCAAATATCGCGGGTGCGACCTGGGTGGTCACCTCGCGCGGCTCGACGTCGATCTCGGTGATCTCCGCAGTGAAGGTCCGGTGACGTCAACTTTCGATCGCCAAGAGGGGTCAGTCTTCGGCCGTCGTTGACATGCACGTCGTTCAAGTACGGATCGAGGCGTTCGTCCGCAGTAGGGCGAGCTTGACTCTGGAGCAGGCGCGCTGTGATTTGCCGATGGGCTTTGACGCGAATTGGATCCGACGCGACCCTTCGGAAGGCCATAATGGCTTACATGGTCGCTCAGGACGGTCGTCTTAGACTAGCAAATCTGCTGGTTGAAGGTCTCGAACTAGGTTCTGGCAAGTTCGAGGTTGATGTCGGCAACGAGTTGTTCGCCGCGTTTGGCCTCGATCTGAATGAGATCGACAGGTCCGTTGCCGCGAGCACTCGGGATCGTGCGTCCGTGCTGAGAGAGCAGGCGGCGAATGCACTCGCAGCGGCTGTGCCGTCAACGGCCGCCCTACTAAACGCGTTGGTCCGAGTCGGAGGCCGGTTCGTCCTGATGGTCGAGGAGATCTACGAACTCCTCGCTCACTGCGCGGTCTCCACGGCGGGTACCAACGAGGTGTTCACCATAAGTAGAGGTGAGCTCGACGAGGATGGGTTGAGTATCAGCCCGGCGTTTGTCGAGCAGGTTCGCCACGTCGAGTCCCGGCTCGTGAGTCAGACCACCGGACGAGCAGATATCCGGCGGCTGAACTCACTGGTGGGACTGGACAACGGCGTGCCCTACGGCAGTTGGCCGTTAGAGGGCGACAAGTCAAAACGGAAACGCTTTCGCCTCACCGCAGCGGTGTTGCAGGTTCCCCGCATGGCGGAGTTATGGGCACGCCGCGCCCGTGAGGATGGTGGATGGTTAGCGGCAGCCGCAGCTGGCAAGGAGGCGACGCGGGCATCAGAGGTCTTCATAGCAGCAGCCGAACGTGTGGTCGCCGCCCACGCCGCGCACCTCGACTTCCTCTTGGCTGAGGTCGGCGAGGTGGACGCTATCGTGAGTGCCGCATACGGCCACGACCTGAAGGACTGGGAGCTCCGAGCGGTCTCGGACGAGGTGGAGCGCTTCCAACGGGACGGACTTCTCGCGTCGGTTGCGGTAGAGAACCAAATCGAAGGTCTCAAAGAGATGTCCTGCGTCGGACTGCGCGACGGCAAGCCGACCGCTATCCCCACGGCCGAGTTCGGCGGTGGTGGGGTCAGTGACCTTGCCTGCGTCTGTGCGATGTACCGGCTCGGCCTGCGACCGCGCGACGACCGCGAAATTCAGGACGTTCAGACTCCGCTGGATGCCTTGGCATGGGCTACCAGACTGCAGAACGGGTGCCTGGAGGTGGCGAGCTGGCTGGACCGCCAAGCCATCGAAGTCACAGGCCAGGTCGACAACGAGACTCTCGTTGAATGGGTCGAAGAGCTGTTGAATCTGCCGCTTTGGCGGCAGCGGAGCCTGCTGTACGAGGTGTGGCTATTGATCGCCACGCTGCGTGCCTGCGAGGCCGACGGCTGGAGGATCGCTCTCTCGGGGCTGAAGCGACGTGGCGAAATTTGGCACCTTTCTATATCACCGCTGCCCGACCCAGTGGCAGAACTGTCTCGATCCCATCCGGACATCACACTGGAGGTTTGGCGGGAGCCCCGCCGGGAAGCCGTAGGCGGTGGCGTCCTCACGCCGGACGTCACGATTAGCTCGGCAGGAACTTACGCCAGGGATCTGATCGTCGTAGAGGCCAAGGACCGGGTGAAGATGTTGAGCGGTGTGAACAGCACAAGCGCACCTGCACGCCAGTCGACGAGGGCTGTTCCGTCGCTTCCGGAGCACTCGGCGCTGGGGGTGGCCACTACATACGCCCGGAAGCTGCGACCGACGCTGACGTGGGTCTGCAACCACGTGGACTTCCGGGGCCATGTCGAAGCCGGGCAGAACCATGGCGATCCATGGACGTCTGTCCACGTTGCAGACCGATTCCGCCCCGGCAACGTGCCTTCCGCATTTGCCGCCACGTGTGCTGCGGCATTGCGCCCCATGCACATCACAACGCCGGAGCCGACCGCGGCCTCATCGCTCTCCGAGGCGGTCGCACACGTCACGCTCGTTGTGGATGCGACCCACAGCAGCGAGCAGGCGTGGACCGAAGCAGCCCGTTGCCTCCGAAGGGCCAGTGCCATGAGGAGAGTATGCGTCGTTCTCTATACGGATCATCAGTACGACGAGCCATTCCTGGCGCTGCCTTTGGGCCCGTTCACAACGGCCGACGACCTGATCGCGGCTGTCAGCGCCGTGACTCGCGGCCATGACGACGGCTTTGGCGCCGCGTTGGAGGACGCCCTTCGATGCTGCCGCGACATCGCCGCAAATGTGGGCCCCCACACTGTGCTGATCATTGCCGACAACGCGCCTCGCTCGCCGGAGCAGTGCCCTGCTGGGATTGATGCCACGGAGGAGGTTGCACACCTCATAGAGTTGGAATGCGAGGTATGGCTGGCCAACGATTGGCTCAATGAGCCCGCGCGGGAATGGATTCGGGCGCTGGATATGCCTATCAGGTTGGCGCCTCTGTCAGACCTACTCGCCTGACAGAGGGGGCATTCCTGACGAGCGCGGCCGCGGTGCTGTAGGCGCTGGATAGCGTTTCGGCGGCCCGTTTGATATCCAACTGCAGGAAGTCGACCAGGATCCGGTGTGCGACCCGTGTCCGCTGCTCCGGTCCAGAGTCCTAGTTTGGCGCTTCACAGACTCATCGGTGGTGGAGGCGTCGGGGTCGGTCTCTCGTCGCCAGTAGTGCGTGTGTGCCAGCAGAAAGAGCTCTGCCGGGATTCCTAGCTGGCGCGACGCGGTTCGTACGGGAACGTCGCGGACCCTCCTCCGAATTCCGGCGCCAACGGGCCACCCACTGGATCGCCGTACCACCGACGAACCGGGAAGTAGGCGTTCGACCAGCGCGTAACTGCGAAGGGAGCGCCATGGTGGGCTACGAGGGCATTGCGTGGCCAGCCATCGTCCAGGGCATATCGGCCGCTGTAGAAAATGCCATCGTCGCCGGCCGGCGGACACATCGGATACTCGCGCTCAATCTGGCGGCGATGGAACTTCACGTTTCGACCGTCAAGCAGGAAGGACGCATGCGCCAGCGGCGAGCCGAGCGTGACGAAGTCGGTGACGAGCCAGCTCATGCCGCGGCCGTCTCCCGAACCACCGGGTCGGCACGTTACGGGTCCTGCCTGCCGCGGTCGTGGACGACCTGCGCCGGATGCTTCGGAACAAGGCCGACTCCGGGTCACACCGACTGTGCGGCGCGGCTAGGCGCGTTCCGTTGGTGGATGAGCCACCCGATTTGCGGGTGACGTTGGCGGCCGCTTTTGCGACAGATTTGCGGCGCTCCCTACTTCTCTGGCTGGGAGGAGATTCACTTCCTCCGCGAGTGCGGGGTCGAGGCCAAGCTCGGTGAGACGCTCGGGCAGCAGCTTCAGAATGTCGGCGACAACTTGAGCAGCAGCGTCTAATGCTTCGTTATTACCTGACGGATCGGTTAAGTGGTCGGGTTGTCCGGTCATGGCGTCTCCCCTTCAGGGCGTGTCTCGTAGGGTATCTGACGGCTCGGTTGAGTGGTCGGGTTCGCCGGCTGCTGAGCTCGGCGGGGCAGGCGCCGCGATTGCGGCCGTGTGAGCGGGGCGATGGGGCACCGCTTGAGGGGGCATTGGACTGGGACATGCGAGGGCCTTTCCGGGCAGGGGCTGTATCTATCCATCGGCTGCGGCATTTTGTCAACTTTGTGCTCATGAGGCTCAATTCGAAATGTACATTCGTCGATATGTAAGCGGACGTCTCGGTTGCCGCGCGGCAGGTGACTTTGCTAAGCGTAATCACTAACCGAAAGTGATGAAATGAGCCGGGTTTATCCAGATTGAGACTGTCCGGCTGGGAAGGTAGAGGCTAACTAATAGCTACTTCCCGACGAGCATCGCTAGCCAGGTGCCTGTAAGCATAAATGGCCCCATGGGGATACGCGTGCGCGTAGTGACCCTGCGGGAGACGAGTAAGAATGCCCCGATGATGCCGCCAAGAACGAAGGTCAAGAGGGGCGTGAGAGCGATTGAAGGCCATCCACAGAAGCCCGTGTACAACCCGAGAACTGCACCGAGTCTGACGTCTCCCCCACCGATACCCCTGCGGGAGATAGCTCGCAGCGCCCAATAGCCGACATAAGTCAGGAGCCCTCCGACCAGAAGCCGGACGATGACCGTTGCGGCCGCTCCCTCGGCGAGGACAGCGGCAGATAGACCCACGGAAGCAACGACGATACTTGGCAGCACGATAGCGTTCGGCAGGCGCAGCTTCTCGATATCGATCATCGCCAGCGGCACCGAGATGGTCGCCAGGTAGAGCAGTGCTGGGAGGTGCCACTGGGGGCCGTCGATCCAGGCGGACAGGCCGAACAACACTCCCGTCATGGTTGCCTCGATCACGCTACGCGCGTGACTCGCCCGCGTGCGCCATCGCCGCGTGAGCCAGGAGGCCCCCACGCCCACCGGGACTCCTGCCAGCGCGCAGGCCAGGATGAACACCGTCCCCATCATGGCCTTCATCACCCCACCAGTCTCACCAGAGGGTGTCTTGCGAACAGCCGAGCTGCACCCGGCGAAGCCACGGCTGCCGGATGCTGGTCTCGTCGAAGATCCGGCCGCCAGGGGCACGCCCGTCGGTCAGCCGGGTCGGAGCGTGGACATGGTCGCCAGCGACAAGCTGGCACGGCAGATTGCCGCAGCCGTGCACGAGGCCACCCGTCCGCTCGAGGCACTCGACGCCACGAGCGAGGGCGTACCCGAAACGATGCGCCTCGACAGCGACTGTGCGCCCGTCGACTCGTCCAAGACTGAATCGGCCGTGCCCGTCAAGGGTCTGTTCGCCAATCCACCACAGACAGGATGATCCGTCGACCGCGTAGAGGTCGGCGCGGTAGCGAGCGATGGTGGCCGGATCCTGCAGCGCCCAGATGAGGACGTCGCGCGGGGTCACGCGCTGCACCGGTCTTGGGTGCGACCTCCGCCAAGCTGCCATGCTGACGACCCGTCGCCCTCCATCAGGGCAGCGACCGCTGCCACGGGCAAGCCCGGCGACAGTGCCCGGCAGGAGCTCACTGTCGGCGATTTCGAACCCTGTCACCCCGCACCTGCCTTCGGCCTTTTCAAAGAAGACCACGCAGCCGACGTCACCGCTCCAACCACCCGACGCGAATAGAACACAACGCACGACACCCACAGTCGCGCCCTCTCACGTTCTGTAACCGCAATAGCTAGTTCCCCTCCAACACACCTCTTGCACCCTGGGCGAAAGAGCCGCTTATCAACTCCAAGTTGACTGGTTCCGATCGTGCGCGGGGGCGGATGCCGGGTGGTCGCCGTGGGTGGACGAGTGTCGATGCAGGTCAGGTGGACGGCGGCGATGCGTGGTAACTTGCAGTTGTCATTGTCGCGTTTAAGTTTACAGCGGTGAGGAGTGTTCGTGGACGTTCCTGGTGCCGCGCCCCTGTCTCTGGCGCCGGGTGTGATTCATCTCGACGAGCCTGCGGCGGTGTTCAACGCGATGGTCGCGGGCTGGGCGCGGCAGATGAAGTCGCGGCTGTTGGCCGATGCGACGGTCGAAGCACGGACCCGGTTGATCGAACGGTTCACGACCTTCGTGGGGACGCATCCGTGGGAGTGGACCGCGGGTGATGTCGAGGACTTCACGATGTCGCTGATGTCGGGCAGCGAGCGTCTTGCTCCGTCGACGATCAGGGGCCATCACGTCACGTTGCGGCTGTTCTGCGACTACGTCTTGGATGGCCGCTACGGCTGGGTGGATCAGTGCGAGGAACGGTTCGGGAAGATCCCGTCCCAGGTCTGCCACGACTTCAACACCGCGGTGCATCTGGTCGACTACGAGGGCCGACCGGAGCGTCGCCCGTTCTCCTACGACGAGCTCCAGACACTGTTCGACTACCTCGACGCCCGGGTGGAGAAGATCGCCCGCTCTGGCCGCAAGGGAGCGTTGGCGGCGTTGCGGGACGCACAGATGGTCAAGACCGCCTACGCGTTCGGGCTACGGCGCCGGGAGTTGTGCTTCCTTGACATCGCCGACCTTCGCCCGAACCCGTCGATGCCTGCGTGGGGCACCTACGGGGCGCTGCATGTGCGCTACGCGAAATCAGTTCGTGGCAGCACACCACGACGCCGCACGGTGCTCGCGGTCCCGGAGTTCGACTGGGCCATCGACGGGCTACGCCAGTGGACCGAACAAGCCCGACCGTTGTTGAACCCTGGCGAGCGGGGCGAGCTGTGGCTGACCGAACGCCGGTCCCGGGTGTCGGTCAAGACGATCGACAAGAGGTTCGCCTTCCTGCGCCAGGGAGCCGGCCTGCCTGCTGAGCTGACCCTGCACTGCCTGCGGCACTCCTACGTCACGCACCTGATCGAGTTCGGCTACCCCGAACGGTTCGTGACCGAGCAAGTCGGCCACTCCTACGCCTCCACGACCGCGATCTACACCTCGGTGTCCAACGACTTCAAGACCAAGACCCTGCAGGCCGCCCTGGCCCGCGTCTACCCCCAACAGGAGAAGTGATGGCCGCAGCGAAGAAGGCCAGCAGAAACCTCAAGACCGTGGCCCGGTGGAACCTGCGCCAGGTCATGGCCGAGCACGGCATGTTCCAAACCAGCGACCTCATCGAGCCCCTCCAAGACCGTGGGATCGAGTTGTCGCGGCAGATGATCCACCGGGTCGTGACCAAGACCCCGCAGCGGGTCAACATGGACCTGCTCGCGGCTTTGTGCGACATCCTCGACTGCACCCCCAGCGACCTCATCGAACTGCATCGTGAGCAGATCGTCCGACCCGCTGGTGCGCTCAACGACGCCGGTCCGGGGATCGGGAACCTCCGGCCCGTCCGCGCCAAGGTCCGCCGCCCCCACGAGGAGTGAACCAACCCCGCTGTTTGATCTGTGACCGCACCGACTGGCTCAAGTTCGACCTCCCACACGGCTGGTTGTGTTGGGGCTGCGCCCGCAACCGGCACTACCACCCACGCACCTGCCCGGGCTGTCGCAGGCGACGTCCTCTGGTCTGGCTCGACGACGAGCTCTTGATCTGCGCGGCCTGTGCTGGGGTCGACCCGTCCCCGTTCGCCTGCGCCCAGTGTGGCAGCGAGGAACACCCCTACGGCGGCCACCGATGCGCCCGCTGCATCCTGACCGAACGCCTCGGAACCCTGCTCACCGACCCGACCACCGGGCTCGTTCATCACCAGTTGCAGCCGGTGTTCGACGAGCTCGTCACCCGATCAGAGAAACCCCAGACCGGGATCTGGTGGCTGGGCAAGAAGGAAGGCCGCGGCGACGGCCCACGACTCCTCGGGCAGATGGCGCGCGGGGAAGTCGCGATCAGTCACGACACCTTCCGCACCCTGCCGTCCGACCGCGCTCACGACTACCTGCGCACCCTGCTCGCCGCCCTCGGGGTGCTCCCGGCGTTCAACATTCACCTCGAACGCATGAACCCCTGGCTCGACGTCCTCCTTGCCGACGACCATGGCGACGACGCGGCCCTGGTCCGTCGGTTCGCGCACTGGCACGTCATCCGCGGAATGCGCCGCGCCGACCGTGAGGACCGGCTCAGTCAGGCGGTCGTCAACGGCGCCCGGCAACGCATCCGCGTCGCCAGTGAGTTCCTGACCCACCTACGCAGCATCGACATCGACATCGCCGCCGCACGACAGGGCGACCTCGAAGACTACGAACAACACCGCGGACGCAGCGCGAACGCCGAGTACGCCTTCATCGGCTGGCTGCGCGACTCCCGCATCAACACCGCCATGCGGGTGCCCTACCGGCCACCACCCGGCCCCGGAGTCACCGTGTCCGACCACGACCGCTGGGCCGCGGTCGACCGACTCCTGCACGACACCACTCTGCTGCACTACACCCGCATCGGCGGACTGTTCACGCTGCTGTTCGCCCAACCACTCGGCCGGATCGTCGCGATGCGCACCAGCCAGATCACCAACACCGACACGGGTCTGTTCATCACGTTCAACACCTTGCCGATCCAGATGCCGCCCGTCCTCGACGACCTCATCCACGACCACCTCACACAACGCGGCAAAAGCCTCTACGTCTCACGCGACACCGGCTGGCTGTTCCCCGGCGGCAACCCCGGACGACACCTCGCCACCGAAAACATCCGAACCCACCTCGTCGCCATCGGGATCAAGCCCTACGAGAACCGCAAAGCTGCGCTGTTCCAACTCGCCGCCGAAGTCCCAGCACCCGTCCTGGCCGACCTCATCGACATCAGCAACGACAACGCCTACGACTGGGCCCGACTCGCCGCCCACGACTGGTCCAGCTACATCGCCCAACGAGCAAAGTGACGGCTATTCGCCCCGATCGAATACGACCCCTCCGCCAGTGCTCCGTGGGCCGCTCAGTGGCTCGAGGGCCCCGGCGGTGCCCGTGGTCACGGGTGTGATGAGCCTGCACAAACTGTCCGCGGGGGAGGGGTACACCTACCTGACCCGACAGGTCGCGGCAGCGGATCGAGCCGACCGGACACGGGTGTCGTTGTCGGACTACTACTCCGAGCACGGCGAGCAACCCGGCCGATGGCTGGGTCCGGTCTGGCCGGGATCGGTGGCGTGAGTGCCGGAGACCTCGTGAGCGAGGCGCAGATGAAGGCCCTGTTCGGTGCGGGCCTGCACCCGGACGCCGAGGCCATCGCTGCACGGCTGCGGTCAGCGGGGGAGTCGACTACCGCGGTCGAGGCCGCGACCCGGCTGGGACGGCCCTTCCCGGTGTACACACAAGCCACGTCCACATTCCTCGCTGACCTGCGGGCCGAATACCAGGCGTGGAATCGCGGGCACGGCCGGGTCGGCGACGCACCGGTGCCGGAGGGGGTGCGCCAGCACCTTCGGACGGTGGTCGCCGGGCGAGGGTTCGAGCGGGAGCACGGCCGGGCCCCGAGCAGTCGGGAAGCGGCTGCCTACATCACCCGCAACTCCCGGCAGCCGCAGCAGGCTGTCGCGGGTTATGACCTCACGTTCTCGCCGGTGAAGTCGGTCTCGACGTTGTGGGCGCTGGCATCTCGCCCGGTCGCGGAGCGGATCGAGGCCTGCCAGGCCGAGGCCGTCGCGGACGTGATCGCCTGGATCGAGGCCGAGATCGCGCACACTCGCCTCGGCGCGCGCGGGGTCAGGCAGGTCGACGTCCGCGGGGTGATCGCGACCGCGTTCGTGCACCGCGACACCCGCGCCGGGGACCCGGACCTGCACACCCACGTCGCGATCTCGAACAAGGTCCAGACCGTCGACGGAGGGTGGTACGCCCTCGACGGGCAGCCCCTGCATCAGGGCGCGGTCGCCGCGTCCGAGCGATACAACACCCGGCTGGAAGCGTTACTGCGGGACCGGCTCGGGGTGAGGTTCGTCGACACTCCGCACCCGCAGGGTCGGCGCCTGGTCCGCGAGATCGTCGGCGTCGACACCGGGCTGCTGGGCGCGTGGTCGAAACGGCGGACCGCGATCGACGTCGAGCGGGCCGACCTCGCCACCGCGTTCACCGCGACGCACGGGCGCCCGCCCTCCACGATCGAAGCCCTCCACCTGGCCCAACAGGCCACCCTGGCCACCCGACAGGGCAAACCCGCACCCCGCTCATTGGCCGAACAACGCAGGGCCTGGCGGGCCGAGGCCGAGACGGTCCTCGGCTCACGGACCGCCCTCGACGACATGATCCGCACCGCTCTGCCGCCTGCCCGTCGACCGTCCGCCGGGGCAGGTTCCCCCGTTCCGCGCGAACCGTTCGGACCTGGATCGCCAGGTTCCCCTACCCGCTCCGGGACCGTCCCCCGGCACCTCACCCGGGACGGACACCCGACGACCGTGCCCGAGCTCGCGGACGAGGTGCTGGGCGTCGTGTCGGCACAACGCGCGCATTGGCACGACACGCACGTCCTTGCCGAAGCGCACCGTCAGGCCCGCCGACTCGACCTCCCCGCCGCCGACCTCCCGGCCGTAGTGGACGCGATCGTGACCCTCGTGCTCGATCGGTCGATGCCGATCACGCCGCCCGAACGGACGCTCGACCCGCCCATCGCCCGCCGAGGGGACGGGACGTCCGTCTACACCCGGGCCCATTCCACCCTGTACACGTCCGAGCAGGTCCTGCCCGACGAACGCACCGTCCTGACCGCCTCGGATCGCACCGACGGGCGGACCATCGACCCACTCGCGGTGACCGCGACCATCGCAGAGTCCACTGTCACAGAGGTGCCCCTCAACCCCGGGCAGGTGCAACTCGTGACCGCCTTGGCGACCTCCGGGGCGCGAGTGCAGGTGGCCATGGCCCCGGCCGGGGCGGGCAAGACCACCGCCATGACCGCGTTGACCGCCGCGTGGACGAGCCGCGGCGGGGACGTCCTGTCGCTCGGCCCGTCCGCCGTCGCGGCCGCCGAACTGGGCGCCGCTACCGGCACCCGAGCCCGCACCCTGGCCGAGGTCGTCGTCCACCACGCCGGCGCCGAGCCACCGGACTGGATCACCGCGATCGGGCCACAGACCCTGATCGTCGTCGACGAGGCCGGGATGGCCGCAACCGGAGACCTCGCCATCCTCACCCGCCTCGCCCTCGCCACAGGCGCCTCGATCCGGTTGATCGGCGACGACCGCCAGTTGGCCGCAGTCGGCGCCGGTGGGCTACTGCGCGACCTCACCACCCGCCACGACACGCCGACCCTCACCGAGGTCGTCCGCTTCGACGACCAGGCCGAGGCTGCGGCCACCCTCGCACTCCGCGACGGGGACGTCGACGCACTCGGCTTCTACCTCGACCACGACCGTGTCCACGACGTCGACCAGGCCACCCTTCCCGACGCCGTCCTGGCCGCGTGGGCAAGCGACATCGCCACCGGCGCAACCAGTCTCATGATGGCCTCCGACCTGACCACGGTCACCGCACTCAACGCCGTAGCCCGCACGCACCGGCTCACCACCACCGGTCAGCCCCGGGGACGCGAGGTGTCGCTACGGTCCGGGCTGCACGCCTGCGCCGGAGACACCGTCATCACCCGCCGCAACCGACGAGCCCTGCGGATCACCGGCACCGACTTCGTCAAGAACGGCGACCGGTTCACCGTCACCGCGGTCACATCCTCCGGCGGACTACGCGTACGCCACCACGGCACCGACCGGCACCTCACCCCTGCCCGCCGACTACGTGAGCGCACACGTCGATCTCGGCTACGCGTGCACCGTCCACACAGCCCAAGGCCAGACCGTCGACACCGCCCACCTCGCGCTCACCGGCGGCGAAGACCGGCAGGCGCTCTACGTCGCCCTCACCAGAGGCCGCGCCGCCAACCACGTCTACGTCTCGCCCGCGGGCGACGGGGACCCGCACGGCGTCATCCTCCCCGACGCGATCCGCCCGCCCACCGCGGTCGACATGCTGCACCCGGGTCATCACCCGCGACGGCACCCTCACCTCCGCCACCACCGCCCAGGCCGCCGCCGAAGATCCCACCGGCCTGCTCGCCGCCTCCGCCGCCAAGTACGCCGACGCCCTCGACCTGGTCGCCACCACAACCCTCGGGCACGACCAGATCGCCCGACTCGACGCAGCCGCCGAGACGCTCCTGCCGGGGGTCACGATCAGCCCCGCCTGGCCCACCCTCCTGGGACACCTCGCCATCCTCACCCTCACGGGGCGGGACCCGCTCACGGCCCTCACCCACGCCGCACACAGCCGAGAAATACAGACCGCCCGCGACCCGGCCGCCGTCCTCGACTGGCGACTCGACCCCACCGGCCACCACTCCACCGGGCCCGGCCCGCTGCCCTGGATCGCCGACATCCCCGACGCCCTGGCCCTGGGCCAGTGAGGTGCCCGGCGTTCTTCGGACAGTGGGTTTCCATTGGTCCTTACGCTGCCCGATTGTTGTCGAGCCATTCTAACTCTACTTCATTCGGAATCCGGTAGTCAATTGCCGAATGAAGCCTTCTCGTGTTGTACCTCAATTCGATGTATGCTGTCACGTCTTTGCGGGCACGCTCCCTTGTCGGATACACGGTCCGGTTGCACCGTTCATTCTTCAATGTCCCATTAAAGGACTCGGCCCAGGCATTGTCGTAGCACACGCCGGTCTTACCAACCGACCTGCGGATCCCGTGTCTCTTCGCTGCCACCGAGAAATCAGCGGAGGTATATTGCGTCCCCCGGTCCGAGTGGAATATACTGACTTTCGATGTGATATGCACGCGATGGGCGGCCATGTCCAGTGCCTCGATGACTAGATCCGCGGTCATCGTCGAATCCATGGCGTACCCGACGACTTTCTTGCTGAAGCAATCCAGGACCGTCGCCAAATACAACCAGCCTTCCCACGTCCTGATGTAGGTAATATCGCCCACCAGTTTGGCGCCGGGGGCGGTCGCGGTGAAGTCCCGGCGCACCAGGTCCGGCAGGTCCGTTGCATCGCCAGCGATCGTCGTGGTCGGCCGGAACGGCTTGGGCTGGCAGGGTTCCAGGTCCAGGTCACGCATGATGACCCGCACCGTGTCGTCATCGATCTGCTCCCCGTCACGCAGCAACTGGGCATGCACTCGTCGGTACCCGTAGGTGGAGTCTGAGTCGAGGAAGATCTCGCGGATCAACCGTTCGAACCGAGCCCGCGTGATGTCACGAGGCGATGGCGAATGATTCTTCCAGGTGTAGAACCCAGACCGGGAAACACCCAACACGACACACATCACAGAAATGGCGTGATTGCCTTCTTCGCTGGCGATGAACTCGTACACGCCCGTCACGGACGAGACTTCTTCGCGAAGAAGGCGGTGGCTTTTCCCAGGATATCAACCTCCTCCTCCAGGGACTTCACCCGGCGACGCAATCGCTTCAGTTCTTCCGCCTCAGACTCGCTGATCTCTTCCTCCACAGGATTCTCCACTCGGTGCGCAGCAACCCACCGCGACACCGACTGCGACGACACATTATTCTCTTTCGCAACATCAGCGATAGCCCGCGAATGCTCCACGACCTCGCGGACCACCGACTCCTTAAACTGCTCCGAGAACTTCCGAGTTGCCATCCCAAACTCCAATTCCGTTCAGCCTCAACAATAGTCGAGGTACTGTCCGAAAAACGCCGGGCGGGTCATAGTACGGTCCCTGGCTCAAGGCCCTGCAGGACCTGACCCGCGCCGACATCGCCCGAGTCCGGGACGCCGCAGCCGAGTGGACCAGCACCACCGCCCCCGCCTGGGCATGGGGACTCCTCGACAACCCCGACCTGGTGACAGACCTCGCCGTCTGGCGTGCCGTCACCGCACTCCCCGACATCGAGCACACCACCGGACGTGCCCGCACCGGCCCTCCGCACCCTGTACTGGCCGCCCGCGCCTGGCAGCACCGGCTCGACCAACGAGTCACCGCCGCTCTCGCCACCGCACCCGGCGGCCCCTGGAGAACCACACTCCAGACCTGGAACCCGCGCGTCCTCGACGACCCCTGGTACCCCGTCCTGGCCAGCCGCCTCGACCTCGCCCTCATCGCCGGACGAGACGTCCCCACCCTCCTGACGACCGCCCGCGCTCAAGGGCCACTGCCCGACGACCACCCCGCCGCCGCCCTCTGGTACCGCCTCGCCCGCGAACTCGGACCCGTCACCTCCACCGCCACCAACACCCGACTCCGCCCCGACTGGACACCCCACCTGACCCGACTGCTCGGCGACGACATCGCAACCCGCGTCCTCGACGATCCCGCCTGGCCGACCCTCGTCGCCGCCGTCCATGCGGCCACCTCCCGCACCCACACGCCCGCAGCCGACCTCCTCGACGACGCCGTCGCCCTCACCGGACACGTCGGCGACACCGGCGTGCCCGTCGACCTCGCCGCCACCGTCATCGCCTGGCGGCTCAGCGACCTCACCACTCCCGCCGACCCCCCGATCGGCGAGCACGACATCGACGACACGCCAGACGACTACGACCCCGCCGACTACACGCCCGACCATCAGCGCCAACCGCTGTCGCCCGCACCGAACACCGACCGCGTCGAGCATGAAAGCCCAGCCGACCCTGACGGTCCTCCGCCAGCCGACCCGATGGCCATTGGCGACCAGCCTCCGTCTCCGCAGCCACCCGTCGCCACCCAGGGAACCACGCTGGAACGGGTCGTCGAACTCACCGCAGCCGCCGCAGCGTTCTACAGGACGGCCTACCCCAGGTCCCCAGCAGCTGGGTACCTACGCTCGAGGATCGGCACCGACCTCACCGACACCGACCACCTCCCCGCGACCTGGGTCATCGGCTACGCCACCCCAGGCTGGACGACCCTGACCGACCACCTCCGCGCCACCATGGCGGCCACCGACACCGAACTCCTCGACGCCGGACTGAGCAGACAGGCGCGCAGCAACCAGCTCATCGACGTCTTCCGCGACCGCCTCCTGTTCGGCCTGCACAACCCCGACGGCACCCTCGTCGGCTTCACCGGACGCGCAGCCCCCGGCGCCGACGACCACGCACCGAAATACCTCAACACACCCACCACCATCGCCTACCGCAAGTCCGAAGTGCTCTTCGGGCTCGCCGAGACCGCCCACCTCACCGACGCCACCCCAGCCCTGGCCGAAGGACCACTCGACGCCATCGCCCTCACCCTCGCCGGCAACGGCCACCTCGCCGGAGTCGCCACCTGCGGCACCGCCCTCACCCCCGCCCATGCCGAACTCCTCGTGCCACGAGCGACGACCGACTGGATGGCCGGACCCCGCATCCTGGTAGCCCCCGACAACGACACCGCTGGGCACGCTGCGGCGGCCCGCGCGCATGCCCTGCTCACCACTGTGGGCCTCAACGACCGTTGGCTCCGCTACGCCGGGGACGTCAAAGACGCCGCCGAGGCCTATGCCGCCGGCACCCTGCACGGTGATCTGAACGCGTCCGCCCCTTCCTTGGCTGAACTCGTTCTACGGCATTACGTGTCGGCCAATGAGGACGGGCTACGACACGGATGGCCGGAAGCCCGCGCCCGGCTCTACCGCGCCGCCGCAGAGACCCTCACCGACCTTCCCACCCGCGCCGACTGGAACACCCTCATTCACACCACCGCACGACTGGCACTACCGGCGCTCGACACTGTTGACGAACTCGACCGCTGTGCAGAAGAACATGCCCTTAGGACGGGCCTCTACCGTTGCGCCTTGGCCCGGGCCGTGGAGTTGCGCGACCAAGCGCTTCCTCACACGGCGATGTCGAACCTCGTATCCGATCTCGCAGAATTACAGACCGAACTGGACCTAGCTCCCGGGGCCGAGATCACTGCGTCCGACCGCGGCGCCGCACTGCACCAAATCGTAGCTGACATGGAGAATGGAGATCTCGGGGCCTTTCGCGTACTGGCTCCCTGCCTGAGCGCCCGTACAACCGATCCCCACCGTTTGCCACGGCGATTGCAACAAGAGTAGATCGAAAGTGCCGATTAGGGTCGTCGCACGCTGAGTTAACACCTCAAGCGAATACACGGTCTCCGTTTCAGAACGGCGCGAGTCAGCATCAAGGAATCAGCCCACCCCGCCGTCAAACGAACGCAGACCTCTCGGACCTGATCGCTGACCAGGACACCGTGGATCGATATCTGAGATAGAAGCGGCATCTTGGGTCCGGTGGCCGTAGCGATCCTGCAGTCCAAGCGAGCGCGTCGGCATCCGGGTGGCCGCTCCGGCGTGGGACTCTCCTCACGAGGGAGTTCGTCGCAGGGCACATTGATCAGCCCTGATGCAACGGCTTTAGACCGGCCAGAAGTCGGTTCACCACCTCACCTGCGCTAACGCTGAGGATTTCGGCGGCGTCAGCGAACTCGTTGTAGGCGCGAACCGTATTGATGTACAGATCCTGGCGGTGCTGAGGCAGGACTGGAACCGGTAGATCTCGGATTGCCTTGACGCTGATACTCGGAGATGCTGTGTTGTCTGAGATTCGCAACCATTCCCTGGTGAGGCCTTGCTGCTGTAGGTAGTACATCAGGAACTCTGGCCGGATGCCGGACTCGGGCAGGAGGCGAAGCCGCAGGCAGCCGCGTCCCTGAATCCAGCCTTTTTGATCCTCCGATACCAAGCCAATGCGAGGTCGGTCGCCGACTCTGGTGAGCAGGATGTCTTGATAACGTGTGATATAGCGCTGGTCCAAGTTGATTTTGTTGAGCCAAGCGACTGCGGGGCCAATCGTTCCGTTGCGTCCGACCATCCGAGGTTCGATCAGTGGCACGGATCGGCCAGAGGGTTGTTCGCTGATCTCCGATGGTTCGATCTGTGAGGCTGGACCGGCTTGGGGATCACAGACCTCGTGTAGCGGCTTGTGCATGAATATTGCGTTCTTGATCCCCAGTTCTTGAAGCAAGGAGGGGTCCGGGCATTTGTCGTTGAGCACGCCGAGGTTCTTCTGGACGATTTCGACAGCTGCTTGGGTGTCCGGCGAGGCCATGTCGACCTCGCATAGGGTTGACCTGTCGGGCGGACCGCCGGAGAGATCTGCCCCCCTGGCTCTGATCTGTTCGGCCGATTTGACGGTTGCGTGAACAGTTCGCGTGAACCAGGCTTGGCCGTCCAACCACTCGGATACGGCTCGCGCGATTGTGACCGCCATCGCCGGGCGGATGTCGCGTATGCCGTTGGAGCTATCCGTTAGCCGACTCGAATCGACGATCAGCACCTTATCGCTGTCTTCCGTTTGGCCCGCACCACGCTCGAGAAGCCAGATGCTCATGGGTGCGTTCGCCTGTGGGAACACGCCTTTTGGAAGGTCGATCACTACCCTCAGCACGCCTTGCTCTAGGAGGTGGTCGCGCAGTTCTCTGTCAGTCTGGGAAACCGAGGTGGCCGCTGAACGCGGCACGACGACAACCGCCCGTGATCTCTCAGCCATGCTGTCGTAGGCGAGTCTGATCCAGCGACAGCGCGGGGTCTGCTTCGACGATTCGGTAGGAGTTGGTTCGTTGCGGCGGGTAAGCCTCGAAGGGGGGTTGCTCAGGGTGATGTCCGCTCGACGTTCAGGAGGCATCTGATCACGATCTTTGGTCCGAGGAAACCGCTGGGCGGCAGTGGCTCCTCGCAGTGTCAGGCCGACCCAGGTGAGCAGGCAACCGTACCGTTCGATACTGTCGGCTTGAATCTCCGCGCGCTCGTAGAGTCGTAATGCGCTCCAGGCGAGCTCTCCGGTGCCGCACGCAGGAATGAAGACCGTTCTCGCGCCGGGGAACATGGCAAGTCCAACCATGAGGTCAGCCACCACCGCCGGCGTGTAGTACTCCTCGTCGAAGAAGGGCCCTCTCGCATTGCGTTCGTTGCTCGGCAGCCGGGAGATGTATTTGAGAACTTCATCGAGAAGAGGGCCTTCCCCTGGGAAGGCAGGATCCTGGACAGCCGCGTCAACGACCCTGAACAGTCGGGCCATCTCATCTTTGGGCGGAAACTCCGGCCAGGTCTCCCGGACCCAACCGGGGGATCGCCGCAGGATCATTCCCCGGTCCACCAGGCTATCCCGTGATAGATGACGCCATGCGTCGGGGTCATCATGGCGAACCAGCAGCAGTCCCGCAAGAGCCAACAGAGCTAGTTGCCATTGCTCTGTTAAAGTGAGGTTTGTGTGCTCTTTCCATTCCTGCAGGACACCTTTACCCACTAGCTCCGAAAGGTTGTGATGGCCAGAGTAATTTCTTAATCGGTCGCCGTGCGGCCCCCGATTCGGGCGCGGCGGAAGACCCCAGTTGGCTCGGAGGCGGTCCCCGTACGTCGGCCCCTGCCGTTCGCGCCCAGGGAATGTTCCCGAGACAGAACGGTTTCCTGGGATCACCACGCCGTCAAGAAACGCAACGACGGCGCCCCGCTCGCGGACTTGGCCCGACTTCGGAGGAAAGCCGTCTCGGCGGCTCCACCGGGAAACTGTCGTCTGGTGCACTCCTGCCGCGTTTGCGATCTGACCAACGGTGACCCCGGTCTCCTCAATCATCGGAGGCTTCATCTTTTGTCGTCCGGACGTGCGCGATGGCCTGTAAAATCGCCACAGCTCGATCGGTCCAGGTGGGTTTGGCCAAAATGCATATAGTCAGAAGCGCAAGTTCAGCTACGACTACCGCAGGCGTGGCCGCCGTGCTCGTCGCCCAGGAAACCAGGCTTGCTTCCATGGCTACCTCACCACCCTTGATCCTGAAGGAGCCACCGCCGGCTCTTCCTCGCGAAATCATCTTGCAGGCACCGGGGACGAATCGTCACGCGTGTAGGCAAGCCGCGATTTTTTTCGCATATGCAGGTCAGCCGTTCTCGCTGCTGCAAGAGTGCGAGCACGTGTTTCCTGCTTCTGCACAAGGAGGGGCTGTCCGACACCGGACCGACAACGGGGACCAACGACGCTGGAGCGGTGCTGGATGGCCTGTTCGCGGCAAAGGATCCAACTGACCAGGGGACCGTGGCCGCGCACCGGGCATGCTGTTGCTCGGTGACCACTTCGCCGTCACCACCTTCGCTCAGCAAGTCGCCGCGACCGGCGCGCACCTGCTGATCCGGTGTAAGGACCGCCGCGGGTTCACCACCGTCCATGTCTTGCCCGACGGCACCCGGCTGGCGCGGTAGGGCGAGGTCGACATCCGCGTGATCGACGCACAGATCACCATCGACTACGGCCCCAACGAGCAGCCCCGGACCAGCCGGTACGGGCTGGTCACCACGTTGACCGACCACCGCGCCTACCCTGCGCTGCAGATCGTGGAGCTGTATCACCAGCGGTAGGAGATCTCGACCGGCTTCAAGGAGATGAAATCGACCATCCTCGACGGTCGTGTCCTACGAGTGCGCACACCGGCCAGCATCGCCTAAGCGGTCTCGCCGTGCTGATCGTCCACCAGGCCCTACGGACCGCGATCGCCGACACCTCACTGGCCGTCGGTGACCTCGCCCCCGACCGGCTGAGCTTCACCATCGCCTTGACCGCAGCACGAGACAGCATCCACAGCCACACCCCCGCCCCCGCCCAGACAGATCTGATCGGCAGGATCGGGCATGCAGTACTCGACGCGATCCTGCCCCAGCGACGATCCCGGTCATGTCCACGAGTCGTCAAACGCGCGATCTCCCAAACACCGCGCGAAAGGCAACATCGACCGGCGTCATCACAACACACGAGTCACAACACGACTGCTAATCGATCCTTGACAATCGCAACACAGCGCCAACTGCGCGGCATTGGGCCCTCGCGTCGCCAAGCGGACGCAGCCGCGAGGGGCTAGGCCAGGGCTAGGGGGGGCTAGGGGGGGCTAGGGGGACTGTACGTTCAACGGTGTAACTCCGGTTCTGGAGGAGCACGATGGGTACGCTGGTTGAGCCGGTCGCTGAGGCGGTCGTGGAAGAGGTGCAGGTGTCGACGACGCAGGGGTCGCCGGTGGTGGATCAGACGCTGATCGCGCAGCTGGTCGGGAACGCGAGAGCTCAAGGCGTCGCGATCGACGGTGAGGGCGGGCTGCTCGCGCGGCTGACCAGACTCGTGGTCGAGTCCGCGCTCGAGGGTGAGATGACCGTGGACCTTGGGGGACGAGGAACACGAGCGTGGCGAGGGTAACGGGAACGCGCGGAATGGGTCGCGGTCCAAGATGGTGCTGACCAAGGCCGGTCCTGTGGGGATCGATGTACCGAGGGATCGGGCGGGCACGTTCCAACCTGCTGTCGTCGCGAAACGGCAGCGCTGGCTCGGGTTGATCGAGGACGTCGTGCTGTCGTTGTCCGCGCGCGGGATGACGCATGGAGACATCGCCGCGCACCTCGCGGATGTCTACGGCAGTGAGGTGTCGAAGACGACGATCTCGACGATCACCGACAAGGTCCTGGACGGGATGACCGAGTGGCAGAACCGTCCCCTCGACCCGGTGTACCCGGTGGTGTTCATCGACGCGATCCACGTGAAGATCAGAGACGGGCAAGTCGCCAACCGGCCCATCTACGTCGCCCTCGCCGTCACGACCGAGGGGAACCGGGACATCCTCGGCCTGTGGGCCGGATCCGGCGGGGAGGGCGCGAAGTACTGGCTGCACGTGCTCACCGAGATCAAGAACCGGGGCGTGCAGGCTGTCCTCATGGTGGTGTGTGACGGCCTGTCCGGGCTCGCGGACAGTGTGAACACGGTCTGGGCGGACACCATCGTGCAGACCTGCATCGTGCACCTGATGCGGAACAGCTTCAAATACAGTGCGCGGCAGGATGGGACGCCATCTGCCGGGCGCTCAAGCCCGTCTATCAGGCCGCGACCCTCGCCGAGGCGGAGGAACGCTTCCTCGAATTCTGCGAGCAATGGGGGCAGAAGTATCCCGCCGTGGGTGAAGCTGTGGGAGAACGCGGGGGCCGAGTTCGTCCCGTTCCTGCAGTTCGACCGGGAGATCCGCCGGATCGTGTGCACGACGAACGCGATCGAGTCCGTGAACGCCCGCATCCGGAAAGCCGTCCGCGCCTGCGGTCACTTCCCGAACGAGCAAGCCGCCCTCAAATGCGTCTACCTCGCCGTGATGGCCCTCGACCCAACCGGGAAGGGCCGGGCACGATGGACCCAACGATGGAAACGCGCACTCAACGCCTTCGACATCACGTTCAACGGCCGGCTGTCCGCCCACAGCCACTGACATGAGATACACCGAAAACTTGACAGTCCCGTTGCGGGAGATCGCCGACCTGGCCGGCAGCGACGTCACCATGCACCGGATCACCGCGGGCGACTATCTGGACTCCTGGATTGAGGTGCCCGGCGTTCTTCGGACAGTGGGTTTCCATTGATCCTTACGCTGCCCGATTGTTGTCGAGCCATTCTAACTCTACTTCATTCGGAATCCGGTAGTCAATTGCCGAATGAAGCCTTCTCGTGTTGTACCTCAATTCGATGTATGCTGTCACGTCTTTGCGGGCACGCTCCCTTGTCGGATACACGGTCCGGTTGCACCGTTCATTCTTCAATGTCCCATTAAAGGACTCGGCCCAGGCATTGTCGTAGCACACGCCGGTCTTACCAACCGACCTGCGGATCCCGTGTCTCTTCGCTGCCACCGAGAAATCAGCGGAGGTATATTGCGTCCCCCGGTCCGAGTGGAATATACTGACTTTCGATGTGATATGCACGCGATGGGCGGCCATGTCCAGTGCCTCGATGACTAGATCCGCGGTCATCGTCGAATCCATGGCGTACCCGACGACTTTCTTGCTGAAGCAATCCAGGACCGTCGCCAAATACAACCAGCCTTCCCACGTCCTGATGTAGGTAATATCGCCCACCAGTTTGGCGCCGGGGGCGGTCGCGGTGAAGTCCCGGCGCACCAGGTCCGGCAGGTCCGTTGCATCGCCAGCGATCGTCGTGGTCGGCCGGAACGGCTTGGGCTGGCAGGGTTCCAGGTCCAGGTCACGCATGATGACCCGCACCGTGTCGTCATCGATCTGCTCCCCGTCACGCAGCAACTGGGCATGCACTCGTCGGTACCCGTAGGTGGAGTCTGAGTCGAGGAAGATCTCGCGGATCAACCGTTCGAACCGAGCCCGCGTGATGTCACGAGGCGATGGCGAATGATTCTTCCAGGTGTAGAACCCAGACCGGGAAACACCCAACACGACACACATCACAGAAATGGCGTGATTGCCTTCTTCGCTGGCGATGAACTCGTACACGCCCGTCACGGACGAGACTTCTTCGCGAAGAAGGCGGTGGCTTTTCCCAGGATATCAACCTCCTCCTCCAGGGACTTCACCCGGCGACGCAATCGCTTCAGTTCTTCCGCCTCAGACTCGCTGATCTCTTCCTCCACAGGATTCTCCACTCGGTGCGCAGCAACCCACCGCGACACCGACTGCGACGACACATTATTCTCTTTCGCAACATCAGCGATAGCCCGCGAATGCTCCACGACCTCGCGGACCACCGACTCCTTAAACTGCTCCGAGAACTTCCGAGTTGCCATCCCAAACTCCAATTCCGTTCAGCCTCAACAATAGTCGAGGTACTGTCCGAAAAACGCCGGGCGGGTCAGATCGAGGGCAAGCTGGCGTTGAAGCAGTCGACCCGATCTCACTACCGGGACGCGATACGTCTCTACCTGCGACCAGCACTGGGTGAGGTCCTGCTGATCGAGCTCCGTGCTCACCACCTCGACCAGATGTACGCCGGTCTCACTCGGGGCGTGCGTGGAAAGCCGCTCAGCCCGGCCTCGATCCGCCGGGTGCACGCCTGCCTGCGCTCGGCTCTGAACACCGCCGTCAAGCGTTGTCTGCTGAACCACAACCCCGCGTTGCACGTCGAACTGCCCCCGGAGCGACCGAAGCGACCTGACCCCTGGACGGGCGAGGAGTGCCGCAGATTCCTGGAGGCGGTCGAAGGCGACCGGTTGGCCCTGCTGTACCGGGTTCTGCTGGTCACCGGGATGCGCCGCGGCGAGGCCCTGGGCCTACGTTGGTCCGACGTCGACCTGAACCGCGGAAACCTCCGGATCGCCCAGCAGATCACCGCTGTCGGTGGCAAGGCCACGATCGATGCCCCGAAGACCCGCCGCAGCTCACGTGTGGTGCCGATCGATCCCGACACCGTCGATCGACTACGCCACCACCGAGACAGTCAGCAGAGCGAGGGCGCCGCCTGGGGTAGCGCCTGGGATGACAACGACCTCGTCTTCACCCGCGAGGACGGCAGCGCCATCCGCCCGGAGCAGGTCACCAAACACTTCCAGGTCCTGGCCCGCCGACACGGGCTACGGGTCATCCGCCTACACGACCTGCGCCATACGAACGCGACCCTGGCCCTGGAAGCCGGGGTGGCCGTCAAAGTCGTCTCCGAGCGCCTCGGGCACTCCACGACAGGCATCACCCAAGACATCTACATGCACGTCGCACCCCGCCTCGGACGCGACGCGGCGGACCGGATCGCCTCGCTCATCCTGGCCCCCGATTCACGCTCCCCGTGCATGGCGGCGGACAATTGCAGCGCATTTGCAGCGCGGCCGGGTTCCGACGAGCCGAACGACGAAGGACAGGAATGAAGATTTCGCACACGCGTCCGACACGACAACGGCCCCTGCCCCGCGTTGCGGCGGGAAGGGGCCGGTGTCGTCGCTGTCTCAACGAGTGCGCCCGGAGGGACTCGAACCCCCAACCTTCTGATCCGTAGTCAGATGCTCTATCCATTAAGCTACGGGCGCAGTGCGCCGGCTGAACCGGCACGATCGGAGAGTCTACCCGAGTCAGCGCCTAGGTCGAAACCGACTACCCGCACACGTGCGTCGAGTCATGAGGGACCCCCTTCTCCCAGGCTCTGAGTGACCGCTCTGGGAACAAGTGACAGCGGGTCCAACGGCTGGCTTCGAGGGAGATCACGCCCATGGAAGGGCTCGCGGCAAGCGCGTCCCCGTGCGCTGATGCGGACTATCGCTCGGCAGCGAGGGCGGTACGCACGGTTGCGGCGATAGTTCGCTGCGGGTCCACCTCGGCATACCTGCCGATCACCTGCAGGAACAGTCCCTCGAAGCAGGTCGCGATCAGTTGCACGGCGAACTGCGGGTCCGGCGCACGGAGCTCGACGAGCACCGGCAGGATCCGCGTCTCGAATCTCGCGCGACCCTGCGCGAGCGCACTCCGGATCGCGGTGTCGTGCCCCGCCTCGACGAAGAGCGCGAGGCGCGCGGCCGTCATCATGCGCGAGGGACCGGTGAGGTAGTCGAAAAGCCGGACGAGCGAGTCGATCAGTTCATCGGCCGAGTGTGCCGTGACGCTCGCAGCGACCTCGGATATCTCGCTCGCGACCATGTGTTCGCAGACGCCGACGAGCAGTGCCTCGCGGGTGCGGAACGCGTTCGATGTCGAGCCCTTCGGCAGCTCCGCGCGCTCGTCGACGCGTAGGTGCGTTAGGGAGCGGATGCCGGACTCGGCCAGCAGCTCAATCGCCGCGGTGAGCGCGCGGTCGCGATTCGTCTTCACGTGAGGAGCTTACTATGAGCGTAGTGACAAATCACTACGATCGTAGTACATTATTCATATGTCCCCGTCGGTCGCCTTCTTGGCAACGAGCGTCATGGGCCTCTTGCTCGTGACGGTCACGCTCGGTCTGGTCTCGCTCCGCACGTGGCTGAGCTTTCGCACAAAGCCCGTTCCAGCCGCAATGATCGCGACGCATATTGCGCTGCAGGTTACGAGCATCGGACTCTGGATCGCCTTCATCGCCACAACGAACACCTGGCTCGCCTGGGCGACCTTCGTCGTCATCACGGTCGGGCAGGTCTTCGGCGACCTGCTCATGTTCGCGAGCTACCGCGCTCGGCATCGTGTCACGGCAACCGTGCGCTACCGCACGGTCGCCGGCGACGTCCTCCGCTTCTCACGACCGATCCCGGCACTCCACGCGCTCTTCGGCGCATCCGGCTACTTCACGATGCTCGCGACCTGCATCCTGGCAAGCCTTGGCTGAGGCCACCGACTCCGGACGCGGAAGTAGACCAGCGCACCGGCCATACGTCGGAGATGCCACCGATCTACCTGGGAATCGATGAGCGCCGGATCGCCAACCAAGACCTCTCCGACAAGCTCGCGAAAGTCAGACGCGCTCTGGCGGCGATCCAGTCGTTCCGCAAGAAACCGGGTGGAAGCGAACTCCCTCGAATAGGCCGTCTCGGGCTATTCACCTACCCCCTTACCGGCCTCGTCCAGCGACGCCAGATAGACCCGCCCGCGCACCGACAACTCATACCCAACCTCGTGACTGATGGTCAGCCCTAACGCCTTGAGCTTGCGGATATCAACCTTCAGCGGCAGCAGCTCGCGGCCGAGCAACGTGGCCAGCTCCTTGGAGACGACCTGCGGGTTGTCCCGTATCCACTCCAATACCTGACGTGTCCAGGGCCCCGAAGCCTTGCCAACGTCCAGCCGCGCAACCTTGGCGGCTAGTTCGGCCAGCTCGGCCTCGTCTGGCACCTGCTCGCGCAGCTCGAGTCGAGGATCTTCCCCCACCCAGCGAACCCGGATCCGATAGATCCGCTCTCCTCCCTTCGCGCCGCGAGCGCTCGGCTGCCTGGTCGGGCGCGGAGCAAGGGCCTTGCGCAGCGCGGCGGCGTCTCGAAACCCGGCCGCTCGAGCCTGCCGGTCCGTCAGGGTCACAACGTCTTTGATCTCGGTGACGGCACCGAACTCGATGAGGCCGGCCGGCGTCAGCTGTCGCCCACCGGCTGGCACGCGCGGCGCGTCCCATCGGCGGTATTGCATGGTGATCGTTCCCGACCGGATGCCGTCAGCGACGGGCTTCGAGATCAACATCGTTCGATTCTGGCAGTGCCGGACCACGTCGACCCGGATCGTGAAGGGCACCCAGGCACCCAATCGGAGATTGGGTAGCCTGGCCAAGGCCATGACAGCGACCGCCCCACCCGCGCATCCTGCGGGCAGCCCACCACCTCGTCGGCACAGAGCCCGCGGGACACTGAGCTGGTCGGTGGCGATTCTGGTCGCGATCACGATCATCTCAGTGAGCCTCAACGCTCTCACCACGCCGCCGTTCACGCTCAATGCCCCGGGTGGTCGAGACGTCCAGGTCGGCAATGCCCGAGTTCACTTTGAGCAGTGGGGCGAGCGCGGTTCGCCGATCGTCCTCGTCCATGGGTTCGTGGAGTCGACCGTGTCTTGGCAGCCCGCCGCCAGGCTGCTGGCTCGCCGCCATGTCGTCTACGCCCTCGATCTCGCCGGCTACGGGTACACCGAATACACGGGTCGTTACAGCCTGAATGATGAGATCTCCTTGGTCGCCGGCTTCGTGAGCACGTTGGGGCTGCGCCGGCCGGTGCTCGTGGGGCATTCCCTGGGAGCGGCGGTGGTCGGGGGAGTGGCTCTGCAGCATCCGGAGCTGGTGGGCGGAGTCATCTTCGCCGACGGAGACGCCTTGCCGCTCAACGACAATGCCGACGGAACCAGCGCCGCCGCATGGATCTTGAAGACGCCGTACGCGATCAGCGCCTACCGGATCGTCACGCACTGGTCATGGCTCGACGAGCTGTTCATCCGCTCACAATGCGGTTCAACCTGCCGCGGCCTTACCCCGGAATTGGCTGAGGCCTGGCTCCGGCCGCTGCGGCAGGGGGCGGCTGAGCAAGCGCTACCGGCTATTGCCGCACGCGGAGTCCTGCACCTGGCTCCGGCCGAGATCCGGGCGATCGAGGTGCCCCGCGCGGTCATCTGGGGCGCCGAAGACACTCGGTCGGGCGGTTCGCTGACACAGACCCGCCGCAACCTCGGTCACCCCCAGACAATCGTCATCCCCGCAGCCGGACACCTATCGATGGTGGCCGATCCCGCGGCATTCGCCTCGGCCATCCAAACCGAAGTGGCCGCAATGCCCACGAACTGATGGCCGAATTTCCGGGGACGACCATCTACTTCACGTGTGCGCATATACGCGCCCCAGTTGGGCGAATCCAGGCCGCCCTTTCGGGCGAGTGGTTAGGTGCCGAGGAACGAGATCAACTGCTCGATCCAGGCGTCCACCTTGTCTTCGTCATAGCCCCTGCGCTTAGACCGGAACACGGCTTGGCGCAGGGACTCGCCCGTGTAGCGCTGTGATCGCAGGCTGTCGATGAAGTCGTCGACGTCGTCGGGGTGATAGCCCTCGTGTCGCAGTGTTGCCCGGTCGAACCGGGCCCCCCGTGGCGCTCGCCACGCCACCGACAGGAGTGGTCGGACGCGTTCATAGTCGTACGCATCCGGCAGCTTCGTAGTCGATTGGTGGTTCGTCGGCATGGCGCAGGCCTGGGAGGCGAGCGCATCGAGGTGATCGTCCACCTCATCCTGGTTGTAACCGCGACGGAACCGCGTCGATTGGAAGCGTTTTGCGATGATCAGCCGATCCAGGCCTTTGGTCTGGCCGCGTTCCAGCCGCTTCATCACCTCGGTCACGAACTCATCGACCTCGGCTATGTCGTAGCCCTCGGCGAGCCTGGTCGTGCTGAACGTCGGCGCATCCATGTCGTTCACCTCCCGGCGGGCGGATCGATCAGCCCGATGTCGAAAACGTCAGGCGGCGCCGGGTGCTCGCCACGGCGGCCGGGACGATGATATGCGGCTCGCCGGCACGACCCGACGAATATCCAAGCCATAGAACCCGGCGAGTCTCGGTGGGTCTGTATGAAAAGAGAGCGGAACCCGTCAAAGACACCAAAAAACGTCAACGCGTCCGCGCCGGAGTGCCCAATAGGGCCGCCATCTTAGGGTTACTAGTGAAACAAACCTGTTAGAACTTTCTCAGTAAACACTCAGTCTTGACCCACCCTGGTGAGCACGCGGTCGAAAAAGCGCTGCACAGCAGCGAGCTCCACATCGTCCGTGCCCGTGAAGACCAGTTGCCGGACGGCCTCGGCGTGCCCTGGTGCTGCCTGCTCGATGGTCTCGCGGCCATGCGGGGTGAGCAGCACGTAGGCGACGCGGCCGTCATTCGGGCAGTCTCGGCGCTCGATGAGACCGCGCTCCTGCATCCTGCGCAAGTGGTGTGAGAGACGGCTGCGCTCCCAGTCGAGCGCGGCGGCCAGATCGCTGACCCGCGTGCTGCCGCAGTCTGACTCGGAGAGGTGTACGAGCACCTCATAGTCCGACAGCGATAGCGAACTCGACGCTGCCAGTTGACGATTCAGGGCTGCGGCCAACGGCATCTGCAGTCGAACCCAGGCGCGCCAGACGGCGAGCTCGGACGCGGTCAGCCAGGGATCCCGAGTGGTCATGCGTTGATGTTAGCGCAGTACTTGACATGTCACCAATAGCGGAGCTAGTGTCAGTGACACATCACGAAACTATCCGAAGGAGCTCATCCTCATGACCGTGTCCCCCACCACGAACCTGGTCGGCAGCTACACGATCGACCCTGCCCACTCCAGCATCGGCTTCGTCGCCCGGCACGCCATGGTCGCCAAGGTGCGCGGTGCCTTCAACGAGGTGGAGGGAAGCGCCGTGATCGCGGACAACATCGCCGACTCCTCCGTCAATGTGACGATTCAGGCCACCAGCATCGACACCCGTAACGATCAGCGCGACGACCACCTGCGCAGTGGTGACTTCCTCGACGTGGCGCAGTTCCCCACCATCACGTTCGTTTCCACGTCCGTGAGCCAGCCCGACGAAACCACTTTCGAGATCACCGGCGACCTGACCGTCAGAGACGTCACGAACTCGATCACCATCCCGTTTGAGTACGAGGGCTCGGCCACCGACCCGTTCGGCAATGAGCGCGCCGGCTTCGAGGGCTCGATCGTCATCAGCCGTAAGGACTACGGCCTCACCTGGAACGCTGCGCTCGAGACCGGCGGGGTGCTGGTCAGCGACAAGATCACGCTTGAGTTCGAGATCTCAGCCATCAAGGGCTGACGTTTCGGAACAGGACGAAAGGGGCGGCCTCGTTCGAGAGGTGGCCCCTTTCGGCTGTCTTCGGCGGTCAAGTCCCTTTGGGAGGACCACTCAGATGTGCCCGTTCGGCGGCTGGTCATGTACCGGCACGATGCCGATGCATGGCGCATGCAGGCGGGACGGGGCGCAGATGACATGGCCGCGCGAATAGCGGCCGAGACGCAGCGACGGCTGGCAGCGGGAACAGAACCTGATGCCTTGCGTGGCCGACTAGCTGCCCAGCGGGCCTATGAGGCGGGTGCCGATGGTGAGCGGCAAGTCGCCGAAGCCTTGGCCTGCTTACCTCCGGGTTGGCGTGTGTTGCACGACGTGCACTGGCCGGGGCGGCCTCGAGCCAATCTCGATCATGTTGCTATTGGACCGACCGGCGTGTTTGTCATTGATGCGAAGAACTATTCGCACGCATTTCGGGTAACGGCTGAGGGAGTTCCCTATTGCGGCCGCTTCAGGGTGGTTAACGAGGTCGAGGCCTGTTCCAGGCAGGCGGCCTCAGTCATCGCGCTACTAGAACCTCGGCATCGGTTGCTGGTGAGGGGCCTGATGTGTCTCGTGGCGCAAGATCAGCCCCCGATCGCCCTCGCAGCGACGACGGTACTCGGGCTGCCCCAGCTCCTGGCTCACCTGCAGAACGGGGCACTGCTGCTCACGCGGAATGAAGTCGAGCGCATCGGTGACCACCTCTATCGTCAATTGGCGGGTGCACGAACCGTGCCGCAGTTGAACACCTCGGCTCTCGCCAAGGTGGCAGGGCCGGCTTGGCAGACGGAGCCCGCTGCTCGAGTGCGCGTGTCTCCCCGTCGTAGACGAACGAACCACCAGCTCTCCGGCCCCATACAGATCCACCCCTCGAGGCAGGAATCTCAGCAGGCCCGGAGACTCCTCAACGTGAGCCTTGGCATCGTGGTTGGTGCCGCCGCGATGACCCTGTTGGCTCAGGCGTTGAACTTCGTATCGGTGGTGATGGGTAGTAGTCACTAGCGCTGCCCCGGCCACTTTGAGGCGGCCAGGCAGGGGCTCCCACAACCTTGTTGTCGCGTAGGGTCGGCGTTGGAGCAACAGCCACTCGCAGCGAACAAGGGAGGCGCCGATGGGCACCGAAAGCACAGGCCGGACCGAGCGCGGCTTCCAGGAGTGGCGCGAATTCCGTGGCCGGCGCGAGGCGGAACTGGTAGAGCCGCATGGCTGGCTCACGTTGTGCGGCTTCCACTGGCTTGCGGACGTGCCGGCCCCCTTGCCTCAACTGCGCGGGCTGTGGTCGGCCACCGACGAGGAGGCCATTTTGCAGGCGACCTGGGCCGACGGCGTGCTGGTGGACGGCTCAGTGCTCGACGGTGTCAGCACCAAGACCGTCGCGGAAGCCGGGCGTGTTCCTTGGGCTGAAGTGGAAGGGGTACAGATCGAGCTGCTGCGCCGGGGTGGGCGGCTTGCCATCCGAATGCGTGCCGCTACCTCCCGCGAACGCGAGACGTTCGACGGCGTACCGACGTTCGACTACGACCCTGCGTGGGTGATCGAGGGGCGGTTCACGCCTTACCCCGAGGAACGTCGCATCGAGGTCACAACCGTGCGTGACGACCTCACCCAGCATGTCAAAGCCGTTGGTGAGGTTGAGTTCACCGCCGGGGGCGAACCCCAGCGACTGGCCGTCACGGCGATGAAGTACGGCCTGGGTGTTGAGTTCCACGATCCCACGAATGCGAGCGAGACCCCGGCCTGGCGGCAGTTGAAGTTCGACTCGCCAGGCCCGGACGGTCGAGTGGTGCTCGACTTCAATCGCGCGGTGAACATGTGGTTCGCCTTCACCAACCACGCCACCTGCCCCGCGCCCATCGCCGGCAACACGATCACGGTGCCGGTCGGGCTGGGGAGAGGCGGCCTCAGGTCGAGGCCGCCAGCTCACCTCACGGCTGAGGCGCGGTCTCCTTCACGTACCTGCCCGGCGCCGGCTCGATCGCCTTGTACTTGGTGGTGCCGGGCTTCTTGGGCGCGTCCTTCTTCTCCCCGGCAGTACGGGCCAGGAACTCGTACAGCTCGGGCCACCAGCTCCCCGGGACGCTCTCGGCCTGCGAGAACCAGGCCTCGGGGTCTGCCGGGTACTTGTTGTTGTCGCGCACGATCCAGTAGTTGCGCTTCATCTTGGCAGGCGGGTTGATGACGCCGGCAATGTGCCCGCTGGCACCCAGCACGAACGTCTTCTCGCCCCCGAGCAACTGGGTGCTCTCGTAGGCCGTCTTCCAAGGCACGATGTGGTCGCGCTGCGAGGCGTAGAGGAACGCCGGGATGTCGAGCTTGGCCAGATCAACGCCCACCCCGAGCTGCCGAGTCGCTCCGGGAACCCGAAGCTGGTTGCCCAGGTAGGTGTTTCGCACATACCAGCAGAACATCGGGCCAGGCAGGTTGGTCTCGTCGCTGTTCCAGTAGAGCAGGTCGAACGGCGGGGGGGCCTGGCCCGACAGGTAACCCTTGACCACATAGGGCCAGATCAAGTCGTTGGCGCGCAGAGCCGAGAACACCTGGGCCAGCTCGCGACCCTGTAGCAACCCGCCCTTGCCGATCTGAGCCTCCTTCTGTGCCACGCTCTGCTCATCGATCAGCACGCCGATCTCACCCGTGTCGGTGAAGTCGAGCATGGCGGTGAGCAGCGTGACGCTGGCCGCCTTCTGCTCGCCCTTGGTCGCGAGCACGGTGAGCGCGCTGGCCAGCAGGGTTCCGCCCACGCAGAAGCCCAGGGTGTTGGCCTTGTCGGCACCGGTGATGTCGAGCGCCACGTCGAGCGCGGTGATCACGCCGTCCGAGAGGTAGTCGTCCCACGTCTTGTTCCCGAGCTCGGGGCCGACATTGCGCCACGACACCAGGAAGACGGTGTGGCCCTCGGCCACCGCGTGCCCCACGAACGAGTTCTTGGGCTGTAGGTCGAGGATGTAGAACTTGTTGATGCAGGGCGGCACAACGAGGAAGGGCCTCTCGTAGACCTGCTCCGTGGTGGGCGTGTACTGAATGAGTTGCATCAACTCGTTCTCGAACACCACGGTGCCCGGCGTGGTGGCCACGTTCTCGCCCACGTCGAAGGCGCCCTCGTCCGTCATCGAGATGCGCCCCTTGGCCAGGTCTTCGGTGAAGAGCTTCAGGCCGTCGATCAGGCTCTTGCCGCCGGTCTCGAGCGCGAGCTGCTGTGCCTGCGGGTTCGTCATCAGGCTGTTGGACGGGCTCAGGGCGTCGGTGATCTGACGCATGGCGAAACTCCACTGGCCCTTGGCCTTGGCATCCAGCGGTGCGGCTTCGAGGGCCTTGTTGAGCGCGTCGACCTGGGCCAGATAGCTACGGGCCATCGCCGCGTAGCGGGGGTCCTTCGTCCACGCCTCACCGGCGAACCGGCTGTCTGGAATGGGCTCGCTTGCCTGCCCCATACCTAGCCACGACATGAACGGCGCCGTCATGGCAGTCCAGGAGTCTTGCTGCCATTTGGCGAGCTTGCTCACCGCCTCTGTCCACTCCGTGACGCCTGGCAGGGTCGCGAAGTCTGGTGCGTTGGACAGAACGCTCTGCTGCTGACCGACCAGGTCGGTGAACCATTGTGTGGGATCTGTCTGCGTCATCGTCGCCTCCGTTGGCTCGACCACTTGCGAGCAGGGGTGCAGCCGGGCCGCGGCACCTCCTTTGCGGCTAAGGCTAGGGCAGCCGTGGCGGCCTGCCACTTCTGGGCTGGCGATCAACCGGCCAATGGAAACCGAACCGAGCGGAGCGGGTCACTCACTCGCCATCACCGCTTCAGCCGGACGGTTGAAGCTGGCAGCCCATGCTAAGGACTGTCCGGACGGCGGCCGATCACTGGCAATGTGGCACGCAGACGGAGCACGGCAGCCGCGCGCGGTGCGGTCATACTCGCCACCCTCGCGTTGGCCGCGACCACGGTCTCGGCCGCTGGGGGCCCGGCCCTGGCGGCGCCGCCCGAGGCTCCCACCGCACAGTCCGCGACAGACTCAGCCGCCCCCACTCCGGACCAGGTGGCGGCCGACCAGGCAGCAGCCGTGGCCGCGCAGGCCACAGTGACCGGCGTACAGCAGGCGTTGGACGCGGCCAGAACTACACTCGCGGCCGATCAGTCGCGTCTTGCCCAGGCGCAAGCTACTGAGGCGGCAGCACAGGCCGCTCAGACCAACGCGAGCGCGGTCGCGAGCGCGCAGCGCAGCTATGCAGCGCAGGCCCAAGCCAGGGTTGACAAGAACAAGGCCGACCTGGGCCGGTGGGCTGCGACGGCCTACATGCACGGCGGCACCGGGCTCAACGACGTGCTCGTGGTGCTCGGTACCGGCTCCACCGATGACCTTGCCGCCGGCCTGCACGTCGAGCGGGCAGTGGGCATGGGCTATGCCAGCACCCTCGCCGCGCTGCAGGCCGCGCAAGCAGCACAGGCGCAGGCCCTGGAGCAGGCCGCGTCCGCCGAGAAGGCCGCCCAGAACCAAGTGGCCGCTGCCGGTACCGCCCGCCATGCGGCGCAAGACGCCGTCACCGCCCAGACCGCGACAGTGAACAATTTGACGGCCCAACTCGCCCAGGCCAGTGCGACGGCCACCGCAGCGCAGGCGACGGCTCAGGCTTCGGCCGCACAGCTCGCCGCAGCAGACGCCGCGGGCGTTGCCACTCGCGCGGCACAGGCGCGAGCCGCGGCCACCGACCCCTCCGTCGTATCGATCACGGGGTCACCCCAGGCCAGTCAGGTTCTCCGGGTGGCGGCCAGCCTCACGGGCATCGCCTACCGCTGGGGTGGCACGACGCCTGCCGGCTTCGACTGCTCGGGCTACACCGGCTATGTGATGGCTCAGGTGGGCATCAGCCTTCCGCGGACGGCGGCGCAGCAGCAGGCGGCAGCCACGCCGGTGCTCGTGCCGCAGCCGGGTGATCTGGTGTTCTTCGGCCAGCCCGCCACGCATGTGGGGATCTACGCGGGCAACGGCATGATGTACGACTCCCCGCACACCGGAGCATTCACCGGATTGCATGCCGTGTACAGCGGCGTCAGCGGCTACGGTCGTGTGCTGCCTGGCTGACCGGCCCACATGAGTCGCACTGCTGACTCCCACTGCTGAGTCACGGAACTGAGTCGCGCCACTAGTCGAGCATCAGCTCCGTGCAGGGTCGTTCCGTGGTGCCGATCGCGGCGCAGTCTCAACGCGGTTGGCACCAGAGGAGTCCGCCGCTGCCGGGTTGGCCCTCTTCTTTCGTGCCGTATGCGGCGTATTGAGTCTGTTTCAAAATCGGGTCTCGAAGTCGAAGTGCGGGAGGATTTCCTGTCCGCCGGTTTTCGGACACCGACCCGGGTAGCTCGAGTCAGACGAATCGGGCGTCGGGGCGGGGAAGGCTGGCACAACATGCGAAGGGCTTCCATCGCCACGGGAAATCTTCCGGTAGTGCAGGGAGGGCTGCCGATTTTGCAACAAGCTCTATTCCACGCGTCTGGCACCAGGCAAGCAGCCGTCCCGGCCTTGGTCGCGCTCGATGGTGCCGGACGCGGATTTCTTCACTCGGTTGGCACCACCCACACCCCGCCACGGCCTGATCTTCCCTCAGCGCTGCCAAACGCGGTCTATTCCACGCGTCTGGCACCAGACAACCAAGCCGTCCCGCCCGTGGCCGTGCTCAATGGTGCCGGACGCGGATTCTTCACTCGGTTGGCACCACCCACACCCGGCCACGGCCTGATCGGCCCCCTCGGCACTGCCAAACGCGGTCTATTCCACGCGTCTGGCACCCGCTGGCAGGTTGTCCCGCCCGTGGCCTCGCTCGACGGTGCCGGACGCGGACTTCTTCACGCGGTTGGCACCACCACACCCCACCGCCCCTTGACCGGCCCGCCAAGTCAACCCCGGTCGATGTCCGGAATCCGGCACCAGTGCCAGCCTATGAAGACCAGCTGAGCACGCAACCCCAACCCCCGGCACCCAAGCGAGCCGGATTCCGGACATCCCGGCACCAGGGCAGCGACCGACCACCCGGCATTCCGCCCGCACCGCCAGGACACATCGGGCACGGCCAACCTTCCCAGGGCAGGCCCAGGCCGGTCAGACCCCGACCTGATCGCGAACCGCCCAACCATCACCCCGGCACGATCCCGCGTCCACCTGTCACGTTCTTCGCCCACCCGTCACCAACCTGGTGACACCCCCGCGAACAACGTCACACCTCGACAACCCAAAGCGGGCCAACCCTGCCACCCCGGATCAACACACAGCACAGACACCCGACCCCAGGAATAGATCAGCTAGGGCCCCCATGGTCCAGCCGACTCGTCCATGGAGCGCCCGGTTCCGCAATCCTTGACCGGGACGTATCAGTTCGTCCGCCCGATCCCCCTATAGCGGGGCAAGGGCGAAGGAGGCGGGGCCAGATGAATCAGGCTGCTGACAGCGAGGACGACGACCGGCGCAAGCTGCTGTGGCTGTTCGCCCACGGCCACCATGACGATCCGAGCCGTTTTCAGCCGGATCTGGCTGGGGTGCAACAGTTTCCGCCGGAAGGCTGGCTGTGGTCAGGGGACAACCCGCATCCGTCCACCGCCTTCGGTCTGCGCGATGAAGGGGCCTACTCCCACGTCTCCAGGCACCCACTGCTGCTGCATCGGTCTCCGGAGAAGGCGCTTACAGCCGACACGCCGGGTTCGATGGATCGGTCGGAAGCTACTGGGACCGAAACGCCGGCTCCCGAGCAGGTAGAGGAGTACTTACGGCACAGCGTCGACGTGACCATGAAGGGCGGCACCACGAGCGGCGTGGTCTATCCGCTCGCGCTCTGTGAGATCGCGCGTCGGGCCGTGCTGCGCAATGTGGGAGGCGCCTCGGCCGGCGCCATCGCCGCAGCCGCTGCCGCCGCGGCCGAGGTGGGACGCGCCGCCCGGATCACCGAGTCCAAGGGACAGGTTCCGGTCAACAAGCCTGCCCGGGAGGGGCATCGAGTGCGGGCGGGCTTCGTGGGCCTGGCCGATGTGGCAGCCTGGCTCTGCGAGGCTGACCGCGCCGATTCGGCACCGCAGGCCTACCGCCTGGGACAATTGTTCGGACCCACTGCTGCGGCGCGGCGGATGTTCCGGGTAGCTGTGGCGATGATGCGCCAGAAGTACTCTCGCGTTCCGATCCTGCTGTTAGGCACCTTGGGACGCTGGACCGGGCTGGCCACGTTCGTCCTTCTGCTGCTCGACCCGGCACTGCTGGCGCGGACCTATTCCTCTGGGGGCACGGTTCCAGGTGGTCAGCCGGGAGCCCGGCCGACTCACGGCTGGCTACCGGAGTGGCTGGCCGGCTATCTCGTCTCCGTGGCGTGGTTGCTCTGCATCACCCTCGTCATCGTCTCCGTGGTCGTTCTGCTCACCCAGGTGCTCGGCTGGTTCCGCCACCGGGTGAGCGTGCCGCCCGAGCTGGCCGAGCCGGTGTTGACCACTGATAAGCCTCGTCCACCCGTGCCTGTTCTCGCCGCTGTGACCCTTGTTCTCGGGCTCGCGCTGGGAGCCGTGCTAGTGGCCACTTCGAACCGGGTGGACCCCTGGCGCGCGATGGCGCTCTGGTTCGCGATGGTGGTGGGCATCCTGGTGGCCCAGTTGTTGTCGCTGCTTTATCTGATCAACCGGGCGAGGGGGCAGCGTTTCGGGCTGATCGCGGGCTCCAGCGGACCCGTTACCGGAGACGCCCAATTGCGGCAGGCCCGGCGATTGCTCGACGTGTTCGCCGGGTTGCCGCGGGAATCGGGGGTGCCCAACCTGCTGGATTGGCTCTCAGACGTCTTCTCCGACCTGGCGGGGCTCCCCGACGGTGAGGTGCTCCGGTTCGGACACCTGTGGCAGGGCCGGGACTTCAGCGTGAACAAGGACCAGACGCTGCTGGTGCATGCGAGCCGGAATTCGACGGCTCGACTCGTCAACCTCGAGCTCATGACGAGCGAGCTTGTGCACGGTGTTCCCATGCGCTTTCCGTTGCCGGTCGACGCTGTGCGCGACGCGAACGACCGGCCGACCATGTTCGTGCGACGCAGTGACCTCGAAGGCAAGGCCGGCCAGATCCTGCCCCCGGCGGTGGTGGACGCTGTCTGTGCGGGCCGACCCGTGGTGGGCTTCGACACCGGCACGGGCACCGCCATCGACGACCTGTATCCGTTGCCGCTGCCCTGGGACCTCCCGATCGCCTTCGCAGTGCGGATGAGCATGAGCTTTCCCGTTCTCTTCCAGGTGATCCGGCTCTACCGGGTGCGGGGCAGCGAAGAGGTCCGGAACAACTTCGGGGTGCGGCTGGGCCGGGACGGCCAACTCCTGCACTATCCAGCCGAGAATCAGACGCCTCGCCAGACTGAGAATCCCGCGGCGCAGAAGATCGAGATTCAGAATCTTGAGACTCAGAATCTTGAAACTCGAATTCTTGAAACTCAGAATCTGGCCGGGGCCGAGCCGGCATCGACGAACGTCGGCTGGGTCGAGGAGCTGTGGATCGGTGACGGCGGCATCACGTCGAACTTTCCGATCCACTTCTTCGACCGGTTGTTGCCACGTTGGCCCACCCTTGGTATCAACCTCGGCGACTTTCCGCGCGGAGCGGCTCAGCAATCCGTGTGGCTGCCGACCGACGCGGCCCCGGTCGAGACGTCGGCCCGCGCGATCGGCCGATCGCTGATCGGATACCTGGGTGGAGTGCTCAATACCGGACTCGGGTGGCGAGACACCGTGCAGACCACCATGCCGGCCTTCCGCGGCCGGATCGCCACCGTGCGGGTGGGGCCAGGGGAAGGCGGCAACAACCTCTTCATGAACCGCGATCAGGTGGCCGGCCTTGCCCTGCGGGGCGCCACCGCGGGGGTGCGGTTGTCACGCAGGTTCGCCGACGACGGCCAGTGGCATCGGCACCAGTGGTTGCGGCTACGGGTGGCGATGGGCAACTTCCACGCTCTCAACCAGGAGACCCGCTCGTCGCTGGGCGCCAGTCTGTACCAACGAGCCGTCGACGAGGGGGCCGCCGTGGTGACCGGCGTACAGCACGAGTTGCGCGACTCTTGCGATCCCGCGCCCCCATTCGATCAGGGTCCGGGCGGTGAGCGGCCCATGCCCTGGTATGAGCCCATCGACCACTTCTGGCAGGCCATGGATTCCGTGCTCGCAGCACAGGCGCACGCTCCGGGCAGAGGACTCACCAAAGGCGCGCCACAGCCGGCCCCCGAGCTCCGGCAGGTGCCGCGAACCTGACCGGACGTTCCCCCGAATGGCCCCTGGGCTGTGCGGGCGTTCGCGGGCCCACTAGGCTTGCCCACCGTGGGGCTTGGAGAGATCACCAGCCGGGACGCGGTGCTGGACGCTATTGACGAGTACGAAGATCTGGGCGCCGATGCGTTTCTCGAGCGTTACGGCTCAGGGCTTTCCACCTCGATGACCATCGAGTACGTGGGGCGTCGGTTCGCGGCGCTACCGGCCCTGAGCGTGGCCCACCGGGTGATGCACGGCACCTTGCTGCCACCTTCGGAGCTGACCCACGAGGGCGACGCGCAACGCCAGCTCGAGACCCTCGGTTTCCGGGTCAGCGGAGCGAGCCCGGCAGCCGGGCGGCGCGCGTCGAGTTCCACCGCACGCAAGTCCACTCCCCGCCCACGAGGCGGGTCGTCCGCCGTCGCGACAGCACCGGCGGCCAAGGTGCGGGTACAGGGTCTCGACTGGCAGCTGCAACCCGGCGACCTTCGCACTCGCCAAGAGCTGGCCCAAGCCTTCGGCTGCTCCAAGCACACCACCATCGATACCTCGCGACGGGTGCGCAGCGTGCTTGCCTTCGCCGATCCAGGCACCCGGCCCGAACTGGTGGGCTGGACGCCGGAGCGCGACGCCTACCGGATCGTGGGCGAGGGGCGCCGTGGCGACCAGCAGTGGTCGAAGCCCAATCAGGCGCTCGCTCAACATGCCGAGCATGGCCTCACGGTGCGGCTCTTCGAAGAATGCGACGAACCGTGGCGGCCGGGTGGCAAGCGCTTCGCCTACGTGGGGGCCTTCGCGCTCGATCCGGAGCAGCCCTGGGTGAGCGATACGGCCCCTGATGCCGAGGGTCGCGATCGGTCGGTGTTCGTCTTCAGGTTGCTGCCGGCGCCTGAATAGACCGGCAACGGACGGAGTCTTGCCGAATGGTGACGTGGCGCGACGGACGGGCGCGGGCACAGCGCGCATCAGCTGCACTGCGGGGTCTTGCCGCCGCCGCATTGGCGGCGGTCGGCATCTCGGCACCGGCTGGGACGGCAACCGCTCTGCCCACCACGGTGGTCAAGGAAGCAACCTTCACCACCGGCATCGAGAACGGCTGGGCCTCGGTGGAGCGCTACCGAGACAAGAGCTCCGGGTTCACGTCGGAGGTCTATCCCGCTGACGGTCGCGGTGACCAGGTGGGGCAGACGGCCCGGTTCTTCGGGGCTGCGCGGCCGGCCTCGAGCACCTTCCTGCTCTACGTGTCACCCAAGCCCGCTGGCACTGCCAAGAGCCCGGTCTTGCTCGTGCACGGGGCCAACCAGACGGCCGACCAGGCGTGGGCCAATCCGAATGCGGGTGGCAACTTCGGGTGTGGTGTCGTGATCTGTCCCACCACCGGTCTCATGCAGCAGCTCGTGGCGGCGGGCCACCCCGTGTACGCGATCGGGTTTCCGCACCGCAACGGCGACGGCTATTACTGGTCACAGCAGATCGGCGACGCCGTCGACGTCATCCGGGCCAAGACCGGCGTGGCCAAAGTCGACGTGGTGGGGTGGAGCAAGGGGGCCTTCAACGCGCGGATGTACGTCTCGTCCGTGCGCAAGTCGTGGGGCGCGCCCTACCGCGACAACATCTCCAAGCTGATCCTGCTGGGCAATCCCAGCCTCGGCTTCGACTGGGGCTACCGACATGGCATGAGCTTCGACCCCGGCATCTACGGCGAATGCGGCGGCTCCCTCAATGCTCCCGCTCCGCACACGAGTACCACCTGTTATGGATTGCGCGTCGATCACCCGGAATTGAGCTACGAGGGCCCGGCTTTTCCGGGTTCGGGGCAGATGCTGGCTCGTTGGGACGCGGTGTATCCGCTGCCCACCTACGAGCAGGACTGGTATACGACCTACAACGGGGGCGACGGGTTCTTCTCCTCGGGTCGTGGCATTCAGTGGGTGATCGATCGTCAATCGCTGGTGCAGCAAATCGTCGACGCCGGTACTCCGTCGAGCCTGCCCGTGTACCTCGTATGTGGCACGGCACCCACCATGGCGGGTCTGCACAATGAACACACGGGGCCGTCGGACGGTGCGGTGTTTCTGGCGAGTTGCTCGTCGTCCAAGGGCATTTCGCGCCTGGCCGGCACGAGCATGCCTTTCCTCAACCATCTTCAGCTGGGCTGGTCGGCACCCTCGACCACGCAGATCATCAAATGGTTGGGTTGACCCGCGCCTCCGGCGGATCGCAAACCTGAGCGGCTCTGCTCCACTCGGACCACGCTCGCCGCAAGGCATACCTGCTTGGCGCGGGTGCCGCGTGCTTTGAGGTGACGTATTGCTGCGGTGCGTAGAACTTCGTGCATTGCCGGCCAAGCGCGCTGCTCCCTTTGAGTGAGCAGGCTTTCAATCTGCTGACATTCACAAGTTCGAATATGCTCTACTTGATTCATTGGCCGGGCGCGGTCTAACACCTCATTCACGCGGTCACAATTCTCTGTCCCAGAAAGGGAAAAGCACCATGAGCAACGTAGATGTCATCCTCAAGGAAGCCATGCAGATCGACGGCGCCATCGGGGCCGCACTCGTCGACTACGAGACGGGCATGTCGCTGGGCCAGGCGGGCGGTGGCGACCTCGACCTCGACGTGGCGGCCGCCGGTAACGCCGACGTGGTCAAGGCCAAGCTGCGCACGATGAACGCGCTCGGCCTCAACGAGAAGATCGAGGACATCCTCATCACCTTGAGCTCGCAGTACCACCTGCTGCGTCTCATCACGGCCCGCAGTGGTCAGGGCCTGTTCCTCTACATGGCGCTCGACAAGGGCAAGGCCAATCTGGCCATGGCCCGTCGTCAGCTCACCAACCTGGAGAAGGACGTCCAGGTCTGAGCTTGATCGTGGGGCCTGCCATCGGCCCTGGTGCGGGCCGGTAAGACCGGCCGGACACACCCGCAAGACCGGCCCGACACACCTGCAAGACCATGGGTCGTCTGGGACGCGGCTCGTGTGGCGCCCAAGTGGAGCTGACGTTGCCCACCACTGTGTCGCCCCGGCGGGGGTCGGAGCAAGCGATTCGAACCGATCGCGCTTCGGCCTCCGCCGTCCCGTTTGGGGTACGCCCCGAGCTGTGAAATATGCCCCCAGCCGGCGCGGAGTCTGCGGCGAATCTGGCCGGAAGGCTCGCCCACCGGGTACTCGACACGTAGGCTCATTCTGCGTTCCGAGGGCAAGGAGGCCACGGTGCTAGGTCAGATGCAGGACACTCCGCTGACGATCGACTCGCTGTTTCGCCACGCTGTGCGGCACTATCCCGACAAGCGCATCGCTACGAATACCGCTGCCGGAGTGCGTCGTACGACGTACCGCGACTGGGCCGCGCGCACACGACGCATCGCGGGTCTGCTCGACCGGCTGGGTCTCGCCGCAGATGCACGGGTGGCGACCTTTGGCTGGAACACCGCCGATCACCTCTCCTTGTACTTCGCGGCGCCGGGCACAGGCCGCGTGTTGCACACGCTGAACATCCGACTCTTCGCCGAGCAGATTCGCTACATCGTCGAGCACGCCGAAGATCAGGTCATCTTCGTGGATCGTTCCCTGGCCAAGCCGTTGTCTGCTCTGATCGCCGGACAGGCGTCGGTCAAGCAGGTGTTCGTTCTCGACGACGGCGTCGGGCCGGTCGAACCGGTGGACGACTCGCGGTTCGTCGATCTCGATGCCGCGCTCACCGACGCCGACGAGCGCGAGCTGGAGACCTCGGACGAGAACGCTGCCGCCGCAATGTGTTACACCTCAGGAACCACGGGCAACCCCAAGGCAGTGGTGTACTCCCACCGCTCCGTGGTGCTGCACTCGATGGCGGTGGTGCAGCCCAACGTCTTCGGCCTCGGCGAGGTAGACGTGAGCCTGCCGATCGTGCCGATGTTTCACGCCAATGCCTGGGGGATCTGTCACGCCGCGCCCATGGTGGGCTCCGACCTGGTGTTCGCCGGCGCGATCATGACCCCACAGGCCATTGCCGATCTCATCGTCGACGAGAAGGTGACTTTCACCGCCGGCGTGCCGACCATCTGGCAAGGCGTGCTACCCCTGCTCGCCGGGCGGGAGCACTCACTCCGCGAGATCGGCTGCGGTGGTTCCGCGGTGCCGTCCACGCTCAGCGAGAGCTACCGCGTGCAGGTGGGCCTGCCGATCCTGCAGGCCTGGGGCATGACGGAGACCTCGCCGGTCGCCTCCACGGGCAAGCTGGCCAGCCGCTACTTCGCTGCCGACGATGCCACCAAGGCCGCGCAGCGAGCCCGGGCCGGCGTGCCGCCGTACGGTGTGGAGATCCGGATCGTCGAGGCCGGCACCGTCGACGAGCAGCCGTGGGACGATACCGCCACCGGCGAACTGCAGGTGCGCGGCCCTTGGTGCGCCAAGGACTATTACAACGCCGGCGACGGCGTCGTGCTGAGCACCGACGACGGTTGGATGAAGACGGGCGATGTGGCGGCCGTCGACTCCTACGGCTCCATCAGGATCGTCGACCGCACCAAGGATCTGATCAAGTCGGGCGGGGAGTGGATCAGCTCGGTCGACCTCGAGAACGCGATCATGGCGCACCCTGCCGTGGCAGAGACCGCAGTCGTAGCTGTTCCGGACGACCGGTGGGGTGAGCGTCCGCTGGCTGCGGTAGTGGTCAAGCCGGGTGCTGAGCTCACCGCGGAACAGGTGCTGGAGCACCTGCGGCCGCTGGTGGCGCCTTTCTGGTTGCCCGAACGCATCGAATTCATCGACGAGGTGCCCAAGACCAGCGTCGGAAAGTTCTCGAAGAAAGACCTGCGGGCGCGCTTCTCCGGGTGATCCGGTGCAGGTGAACCAGTGGAGCTTGAACCCGCGCGGGTGCGCTATCGTCCGCAACCCGAGCTCCTGACGGAAGGTCCACGATGAGTGAGGTTCTCGACGCCATCGAGATCAAGAAGAACGGCGGAGAGCTTGACGAGGCGACCATTCGCAGCGTCGTCAACGGCTATACCGCCGGCACCGTGCCCGACTATCAGATGGCCGCCTTGCTGATGGCCATCAGGCTGCGTGGAATGACCTTCGACGAGACACTCACCCTCACCTCGGTGATGGCAGACTCCGGAGAACGCTATTCGTTTCCGGATTGTGTCGACAAGCACTCCACAGGAGGCGTGGGCGACAAGGTCACCCTGACGGCTCTGCCGCTCGTAGCCGCCTGCGGAGTGCCGGTTGCCAAGCTCTCGGGTCGAGGCCTGGGCATTACCGGCGGCACTATCGACAAGCTCGAGTCCATCCCCGGTTGGAGCAGTGAGCTCAGCACGGCCACCTTCGCCGATCAGGTGCGGTCGGTGGGGCTCGTCGTAGGCTCGGCCGGCGAGCTTGCCCCCGCCGACAAAGCGATCTACGCGTTGCGCGACATCACCGGCACCGTCGACTCGCTGCCTCTGATCGGCAGCAGCATCGTCTCCAAGAAGGTGGCCACCGGGGCCGGGCATCTGCTCTACGACGTCAAGGCCGGCTCGGGAGCCTTCATGAAATCGGTGCCTGAAGCCCGTGAACTGGCTGAGCTGCTGGTGCGGTTGAGTGACGCCTTGGGCGTTACTGCATCGGCGGTGATCACCGACATGAGCAGCGCTCTGGGCTCGGCGATCGGCAACGCGTTGGAAGTGCGCGAGGCAGTCGCCTTTCTCCGCGGCGAGGCGGTGGCCACCGATCTTGCCGAGGTAGCGGTGGACGAGGCCGTCATGCTGCTGCGCTTGCACGGGGTGCGCGACGCACCCGAACAGGTCGTGCACGCGTTGACAAGTGGAGCCGGCTACGACAAGTTCTGCCAGTTCGTGGCCGCACAGGGCGGTGACGTCGACGCCCTGCACAGGCTCCCGATCTCTGACCAGATAAGCGAAGTGACCTCTCCTGCTGCAGGCTTCGTGCACAGCTTCGACGCCTTGGCGCTGGCGCGGGCGGCATTGGAGCTCGGAGCCGGCCGGCAGCAGAAGTCTGATCCGCTCGACCACGGGGTGGGGGTGGAGGTACTGGTGAGAGTGGGCGATGAGGTGGCTGCCGGACAGCCGGTGGCCCGGATCTACGGCGAACGCGCGCTGCCCGTCGTCTCGGCATTCGTGGCCCAGGCACTGACGGTTGACGAGGCCCCGATCGCCGCGCCTGCTCATATTCTCGACAGCGTGTCGCTGCCGGATGAGGAGCCGGCCTGCCGTTAGCCGATCGGCCGAGAGTCCAGGGCACGGCTCGACGGTAGAGGCCGGCTCGGTCAGACTTGAGTGATGGCAACCAGTAGCGCAGAGATCGAGCGGAAATACACCGTCTCTGCAGACACCGTCCTGCCCGAGTTGAGTGCAGCCGGGCTGCGCGCAGCCCCGCCACGCACGTTCGAGCTGGTGGCCGACTACCTCGACACCAGCGACCTCGCCCTGCTGCGCAACAAGCTGACCCTGCGCCGGCGCACCGGTGGCGGCGATGAGGGATGGCACTTGAAGTTGCCCCGGGCGGCAGGTGGACGGACGGAGTACCACGCGGCGCTTCGCGTCGGCGACAACGACGATCCGAGTGCCCACGTACCCGCCGACCTGCTTGCCGTCGTGGCCGAGGTGGTGGCCGCTGCCCCGCTTCGGCAGGTAGCCCGGCTGGCGACCCGGCGCACCGAGGTCGACGTGATCGACGATGCCGGTTCCGTCTTGGCCGTGGTCTGTGACGATCAGGTTGTCGCCACCTCCATCGACCCAGCCGACGGCACTCGAGACGAAAATCGCTGGCGGGAATGGGAAGTCGAGTTGATGGCCGGCGATGAGGCGGTGCTGAACCGGGTGGAGGCGCAACTGCTGGCGGCGGGTGCCAGACCGGCGACCAGCGTGTCCAAGCTCGCCCAGGCGCTTGCTCCCGTCCTCACCCGCCGCCGACACCTCACCTAGATCAGCTATGCCACGGTCAGTCAGTGGTGAGTGAGTGGCGGATTGGCGGGTTCGTGCCGTCGTTGGGCCAGCTGACTGTCGGGGGAGCGTAAGGACCGTCCGGGGTCAGACCAGGTCGGTGTCCGGAATCCGGCGCCAGTGCCGGCCGGTGAAGCTCGGCTGAGCACAAGACTTCAGGTCGCGGCACCCAAGCGAGCCGGATTCCGGACATCCAAACGCCGGGAGCGACCGACGACCCTGCGCCTGCCCCTAACACCCCCGGATGCGCCGGGGTACGGCTGAGCTTGCGGTGCAGCCCGGTCGGTGTCCTGGATTCGACCTGGTTGTGCGTCCATCTGTCACGTTCTTCGCCCATGCGTCGCCACCTTGGTGACAGCCCAGCGAACAACGTCACAGTTCGAACGATCCCATGCGGTCAACCACCTGGGCGGACTGCTCGGAGCCCCGCTGGGAGGTGCGGAGCTGCGGTCGACGGATGGCCGAATAACATCGTTGATCATGAGCGCCACCCTGCAGGCAACCTCGCTCGCGGCCGCCCACGGTTCCCGGGTGCTGTTCGCGGAGCTCGATCTAGTGTTGGCCGAACGTGACGTCGTCGGCTTGGTGGGCGCCAATGGCGCCGGCAAGTCGAGTTTGCTCCGCATTCTGGCGGGCGAGGTGGGGCAGGAGTCGGGGACGGTGACGGTATCGCCACCCACCGCAACCGTCGGTTACCTGCCGCAGGAGCCCGATCGGAGACCCGGCGAGACCGTGGCGGGCTACCTGGCCCGGCGTACCGGGGTGAGCGCGGCGGAGCGGGAGTTGGACGAGCAGGCCCAGGCGTTGGCCGCCGAGGTGCCCGGCAGCGACGAGCGATATGCGGTGGCGCTCGAACACTGGCTCGCCCTGGGCGGCGCCGACGTGGCGGAACGGTCTGCGCAGGTGATCGCCTCCTTGGGACTCGGCGTTCGGCTCACCGCTGAGATGACGAGCCTGTCCGGCGGCGAAGCGGCCCGCGCCGGTCTGGCCAGTCTGCTGCTGTCGCGCTTCGACGTGGTGCTCCTCGATGAACCCACCAACGACCTCGACCTCGACGGCCTCGAGCGACTCGAGGCGTTCGTCACCGGGTTGCGCAGCCCCGCTGTGGTGGTCTCGCACGATCGGGAGTTCCTGGCCCGGACAGTGACCAGCGTGCTCGAGATCGATCGTGCTCAGCAGCAGATCGCTTACTACTCAGGCGGTTACGACGCCTATCTCGCCGAGCGAGAGGTGGCTCGCCGGCACGCCCGCGAGGCGTACGACCAATACGCCGACACCTTGTCGGGATTGCAGGAGCGGGCCCGCACCCAGCGATCCTGGATGACAGTGGGCGTGCGCAACGCGCGCCGCAAGGCCACCGACAACGACAAGTTCATTCCGAAGTTCCGGGCCGAGACCGCCGAGAAGCAGGCGCGCAAGGCCCGTCAGACCGAGCGCATGATCGAGCGGCTCGACGAAGTGGCCGAGCCCCGCAAGGAATGGGAGCTGCGGATGACGATCGCCGCCGCCCCGCGTTCGGGCACGGTGGTGGCCTCCATCGCCGGTGGGGTGGTGCGTCGTGCCGACGCCACGCCAGGACCTGCTTTCACCCTCGGGCCCGCGTCGGTGGAGGTGCGCTGGGCAGACCGTGTGGTGATCACGGGCGCCAACGGCTCGGGCAAGTCGACGCTGATCGGTGCCCTGCTCGGCCGCGTGCAGTTGGACGAGGGCACGGCCGGCCTGGGCTCTGGCGTCCGGGTGGGCGAGATCGACCAGGCGAGAGCGATTCTCGGCTCCGATCTGGCACTGGCCCGGGCCTTCTCCGCCGCCGTGCCCGACTGGTCGGATGCCGACGTGCGTACTCTGTTGGCCAAGTTCGGGCTCGGTGCCGAGCAGGTGGTTCGTCCGGCCTCATCGTTGTCGCCCGGCGAGCGCACTCGGGCTGCCCTTGCCCTCCTGCAGGCCCGGGAGGTGAACCTGCTGGTGCTCGACGAACCCACCAACCACCTCGACCTGCCCGCCATCGAACAGCTGGAGCAGGCACTCGACTCGTTCCCCGGCACGATCCTGTTGGTGACACATGATCGGCGCATGCTCGAGACCGTGCGCGCCACTCGGCGGTGGCATCTCGACGCGGGGCGTCTCACGGAGACCACTCACGACAGCTGAGGTTCGTGCACGGGTACATCTGGGCACAGCACAAACCCGTTGCGGTGGCTGGCGGGCTGACCGCGCGTATGGTTTTGACCCACACGCCCGCCGAAGCACACCGGGCGGTCGGGGGGTTGGGTCGATGGGTGAGGGTCGATGGGTGAGGTTCGAGGTGATCGGATGACCGCCGTGACCAGACAGGTCGAACTGCGCTCCGACAATGCAGCGGGGGTGGCTCCGGAGATTCTCGAGGCCGTTGCGGGGGCCAATGTCGGCTCAGCCCTGGCCTACGGCGGTGACGAGTGGTCGGCCCGGCTGCGCGAACGAGTGACGGAGGTCTTCGAGCACGACCGAGCGCAGATCTTCCCGGTGGTCAGCGGCACCGCCGCCAACGCGCTGGCCCTGTCGGCTCTGACACCACCGTGGGGTGCCGTGCTGTGTCACGAGGGGGCGCACATCCTGCACAACGAGGGTGGTGCAACGTCGCTGCTGAGCGGGGGCGCCGTCATGCGCGGCCTGTCTGGGCAGGGGTCGAAGCTCACCGTCGACTCGCTGCGTGCGGAGTTTGGGCGTACCGGCTGGGGTGACCCGCATAGCTCGCAACCGTCGGTGCTGTCGCTGACCTGCCCCACCGAACACGGAGCCGTCTACACCCCCGCTGAGATCAGTGCGCTGGCAGCGGTTGCCGCGCAGCGCTCCCCTGCGGGTGCACCTCGACGGCGCGCGGATCGCCAACGCGCTCGCCCGACTCGGGTGCACTCCGGCTGATCTCACCTGGCGAGCAGGTGTAGACGTGCTGACGCTGGGCGCCACCAAGAACGGTGTGCTCAGCACCGACGCGATCGTGTCTTTCGACGAGCGAGCAAGCGCTGAGTTGAGTTACCGCACCAAGCGTGCCGGCCACGTGGCGTCGAAGATGCGGTTCCAATCGGTTCAACTCGAGCGTTACCTGAGCGATGGCCTGTGGCTCGAGCTGGCGGGGCGCGCCAATGCGGTCATGGCGCGACTGTCGGCAGGCTTGACCGCGCTCGGCATCCCGATGGTGGCGCAACCGGAGGCGAACCTGGTCTTCGTCGAGCTGTCGCGGAGCCTGGCGAGTCACCTTGCCTCGGAGGGTGTCGCCTTCTATGACGGCCTGCCTGGTGGCGACGTGGAGCTATCCCGGTTCGTCACCAGCTTTCAGACCACTGACGACGAGGTAGATCACGTTCTGGCGGTCATTGCAGATGGGAGGGCACGTGAGAGTTGATCCGGCGGTGGTGCGGGTGTTCTCGAGGCGGTGCGTCGCGGCTCCCTGCCCGTCAACCTTGGATGAGGCGCTCAAGATCGGCCCCGCCGCCCCGCGACCGCGATCGTTCGACGCCAGGGATGCTGACGCGTGTTGGCGGCCGCCCTGGGTGCCTGGTTGGATCATGACGTGAGCTCTGATGAGCTGTCGTTGAACGTGCCCGGCGAACTGGTCGAGGGCCTCGTCGTGCTGGGCGCCACCCCGGTGAATGGCGGTGACATCGCGCGTTCGTACCGGCTCGATACCGTCGACGGACCGCTGTTCGTCAAATGGCATCCCAACCCCAAGCCGGACATGTTCGCTCGTGAGGCGGCGGGCCTGCGGATGCTGCGCGAACACGCCCCGGCGCCGCTGCGGGTGCCTGAGGTGCTGCGGCAGACGCAGCACGGGCTGCTGCTGGAGTGGATCGAGCCCGGCCGCCCCCGCGCCAACACGGAGGACGACTGTGGCGTAGGGCTGGCGGGCCTGCACCGGGTGACCAATGACACCTTCGGGGCCATCGACACAGCGATGGCGGGATATCTGGGTTCGGCCGAGATCGACCTGACGCCTACGACCGATTGGCCCGCCTTCTACGTCGAACGGCGGTTGAAACCGTTGGTAGACAAGGCAATCTCGCTCGGCGAACTGTCGTCCGACGCCCGTCGACTACTGGTTGCCCTCGCCCCGCGGGCTGCCGAGCTGTGCGGGCCCGCAGAGCCACCGGCACTGCTGCACGGTGATCTGTGGGCAGGAAACCGGTTCGTGGGTGAAGGCGGGGTGAACTGGCTGATCGATCCCGCCTGCCACTGGGGCCACCGTGAGATAGACCTGGCCATGATGCAGCTCTTCGGCGGCTTCGGCGCTCGCTGCTTCGCCGCCTATGACCACACGTATCCGTTGGCACCAGGATGGCGGGAGCGTACGGCCTGGTACCAATTGCCGCCATTGTTGGTGCATGCGATCCTCTTCGGCGGAGCCTATGGCGGTGCCGCTCTCGCGGCTTTGCGACGCTACAGCTGACGCGGACTTCGACCTAGTCGCGTTGGAGTAATCGGAGTAGTTGTAGTTGAAGTCGTTGAGGCGATCCGGTTGGCTGGAGGTCGACCCTCTCCCGGGTCGACCCCGGAGAACTGGAGATGCGCATGTCACAGCTGGTGCGTCGTCGCAACAATCGAGTCATTGCCGGCGTGTGTGGCGCCATCGCGGAACGCTTCGGCGTGAGCCCCTTTCTCGTGCGGGCGGCTTTCGTCGTCTCGTGCCTGCTGCCCGGCCCGCAGGTCCTCGTCTATCTGGCCCTCTGGGTGCTGCTGCCCAACGAGTGATGACGGGCAACTGGGGCCGCGGGCGACTCAAGCCGCATGCGCCTCACCCTGCATCGAGCGCTGAGCGGTCGTGAACGAGGTGTCACACGAGCCTGGTCGAATGTCGGCGCCTGTGGTCGTCGTCGGGGCAGGGGAGTGCGGAGCCAGGGCGGCGCTGGCTCTGCGCAAGCGCGGCTGGGCCGGGGGGATCACGCTGGTGGGAGCCGAGGCGTCTTTGCCCTATGAGCGCCCACCTTTGTCGAAGACGTACTTGACGCACGGCATACAGTCACCGCGCCCGTTTCAGCACAGCGACTTCGACGACGCGAGGATCGACTTCAGGCAAGGCGTCACAGTGCTGGCCCTGCACCCGGATCGGCATCTGATGCGGCTCGACGACGGCAGCGAACTTGCCTACAGTGCAGCGCTTCTCGCTACCGGAGCGCGTCCGCAGCGACTGGCTGTGCCGCAGAATGTGGCCGACCGCGTGAGGTATCTGCGCACGGAGGCCGATGCACTTGCCCTGCGTAGCGCCTTCGAGGCAGACGCCCGAGTGGTGATCGTCGGCGGGGGCTTCATCGGCTTGGAGCTGGCCTCGTCGGCGGTGGCTTTGGGTGCCCGTGCTTGGGTTCTCGAGCTGGCCCCGACCCTCATGGGTCGCGCGGTGCCCGCGGTGGTCGCGGAACTGATGAGGGCACGGCATGTGGAGGCGGGAGTCGACGTACGAACCGGGGTCGTCGTGAGCGACGTCGTCCCGCTCGGCAGCGCCGGGGTGATGGTGACCCTGGCCGACGGGAGTCGGATCGAGGCCGATGTGCTGGTGGCCGGTATCGGGGCGGTCCCCGAGACGAGCCTGGCCGAGGCTGCCGGGTTGGCGGTGCACAACGGGATCGTGGTCGATGGCAGGTTCGCGACCTCGGCACCTGATGTGTATGCGGCGGGGGACTGCTGCAATTTTCCGCATCCGTTGGCGGGCGGGCAGATTCGGCTCGAGTCGTGGCGGGTGGCCCAGGAACAGGGTGAGCACGCCGCGGCCGCCATCCTCGCCGATCTGGCTGAGGGCTCGTCGACGAACGTGCCGGCGTTCGACACCGTCCCCTGGTTCTGGTCGGATCAACATGATCTGGGTCTGCAGAGCGTAGGCCTGGCACACCGGGTGGTGACTGAGGTGGTGCGGCGCAGGCCCGACGGTGGCCTGGTGTGGTTCGGCCTGGACTCCGCGGGGATCCTCGTGGCCGCGACCGCGGTGGGCGTCGGCACCAGCGTGGCCCGGGACATCAAGGTGGCCGAGCGACTGATCGGGCGGGCTGCCGTCCCCGCCCCCGAGGTGCTGGCAGACCCGGCGATCGATCTCAGAACGCTCCTGCGGACCTGACGGCCTCGATCGCACACCAGACGCCCGTGCGAGCGTGAGTGGTCGGGAGGCAAGAATGCACTCCATGAGTGTCTTCGACGAGCCCAAGATCGACTGCCACTTTCACCTGCTGTCGCCGGCGCAATTTCCCTACGCTGCCGGAGTCGTCTATGAGCCGCCGGCGCACGAGCAGAGCAGCGCAGACCAGCTGGTCTCCACGCTCGACGCGTACTCGGTCGAGTACGGCCTCGTCGTGGGACCGAACAGCGGTTATGACGTCGACAGCGCCCCCATCTTCGACCTGATGGAGCGTTACCCGTCGCGCTTCAAGGCCGCCATCGTGCCACCGGAGCAGATCTCGGCTGACTGGCTCGATGAGATGGCCGGTCGAGGCGTCGTGGCTCTGACCTATCAGTTGCAGTTGCTCGGCACCGCGCACCTGCGTGAGCGTGTGCAGCAGCTGGAGCTGCTCGCCGAACGGGGACTGTTCGCCGATGTGCAGGTCGAGCACGACCAGCTGCTCGACGTGCGCGATCTCCTGCTCGACACGGGCGCTCGCATTCTCATCGATCACTGCGGGCGGCCTGATCCCGCGGCCGGAGTGCAACAGCCAGGCTTCGAAGCCCTCCTCGGGCTCGCCGAGGGTGGACGGTGCACCGTCAAACTGTCGGGCTTGGTGAAATGCTCACGCCTGCAGGCCTTTCCGTATGAAGACGGATGGCCCTTCGTTTCCGCACTGGTGGAGGCGTTCGGTACGAACCTCATCTGGGGGTCGGATTGGCCCTTCCTGCGAGCCCCTCAGCGCATCGACTACGGTCCCCAGTTGCGGCTGTTGGAACGCCTGGTTCCCGACCCGCAGACGCGCCGGGCGATTCTGTGGGAGACGCCCATGCGCTTGTTCGGGTTCGCCGGCTGAGTGCCCTTGGCCGCCGGGTTGCGTTGCGTTCGGCTTGGCGCTGACGGCTGCAGGGGCCGTGTTCGGTTGCCGATGACCTTCTGGTGCGCGTGCTGATCCCTTCGCTCGCGGCGTTGAGCGCCGTCGGATGGCTGCTGCTGGCGCGCGTTCGACCGGACGGCCGCTGGCGATTGACCCCGGTGATCGTGTTCGTGGTGATGGGACTGGTCGCTGCCAACGAGGCCCGCTGGGCTGCGTTCGAACATCGGCTGGCGGTTGCGGCGGCACCGGTGATGGCGGGCCGCGACGCCGGCTTCGGTTGCGAACGACTGACTCGCAATTTCTTCGCCAGCACCGGGCACGTTGGGCACGTGTACTTCGATGCGGACGGAAACCCTGCCGACTCGGCCTTCCTGTCGATGAACACGTGTGCCCAGCTCAAGAACTGGATACGTCATCCTGACCCGGCGAATCTCGATGAGGTGGTAGCCGTCCACACGCTTGCGCACGAGGGCGCCCACTTGGGTGGGCTGCGCAACGAGGCTCAGGCCGAGTGCCGGGCGTTAGGCGTCGATGAGCAGGTGATGGTGAACCTCGGGGCTGATCGGGCCACCGCAGCCGCTGCCTTGGCCAGGTATAAGGCCGAGGTCTATCCACGTTTGCCCTCGGAGTACACAGCAGGCGGATGTTGAGGTTCCCGGGTCCGATCCCAGCTAGGTGTTCGAGCCCAGCTCCGGTTCGCTGTCTTCCGGGTTCGATTCCGACTTCGGGGTTCGATTCCAGCTTCAGTGATTTTGATTTGAGCCCAGCGTTCGATTCCAGCCTTTGTCGCAGAGTTGACTCCCCGTTGCACACGCTCGCAGCGCCTCCGACTTAGTCAAGCATATTGACAGTCAATATGCTTGACGATCATGATCGAGCCATGACGACATCGCCAGCTTCAGAGACAGACTCTGGCGCCGGAATGGGGCGTGACGTCACGGAGCCGTGGTACCTCGACGTCGTGATGTCACCCCTGCTGGCCGCCGCCCGCAATACCTACATCGGGGCGGTCCGCCGCGCCCTCGAGGCCGCCGGACTGGGCGACCTGCCGCGTCGCGGGCCTTTTGTGCTCGGCGCGGTCGCGAATCGGGGAAGCACCCTGGTCGAGGCAGTAGCCGGGCTGCACATCTCGAAACAGGCGGCGAGCCAGCTCATTGATCTGCTCGTCATGCGCGGGTATCTCGACCGCAGCCCAGACCCGGACGACCGTCGCCGGGTCATCATCACTTTGACCGATCGGGGCAGAGCGGCAGCGCTAGAGACCGGCGAGGCCATTGCCGCCGTCGACGCGGTCCTGGTGGCTCGGGTCGGAGCGGACACCGTCGCCTCGCTGCGCGCCGGGTTGGGTGCCTTGGTCGAGCTGGGGGAGGATCCGCATTTCTCTGACTGATCTCGCTCAAGGAGATCAGCCGGTAATGGCCGAGGTCTCGGCGTTTCGAACTGCCCTCGACCACCTGTGATGCCCGTTTTGGGTGGTCGGTGAGGTGGTTGCCGATGTGTGGTCGTTGCGCTGGTGGTTGACGTCTTACTTGGCTGCTTAGGGGTCGGATTGTCGGTGCTCGATAATACAGTTGTTCTATGGTTGAGGACGGGCCGCCGTGTGTCGCCGAACCCGGTGCGGGTGGCGAGGCGGCTGCAGATTGGGTGGTGCCGGGGTGCTCGCTGCCTGAGGGTGGGGTGGTTCGGTGGTGTCTGAGGTGGTGGCTGGTTTGGGGCAGGTCGCGGCGGGCTTGGATGCGGTGTCGGCGGGGTTGGGCAGGGTTGTGGCTCTGACGGATGGGCAGGTGCGTGACGCGATCGTGGCGGTGGAGGGGTTGGTGGCCCGGGTGGAGGCGGTGCGGTTGCGGCTGGTGCGGGCCAGTGTGTACCGCGAACCGGAGGGGCGGGGGCGGGGGCGGGTGACGCGGGCGGTGTTGCAGGATCGGTGTCGGCGGGGGCGGGGGACGGCGCGGGCTGATCTGGTCGGCGCGGAGGTGACGGATCCGCAGGTCGGGGTGTTGCGTCGGTTCGGGGTGGCTTTGGCGGCGGGTGAGGTGTCGGCTCGGCATTTGGATGTGGCCCGTCGGGCGGTGCACCGGATCCCGCGGGAACTGCTGGAGGAGCGCCGTGTCCAGATTGATGAGGTGTTGACCGGGCATGCGTTGCAGTGGTCGCCGGAGGTGTGTGCCACGTTGGCTGAGCACTTGGTGGCGGTGTTGGATCCGGACCGGGCTGAGCGGCAGTACGCGGATGCGTGCACGCGGCGGGGGTTGGCTGTGGGGCGGGATGCGTTCGGGATGACTCTGCTCAAGGGGCAGTTGGACGAAGCGGCAGGGTTGCAGTTTCGTGCGGTGCTCGATCACCTGGTGAATACGGGTCGCGGGCGGGTCGACGCTGAGGGTGTGCAGGGTGAGGTGCTGGGGGTGCCGGTCGATACCCGGACGGCGTCGCAGCGTCGGGCGGATGCTTTGACCTGACCCGCCCGGCGTTTTTCGGACAGTACCTCAACAATAGTCGAGGTACTGTCCGAAAAACGCCGGGCGGGTCATGCTGTGCTGGCGGCACCACCGCCTGATCCACGAACCCGTCACCCACCCCGACAACGGCTGGCGACTACGGATGATCGACGGTCTGCCCTGGGCGATCCCACCCGCCTGGCTCGATCCCGCCCAGAAACCACTACGCAACACCCTCCGCCAAGCCATCAACCGAACCCGACACACCGCACAGCAGATGACTCTCGACTACCCACTCCGGACCTGAAACCCGAGATCTGAGTCCGAGACACGTCCTCGTTTGCGCACCTCTGCGTCCACTGCACCTGAGTTGTGAACCCAAGATCGCGCAACGGGTTTGGCCTGTAGACACAGTGATGGCTGCCTGCCTATCGGCAGTCTGGCCGGCCTGCCCCACGGCTCTCGACGAAGCCATCGCCGAGGCCGTGTACTCGGTGGCTTCAATCCGAGGCGCCGCCTCGTGGTGGCAACGGACTTGAGTGCGCTCATGGTCGAGCGACTACCCGGCTCGGGTTTGGGATCGAGGCGTCGACCTGCAGCGGCGTCCGGGTGCCTCAGAAGGAGTGCATGGAAATGGCTGCGGGTGCCTCAGAAGGAGTGCAAGGGAGCGCAGTGGCGTCCGAGGGCCTCAGAAGGAGTGCAAGGGAGCGCAGTGGCGTCCGAGGGCCTCAGAAGGAGTGCAGGGGGGCGGATCCGATCGGTAGTGCCGCTCGGTCGACGATCTCCTTGCCGAAGGGGCAGCAGGTCACCGGGATCATCTTGAGGTTGGCTAGTGCTACCGGGATGCCCACGATGGTCAGCGATTGGGCGGTCGCTGTGAGCACGTGCCCGATCGCGAGCCAGAAGCCGGCGATGATGAACCAGATCCCGTTCATCAGGCCGGATCCAGCCCCGGCCGTGGGCTTCGTGATCACCGCCTTGCCGAACGGCCACAGGGCGTAGGCGGCCATGCGGAAGGATGCGATGCCCGCGGGGATCGTGACGATGAACAGGCAGGCGAGGATCCCGAACAGGACATAGCCGATCGCCAACCACAGGCCGCCGAAGACAAGCCAGATGAGATTCAGGATGGTGCGCATGGATACCTTTCTCAATCGAGTGCGAGAACGCCACTCCATTGCACCTCAGTGTCCGTTGTCCCGGCACCGGTGGGTCCCTGATTCAACCCTGAGATCGACCGTGGCGAGGCCGGGGGACGACACCATGGCTCGGTCGGGCCCGAGGTTGCGCAATCTCGACTACCCGGCCCACATTCTGCGAACCTGGGTGACCGCGGATCCACCGGGACCGCTTCACCGAAGTAGTCGAGATTGCGCTACCGCCGTCCGGTCGCCCCGAGGCCTGACGACTGGCCGAAAGCTACCTGCTCAGTGGTTATTTCGTGAGCGAAGGTGGCATCGGAGAAGATCTCATTCCAGAGCGAGTGGGACTCAAATCTTGTCTGGTCAAACCCGGCGCTCTCGAAGAACGTCGCCTTGCTGAACCACGCGTCACCGGAGAATGTCGCTTTGCTGAACCAGGCGTTCCCCGAGAATGTCACTTCGTCGAACAAAGCGTTCCCGGAGAACACCACCTCGCTGAACCGGGCGTCTGCGGCGAACGTCGCCTTGCTGAACCAGGCGTTTCCGGAGAAGGTCGCCTGGTCGTAGCGGGCGTCCCCGGAGAATGTCGCTTCGCTGAACGCGGCGTTCCCAGTGAATAGCACCTGGCTGAACCAGACACCGGCCCAGAACGCTGTCTTGTTGAAGGAGGCGTTTCCGGAGAACGTCGTCTGGTCGTACCGGGCGTCCCCGGCGAAGGTCGTTCTGTTGAAGGAGGCGTTTCCGAAGAAGATCGCCTGGTCGAACCGGGCCTCTTCAGAGAAGGTTGCTTTGCTGAACGAACCGTTCCTGGAGAACGTCGCCTGGTCGAACCGGGCGTCCTTGGTGAAGGTTGCTTTGCTGGACGAACCGTCTCCGGAGAACGTCGCTTGGTCGAACCGGGCGTTGCCGGAGAAGACAACCTTGCTGAACCAGGCATCGCCGGAGAAGGTTGCCTTACTGAACCAAGCGTTCCTGGAGAACGTTGCCTGGTCGAATCGAGCGTCCCTCGAGAACGTTGCCCTGTTGAACCAGGAGTTTCCGGAGAACGTCGCCCCGGTGAAGTTGCAGTCCGCCAGGTGGGCGCGGGAGAAATCGAAATTCAGCGTACACCAGGTGGTTTCGCTGATCGAATCTTGGAGATGGGTTCGGATGACGTCAATGATGGTGGCGCGGGTCTCCTGTTCAGCGGGGTCTATGCGAGGCGCCATCCGCAGATACGCACAGAGGACGTTGATGCAGGCTTGCGCCTCCACTTTGTTGTGCCGCCGGATCCAGTCATCAGCCAGAGATGCCATCGCATAGACACCGGCCAAGCGCACTGCTGCAGCCTTCTCGCCGAGTTGGGCGGCGGCCTCGGTGTACCGGTCTCGTAGGCTCGTGCATGGTGATGTCGTCTCGTTGTCGAGCAAATTGGTCCTGCGTAATCCGTTGAGCCCGGACGTTCCAGCCGAGCGTGACTCCTGCGGCAGCCACCACCCCAGCCGCACCCAGCACCGTCGCCTGCGGCTGGGTGAGTCTTGATCCGTCGGTAGTCAACCAGATTCCGCTAACCACGACGGCCACCCCAGCAACAAGCACGGCTAGGCCGCCCCATCCATCCCACATACTCGTCGGTTTCCGGTCCATCACAGCTCGATTCCTACCCTGCATGCCGACACCATGTCGAAAAGCCTGTGGAGGACGGGATTGCTATGAGTGTCACAATCAAGGCCTCTGACCTAAGACATCCGAGGAGGGTTTGAGCGCACTTCTCGGTGGAACGTCGATCCGTGTATCCACAGGCAGTGCCCTGGGCGATCGAACCTACGATTCTCCGGCGACGCAGAAGACTAGAGCGGCTGAGGCAACCTGCCGTTGAGGCAGCTGTGCAGCATTGGTTGTGCCGTAGTCTGCGACGCATCTATATATGAACACCGAATGTGATCAGAATGTTTCCGGGGAATCGTCGGCAAACCGTTCGTTGACAGGGCTTCAGGGTGTGCTCGGGCATGCTTTGCTTGGGCCCTCATCATGGCCTCAGCTATTAGACACATCGCGGACAGCAATGCATTGGACACAAGCCCACACTGGGGCAAGGCCTCGACGAGGGTGGACGGACAGCATTCGTCAAACGCGCCCCCACGTCGAAGCGTGTCGCCGACACAGCGGGCCTTCGTCATCTGGATCCTGACCAGTTAGCGGACCTGCCCGGCCATGACTCTCGACGTCGGCGGCAGGGGCGGTGCTGCAGGGCAGGCGGGAGCGCGTGGCGCGTCCCTCGTGTGGATGGGCTAATTCGGGCGCGGCTGCGGGCAGTCAGGGGGCGTGAACCGCTCCGGACGTCCGAGGGGCAGCAAGGGAGCGAACCGCTCCTGACCTGTACTCGCGCTGCCCCTGGCGGGGTGGCACGGTCTGCTCGCCGACGCCGTCGGGGGTCTGCGCCACCTGGCCGGATCACCACCTGGCCGGATCACCACCTGGCCGGACGCCCACCTGACGGTGCCGCCGATCGGAGCGGTATCTCCCGCTCCGAAATTGCCCTCGAAACCCGGAATCTTCCCCACCGAACCAAGGTTGAGCCCAATAGACTCAATCTTGTCACTGGAGGTCATATACATGGAACTGAAGCTCACCACCAAGAGCCAGGAGGCTCTGGCGGCCGCCGTACAGGCGGCCACCACGAACGGAAACCCCAACGTGGAGCCCGTTCACCTGCTGGCGGCGCTGGCCGCGCAGCCGGGCGGCGTTCCCGCCGGGCTGTTGGAGGCTGTGGGCGCCCAGCCCGCTCAGATTGTCAATCGGGCCAAGGCGGCGATCGCAGCCATCCCGTCGGTCAAGGGCAGCACCGTTGCGGCGCCGCAGCTTTCGCGCAACGCCCAGGGCATTCTCATCGCGGCCCAGGAGGAGATGTCGGCTCTCGGCGACTCCTTCGTGTCCACCGAACACCTGTTGCTCGCGCTCGCCGCCGACCGCGGGCCGAGGGTGAGATCCTGCGTTCGGCAGGCGCCACCACCGACGCGCTCAAGGCCGCGCTACCGCAGATCAGAGGTAGCGCCAAGGTCGACTCCGCCGATCCGGAAGGCACGTTCGCGGCTCTGGAGAAGTACTCCGTCGACCTCACCGAGCAGGCTCGCAACGGCAAGCTCGACCCCGTGATCGGACGCGACTCCGAGATCCGTCGGGTTATCCAGGTGCTGTCTCGCCGGACGAAGAACAACCCGGTGCTCATCGGCGAACCCGGCGTCGGCAAGACGGCCGTCGTCGAAGGCCTCGCCCAGCGGATTGTGGCCGGTGACGTGCCAGAGTCGTTGCGCAACAAGCGACTTGTGTCTCTCGACCTCTCTGCGATGGTGGCCGGAGCCAAATACCGGGGTGAGTTCGAGGAGCGGCTCAAGGCAGTGCTGGCCGAGATTCAGGCCGCCGACGGGCAGATCATCACCTTCATCGACGAACTGCACACGGTGGTCGGGGCGGGCGCCGGCGGCGACTCGTCGATGGACGCCGGCAACATGCTCAAGCCCATGCTGGCGCGGGGTCAGCTTCGGCTCGTGGGAGCCACGACGCTCGATGAGTACCGCGAGCGGATCGAGAAGGACCCGGCTCTGGAGCGTCGCTTCCAGCAGGTCTTCGTGGGCGAGCCGTCGGTGGCCGACACCATCGCGATCCTGCGCGGGCTCAAGGAGCGCTACGAGGCGCACCACAAGGTGACCATCACCGACGGAGCGTTGGTAGCCGCTGCCAGCCTGTCCGACCGGTACATCACCGGACGCCAACTGCCCGACAAGGCGATCGACCTCGTGGACGAGGCGGCTTCCAGATTGCGCATGGAACTCGACTCCTCGCCGGTGGAGCTCGACCAGCTGCAGCGCAGTGTCGACCGGCTCACGATGGAGGAGCTGGCGCTGGAGAAGTCGGATGACGACGCCTCTCGCGAGCGACTTGCCGACCTGCGAGCACAACTCGCCGACAAGCGTGAAGAGCTCGCCGGCCTCAAGGCTCGGTGGGAGGCGGAGAAGACCGGGCTCAACGCCGTCGGCGACCTGCGTCAGGAGCTCGACGAGGCCCGCAGCCAGGCAGAGCGCCTACAGCGCGAGGGAGACCTGGCTGCTGCGTCCGCCCTGCTCTACGGCCGCATCCCCGAGATCCAAGACCGGATCGAGGCAGCAGCCGCAGCCGAGCAGGCTGCGGAAACCGTCACACCTCTGGTGGCCGATCGAGTCACCTCCGACGAAGTGGCCGACGTGGTCTCGGCCTGGACGGGCATTCCTGCCGGTCGCCTGCTCGAAGGTGAATCGGCCAAGCTCCTGCACATGGAGGAGCGACTGGGCGAACGGCTCATCGGGCAGGCCGACGCGGTACGCGCCGTCTCCGACGCCGTGCGCCGCGCCCGGGCCGGCATCTCCGACCCCGACCGGCCGGTGGGCTCGTTCCTGTTCCTCGGTCCGACGGGTGTCGGCAAGACGGAGCTCGCCAAGAGCCTGGCCGACTTCCTGTTCGACGATGAACGGGCCATCGTCCGCATCGACATGAGCGAGTACAGCGAGAAGCACTCTGTCTCAAGGCTTGTGGGTGCCCCACCCGGATATGTCGGCTACGACGAGGGCGGCCAGCTCACCGAGGCCGTGCGTCGGCGCCCTTACTCGGTGGTGCTGCTCGACGAGGTGGAGAAGGCCAACCCCGATGTCTTCGACATCCTGCTGCAGGTGCTCGACGACGGCCGCCTCACCGACGGCCAGGGGCGCACGGTCGACTTCCGCAATGTGATCCTCGTCCTGACCTCCAACCTTGGTAGCCAGGCGCTTGTCGATCCCCTCCTCAGCCAAGACCAGCAGCGCGACGCGGTGATGGCAGCGGTTCGGGCGGCGTTCAAGCCGGAGTTTCTCAACCGGCTCGATGACATCGTCATCTTCGATGCGCTCAGCAAGGAGCAGTTGGCTGAGATCGTGGGCATCGCCGTGGCCAGGTTGGCCGCCCGGCTGGCCGAGCGCCGGCTCACCCTCAAGGTCACCGATGCTGCCAAGGACTGGCTGGCCGACGAGGGTTACGACCCGGCCTACGGGGCCCGGCCGCTTCGCCGGCTCGTGCAGACCGAGATCGGCGACCGGCTCGCCAAGGGGATCCTCGCGGGTGCCATTCGCGACGGGGAGGCAGTGGTGGTAGACGTCGAGAAGAACCTGGACGGCTTGGTGACAGGGCTCAGCGTCACCGCGGCAGCCTGAGGTCTCGAAGAACGCGCACACTCTCGGGCGCAGCCGGCACGCACCCCGTGCCGGCTGCGCCTGAGTCGTTTCTGCGTCTGAGTGGCCTTCTGCAGCGCCGCCGTCCAGGCTAGCGGTATTTGTGCTGTTTGAGTGCGCGAACCTCACCCCCGCCGAGACGTCTGTCTGGTCAGTTAAACCGATTTAACGCCTGATGGAGCAGGTTGGTGCACAGGCGTCAAGTTGTCACCACTGCCTGTCGATGAGAAGTGAGTGCCCCGAGAGACCGTGACCCATGCGCAGGCGGTTTCCCAGTTGGCACGCGCGCAGGCCGCCCTCTCGAGTTCGCGCAAGCCCGAACTTCTAGACACTCTCGTGCGTGAGGCGGCGCTGCTGGTGGGCGCCATCCGGGCCCGTGTGGTCTTTGTGGGCGATGACCACGTCTCGCTGCTCGCGTCCTACCCTCCGCACAAGGGGGATCTTCGGGTGCCGATGCGCGCCACCGAAGACCCCTTCCGGGCTCTTGCCAGGGCACAGGACGTGGCGGACGACAGCCGCGTGTCGCGATCCGACGGGAGGGTCGTCGAACACACTCTGCCGCTGACTGTGCATGGCGAGGTGGTGGGAATTCTGGCCGTCACCATTGCCGACCCCGCCGACCACGACCACGCCAACCAATTGGCAACAGAACTGCTCGGAGTCCTCACGGCCACTGCCTCGGTGCGGCTCACCGAGCATGAGATGGCTGCCTCCTACCAATTGGCCTTGGCGCAGTTGCGGTCGCGACTGGCCGTGGTGGGTGAGGATCCGGGGCGCGTGCGAATCGCTGTCGAGGGCAAGCTGACCGAGGTGGACGGGGTCTGGGATCGCGCCGTACGAAAGGCGCCCTTCGGGGTTGCGCTCGCGGTGGTCGTCGACGGGGAAGGCTGGCACGTCAGCCAGGTGAATCCGGCACTCGCCGCCATGCGCGGTCTCTCCCTTGCTGAGCTGGTGGGCCCGCTCGAGGAGGTGTTCGGTTCGGCCGAACCCATCGATCCGACGGCCATCGAGGCGCAGGCCAACTCCTCTCCGGAGATCCGCAGGTTGCGCCGGGCCGACGGCTCGACCTTCCAGGCCTGGCTCATCGCCGTGCCGCTCGATTTCGAGCAGTTGCGGGGTTATGCCGTACTCGCGATGGACGTCGACTTCCAGAACCGGCGGATCCGCGAGTTGGAGCGAATGGCGAGCACCGACCCCGTCACCGGGCTGGCCAACCGCACCAAGGTCACCGAACTGCTGGAGCGCTACCTGCGCGACGACCCGCCGGCGAGTGTGGCGGTGATGCTGCTCGACCTCGACCGGTTCAAGAACGTCAACGACAGCCTCGGCCATCACGTAGGCGACCAATTGCTCATGGCCGTGACCCGTAGACTCCGGGCCTCTGTTCCACCCGGCACCGTCGTGGCTCGCCTTGGCGGCGACGAATTCCTTTTGGTGCTAAGGGGTTTGGAAGACGTACTGGACGTGCATCCGGTGGCGTTCGGGCTGCTCGAAGATCTGGCGGCGCCCTTCGACCTCGCGACGGGCCATCGGGTGGCCACCAGCGTCAGCATTGGAATCTCCATCGCCGATCGGCAGAACCGGCAGGCGGTGGAGATCGTGCGCGAGGCCGATCTTGCCATGTACCGGGCCAAGGATCTGGGTCGCAACCGCTACGCCCTCTGCGACGACAGCATGTTGGCCGCTGCTGAGAACCGGCTGGCTCGCGAGGTGGTGCTGCGTCGCGGGCTGGAGGAGGGCGGGCTCTCGCTGCGGCTGCAGCCCATCGTCGAGCTCGGCACCGACCGGCTGGTGGAGTTCGAGGCCTTGGTTCGCCTGCACGATCCCGATCTCGGCGAAGTGTCGCCGGATGCTTTCGTGCCGATCGCCGAGGAGACGGGGCTCATCAGTCAGGTCGATCATTGGGTGCTCGATCACGCCTTGGAGCTCTTCGACTCAGACCCTCGCCTTGCCCACGACCCCAGCGTTCGGGTGGCGGTGAACGTTTCAGGCCGGACGTTGGAGCGCCCCGACTTCGTCTCCCGGCTCGTGGTCGCCTTGCACCAGCACCACGTGGAGGCCCACCGGCTCGTCATCGAGATCACCGAGAGCTGTCTGCTCGGTGACAACCGAGCCATCCTGTGGACGCTCAACCAGCTGCGTGCTCGCGGTGCCCACGTGGCGATCGACGACTTCGGCACCGGATACTCCGCCCTGTCGTATCTGCAGAGCTTCGAAGTGGATCTGCTCAAGATCGACCAATCATTCGTCTCGCGGGTCTCCCGCGGCGACGAACGAGGAACCAAACTGGTGGGAAACATCGTTCGGCTCGCCCATGATCTCGGGCTGCGGGTAGTGGCCGAAGGGGTGGAGCAGCAGGAGCAGGCGGACTTGCTCGCCGGCCTTGGCTGCGATCTGGCGCAGGGGTGGTTGTACGGGCGCCCCGTGCCGCCGCTGCTCGAGCTCGCCGACCCCGGCGATTCTGATCGATCTGCCGACTCAGCCGCCGACACCGGCCGCAGGTCAGGCGAGGCGCCCGAGGGCTGAGCTGCCGGGCGCTCGCGTTCTGGCAGGTTGCGCCCTTGTACGGCAAGATCGCCCGCATGACAACGGCCCTCATCACAGGTGCGACAGCAGGTCTGGGCTGGGCCTTCGCCCAGCGATTGGCAGCCGACGGCCATGACCTCGTGCTCGTGGCACGTGACGAAGCCCGGCTGAGCCGCCGGGCCGGTGAACTGTCGGAGCGTTTCGGCGTGCAGGTGGAGGTGATGCCGGCAGACCTGTCCCGATCGGCCGACACCTCACGGGTGGCAGCCCGGGTAGGCGACGCCGACCTGCCAATCGACCTGCTCGTGAACAATGCCGGTTTCGGAATGACCCGGCGCTTTTCCACGTCAGATCTTGCGGACGAGCTTCGCCTGCTCGACGTGCTCTGTCGCGCCGTGCTCGTGCTCTCGCATGCTGCGGTACCCGTCATGCGGGGCCGCGGACGCGGCGCGATTCTCAACGTCTCGTCGGTGGCGGGCTTCGCGGCGATGGGCACCTACTCAGCGGCCAAAGCCTGGGTCACGTCGTTCTCGGAGTCGTTGGCGGCCGAGCTGGCCGGTAGCGGGGTGCGGGTGAGCGCGGTATGCCCCGGCTTCATCCACACGGAGTTTCACGCCCGAGCCGAACTGAAGATGGGGTACCTGCCCGAGGTCGCGTGGCTGGACGCGGACAGCGTGGCGGCTGAAGCGTTGGCAGACCTCCGCCGGGGGGTCGTAGTCAGCGTGCCGAGCCTGCGCTACAAGGTCTTTACCGGCGGGCTGCGGTATGTGCCATCGACCCTGCGCCGGCGGGTGTCGGCGACCATCTCGCGGCGCCGCACCAAGAATTAACCCGAAGAGCTGACCTACCCGACGAAGCTGGCCGCAGCCAATCCCTGACGGGCGTCGAACGCTTACAGTGGCCGGGAGGTGAGCAGCGCGGCGACGCCGAACCGATCCGAGATCGAGGTGAACGTCAAGGGACGGGTGGAACCCGCAGTGTTGAGAGGCAACACGTCGAGACGTTGATCTGGAGTAGTGCGGTCGACTCCGGTGCCGTTGAGGCCGTCGGAGGACAATGTGGTGTTGCCGACTCGAATGGTCTCGCGCAACGGGCCGTCCGTGCCCCACGCGAGCACCGAAGTCGTGGCTGCTCCTTCGGCGAGCGGCGTGGTGTAGGTGGTGAACCCGTGCGCAGGCCCCACCACCGCAGCTCCATCGAAGAGCGTGATCTGCTGATCTGCAGCTGTCGGGTCGTCAGCCACCATCATGAGCACCCAACCAGCGAAATCGGCTTTGCGCCCGTTGAACTGGCCCGTCGGGGCACCCGTCCATAGACCGTTCGCGTGAGTGGCCACGAGCGCGCTGACGTCTGCAGACGATAGGAACGACGGTTGCCAGCCGTGGACGGCCCTGTCGTTCGTGAGGGGCATGGGCTGCGTCCGCTCCGCGGCGACGGTGTGCGCGGTGCCGGCGGGATCGGTGAGCTGCATGCTGGCTGACGACGGGCCGCCGGTGGTCTGGCCGGCCCAGTACAACCGGGCGTATCTGATGCTGCTCGACGCCGGATGGAGCACCGAGCTGCTCGTGGCGGCACTCACCCAGGAACCGCCCGCTACCGCCGACGTCACGTGTCCGCTGGCCGAAGCAGTCTGAGTGAGGAAGCCGTCGGTCGCCGTGAGTGGCGGCTGCAGAGTGAGCTGGGTCGTGGACTCGGTGGGGGCGAGCCCGGTGCCCGAGACGGACACCACGATAGAGACCGGGGTGGGGCTGGTGATGGGGGTGGCGGTCAGCGGCACGGCAAGAGCGGTGTCACCGGTGGCCACCTGACACGTGGCGGTGTGAGCGTCGGGCGACATGGTGCACGTGTCGCTGCCGGGGCTGGTCAGCGGGTCGGGGAGGGTGATTGTCACGGTGAGCGGCTGGGTCGGGGCGGGGGTGAGAGCGAAGTCGAGGCTGCCTGTACCGGCCGTCACGTCGCCGCTCAGGGTGGGCGTCAGCGACGGTGCCGGGACCGGCTTCAAGGTGAGGGTCGTGGTGGTCTCGGTGCTGGTCAACCCCGTGCCGGAGACTGAGACCAGCACCGATACGTCTGTGTTGGTGGTGACGGGCGCGGCGGTCACCGGCAACGCGAGGGCGGTATCGCCTGCGTCCACCGTGCAGGTCGCCGTATGGCCGTCAGCCGACACCACGCATTTGTCGCCGCCCGGGCTGGTCAGTTGGGCAGGCAGGGTGATCGTCACGGTGAGCGGCTGCGATGCAGCTGGAGCGAGAGCGAAGCTGAGGTTGCCGCTGCCGTTGCCGGCCGCGATGTCGCCGCCTACGACCGGCTTCAGTTCCGGCGCTGCCGGGATGACCACCGGCGGCGGGGTGGTGGGTTCGGTAGTGGGCGGCGGGGTCGTCGGGGCGACGGGGGGAGGTGTGGTGAGGGTGGGCTTGGGCGGAATCGTCGGCGCAGGGGTGGTCGGGACGATCACGATCGGGGTCGTCTCGCTCGGGGTGGGCGCGGGGGAGGCCGTCGTGGGCGTGACCGACGGGGACTCTGTGCGGGAGGTCATCGGTACCACTGCGGTGGCCGTCAGCCCGCTTCTGCTGGTTGTGACGGCCGGCCCCAGGGGCTGTCCGAGCGGAGACTGCGGCATGGTTTCAGGCGCGGACGTGATGGCGGACTGCTGGGAGCCCGCCCCGGCCTGGCCTTCCGCGGTGGTACCCGACGACGTCCGCGATGCCGCGACGGGACCGTGGCCGGCGAGGGCGATGGCACCTGCGATGGCGCCGACGACGATGAGCGTCGACGCACCCGCAACCACCCAGCCGCCCACGGACGAGGACGCTGCGGCAGCGCCGGCACTCCCCCCGCCGGCCCCACCCGCACCAGCGCCACTGCCCACACTCGTCGCGCTGCCCGCAGCGGCTGCGCCGGCGGTGGCCAACGTCCCGGCGGCGAGCGAATTTCCGATCGCAGGGAGCAGGGCGACGTCGGCGAGGTAGCCCGAGGCGAAGACTCCGAGCACGAGCGGCGCGACGACCGCCCGCATCCGCCCGCCCACGTCTTGCAGCTCCACCAGCGCCGCCCGGCATTCCTCGCAGTCGGGCAGGTGCCGCTCTACGGCCGCACGTTCGCGTGCGCCTGCCGAACCGCGCACGTAGGCAGCCAGTTTCGGCAGCATCCGTTCGCATTCCGGCGAAGAGGTCCTGGTCACGTGCGCCGCAAGGTAGGCCTCGCGCAGGCCGGCCCGGGCTCGTAGCGCCAGTGCGGCCACCGCGTTGGGGCTCATCCCGAGCAGTGGTGCGATGTCTTTGGGACTGAGTTCTTCGACCTCGGTATGCCACAGCACCATCTGCCAACGCTCCGGCAGTTGCTGATACGCCTGGGCCACCATCGAGCGCTCGAGGCCGGCCACTGCCGGGTCGATGAAGGGCACGCCCGGATCGTGCGCCCCGATGTCGTCGGTGGGCTGAACGCGTTGGCCGGCCACGGCCCGGTCGACGTGCACCCGGCGGACGGCGGTCAATAGGTAGGGGCGCAGAGCCGACGTGGGTCCGTTCCCGTTCTTGAGCGCGGCCAGCACTTTGGTGAACGCCTCGCTGACCAGGTCGTCGGCATCGGTGCTGTTGCCTGTGAGGCGGCGCGCCAGGGCGGTGGCCGCCGGCGCGTGCCGACGGAACAACTCGCCGTAGGCCTCCTGGTCGCCGGTGCGCGAAGCGGCCAGGAGTTCGGCATCGCCTCGCTCGGGTACATCAGGTTCGAGACGGAGGTTGGTGCGACCGACGGGCACGTCAGGCGTGCCTGTGCTCATCGTCCACCCCTCCTTGTTCGGCTCGCCCAACCCCACTCAGGCCCACCCGGCCACTCGATCTGCTCAGCGGGCGCATCGTGTGACAGTGCTCCACCCCGTAGGTTATTGCGCGCCGAACTGGTTGCGCAGCAGATCTAGTCCGATAGTGATCGGAACTCACCTACACCTGCTGAACGACAATGACACAGAGTTCATCGAACTGAGACCGATCCCGCCAAATAGGTGAAATGTTCGTTGCAGCATTCCTCCAGGACTTGCGTCCTGAGCCTTTGGGTGCACCTGACGCGGTGCGGGAGGCCGAGTTCAATGCCGCCCACGTGAACCCTGCGCGCGGACAGGGGTGGACGTTTGCCCAACCCGGTGAGGTCGTCCGGCGTTCCGGCGTCACCATTGCCCGCGAACCCGGTCTTCACTGCGTGAGCCTCCCCTCCTCGGCCAGCGCCGGTCAGCCACCCACGTTCTCCGCGAGGGTGCGCGATTGGCTTGCCGGCTCGCCTGCCGCGCGCTCACCAACCCATCCCCGACGAGCGCAATCCGCCGCCGTTCGTGACGTGAGCGGATTCCGGTCGCTGGAGACGGCTGAGCGGACCATAACGTCGTCGTCAGCTGGTGACGATGACGCAGTGAAGGTGCTTCTGACCCGCTGGCGCGCCCAGAGTGTTGCGCTGGGCTGGCTCGCCGTGTCCGACTGGTGGAGCCCTGCCTGCGACGCGCTGGCGGAGGCCATGGTGGTGGGCCGGAGCCCGCTTGCTGTGGTGGCACGGCTCGGCGCGGCGCGGGCTGAGCTGGGCTGCGGCATCGAGGAGACCATCGACGACGTGACGGCCCTGTGGCACGTCTGCACCGGCGGTGACCCGCCGCTGGAGGTGGTGCGCGCGGTGGCAGGCGGCTGGGCCGACACCGGGCTGCTGCCGATCGGCGCCGACAGCTGTATCGACCAGCTGACGCGGCTGACCACCCGCGCCTATCTGGAGGCCCGGCTGGCTGAGCTCTACCGCGACGGGCGGCCAGGACGCCCGGCCGAGCGATACTGCCTGCTGGTGGTCGACATCGGCAAGGTGCACACGCTCGCCGATCTCGGCGCGATCTCGCGAGTGGCCGAGGCGCTGCGCCGAACGTGCACCAACGGCGAGACGCTCGCTCGGCTCGGCCCGGGTCGCGCGGTCGCCCTGTGTGAGGCGGGCCCCGACCTCGCCATGCGGTTGGCGATGCTGGAAGGCCTGGTACAGAACCCCGAACTCGGCAAGGACCTACACGCCGCTATCTGGGTGGAGTCGCTGCCGCGTGCCTTCTCCCTCGTGCAAGGTCTGTTGTTCGATCTCTCGCGCTGATTCGCCGCCGTTGTCGAACTGACTAGCTGATCTTCCCGGAGGTCAGATGGTGGTCGTGCGGTGAGTGCGCCGTGGATGGGTTGGTTTGTGCGGATGTGGTGCCAGATGACCGCGGTGAGCGAGGACCCGTTCGGGGCCAGACCCCGGTCAGACCCGGGCAGTGTCCGGAATCCGGCGCCAGTGCCAACCGGCGATGATCAGCTGAGCACAAGACCCCGGGCCCGGTGCACCGATCGAGCCGGATTCCGGACATCCAAGCGCAGGAACAGCGATCGATCACCGGCCGCAGGCCCTCACCGCACGGACGGGTCGGGTGGATGACCTCGTTTAACCCCATCGCGCGTCCAACTGTCACGTTCTTCACCCATGCCACACCAACTTGGCGACATCCCAGCGAACAACGTCACGGATCGACGACCTACTGCGGCTCAATCGAGGCCGAGGTCTGCTTTCGAATAGGCGAAGTGATAGCTCAGCCCGGCGGCCTCCACGGCCTGGCGGGCGCCGGTGTCACGATCGACGATGACAGCGACCCCGATGACGTTGGCGCCTTCGGCACGCAGCGCGTCGACCGCGGTCATCACCGAACCTCCGGTGGTGGAGGTGTCTTCGACCGCCACTACGTCACGACCGGCCACGTCCGGGCCTTCGATGCGGCGCTGCAGGCCGTGTGCCTTGCCCTCCTTGCGCACCACGAACGCGTCGAGCGGGCGGCCCTGGGCGGCTGCTGCGTGCAGGAGGGCGGCGGCCACCGGGTCGGCGCCCATCGTGAGGCCGCCGACGGCTTGTGGTGCCAGCCCTGCGTCGTCGAGCAACTGCAACAGCACCTCGCCCACCAGCGGGGCGGCTTCGTGATGCAGGGTGATGCGGCGCAGGTCGACGTAGTAGTCGGCCTGCTTGCCGCTGCTCAAGGTGACCTTGCCGTGCACAACGGCGAGGTCGCTGATAAGGGCTTGAAGCCGGGTGCGTGCGTCAGTCATGCCGCCACCTTATTGGCAGCGCGGGCGAGCTCGGCCGCCTGTCGTCCGTCGCCTGCGTCGTGGGAATCACGCGCGCTCGGTGGTGGCCGGTGCAGTGGGAAGGTCAGGCTTCTTCGTGGGGGATGCGCTCGGTTACCGCCGCGCGCTCATGCTCTTCGTCATAGCTGGCGTTACGGCCCCTGCGACGGTGCCGGAGGACCTCGAATACGGCCGGCACAAGGCTCAGGGCGATGACGGCGACGATCATCAATTCGATGTTCTCGCGCACGAAGCTGAACTGGCCAAGCCCCACGCCGAGCAGGGTGACGCCCACCGCCCAGGCGAGCGCGCCGACGATGTTGTACGTCAGGAAATGCCGGTACGGCATCTTGCCGATACCCGCGGCTACCGGGATATAGGTGCGCACGATGGGCACGAACTGCGCCATCACCAGAGCGCGGCCGCCGTATCTGTCGAAGAACGCGTACGTGCGGTCGATATACGACTGCTTGAAGAACCGTGAGTCTTCGCGGCGGAAGATCTTGGGTCCGGTGAGGCGGCCGATCCAGTAGCCACATTGCGTGCCCAGCCCGGCGGCGAGGAAAACCACCAGGCAGGCCACCCAGACGGGCGCTCCGATCTTGTCTCCCGCGGCGAGCAGGCCGACGGTGAACAGGAGCGAGTCGCCTGGCAGAATCGGGAACAGCAGGCCCGTCTCGATGAACAGCACCAGCGCCACGCCCGGCAGGGCATAGGGCCCGAACGTGTTGATGAGGTGCTGCGGGTCCATCCACGGCAGAGCTGAGGCGAGCAGGGCCAGAGTGGCTATGGGGAACGGCACTCCTTCAGGGTACGGAGAATTCTGTGAGTTGCCTGACCGACCGCGGATTCGGACTCGTTATCAATACCCCGCCGCCGACGATGTGGCACAACTCATGGACGATGACCCGGTGATACCCAATGACACGGAGATGCCCGCGGACACGGAGACACTCGACGACACCGCGCTGGCAGCGAAGTGCGCGCTGGCACCCGAACCCGGTTCCGGCAGCCTTCCTGTTGCCGGTACTGCTCCGGAAGGTGGGGCCGTCGTCGAGGAGCCCACGGCAGAGGCCTTTGACCCGTTGGGCACCGAGGCTGCCGGCGTCGGGCCCTGGTCCGGCGAGTGGCCGCCGGCCGACCTCGTGGGCACGCACTACGACCCAGACCTGCTGCGCGATGGCGACCGGCGCAACGTGGCAGACCAGTACCGCTATTGGACGGTGGCGGCCATCGTTGCCGACCTCGATCAGAGGCGGGCCGGGCTGCACGTGGCGATCGAGAACTTCGCGCACGACTTCAACATCGGCTCGGTGGTGCGCACCTCGAATGCCGTCAATGCCGGGGGTGTGCACGTGGTCGGCCGGCGGCGCTGGAACCGCCGGGGGGCCATGGTCACCGATCGCTACCTCCATGTGCATCACCACGAGAACGCGGCAGCGCTGGCCGCGTGGTGTGCGGAGCAGGACGTGCCCCTGATCGGCATCGACAATGTGCCCGGCAGCGTCGCGCTGGAGACGTTCGAGCTGCCCGAGCGAATGGTGATGCTCTTCGGCCAGGAGGGCGGCGGGCTGACGGCTGAGGCGCTCGACGCCTGCTCGGCCGTGCTCTCGATCTTCCAGGACGGCTCGACGCGCTCGATCAATGTCGGCGCCGCGGCCGCGATCGCCCTGCACGCCTGGGTGCGACGCTGGCGATTCGGTCAGGTGCCCGGATAGTTCGAGCTGCCGCAGGGTTCAGGTGCTGGCCGGAAGCTGCGGAATGGTTCGGGTGCCGAGTTGCCTAGGCGCGGGTGGTTCCGCACTGAGTATTCGCACCACGAGGGGGTTCGTTCCGTCAGAGTGGAGCCATGAGACTGCTCGTCATCGGAGCCGACGCCGCGGGCATGGCTGCGGCCCACCAGAGCCTGCGCACGGCGCGCAAAGCCGGCCGCGACCTCGAGGTGGTTGCCCTGGAGGCCACCGACCACACCTCCTACAGCCAATGCGGCATTCCCTATTGGGTGGCCGACGACGTGACCACGGGCGACGGGCTGGTGGCACGCTCGGCCGAGGATCATCGCCGGCGTGGCGTCGACCTGCGGATGCGACACGAAGCCGTGGCTCTCGACCTCGATCGCCGGGTGGCCGACGTACGCGACCACAACGCCGGGCGCACCCTCACCCTCGATTTCGACGAGGTGCTCATCGCCACGGGAGCTGCACCGATAACGCCTGGCTGGGCGCTGGCCGACGGCGCGCCACTGCCAGGGGTACTCCCGATGAAGACACTGGACGACGGGCACGTCTGGCGCGAGATCGCCGCGGGCCGGCCCGGACACGCTCTTGTAGTGGGTGGTGGCTACATCGGGGTCGAGGCGGCAGAAGCCTTGGCGCGTAGGGGAATTCGCACTACCCTGCTCACCCGGCGCTCGCCTATGGCCGCCACTCTCGTGCCTGAACAGGGCGAACGGGTGGCGCGCGGGCTGGAGGGTCTGGGGGTCAAGGTCGTCAGGGGCGCCGAGATCGTCGGCCTGGAGCGCTGCGACGCCGGCTACGAACTGGTCACCGATACGGGTGACACCCACCGGGGCGACGTCGTCGTGGTGGCGCTCGGTGTCGAACCGCGCACCAAGCTGGCCGTCGACGCCGGGCTGCCGGTGGCGGGCGAGAGAGAGCCCTACGCCCGCCGCGCCCTCGTGCCGGACGCCGGCCAACGGCTGGCCGACGGCGTCTGGGCGGCGGGAGACTGCTGCGCGGTGGAGCATGTGCAACTCCGACAGCCGTGCTTCCTGCCGCTGGGTACCCACGCCAACAAGGCCGGACGGGTGGCCGGCACCAATATCGGCGGCGGCTCGGCGCAGTTCCCTGGCTCGGTAGGCACGGCGATCACCCGGGCCGGAGCCGTAGAGATCTCGCGGGCAGGCCTGCAGCCTGAGTGGGCGCCGCACCTGGGTCTGAAAGTGCAGCAGGCCAGTCTCGATGCCACGACCGCCAGCGGCTACATGCCCGAGGCCGAGCCGATGCATCTGTGGGCCATGGGCGACCAGGCCTCGGGCCGGCTGCTGGGCCTGCAGATCACGGGTGGACGAGGTGCCGCCAAACGCATCGATGTCGCAGCGGCCGCCATGATGATGGGCCTGACGTGCGAGCAGTTCGCTTATCTCGATCTGTCGTATGCCCCGCCGTTCTCATCAGCGTGGGATCCGGTGCAGATCGTCGCCCGCAAGTTGGCCGAAGGGTTTTGACCAAATAGCCCGCGCTCGGGTCACGTGGTGCCGAAGAGCCGATCGCCGGCGTCACCCAGGCCGGGCACGATGTAACTCTTGTCATTGAGACCGGTATCGATGGCGGCGGTGTAGATCGGCACGTCGGGATGTGCTTCGTGGAAGGTGGCGATCCCTTCCGGGCAGGTCAACAAGCAGACGAACTTGATCGAGAGCGGGTTGCATTCCTTGATGCGATCGACGGCGGCGACGGCGCTGTGCCCGGTGGCGAGCATCGGGTCGAGCACGATGACGTCTCGTTCTCTGATGTCGTCGGGCACTTTGAAGTAATACTCCACGGGCACAAGGGTCTTCGGGTCGCGGTAAAGCCCGACGTGACCCACCCGGGCCGAGGGCATGATGGCCAGCATGCCGTCGAGCAGACCGTCGCCGGCTCGCATGATGGAGACCAGAACCTCCTTCTTGCCGCCCAGCACGGGGGCCTGCATAGGCTCCAAGGGAGTCTGGATCGGCACCAGCTGCAACGGCAGATCGCGGCAGACCTCGTAGCCGATCAACATGCTGATCTCGCGCAGCAGGGTGCGAAAAGCGCTCGTGCTGGTCTCGATCGAGCGCATCAGGGTGAGCTTGTGCTGCACCAGCGGATGGTCGATGACGTGCACCCGCCCGCCCTCTTCCACTAGGCCCTCTTCCACTGGGCCTTCTTCCCGTAGGACATCGTCGACCGTGCCCGCTTCTGCAGTGTCGTCGAGGTGAGCCGCTGAGGTCATGACACTCCCTGAATGAAGTCTTCTAGAAGACTGTGCCGTCGCTGATGACTTTAAGTGGAGGCGAACCGTCGGGGCGCAGTTCGCGTGCCACCTGCCGACCGGCAGCCCAGGTGCCACCCTGCAGGATGCGGGCCAGGGGCAGCTCGTGCTCCGTGCGTGCCACGCGGTGCCGGACCTCACGGGCCACGTCGTCGAGCAGGGCCACGGTCAGCGCCCGCCACTCCACCACCACCTCGCTGCCGACCTCGTGCGGGACGGTGAGGATGCCGGGGTGCCGGGCCACGATCAGTCCCAGGTCGATCAGCAGGCCGCCGTTGCGGTACTCCGGCAGACCGGTGAGACTCTGCGGTTCGCTCACGCGCAGCCCGGCCAGGGCCAGCGGTTCGAAGAGCGAATAGGCCAGCCACTGGGTCAGCTTGTGGAAGGGCATCAGCCCGGCGGTGCGGCCGTCTCCGCCGGCGGCGGGATGGCGCCATACGTCTCCCAGGTTCTGCCCGTCGAGTTCGATCCGGCCGGGCCAGATCGGGGCAAGCGCGTCCAGCAGGGTGGTCAACAGCACGGGTGCGGGCACGGCGCCCTCGCTCGACAGAGCGGTGAGCGTGGAGATCAACCCCGCCGGGCGTCCGCCTGGAAAACGTGCGGGGTCGCCTGCGAGGACTGCACCCAGTCTCCGCAACAGCCGGGCTCGCCCCGTCAGGCCCACCATCGGGTTCTCGGGCGTCACCTGAAAGATGGACGCCAGGTCGGCGTCGGTGAGCCCTTCCAGGACGGCCGCGTCGACCCGCAGGGGTTGGTCGGGCCGGGCCGAGAATCGTCCGGCCACGAACGCGTGCAGGCTGGCGACAGCCAGCCCCTCCGATCTGGAAAGAGTTGCGCCGGTGGCGTTTTCGTGAAGATGCCGGGTCTGAGGAGGCCCCGTCAGCTGGGAGCCTTCGGGTTCGCGGAAGCGCCACGCGTCGCCGGCACCGGCGTCGAGCAGCACGCTCACGAGCACCAGATCGATGAGCGCGGCAGCGGCTGTGCGCTGGTCGAGGCCGTGCAGCAGGGCGCCGACCCGGTCCACACCGCCGCTGGCGAAGTGTGCGAGCCGGCCATGCACCGGGATGTCGAGATCCGGGTAGGCCGCCAGGGTCACCTCGACGACCCGATCGGCCACAACAGGCAGCCGGGCGTCGTCCACCGTGAAGTGCCGGAGCTGACCCGCCCGCCCGGCGGCCAGGATGCGCGCGGAGCGCTCGCGAACAGCTTGCGGCGAGCGCAACTCGGCGACGGCCGAGCTCGCCGCCAGCTCAGGCGAACCGACCACCTCGGGCGAGTCGACCCGCTCGCTCAATCCAGCTCCCGGCCCTTGGCGACCGCAAGTTCCTGTGCGTCGGGCACCACGCCGTCGGGCTCGAAGTACCCGGCCGCCACCTTGGCGTCCATCTCGACGCGGGCGTCTGCGGGGATCAGCTCGTCGGGAATGCGCACCCGCTCGCCCACCTCGATGCCCGAGCGCACGATGGCGTCGTACTTGAGGTTCGACATCGACACCAGGCGATGGATCCTCTGCACCCCCAGCCAATGCAGCACGTCGGGCATGAGCTCCTGGAAGCGCATGTCCTGCACGCCGGCGACGCACTCGGTGCGCGCAAAGTAATGAGCCGCGCTGTCGCCGCCCTCCTGGCGTTTGCGGGCGTTGTAGACGAGGAACTTGGTGACCTCGCCGAGGGCGCGGCCCTCCTTGCGGAAGTAGACGATGAGGCCTACCCCGCCGGCCTGTGCCCCGCGGATGCATTCCTCCACCGCGTGGGTGAGGTAGGGCCGGCAGGTGCAGATGTCGGAGCCGAACACGTCAGATCCGTTGCACTCGTCGTGCACGCGCGCCGTCAACGTGGTGTTCGGGTCGCTGAGCTTGTCGGAGTCGCCGAAGACGTAGAGCGTCAGGCCGCCGATGGGCGGCAGGAAGACCTCGAGATCGCCGCGCGTGACGAGCTCCGGATACATCCCCGCGGTCTGCTCGAACAGGGTCCGGCGGAGCTCGGACTCGGTGCAGCCGAAGCGTTCCGCCACACCGGGTAGAAACCAGACCGGCTCGATCGCGGCTTTGGTGACCGGGGCCTCGCGGGCGGTGCGCAGAATCTGGCCGTCTACCGTGAGCCGGCCCGCATGCACGGCCTCGACGATCTCGGGCATGTCGATGTGTGCTTGGGTGACCGCGATGGTCGGCCGGATGTCGTAGCCCTGGTCGAGGTACGGCTTGAACGCGGTGGAGATCACTGCCCCGAAGGGATCTATCGAGACGATCTTGGTGGGGTCGAACCACGACGGGTGCGGGCCCAACAGGCGATTGGGAGCGGTGTTCGTCAGGTCTGGGATGTGCATCGGATCGAGCGAGCCGGCCGCCACCGCCAGCGCCCGGTAGACGGCGTACCCGCCGGAGTGGGTGCCGATGACGTTGCGCTGGGCAGGGTTGCGGATGCTCGCGATGACCGGGCCCCGCACGGCCGGGTCTTCGGCACCCCAGTGGATCGGGACGGGCGCGGCACCTCCGCTGGGATGGGAGGTCAGCCTGATGTGTCGGGACGGGTGCTGGGTCACAGGGCGCCTCCCACGTTTCTCGCCAGGGTTCAGCGAATGCCGAACCGATCCGAGATGCTGTCGATCCGAAAGCCGTGCCGATCCGAAAGCCGTGCCGATCCGAAAAGCCGTGCCGATCCGAAAGCCGTGCCGATCCGAAGCTGTGCCGATCCGAAACGCTGTCAATCCGAACGTTGGGCCGATCCGAATCGAGCCCGAACGCTCACTGTGTCACAGGCTCCCAGGCCGGCTTGCCGGGGGCGGCGCACGCTATTTCCCGGACGATGTCGCCCACAGATTGATGCCGGCCTCGACGGCGTACTGGTCGATGGCCTGCAACTCGTCGGCACTGAACTCGAGGTTTCTGGTGGCTGCCAGGCTGTCTTCGATCTGGCGCACCGACGAGGCACCCACGAGCACCGAGGTCACGCGGGGATCGCGCAGGATCCAGGCCAGGGCCAGCTGTGCCAGCGACTGCCCGCGTTGGGTGGCGAGCTCGTTGAGGGCGCGGATATGGGCCAGCGACTCGTCGGTCAGCATCGCGGGGTCGAGTGACTTGCCCTGCGCCGCACGGGAATCCGCCGGAATGCCGGCCAGATACTTGTCGGTCAGCATGCCTTGGGCCAGCGGTGAGAAGGCGATGCAGCCGACCCCCAGTTCGCCGAGCACGTCGAGCAACTCCTCCTCGATCCAGCGGTTCAGCATCGAGTACGACGGCTGATGAATGAGCAGCGGGGTGCCCATCGACCGGAGGATCTCGACCGCCTCGCGGGTGCGCGGCCCGCTGTAGGAGGAGATGCCGACGTAGAGCGCGCGGCCGCTGCGCACGGCGGTGTCGAGGGCGCCCATGGTCTCTTCCAGCGGCGTGTTCTCGTCGAAGCGGTGTGAGTAGAAGATGTCGACGTAGTCGAGCCCCATCCGCTTCAACGATTGATCGAGCGAGGCGAGCACGTACTTGCGCGAGCCCCCGCCCTGCCCGTACGGGCCGGGCCACATGTCGTACCCGGCCTTGGAGGAGATGATCAGCTCGTCGCGGTAACGGCCCAGATCTCGGCGCAGGTGCAGGCCGAAGTTGCGCTCGGCGGCGCCGTACTCGGGCCCGTAGTTGTTGGCCAGATCGAAATGAGTCACGCCGAGATCGAAAGCGCGGCAAAGGATTTGACGCTGGGTGTGCAGCGGGGTGTCGTCGCCGAAGTTGTGCCACAGGCCGAGCGAGATGGCGGGCAGGTCGAGCCCGCTGCGTCCGCAGCGGCGGTAGGGCAACTGCTCGTAACGGTCCTTGGCGGCGACGTAGGCATCGACTCTGAAGGTCATGCGGTCATCCTGCCCCTCGGCCGACGGTAGTGCCACGTTCGGCGCCGAACGTGGAAGGATCAGCGTGGAGCATTCAACCGGACGCTAGGAGCGCACATGCCCATCGCAACGCCTGAGGTCTACGCCGAGATGATCCAGCGGGCCAAGGACCAGTCCTTTGCCTACCCCGCCATCAACGTTTCCAGCAGCCAGACCCTCAACGCCGCCCTTGCCGGCTTCGCCGAGGCGGAGTCTGACGGCATCATCCAGGTTTCCACCGGTGGCGCCGAGTACCTCTCGGGTTCCCAGGTCAAAGACATGGTGACCGGCGCGGCTGCCCTGGCCGCCTTCGCCCGTGAGGTGGCGAAGAAGTACCCCGTCAACATTGCGCTGCACACCGACCACTGCCCCAAGAACAAGCTCGACACCTACGTGCGCCCCCTGCTGGCGATCAGCGAAGAGCGGGTCAAGAACGGTCAAGACCCGCTGTTCAACTCCCACATGTGGGACGGGTCTGCCGTGCCGCTGGAGGAGAACCTGGCGATCGCGCAGGAGCTGCTCGCGCGCGCCAAGGCCGCCAAGATCATTCTCGAGGTCGAGATCGGTGTCGTTGGCGGTGAGGAAGACGGCGTGGTCGGCGAGATCAACGACCAGCTCTACACCACCCCCGAAGACGCCCTGGCCACCGTCGAGGCGCTCGGCATCGGCGAGAACGGCACCTACCTGTCGGCGCTGACCTTCGGCAACGTGCACGGTGTGTACAAGCCGGGCAACGTCAAGCTGCGCCCCGAGATCCTCAAGGAGGCGCAGGAGGCAGTGGTCAAGGCCAAGGGCCTGGCGGAGGGCTCCAAGCCCTTCAACCTCGTCTTCCACGGCGGCTCGGGCTCGCTGCCGCAGGAGATCGCAGACGCGGTGAGCTACGGCGTGATCAAGATGAACGTCGACACCGACACCCAGTACGCCTTCACCCGTCCCGTGGCCGGGCACATGCTCTCCAAGTACGACGGGGTGCTGAAGATCGACGGCGAGGTTGGCGACAAGAAGGCGTACGACCCGCGCGCCTGGGGCAAGTCGGCCGAGGCCGGAATGGCCGCGCGCATCGTGCAGGCCTGTCAGGACCTCAGCTCGGCCGGCACCAAGCTCTGAGACACCTCGAGCTCTCTGAGCCAACTATCGGGTCGGGGCGACCCACGCTGAGTCGCCCGATCTGAGCTGCATCACAACCGAAGGGCCGCTGGGACGAGACTCGTCTCAGCGGCCCTTTGTGGTCTGGTGGATCACCCATCGCGCACGGTCGTCGAACCGTCACGTTCGTCGCCGAGCCGTCACCAACCTGGCGACAACTGGACGACGAACGTGACGCTTCGACGTGCGGGCAGCCCCGGAAACCTTCATCTCGTCGGCACCGGTGTGGTGGGGGACGGCGGGGAGGAATCGCCGAGCACCACCTGACCGGAAGGATCGATGATCGTGCCGTCCGGCAGCACGGTGTTGCCGTTGGGCAGTTCCACGCTGTCTGGCGGCAGGGTTACCTGGCCGTCGGAGCCCACCCAGGGCGGGGCGCACTTGTCGGTGCGGAAGACGCACACCTTGCTCGCCATCGTGTCGGCGAACTGCTGCAGTCGGGCGACGATGCCGGCATTGAGGACCGATCCGCGGGGTGCCGGCGTGTCAGGCCCGGAGACGCTGGCGATGACGACCGCCCGGTCGGCTCGCGCCAACAGCAGGTACGTGACGTCACTGCCGGGGCTCTGGGGAAGGCTCAGGGCGAGGATGGTTGCCTCGTCCCAGCTGGTCTGCCGATGGTGACCGTCGTCGGCGAGGTTCGCCACGGTGGCGGTGCCGCTGGCCCGGGGTTCGCTGTCGTCGGGGCAATCGGTGACCGCGTGGGAGAAGTCGCGCACTATCTGGGCCGAGGCACCTTGGTCGGCGGTCAGGGCGAGCGTCTCGGTGCTGGAGGTGTCGCCGTTCGTGGTCTCGATGGTGTGCAGATCGGTGGCGTTGGCGAGTGCCTGTTTCTCGGGTTTCAGGCTTGAGCAGAGGTCGAGCGAGAGGTTGGCACCCGTCCACGCCGAGTCGCTCTCGTGTGGCAGGGCGAAGTCGTCGGGGATCGTGGGCAGACCTGCGCCCGAGATTGTGCGCGGCGGCATGCGTTCGGTAGGCACGGCGCTGGGAGTGGGAGCAGCCGTGGGAGTCGACGAATCGGTCACGGTGGCCGCTGTACTCGCGGTGCTCGCGTCCGTCGCGACGCGTGGTTCGTGCGTGAGATTCCAGACGGCCCAACCGACGCCAGTGGTCAGCAGCAGCGCCAGCAGCACTAGCCAGGCGATCCGCCCGGCCGGTTCGCGCCGGCGTTTCGCAGAGCCGTCGGGCAACAGCTCGTACGCCTGCCGATGTGGTTTCACCCGGGCCAGTGTGACAGTCAGGATGGGTGTTTCGTCCTCGCCTCGCGGCAAGTAGGGCCGTGTGGGGGATGGGGCGGTGGTCGGCTGCCGGCGTGCCAGACTGAACGCCTATGAGCCCCGAGAACCTGCTTGGCCAACCGGTCCCCACCCTGCTGCCAGGCGATCAGCACGCTGCGGTGGTGGCCGAGCTTTCCCAGGGCAGCACACCTGCCGACGTGGCCGCGGCTCATCCGGCGGGAAGCCTCGGCTGGGCCCTGTTGGCTGCCGACGCGTGGGATCGCGGAGCCGTGGTGGAGTCGTATGCGTACGCCCGAACCGGCTACCACCGGGGCCTTGACGCCTTGCGTCGCGCGGGTTGGAAGGGGCACGGACCGGTGCCTTTCGCGCACGAACCCAATCGCGGCTTTCTGATGAGCTTGCACGCGCTGGGCCGGGCCGCAGCCGCGATCCGCGAAGACGACGAGGCCGCCCGCTGCCAGCAGTTCCTCTTCGACTGCGACCCAGCCGCGGCAGCCGCCCTCGACTGATTGCGACGGCCGAGACCTCGATGACCGGCCCTATTGACTCGGGGCCTATGTCGATCGACGCGGCCCGCTGCTCGAGACTGACCCGTGCTCGCCGACAGGGCCCAGCGGCGGGTTGTCCGGTACCCTTGCGACCGCGACCGCGAGCGCAAGGGCGGACGCTAATTCGGTTATAGCGGGCCATCGGCCCACCAGAGCGGGGCCACCGGCCCTATGTCAGGTCGTTCGAAGCTGCTCGCCGGCAGCGTGCACGGAGAGCAGGTGGATCGCTATGCCAGCGATCGTGGTGGTGGGTTCGCAGTGGGGCGACGAGGGCAAGGGCAAGGCCGTCGATGCCTTGGGTTCTCGAGTCGACTACGTCGTCAAGTTCAACGGGGGTAACAACGCCGGCCACACGGTGGTGGTAGACGGCCAGAAGTATGCCTTGCACCTGCTTCCGTCCGGCATTCTCACGCCCGACTGCGTGCCCGTGATCGGTAACGGCGTGGTGATCGACCTGGGGGTGCTGTTCTCCGAGCTCGATGCGCTCATCGAGCGAGGCGTCGACGTGTCTCGGCTGATCGTCTCGGCCAACGCGCACATCATCGCGCCCTATCACCGCACGATCGACAAGGTCACCGAGCGTTTCCTGGGCAAGCGCAGGATCGGCACCACGGGCCGAGGCATCGGGCCAGCCTATGCCGACAAGATCAACCGGGTCGGCGTGCGAGTGCAAGACCTGTTCGACCCCACGATCCTGCGGGCGAAGGTAGAGGGCGCGCTCTACCAGAAGAACCACCTGCTGGTGAAGGTGTACAACCGGCGCGCGATCGAGGTCGACGAGATCGTCGACGAGCTCAGTTCTTACATCGAACGGCTGCGGCCCATGGTGCGTGACACCAGTCTCGTACTGCACCGGGCGCTCAATGACGACAAGACCGTGCTCTTCGAAGCCGGCCAGGCCACCCTGCTCGACGTCGACCACGGCACGTACCCGTTCGTCACCTCCTCCAATGCCGTCGCAGCCGGGGCGTGCACGGGTTCAGGTGTTCCGCCTACCCGCATCGACCGGGTGGTCGGCATTCTCAAGGCCTATACGACGCGAGTGGGCGAGGGGCCGTTCCCCACCGAACTGCACGATGACTTTGGCGAGTTCCTGCGCAAGGCCGGCGGTGAGTACGGCACCACCACCGGGCGGCCGCGCCGTTGCGGCTGGTTCGACGCCGTGATCGGTCGGTACTCCCAGCGGGTCAACGGCCTCACCGACACCGTGCTCACCAAGCTCGACGTGCTCACCGGTCTGGAGCAGGTGCCGGTCTGTGTGGCCTATGACGTCGACGGTGTACGGCACGATGAGATGCCCATGTCGCAGAGCGACTTTCACCATGCCACGCCGATCCTGGAGTACCTGCCCGGCTGGTGGGAGGACATCTCGTCGGTGCGCACGTTCGACGAGCTGCCAGTGAACGCCCAGCGCTACGTGCTGGCCCTGGAGGACATGATCTGCGGCCGGATCTCGGCCGTCGGCGTCGGCCCCGACCGGGCCGCCACCATCGTGCGGCACGACCTGCTGGGCTGAGCCGCCCCAGCAGTGGCGCGGCCCGCGCCGGGCATCCGGACACAGCCCCACCGACGGCCGCTAGGCTCGGCTGACGTGAAGGTACTCGTCATCGGTTCCGGTGCCCGCGAGCATGCCATCGTCAGGGCGCTGCGGGCCGACTCCACGGTGGAAACAGTCGCGGCCGCCCCGGGCAACCCGGGGATCGCGGCGATCGCGAGTTGTCACGCTGTGGCGGTCGAGGACCCCGCGGCCGTGACGGCGCTGGCTCAAGAGCTCGGCGTCGACCTCGTGGTGATTGGCCCCGAGGCCCCGTTGGTGGCAGGGGTGGCCGACGCCTGTCGGGCGGCGGGCATTGCCTGTTTCGGGCCATCGGCCGCGGCCGCCCGGCTCGAAGGCAGCAAGGCCTTTGCCAAAGAGGTGATGGCCGCAGCGGAGGTTCCGACCGCGCTGGCGCACCTGTGCACATCGATGAGCGAGGTGCACGCCGCTCTCGATGCGTTCGGAGCACCGTACGTCGTGAAAGAGGACGGGCTCGCCGCAGGCAAGGGTGTGGTGGTGACGTCGAAGCGCGACGTGGCGCTCGACCACGCCACGGCGTGCTTGGCCAAGCCCGGCGGTGCCGTGGTCATCGAGGAGTTTCTCGACGGGCCCGAGATCTCGTTGTTCTGCGTGACCGACGGGCACGTCGTCGTGCCGTTGGCTCCCGCGCAAGACTTCAAGCGACTGGGCGACGGCGACCTGGGCCCCAACACCGGAGGGATGGGCGCCTACTCACCGCTGCCCTGGGCTCCGGCCGATCTGAGCGAGCAGGTGCTGATTCGGGTCGCGCAGCCCGTCATCGCCGAGATGGCTCGTCGGGGAACACCCTTTGCCGGCCTGTTGTACTGCGGGCTGGCGCTGACCCGGCGCGGGCTCAAGGTCATCGAGTTCAACGCGCGCTTCGGCGACCCCGAGACCCAAGTGGTATTGGCCCGGTTGGCCTCGCCGCTGGGCGTGCTGCTGAACGCCGCCGCCACCGGGCGCCTGGGTGAGATTCCCGATCTGCGCTGGAGCAGCGACGCCGCAGTCACCGTGGTGCTGGCGGCCGCGGGCTACCCCGGCAAAGTGCGGACGGGGGACGCCATCTTCGGTCTCGACCAGGCGGCGGATATCGCGGGCGTGCACGTGTTGCACGCGGGAACCGCGCAGGCCGGCGGACGGGTCGTGAGCAGCGGCGGCCGGGTGTTGTCGGTGGTGGGCGTGGGCGCCGACCTCGATCAGGCTCGGACGGTCGCCTACGCGGGTGTGGCAGAGATCGGCCTCGACGGGGCGCAGCATCGCAGCGACATCGCCGGCCGGCCGGTACTAGCCAACTGACTGACCCAAGAGATCTGGAACAGAATCTTGCGGCAGCCATGGCGCGGCACCAGGCCCGCTGACACAGAACACCGGGTGAGAAGGTGACTTGGTGAAAACCACCCATGACGAGGTCGACCTGGTCTTGCGGGTGCTGGCACGTGACGAGGTTGCCGAGGGAGTGGTGCACCTCGTACTGGGGCACCCCGACGGCCAACCGCTGCCCGTTTGGCAACCTGGCGCCCACATCGATCTGAACTACGAAGACCTGACCCGGCAGTATTCGCTGACGGGTGACCCGTCCGACCGCTCGACCTGGCGGCTGGCGGTGCTGCGCGACAAGGCTTCGCGCGGTGGGTCGGTGTGGGTGCACGACTCGCTGCACGAGGGGGCCGACGTGATGGTGCGCGGCCCCCGCAACCATTTCCCGCTCGAGCCGGCTCAGGAGTATCTGTTCATCGCCGGCGGGATCGGCATCACGCCGATCGTGGCAATGGCTTATGAGGCGTCAGTCGCTGGCATCCCGTGGCGGTTGGTCTACGGCGGACGGCAGCGCTCGTCAATGGCCTTTGTGGCAGAACTGATGGCACTGGCCGACGCGAGTCCCGCACCGGCGGTGGTGGAGGTGCTGCCCGAGGACGAGATGGGTCTGTTGCCCCTTGCCGAGGTGTTGGCCGATCCGCGCCCCGGGGTGGCGATCTACGCCTGCGGCCCCGAGCCTCTGCTGCAGGCGGTGGAGGCTGCCAGCACACATTGGCCGGCCGGGGCGCTGCACGTTGAGCGCTTCACGGCCAAGCCGGTGGCTGCGGAACCGGTTGCCGAGTCCTTCGAGATCGAGATCGCTTCGACAGGTGAGGTTCTCACGGTTCCCCCCGACAAGAGTGTGCTGGACGTGCTGCGTGCCGCCGGTTACAACGTGCTCTCGTCGTGTCAGGAGGGCACCTGCGGAACGTGCGAGACCATCGTCATCTCGGGCCAGGTAGAGCACCGCGACTCGATTCTCACCGATGAGGAGAAGCAGGCCAACGAGTCGATGTTCGTTTGCGTCTCCCGCTCGGCCGGCACCCGAATCGTGCTGGATCTCTGACGGCACTGAAGTCAGGCGGCACTGAAGTCAGGCGGCACTGAACTCAGGCAGCACTGAGTCAGGCAGCACCGAACTCGACCAGTACCGAATGGCACCACGGGGCTTACGACTGGGCGCCCGTGAACCTGTCAGGCCTGGCACCGCTCCCTCGATTCCGGCGGGCGTGCCGCCGGCTTTCGGTCACTTGCGGGCTGGCTCGGGGACGCCGTAGAGAAGGTGGCCGTAGTCGTCCCTGACGGTGAGGTGGCCCGGGGTGGCTCTCACCAGCTGTTCGGCAGTGTGCTTGTAGGACAGGTCGGGCAGCCGAATGCCGACGGCGTCGAGCCGGTGCCGAAGCGAGGAGGCCAGCGCATCGACGTCTGCGTGCTCGCCGGCCACCGCCACGAGAGCGTCGACGTAGCACCGCACGCCCTCCGGGCCGATCCGATTGACGAAGGTGTCGTTGAGCGTGATGTCCACGCCGCGTGGGCCGTCATGAGGATGGGAGACATGGTGTTCACTCATCAGGAACTCCTCTCGTGCCATTTCCAGAGTAGGTCGGCTTCAGCCGATCGTCACCCCCTGCCAGGCATAGGAGGCTTAGGCGTACCTGGCAAGCAGATCGCGCGCCACCGACTCAGGGCTGGGGCGTGCGGCGATCTCGGCTGCCAGGCTCTCGCAGGCCCCATGAACCTGCCCGGCGAGCAGTTCCGCGCATTGCTCGGCAATGGCTTCGCGCGTGGCGGCCTGGCCGGCCAGGCTGCGCCCGGCGCCCGAACGCTCGAGCACGTCGGCGTTGATGAACTGGTCGGCGCCCTGGGGCAGGATCAGCTGCGGCACGCCCGCCGCTGCGCTCGCGAGCATCGTGCCGGCACCGCCGTGGTGCACCACGAGATCGCACGTGGGCAGCAATCTGGACTGGGCTACGAACTCGAAAGCCCGCACGTTGGACGGGAGGTCGCCGAGTGCGGACAGGTCGCTCCCGGGACCGCACGCGACGATCACCTCGCTCTCGCGATGCTCGGCCGCTCCCAGCAGGGCCGCTCGGAGAGCGTCGACGGCGCCCCACGAGACGGTGCCCAGAGTGACGTAACAACGTCGTGGACGGGTGCGTTCGGGCAGCTCGGTGGGATCGCTCGGAGAGTTGTAGGCGACGGGGCGAATCGGCAGGTGCTCGCTCAGCAGGTCGAGGCGCCCGAACTGCAAGCTGGCCGGCATGGGATCGAGATAGGGCTGTCGCAGACGTGGGTTTGCCGCCGCAAGCGCCTCGGCTTGTGCCCAGGGGGGATTGGCGGGGTCGGGTTCCTGCTCGCTGATCGCCGCGACGGCCACGAAGGCGGCCATGCCCGGGTGCGTGTGCGAGATGCCGGCCACGACGCACGGGATGCCGAGTTCCTCGGCAATCGCCACAGCTCCGAAGTTCGTCATCTCGGCGATCACCAGGTCGGGCCGATCAGCACGCCACCGCGCTCGCAGTTCGGGCATCACGAGTCGTGGGTTGGCCCACCCGAAGAAGGTGGGCAACCATCGGTTGGCCATGTCGTCGCCGGTGCCGGGGAAGGTGTCGAAGCACAGGTGCGCCAGGTCCTTCAGCTGGACGCCCGGCTGGATGCCTTGTTCGGTCGGCAGCGAGAGCCGGTCGAGAAACGGCTCGCCCACCGCGACTCTCACCTCTGCACCGGCTGCGGCCAGCGCCTCGCCCAACGGCATCAGCGGATACACATGCCCGAAGGCGGGTAGTGCGGCCAGAGCGATCTTGGTCATGCACGCCAGGATCCTCCTTTGTTGCTGCCTGAGGGCGCGGCCGTAGGGCGCGCGTTCGTCAGGTCGGTCTGTCCACCCGCGGAGCATGTCGGCGGATGCACTCCGTGAGCCGGGACAGGGCCGCGGAGTCGAGCCGCCAGCGCTGCCAGAAGAGCGGCACGTCCTCGTAGTCGTCGCTGATCCGCACGAGCCGGCCGGTTGCCAGATCGTCCCCGAGCTGGTCGACGGGCATGGCACCCCACCCGAGGCCCACTCGGACGGCGGCAGCGAACCCTTCGGACGAGGGAACCCGGTGGGTGGGCGGGCTCTCCGTGACTCCGGCCCGGCGCAAGATCCGTTCTTGCAGAGTGTCTTTGACGTCGAACTGCACAATGGGTGCGGTAGCGAGATCGAGCCCGCCCAGGGTCGCTACGAGTTCGGCGGCGGCGACAGGCAGGTACCGCATGACGCCGATCGGCTCCGACGAGCACCCTTGCACGGCAACGGGCTGTGAGGTCACGGCACCGAGAACTGTTCCGCTGCGGAGAAGCTCGGCGGTGTGATCCTGATCGTCGACGATGAGCCGCAGGGTCACGTCGGCCCAGCGGCCGGCGTCGGCCAGAACGTGGACGAACCACGTGGCCAGCGAATCCGCATTGAGCGCGATGCTGAGCTCGACCCGTCCAGAGCCGGGGTGCAGCGCTTGATCTGCTTCGTGGCTCAGCAGCGCGAGCTGGCGTCCGAGCCGAACCAGCACTAGGCCCTGCGGCGTGAGCCTGCAGGGGGTGGAACGCACCACCAGCACGCCGCCGGTGGCCGCCTCCAGTGCCCGGATCCGCTGGCTGATCGCCGACGGGGTGAGCAGCAGCTGGCGCGCAGCAGCCTCGAACGTGCCCGTGTCGTCGATGGCGACCAAAGCCTCGAGTTGTGGCCAGTTCACCTCCATGACGTCCCTCCCTGAAGAAGACGTGATGAAGCAATGCTAATGATCGATAAGAAACATTCGCTGGACTAAACACCATGACACGTCGACGATTGAACCCGTGAACCCCGTGCTAGCCGGCCTGCTCACCGGCCTATCTCTCATCGTGGCCATCGGCGCCCAGAACGCCTTCGTGCTGCGGTGCGGACTGGCCCGGCATCACGTCGGGGTGGTCGTGGCCATCATGACCGTCTCCGATGTAGTGCTCATCGCGCTCGGCGCCAGCGGGGTGGGCACAGTGGTGGCCGCTCAGCCGACGCTGTTGAGTGTCGTGACGTGGGCTGGCGCCGGTTATCTGACGTGGTGTGGTGTGCGGTCTCTGCGCAATGCTCGGCAGTCTGGCGGCCTCACTGCCTCGGGGGTTGCAACGCCGAGTCTGACGGCCGTGGTGGGCACCGCACTGGCCCTCACCCATCTTAATCCGCACGTCTACCTCGACACGGTGCTCATGTTGGGCACGGTCGCGAGCTCGTACGGTTCGGGACGCTGGCTGTTCGCCGGCGGCGCGATGCTGGCAAGCGTGCTGTGGTTCAGCGGGATCGGCTTCGCCGCAGGCAAGGCCGAGCCTTATCTGCGTAGCGCTCGAGTGTGGAAGGTGGTCGATCTGTCGATCGGGCTGGTCATGTTCGCCATTGCCATCACGTTGGTGCTGTCCTTGCGATGACGATCATCGCCGTTGCGGGCGGCGTCGGGTTCGTCGGGCCGGGCACTGCCAGGTGCTGCTCCCGCGCGGGGGGATGACCCGGTCGTTGTCCTTTATCCGACACGATTCCGAGCGAACGATCTTGGCTGAGCACGAGATCCGAGGACGCTGCAGAGATCGTGTCGGAAAAGGGACACGGCAAGGCCGTGAGTCGCGAACGACCGGGTGCTCGATGGCTGGCGAAGCTGCCCAGTTCGCCTGGTTCGCCAGTCAAGGGTGGGTTGCGATCAGCTCCCTTGTCGCCGCCGGCCCGTCGGATCCCTTGGAATGAGTCATCTTTGGGGCGCAGAGTTCGCTGGGAGGGCCGTTTCGCCTATTGTTCGGGCACACCCGGTTGGTCCGGGCATTGGTGTGTGGGCGAAGGAGTGCATGTGGCAGACAAGGTCTACCCCCCGGTCATCAAGGCGGCCAAGGTCATGTTCAAGGCCCTGGGTCTCAAGATCGAGATGTCTGGGTTGGAACATGTGCCCAGGAGTGGGGGCGTGGTGCTTGCCTCGAATCACATCGGGTACCTCGACTTCATCTTCGCCGGGCTCGCGCCGTGGGAGGCCTGCCGGCGGTTCACCCGGTTCATGGCCAAGGAGGTCGTGTTCGAGAACAAGATCTCCGGCCCGTTGATGCGGGGCATGCACCACATTCCGGTAGACCGTGAGGCCGGCTCGGCGTCGTTCCGGCTGGCCCTGCGCGCCCTCAAGGACGGGGAGATCATCGGGCTCTTTCCCGAGGCCACCACCTCACGGTCGTACACCGTGAAGGAGATCAAGTCCGGCGCGGTACGGATGGCGGCTACGGCGTCTGCGCCGCTGTTGCCGGTGGCTCTGTGGGGCACTCACAAGCTCTGGGCCAAGGGTCGTCGGCTGACGTTCGCTCGTGGCACGACGATTCAGATCATGGTGGGTGAGCCGATCATCATCGGCAAGCGGGACGACTTGGATGCTCGCACCGAGCAGCTGCGAACCACGCTGCAGGAGATGGTCTCTCAGCTGCAGGCCGAACATCCCGACACCGCTGATCCGGGCCCGCACGCCTGGTATCTGCCGGCCCACTTGGGGGGTGCTGCCCCTACCCCCGAACGAGCGGCCGAACTCGACGCCATCGATGCCGCCAAGCGGCGTGCGGCCTGGGAGGCCAAGCGCCAGGCCGGCGCGGGAGAGGGCGGGACCGCGTCCACGTGAGGTGCGGCCGGCGGGGTGAGCTGCGCTAGCGCCAAGACCCTCGCGAGAGCCACGGGCGGCACCGCGTCCATGTGAGGTGCGGCCGGCGGGGTGAGCTGCGCTAGCGCCAAGACCCTCGCGAGAGCCATGGGCGGCACCGCGTCCATGTGAGGTGCGGCCGGCGGGGTGAGCCTGGCGGTCAGGGCCGGCAACGGACCCGAGGCGCAACGCCGATGCGTGTCATGGAGGTGCGGCAGTCGTCCAGGCGGGCGTTCGCCGGGCTAGAGCTTGCGGAAGATGGAAGCGTGCTGGGGTTCCTTGCCGGTGGTGGTGATGTTCTTGCGCTCGGGCTCGGCAGGCTCGCTCCGCCACGGCCGACGCCGCAGGCGAGGCCTGCGGACGGGGGCCGGGGGTGTGCTCAAGCCGGGCATCGTGGAACGGATGCCCCGCCACAGGGAGAGCACGCCGGGGCTCTGGACGGGGGTGACCACCTCGCCGGCACGACGATGCACCCGCTCGGCTTTGACCTTCTCGCGCGTGCTGCGAGACGTCTCGTCGATGATCACGATGGTGTCGTCGTCCAGAGTGGGCACGATGCTTTCGACATACCGGGACTTGCCGTCGTCGCCCTGTAGCAACCGGGAGATGCGCCGGTGCAGGCGTTCGCAGTCGGGCAGCCACGTGACGTGGCGCAGGGCGTTCTCCTTCGGGGCACGCTCGAGCACGAAGTCGCCGAAGCCCAACCATTGGCCCGGGAGGTTCTGGCGCAGGGTGATGTCTTTGCCGTACTCGAGTGGAAGCTGGCTGACGGTGAGGGTGATGCCGCCGTGCACCAGAATGAACCGATCGCTGGTCACCACGAAACACTGCCGCCACCACAGGAACCACATCCACCCGGTACGCCCCACGAGCACGAGCCAGGCGAGCCACAACAAGGTGAGAAACTCGCCGCCGTCGGGGACGTTCACGGAGATCCACAGCGCGAACAGGGTGCCGAGCAGCAGCGTGCCCACTGGCTCGGCAAGCCAGGCCCAGTGCCGGCGTTCGGACTCGATCACCCGCTCGGGCTTGGTGAGGATGTGCTGCACGACCCGGGGCAGCGGGTCGTGGCGCAGTGCCATGGTCTTATCTCTGTGACAGCAGGGCGTCGAAGAAACGTCCTACGCCGGAGAACACCGTCAGGATGCCGTCGACAGCGCTGCGCACCAGGTTGGCGGCCTGCTCGGGGCTCTTGAAGATTGCATAGATGACGAAGGCGATGAGGAACCAGAGGAGGTACTTCTTGATCCGTGGTCCCATGAACCCTCCTTCATCTCCCGGTGGCCAGCCTCGCGTCGAGAGTCTCGAAGCGTGCTTCTTGGTCCCTTAGTGCCTCAAGCCTAGTGATAGCAGAGTTACCAGTGTGACAGAAGTCCGTTTCAAGCGCTACTTGGACAGGCGGATTTTCGTGTGGGCGTGGGCACAGCCAATTCAGCCGAGGACGGCGGGTGGTTTTCAGACTACGCCGTAGAGCCGGTCGCCGGCATCGCCGAGGCCCGGCACGATGTAGCCATGCTCGTTGAGTCCGGCGTCGACCGAGCCGACCACCAGGCTCACCGGGGCGTCTGGTGATAGGTGCTCCTGCAGGTGGGCAATGCCTTCTGGGGCAGCGATCAGGCAGACTGCCGTAACCTCGTCGGCCCCTTTGGCGAGTAGGTAGTCGATCGCGATCGTCAGGGAGTGCCCGGTGGCGAGCATGGGGTCGATCACGTAGGCCTGGCGTCCAGTCAGGTCGTCGGGCAGCCGGTTGGCGTACGTCGAGACCTCAAGCGTCGTCTCATCGCGAACCAGCCCCAGAAACCCGACTTCCGCGCTGGGCAGCAGTCGCACCATGCCTTCCAGCATGCCCAGGCCCGCGCGCAGGATAGGCACGACGATCGGCCTCGGGTGCGAGAGCCGGATGCCCGTGGTGCGGGTGATGGGCGTCTCGATCTCGAAGGGCTCCACTCGCACCTGACGGGTCGCCTCGTAGGCGAGCAGGGTCATGAGCTCTTCAGCCAGCCGACGGAACGTGGGGGAGTCCGTTCGCTTGTCGCGCAGGTAGGTGAGCTTGTGGTTGATGAGCGGATGGTCGGCAACGTGCACGCGCATGCTGACGAACCTAGTGGTTCCAGCGTGATCGACTGCACTCTCGATTTGGCGGCGTCGCGTCCAGGGTCGGGATCCAGGCCCCCCATCGGGCCACGCGTTTGCCAGGATGGTTCTGTGTCTTTCTTTACTGCGGTGGTAGCTGACGATGGCAACACGTGGCGAGCCAAGGACGTCGATGTCGAGGACTGCTCGAGCCTGGACGACCTGGCCGACCTGATGCGTGAGGTGGCACACGGCGGACGGCCCGTGCTGTGCGTCATCGAGCGCGAAGACGGGTGGTTCGCCTTTGTGCGGGTGGACGACGACGAGCCGGCCACCCTGTTCGTCTCCGACCTGCCTGCCGTGCTGGAGGGCCACTACGCCGATCTGCTCGGGTCGGCAGCCGACCTGGACGCGGCCGTGCCGCCCGGGGTGCACGCCTACGAGCGTGCCGCCGATGACGAAGGGGAAGACGAGGACGGCCGCACCGAGGCCGAACGCGAACGCGACGCCGAGGCCGAGAACCAACTGAGCGAGGCGCTCGGAGGAGCTTTGATCGCGCCCGATCCCGATCCGGAGCCCGTGGACAACTGGGCCGGTGATCCCACCCTGTTGGCCGATCGCGGGGTCAGCGCCAGCAGGCTGGTGGAACTGGCCAATGAGAACCCCGACGACCCTGCGACCGCGCTCGCGGAGATCGGTGAGCTGGCCGGCTTCGGTGAACTCGTGGAGGCGTTGCGCTGACGGGCGGCGATCCGGCTTCGACAGGCTCGGCTGTGGGCGAGAGCCTGGGCGACTCGGCCGTGGGTGAAGGCTCCGCGGGCACGGCTAGGGGCAAGGGGCCGCTCGGCTCGGTCGTGGGTGCGGGCTCTGGTGGTGCGACTGCGCGCGAGGGCGGGCCGTCCGCCACGCAGGTGGCGGAGGGCGAGCCGGCAGCGGCAGTAGCCGGCGAGCTCTGGATGGGTTGGGCCCTCCGCGAGGCGGTCGCGGCGCTCGAGACCGATGACGTGCCGGTAGGGGCGGTCGTCGTGGGACCGTCCGGTGAGCTTGTGGCCGCTGGGCGCAATGCCAGGGAAGCCACGAAGGATCCCACCGCGCACGCCGAAGTGCTTGCCCTACGGGCGGCTTCGCGTGAGCTGGGCAGTTGGCGACTCGATGGGTGCACGCTGGTGGTGACGCTGGAGCCCTGTGCGATGTGTGCTGGGGCCAGCGTGTTGGCCAGGGTGGCGCGCGTGGTGTTCGGTGCGACGGATCCCAAGGCGGGCGCGGCGGGGTCGTTGTGGAACATTCCCGCCGATCCGCGCCTCAACCACCGTCCCGAGGTGATCGGCGGCGTGCGCGCCGAAGAGTGTGGTGACCTGTTGCGCACGTTCTTCCGCGCCCGTCGGCGTCCGCAGGGGAAAGTTGTGGAGTCTTAGGTACGTCTGGCGTAACCAAGACTCCACAACTTTCCGTCGTCGCCCAACCCGGTTGGGGACACCGCCCAACGTTGGGTATTGTTGCCCGCGGTGGCGTGTCCGAGCGGCCAAAGGAGCACGCCTCGAAAGCGTGTGTGGGGGTAACTCCACCGTGGGTTCAAATCCCACCGCCACCGCCCTTCACCAGCGGAAACGCCGGTTGGAGCCCAAGAGCTCCGACCGGCGTTTTCCGTTGTGATCTCAATTGGCGCCTCGTGGTTGCTCCACAGCAGGCCGCCGAGTTGCCGTGCGACATCCTGGCGGATGGGTGCGACCAGGTGGGCGTACGTCTGGGTCATCACCGGGTTCGACCAGCCCATGACTCATGATGGTGGGCTGGCTGACGCCGAGCAGGAGCAGGACGGTGGCGGCCGTGTGCCTCGCGTCGTGAAGGCGGCTGCATAGACGGGCGACAGATCGGCATGGACTGCCACCGCTTGGGCCTGCTTGGATCGTCGCATGATCCGCTAGAGAGTGAGCCCCATGACCCAGCGCGCGTCCGACAACGAGTCGACGGAGCAGGACACTGCGGCGATCGCTCGGCTGATCAAGACCTTCTTCGGAGCGGTCTCATTCGAACAGGGTGAGACGGCCGAATACTCGCGGATCCGCGAGCTCTTCATCGAGAGCGGCCAACTGATCCGCAACACCACCGACGTCCCGGAGATCCTCAGTGTGGAGGAGTTCATCCGCGCCCGGGAGGCGTATGCGATCACGGGCAACTTGACCCGGTTCAAGGAAGTCGAGCTCGACCACCGCACTGAGACGTTCGGACGTGTCGGCCACCGCTTCAGCACCTTTCGCAAGCTTGGCTCGGACTCGGGCGTTGACTACGACGTGACCGGTCGCATCACCACCCAGGCGATCTATACGCCGAACGGTTGGCGACTGACGGTCAGGGCGTGGGACGACGAGCGTCCCGGGCTGACGGTGCCAGGCACCCCCGCTAGCCTCGCCTAGCTTCGGTGTTTCGTGTGGCGCGGCCGGCGCCGCACCCATGGGCTGGACATGGATTCCCCGGATCGCAACGCCGGACGACATGCGCGATCGGACGACGCTTCGCTTCTGGCGTGCTTCCCGCCGGAGACCTTGAAACTCGTAGTCGCGAGTCTCCCTTGTAGGACAGGCACTTCCGTTCGTTACGCGCCGTGCGCAACTCCGGCGGCGTGATGTCCGCGGGAGATGGCCACTACCGCACCACGTCGTACTCAGCCTGGATGAACTGGCCGGTTTGGTGGAGGCTGGTGAGCCGTAGTCGGGAGGCGTCGAAGTATGTCGGGAACAGCGGCGCCCCGGCACCCAAGGTGACGGGAGCGATGGACAGGTGGATCGCGTCGAGCCGGCCGATCTCGGCGAACTGTGCCGCTAGAGCGCCGCCCCCGACCAGGTGGATGTCACCGCCGCCTGCGGCGTCGAGGATCCGATCGACGTGGTCTGCCACTGCGCCGTCGAGGAACTCGATGGCGGCCCCGGGGACGACGGGGAGGTCGGTGCGCGAGGTGAAGACGAATGTTCTCCGCTCACCGTAGAAGAGTTGCCACTTCTCGGGGTGGGTGACGAGATCCTCATGGTCGACGACCCAGCCGTAGGTCGTCGAGCCCTCGACCTGGACTGTGACACCAGACATGAAGGTCTCGCCCTCGGCCATCGCGAGTTCGCCACCTTCGACGGCGAAGAGCCAGTCGAGGGAGCCGCGGGTGTCGGCGAGGTAGCCGTCGAGTGAGGTGGCGGTGGCGTAGACGATGCGTGGCGGCCGAGAGTTCATGGGTTGCTCCTTGAGGTGAGGTGTCGCGCTAGCTAGGCCGTAACCGCGGTCTGGGTGAGCAGCGGGCGTGCCAGGGCCACGAGCAGGACGGCTTAGGGCGCCGCTCCGATGCGCTTGCGGAGTGGCCTGAAAAAGGCGCGGATGTCCTCGGCCAAGAGCTCCGTCTCCTCAAGCGCCGGAAAGTGACCGCCTCGGGGCATGTCGCTCCAGTGGGTGAGGTTGTAGCAACGTTCGGCGAAGGTCCGAGGGACGACCAGTTGTGCCTCGCCAGGGAACATGGCGATTCCCGTCGGGGTCTCGATGCGGGTGTCCGGGGGCAGGCGTAAAGGTTCGGGATCGTGGCGGGCCTGGTAGTAGCTGCGGTTGGCTGAGTCGATCGTGTTCGTCACCCAGTAGAGCGTGACCGTCGTCAGGCGTGTCGATCCGGAATCTCTCCATGCTTCTCTCTCCTTCAACCGAGCGGGCGACCGAAGTCGATCGCCTGTTGGAGTGCGGCTGGCGTGGTCTCGGCGAGTTCACGGTCCGGGAGCGCCCCGAGCGCGTCGTTGACGGTGGCGAACGCCAGTCGCAGAGCGGTGAAGACGGTGATGGCGAAAACCTGCTTATCGGACCACCCAGCCTCGCGAAGCGCGTCGATGTCGGCTGACGTCGTGCTGTAAGGCCTGAGCGCGACCGCCCGTGCCCAGCGCACCAGGGCGACCTCTGCTGGTGGCAGGCCGACGGGCGCCTGGTCGCCGCGCACAATCGCGGCGGCCGACCGGGGATCGAGCTCGGTGTCGAACTTCGAGCCCCATGCATAGATGCAGTAACTGCTGGTCCGGGCGGCCGACGTCGCCAGCACGATCAGCAGCCGCTCCCGGATGCTCAGGTCGGCGTCACGGGCCACGCGCCGCGCCACGGTGAAGATTCCGTCGAGGGCACCCGGGTCGTACGCCCAGATCCGTGAGAGGTTCATGACAAAGCCCAGCTCGGCGAGGTCCTCGGCGTACAGCTCGTCGGCGGCGCGGTCAGGCTCGGGTGCTGCGAGGAATCCTGCAGTTGGCTGCGACATCGCTACCTTCCGATCAGGGTGGTGCGGCTGGTGGCGGGCAGGAGGGTGGTGTTGCCGTAGCTCAGCGAGCCGTCGCCGATATTGGTGGTGTTGCCGAGGCCCAGCTGGCCGTAGGAGTTGTTCCCCCGGCAGCGAAGGTTGCCCGTGGTAAAGAGCACACAGGTGTGCGCCCCGCGGCGACAGGCTTGTATCGCCAGCAGTGCCGGCCGCTCTCGCGGACGTCGGAGGCAGCGCGACCACGAGGGCCGTGACCGCCAGGGCGGCCAGATCGTCAGCAGGCTGCGTCGCCCGGGACCAGGAGAAGGATTCATGTGCGCCATCGAAACCTGTGGGCGGCGCACGTGGCATCCGTGCTGCGCACGGAAGCAGGCCGCGGTCGAGCCAGGCCCTCCGTGTCCGGCTCGCGCAGATCGCGACGGATGCTGTCTTCGGAGAGGCCGAACTCTGCCGCCATCTCCTTCGCAACGATGCGCCCGTCGCGCCGGAGGCGGTCAAGGAGGAGGTTCTTTCGCGAGGCGGCGAGCATTCCGAGTCCCTCCTGTTGTTGCACGATCTTACTGTATTGTGTCGGGTATGAATGAGCATATGTCGATTCTGATCGCTGGTCCCTACGCCTGCGGACGGGCGGTGATCCTGCGTTGATGGCGCAGAACCTGGAGCGGCTCGAGGAAGCGGCCTGGCCATCTTCCAGGCCGGGCACGTCCCGATGATCGGGGAGTGGGTTGCCCTGCCCGTCCTCGCGAGTGCGGGAGCGAGTGGTCCCAACCCGCCCCACAGGCGCCCGACGACAACATGGCTGCGGCAGCTGCTGTTCGAGGACCCCGGGCTGGTCGCAGGACATTGATGCACGCGCCCGACCTGACGCCGCGCGAGCAGGAGGTCCTGCAAGCAGTAGCCCGTCGTCTGACGAACCTTGAGATCGCAGCCGAGCTCCACGTGTCCGTGCGCACGGTCGAGTCCCACATCGCGTCGCTCCGACGCAAGCTGCTCGCGGAGAGCCGTCGCGAGCTGATCCGGGCCGCGGCGAACTACCTCGGCCGCCCCGTGCAGGCGCCGGTCGACTCGTTCGTCGGACGCGACGACCTACTCGTTCAGACGCAGGCGCTGTTCGCGGAGTCGCGTTGGGTGACCCTGACGGGGCCTGCGGGAGTGGGCAAGACCCGAGTGGCGCTTGAGCTCGCCCGATTCGCGCCGAGTGTCGTCGTCGAGCTCGAGCATGCTGAGCCCGGAGGGGTGCTCGGTGCGGTCGCGGCCGCCCTCGGCATGGAGAAGACCGCCGGGCCCGGGGTGTTCGCCGCCTGTTGCGGCGCACTCGCCGGCGGCCAGGTGCAGCTCGTGCTCGACAACGTCGACCGGGTCAGCGTTGACGCAGCGACAGCCGTCCGTAGGTTCCTCGGGCAGCTCGACTCCCTACGGGTGATCACGACGTCGCGCACGCCCCTGCACGGCCCGGGGGAGAGCATCGTCGAACTCGACCCGCTGCCCACCGAGCAGCCCACGGACCCGGGCGTCGTGCTCTTCCTCGACCGCGCGCGCTCCGCATCCAGGGACATCGATCTCGACGATCTGGCGACGGTCGTCGACGTATGTCGCCGACTAGAGGGGATCCCCCTGGCCATCGAGCTCGCTGCGGCTCGTACACGTCACCTTTCGATGGCCGAGCTCGACCGATTGCTGGTCGACGGATTCGCCCACCTGGGCACGGCCAACGCCGCGGGGCAGAGACATGCGGCGCTCGCTTCGGCCTTCGCCTGGAGCTGGGACCTGCTGGACGGGCGGCTGCAGTGGACGTTGAGTCACCTGGCGGCGCTTCCGCGGTCCTTCGATCTCGACCTTGCGTGTGCGGCCGTCGGCGACCGTGTCGACGCCGAGGTGGCAGAGCTGGTGGACAGCTCCCTTCTGGTGAAGGTCGCCGACGACGGCGAGACGACGCGGTTCCGCATCCTCGGCGCTCTGCGTGAGTTCGTGAGGGCCCGCACCGATCGGCAGGTTCTCGATCTCGTCGCGCGTCGGCATGCCCAGCATCACTGCCGGGTGGCCGGGTCGATCGCGGCTCGGGCGCGTACCGATGATCGGCCCGCTACCCGAGCCTTCGCGAAGACGTTCTGTCCCGAGATCAACGACGCCCTGCTGTGGGCCATCGATCGCGACCCGCCGATGGCCGCCCAGCTCGCTGTTGCCGTCGCGACCGGGGTCGAACAGTACGGCCCGGGGCCCGGCATGATGCAGACCTTGATCGACGCAGCAAGCCGTCCTGACCTCCGCGCGACATGGTCGGCACCGGAACTCGAGGTGATCGGACGTGTGCTCGCCTACATCCGTATCGACCTCCTCGAAGTGGTGGCTGAGCGCGCCCGTGAGCTCGCCTGCGGCGGAACCGACGCCGACCGTCTGGCCGCTGCTCAGCTCACCGCCTCCAGCAACGTGCACCGCGGCCAGCGGTCGAGGCGGAGCCCCACGTGAACGAGGCGATCGCCATCGCGACGACTGTCGGCGACCACTGGGAGCTCGCGGAGGCACTCCAGCTGAGAGCCAAGGCCCTCGTCCGGATCGGCGAGCTCGGTTCCGGCGACCTGCTCGCAGCTCTGGAGGCCGCGCGCTCCGCCTACGCCCTCGCGGGTGACTCGATGCACGTGAACAACACGCGCTACATGATGGCTCTCGTCGCGGGCGGCGACGAGGCGCTGAGAGACCAGGCCGTGACGTGGGCCGACGAATGCCTTGCCTACGCGGCTCGCCACGACAATGAGACCGAGGTCGCCCACGCCCTGCTGGCCCGAGCACTCGCGGGAGCCCCGAGCCGCGCAGAGGATGTAACAGAAGCGGTGCGTCTGTTCCGACGAGTAGGCGACCTGCGTTGCTTGAACCGCAGCCTTCTGGAAGCAGCCTCGCTCGCACCTCACGACAGCGAGATGGTGGTGCGCGAGGCGCTGGAGATTGGTGCCGCCAGCGGCGATTCCGACTGCCATCGCCGAGCCGTCGGCGCCTTGGCAACTCTGCTCTGGGAGCAGAACCGTCGGTCCGAGGCGGCCGCGGTCGTCGGGTGCCGCGATGGCGGCACTGCCTGAGAGGGAGATCCTCGAGCTGGTGCCCGATGAACTGGCCGCGGATCTCGGCTGGTCGGCAACGTACTGAGAATGGCGACGTACTGAGAACATCCGTGCGCAGCACGGATGGGGCCACGGCCGAGGACGGGTTCGATGGGATCTGCAGAAGACGGATCCATCGTCTCATCCAAGAAAGCGAGTTTCGCCATGCCCCAGAAGGCCGTTGTCAGCCTCACCACTGGTCTCGAGGACGCCGAAAAGGTCACCGTCGCCCTCCTCGTCGCGGTCGGCGCCGCAGAGACGGGCCGCCAAACTCTCATGTTCTTGACGCAGGAGGCCGTCCGGCTCGCTCTGCCTGGCACAGCGGAGGGAGTGGGCTGTCCAGGCTGCCCGAGTCTGGAATCGCTGGTGAACCGTTACCAGGCTGCTGGCGGACGCATCTACGTGTGCCCGATCTGTGTCGATGCTCGGTCGATCGATGCCACTGAGCTCATCGCGGGTGCCGAGCTGAACGGCACCATCCCGATGTGGAACTGGATCGGCGAGGGTGCGACGACCTTCAGCTACTGATCCGGCGATGAGCCTGCCCGCGATCGCGCGTGTGCGAGCTGGCGGGCTTTGGCGTCCGTAGGTCAGCCAGAGTTCCTAGACGCCTGCCCGACCGGTTTCGCATAGCCCGGATTGCCGTGGGGCCAGGCGGTCGGTGCGCTTCATGACGCCGTCTTCGGACGAGTCGGCGCGGACGTTACCGGCCGGCTGCCCGCGTGGCTAGCATCGGCCCGTGCTGGAAGCCCTGCTGCCCGCGGCAGTGATGTGTGCCGAGGCCCTCGGGGCGCGGCACGAGGTGCTCTTCGCGGCCGAGGAGGCGGCGATGACCAGGGCTGTGGCAAAGCGGCGACGCGAGTTCACCACCGCGCGCGCGTGTGCGCGCCAGGCGTTGGCCGAGTTGGGGATCGCGCGGGAACCCATGGTGCCCGGGGAGCGCGGCGCCCCGCCGTGGCCGTCCGGGGTTGTCGGGTCGATGACGCATTGCCAGTTCGGCGCCGTGCATCAGGGGCTGCCGCAGCTGGAGGACTACGCCGCTGCTGCGGTGGCGCTGTCGGAGAACGTGCACACGCTCGGTATCGACGCCGAGCCGCACGAGGCGCTGCCGGCGGAGGTGCTGCCGTTGGTGTCCTCCGCCGTAGAGCGTGACCGTCTGCTCTCGCTGGGCCGCAGCTGGCCAGGGACGCACTGGGACCGGATCGCGTTCAGCGCCAAGGAGGCCGTCTACAAGGCATGGTTCCCGGTGACCGGGAGCTGGCTCGGCTTCGAGGATGTCGACCTGTCCCTGAGCCCATACGAAAGCTGGCAGGAGGCCGGTGGGCGCGAGACTGACATAGCCGCAGGCAGCTTTGAGGCGCGGTTTCTCGTGCCAGGCCCGGTGATCGCCGGGCAGCGGCTGGCGAGCTTCACCGGACGCTGGCAGGTGCGCTCAGGCCTGGTCACCACCGTCCTCACCGTGCCCGCCTGACCGGCGCTCGCCTGACCGGCGCTCGCCTGACCGGCGCTCGCCTGACCGGCGCTCGCCTGACCGGGCGGCCAAGCACAACTACACAGCCTCGTCGTCGTCTTCCTCGTCGTCTTCGAGCACCGGCTCCTTGACCAGCAACGACATGCCGCCGAAGGGAGGCAGGTTCACCAACACGGAGTGCAGCGCCGAGACCTCGCCGACGGTCTGCTCGGTGGACATGTCGGTGACCACCGATCCCGGCGTCAGATGCCGGGAGATGACGATGCCGGGCACCTCGGCGTCACTGAAGTTCAGCACGAGGACGTGCTTGTCGCCGTCGGCCAACTCGTGCACCAGCACCAGCATCGCCTTATGGGCCACGGCAGGCACGTCGAGCTGACGGGCCGTCGCAATGCCGTAGTGCTTGCGGATGGCCAGGATGCGGGCCAGCGACGAGGCGAACGAGTTGGGGTTGGTCAGTTGCTCGGGCAGCGGCCCGTACAGGCTGCGGGCCGTCGGCATGCCCGAGGCCGAGCGGGTGGCTTCGGGATCGAAGCCCATCAGGTCGTAGGCGGCGCGGTGTACCCAGCGAGTGTCGCCGGTCGCCAGCAGGTGCATGATCTCGTTCTCGTCGATGGTCACCATGCCCAGCAGGTCCCACCCCGACAACGCGAAGACGCCTGGCTGCAGCGCGTTGAACGCGGCGAACAGCAGGTGCGCCTGCTTGATCTTGCGTGCCTGGGCGTCGTCGATGGCCGCCAGCGACTCGACGCCCAGGGCGCCGGCGATGACGGTGGCCGTGGTGGAGGCGATGCCGTTGGTGGTGAACACCTTGTTGTACGGACGCCGCTCACCGGTGATGCCGTCGAGCAGGTCTTGGCGCACGCGCACCGCGAGGTCGCTGCCGCGGATGCGCCGGCCGCGGAAGGCGTAGACGTCGTCGGAGTGCAGGGTGGCGAAGTGCACCAGTTCGTAGGTGAGCTCGTCGTGATTCTGCAGGGCGTGCACGAGGCCTGCCGGGTCGACGCCCATCGCCAGGCACTCGTTGAGCGTGATCCGCAGGAACTCCGTATCGCCGGTGACCAGCGCATGCTGGTAGGCGGGGCGGTTGACGAAGTCGTACGACAGGTCGGCGCCCTGCTCGCTGGTGGACTTGATGTCGTCGATCGTGAGGTTCAGCTCCTGGAACGTGAACCCGCCCATCTTGCGCACCATCGAGGCGATGATCTGGTTCGCGCCCTCCGACAGCGGGTGGCCCTCCGACCAGGCGGGCCCCTCGGACGACGACTTCTCTACTCCCAGAAAGCCGTTCGCGTCGAGGCGCAATGCGCCCGAGCCCAGGTCGCCGAGGGAATGCAGGGCGTCACCGATCACCAGGCGCATGCCGGCGAACGTGGGGTCGAGCCAGTTGATCGACGGCTGCCCCGCCTTGAAGTAGTGCAGATACACCCAGCGCCGGGTTACTCCGTCAGGGCCCACCACGGGCGCGGTGACCGACCAGTTGGTGTCTTTGACGCCCGGGTCGTGGAAGATCACACGCTGCAGTTCGCCGATGATGTAACCGGCGTCGGCGAGCCGCTTCTCAGCCTTGCTGTCGAGGTTTGCCGAGTCGAGGCTGCTGGGCACGTCCGGCAACAGGTGCCAGTCGCTCTCGGGGATGTTCACCATGTGGTAGATGCCCGGGTAGTCGTCCACCCCCATTTCGGCGAGCCTGAAGTCGGCGCCCTTGCCGGTGTGCCCGGGAACGATGTCGTCGATGACCGTGCCACCGTGCTGGGTGGCCACCTCGCACATGGCCCGGAATTCTTCTTCGGTGCCGAACGCAGGATCGATGTGGGTGCTGATCCGGTCGAAGTGTCCGTCGACGCTGGGTGTCGGCGACCAGCCGCTGAGCCCGCCGGCGATCTTGACCGGGCCGGTGTGAATGCCGTCGATGCCGATCTGCTGGAAGGCCTTCCACAGCTGCAAATCGCCCAGGGTCGACAGGAACGATTGCCCGGGCCGGGTGATCATCGAAATCGGGTAGGCGGTGAACCACACCGATGCCGACTCGATCGCCGACCGCGGATTGGGGTTGGCGAACGGGTTCTGCCACATGCTGCCCTGGCCACTGAACTGGCTCGCCAGCCGCTTGGCATCGTCCAACATCGACTGTTCGCGCAGCCACGTCACGTAGTCGGGGTTCGTGCCCACCGGATCGCCGGTGAACTTCTTCTTCTCCCTGGGTGCGCCGCGTAACCGGGCCTTGGGCCGCAGGCTGCGCGGGCGGGCCGCGTAGAACGACTCGGCAAAGGTGGCGCCTGCCGGCGTGTGCGCGGCCTCGGAGGTGGCCGCATCGTCGCCCACCTCGTCGGCGGCCGGAAGCTCAGCAGCCGAGGCTGGGTCGTGGCCGTCGTGTGCGCGCGCGATGACCCGTGCGTCGGGCTCCAGCGTGTTCCATTCGGCAGAGCCGGCTTTCGCGTTCGAAATGACGTCGGTCATGCCCAACTCCTTCGGTATGGCGTCCAAGATTGTGGCAGCAGTCTGCTCGGTGTGGTGAGAAAGGCGAACACGTCTCAGGCCGGCTTGCAGCCCGCCGGTGAGGGCGCGGACGTCGGGGTGAGGGCCTTGGCGGCGTCGGCCGGTGATGCCAGCGCGGTGTACTTGGCTCCGATCAGCAGGTCGACCGTGCCATCGGTGCGAGTGTCCTCCACCAGCACGGCCCCAGGAATCTGCGCGGCTACCGACCGAGCCGCGGCCAGCCCGGTGGGGCCGTGCACGACCTGTACGGGGTCGGGGAAATCGCGGCTGTCGGCCGGTGCGTTGCCCACTTGCGCCACGGTGTAGCCGCGGGCCTGCAGTTCTTTGGAGACCGCGAGGGCCAAGCCCTTGCGCGTGGTGGCGTTGAGCACCTTGACCGATACCTCGGACGGCTTCGCCACGGCCGCCACCGTGGGGCATGGCACCGCAGGTTTGGAGCTGCCCCCGAACGGCCACTTGATGACGCCCTGGTTGATCGCGGCCCCCAACAGCCCGATGAGCACCACCACCAGCACGATGGCGAAGAACGACAGGGCTTGACGGCGGCGGGTACGGACGCGTGCTGCCTCACGCAGTACCTGGGCCTGATAGCGGTCCTCGTCCTGCTGGGTCCACTCGTCGCCGGCCGACTTCAGGCGTACCGGTGCCCGCCGACCCGCACGGGCAGAGGCGGGCAAAGGGGTGTCGAGCATGCCGTCGGACCGCGCTGCTGCGGCTTCGCGCGGAGTAACCGGGGGAGGGCCCTGGGGCCCTGGTCCGATCGGGACGGTGGGTTCGTCAGCCATGATTCTCCGCGGGCAGCAAGGGTCGGGTCATCGGGCAACGGATCGTCGGGTGATCGCGCATGGGGCCATCAGCTCAGCTCCAGCACCCTGGCGTGCAGCACATGACGCTGGTGCAGTGCGGCTCGCAATGCCCTGTGCAGGCCGTCTTCGAGGTACAGCTCGCCCTGATAGGCCACGACGTGAGCGAACAGGTCGCCGTAAAACGTGGAGTCTTCGGCAAGCAGTGCGTCGAGATCGAGGGTGCGTTTCGTGGTGGTCAGCTCGGCCAGCCGAACCTGTCGCGGGGCCACCTTGGCCCAGTCGCGGGGCGAGACCAAGCCATGCTCCGGGTAGGGCCTGCCTTCACCGACTGCTTTGAAGATCACACTCGGAGTCTAAGCGGCTGGTGTGAATCACCCGCCTGGCCGCGCCGGGATTATCGGCGAAGGCTGGCAGCCTGCGGTCGCGGGAGGGGTAGCCTCACCTCCAACCGTTTCGCTGCGCCCTTGGGAGACTCCCGTGCCAGAAGACATCGTCGAAGCCGTCAAGGCCGGGTACGCCACTGACGGCATCGCCCTCGAGCTCGGCGCGCTGGTCGTCGACGACGCGGCCGAGCCCGACGCGGGAGTGCGGATTCCGCTCTCGGTGCTCAACCGGCACGGCCTGGTGGCCGGTGCCACCGGCACGGGCAAGACCAAGACCCTGCAGATGATGACCGAGCAGCTCTCGGCCGCCGGCGTACCGGTGTTCGTCGCCGACGTGAAGGGCGATCTGTCGGGGCTCTCCCAGCCCGGTACGGCCAACGACAAGATCAGCACCCGAGCGAAGGACGTCGGGCAGCAATGGACCCCTGCGGGCAACCCCGTCGACTATTTCGCGCTGGGCGGCAAAGGCACCGGCATACCGGTGCGGGCGACCGTCACCGACTTCGGCCCGGCTCTACTGGCCAAGGTGCTCGGGCTGGGGGCGGTACAGACGTCCAGCCTGGGCCTGATCTTTCACTTCGCCGATAAGAACGGCCTACCGCTGCTCGATCTCAAAGACCTGCGCGCGGTCATTCAGTACCTCACGTCCGACGAGGGCAAGGCCGAACTCGCGACTCTCGGCGGGCTGAGCAAGGCCACTGCGGGGGTGATCCTGCGCGAGCTGATCAACTTCGCCGACGGTGGTGCCGACGTCTTCTTCGGCGAGCCGGCATTGGACGTGGCCGATCTGCTGCGCACCACCAGTGACGGCAAGGGCGTGATCTCCTGCCTTGAACTGTCGGCCGTGCAGAACGAGCCCAAGCTGTTCTCCACGTTTCTCATGTGGCTGCTGGCTGAGCTCTTCGAGCATCTGCCGGAGGTGGGCGACGTGGACAAGCCCAAGCTGGTGTTCTTCTTCGACGAGGCGCACCTGCTGTTCACCGACGCCAGCAAGGACTTCCTCGACCAGGTCGCGCAGACCGTCCGGCTGATCCGCTCGAAGGGTGTCGGGGTCTTCTTCGTGACCCAATCGCCCACCGACGTCTCGCGAGAAGTATTGGCGCAGTTGGGGTCTCGAGTGCAGCATGCATTGCGCGCGTTCACCCCCGAAGATGCCAAGGCCCTGAAGGCCACCGCGTCGACGTATCCCACGTCGGGCTACGACCTCGAGAAGGTGCTTACCTCGCTCGGCATCGGTGAGGCCATCGTGACCGTGCTGAGTGAACGTGGTGCCCCCACGCCCGTGGCCTGGACCAGGCTGCGGGCGCCGGAGTCATTGATGGGTCCGGTGCCGGCCGAACAGCTGGCGCAGATCGTGGCTGCCTCGCCGCTCGAGGCCAAGTACGGCCAGGCGATCGACCGGGACAGCGCCTACGAGCGGCTGGCTAAGAAGCTGGGCCAGAGCGACGGGACGGACGCCTCGCAGGCTCCGGCCGCGAGTCGGGCGCCGGCGCCCGACGACGATGGTGCACCCGTCCGTCGCGCCGAGCCCGCCCGCGCGCCGAGCCGACGTGCTCCCGCCCAGGAGGGATCGACACTGGAGAAGGTGCTCGAGTCGTCGGCCTTCAAGTCGTTCGCCCGTTCGGCGGCCACCGTGGTGGGCAGGGAGATCACCCGTTCACTCTTCGGAGTACGCAGCCGGCGCTAGGGCCAATGCAGTTCGGTTAAGGTTCGGGAGGTGGCAACCCCACGCCCACGCGAGCCCCGGCTTTCGGAGTTGCGTCTGGAGAGGAAGACGCGGCCCTGGTAGGACGGTGGATCAAAGTCTCGCCGCACTTCTGATTCGATCTTCGACATAAGACGCCTGACCCAATGCCAACTGCGGCGGATACGCCGCGGACGGCACCATCTAACGGTCGCAACCCTGCTCCGGCACTCAACCGGGTGCCAACTGCGGCGGATACGCCGCGGACGGCACCATCTAACGGTCGCAACCCTGCTCCGGCACTCAACCGGGTGCCAACTGCGGCGGATACGCCGCGGACGGCACCATCTAACGGTCGCAACCCTGCTCCGGCACTCAACCGGGTGCCAACTGCGGCGGATACGCCGCGGACGGCACCATCTAACGGTCGCAACCCTGCTCCGGCACTCAACCGGGTGCCAACTGCGGCGGATACGCCGCGGACGGCACCATCTAACGGTCGCAACCCTGCTCCGGCACTCAACCGGGTGCCAACTGCGGCGGATACGCCGCGCACGGCACCATCTGGTTGCGTCCGGCAAGGTGGTGTACGGGATCGTGGTGACCGCGTCGCTCTGAATGAGGCGACGGTCACCGTGTGATCCTTCGAGAGAACTCTTCACATCCATCTCGAAAGGAACCCGACGATGACCGTCGCACCCCACGATATCGACCCTTCCCGTTTCCTCGAAGACCACCTTGCGCAAGCGTCTCCGGACCTGCTGCGGGAGATGCTCGGCACGTTCATCAACCAGTTGCTGTCCGCGGACGTCGACCAGGTCTGCGGCGCCGCCTACGGCACGATCAGCGACGGCCGGGTGAACCGTCGCAACGGCTACCGGCACCGCGATTTCGACACCCGTGCCGGCACCATCGATGTGAAGATCCCGAAGCTGCGGCAGGGCACGTACTTCCCGGAGTGGTTGTTGGAGCGGCGGCGCCGCGCGGAGGCCGCGCTGACCACTGTCGTCGCGACCAGCTACCTCCTCGGCGTCTCGACCCGCCGGATGGACGACCTGGTCAAGACACTCGGGATCACCGGGCTCAGCAAGAGCCAGGTGTCGGAGATGGCGCGGGACCTCGACGAGCAGGTCACCGCGTTCCGCACCCGGCCGCTGGACGCCGGCCCGTACTCGTTCGTCGCCGCCGACGCGCTCACCATGAAGGTCCGCGAGGGCGGCCGGGTCGTGAAGGTGGCGGTGCTGGTCGCCACGGGCGTGAACGCGGACGGCTACCGAGAGATCCTGGGGTTGCAGGTCAACAGCACCGAGGACGGCGCCGGATGGCTCACGTTCTGGCGCGACCTCGTCGCCCGCGGCCTGACTGGCGTCAAGCTCGTCACGTCCGACGCGCACGCGGGTCTTGTCGCCGCGGTTGGCGCGACCGTCGCCGGCAGCTGGCAGCGATGCCGGACCCATTACGCCGCGAATCTCATGAGCGTGACCCCGAAGAGCTCCTGGCCGTGGGTGAAGACGCTGCTCGGGACGGTATTCGACCAGCCCGACGCCGACGCGGTGCACGCCCAGTTCGACCGCGTCCTGGACGCGCTTGAGCACAAGCTCCCGAAGTCGTTCGAGCACCTCGAGGCGGCACGCGAGGAGATCCTCGCGTTCACCGCGTTCCCGAAGAGCATCTGGCGGCAAGTCTGGTCGAACAACCCGAACGAGCGACTCAACCGGGAGATCCGCCGCCGCACCGACGTCGTCGGGATCTTCCCCAACCGAGACGCGATCATCCGGCTCGTCGGCGCCGTCCTCGCCGAGCAGCACGACGAATGGGCCGAACAGCGCCGCTACCTCGGCCTCGACGCCCTCGCCGCCGCACGCCGCGTCGGCGAACCCATCGAGGAGGTGATCGAACCCGACCTCCGAGCCCTCACAGCCTGACCACGACACGAAAGATCACACGAACACCGATACACCACATCCCAG
>CAWIED010000003.1:0-15853 GCA_963835085.1 uncultured Actinomycetota bacterium
GGGGTTGCGTCCGGCAAGGTGGTGTACGGGATCGGGTGAGTCGCATGGAGGGCCTTTCGGAGCGGGCGAGAGGGCAAGCGGAGGCATGGCGAGAGAAGGTTAGCCTAGGCTAACCTTCCCCGGTGACTGTCACCGATGTGCGACCCGCTGCGCGTAGGGCCGCAAAACGCCCGACGGGCCTGGCTCGCACGGCCACTCCGAAGGCTGCCGGTCTGCTTGTCGCAGCGGTCGTCCTCGTGCTTGCCTGCATTGCCGGGCTGGCGGTAGGTGCGCGCACTATTCCGCCGGGCGACGTGCTGGCGGTCTTGACCGGGCATGCCCGGGCGGGCATCGACGTCACGGTCGTCACCCAGCTACGCCTACCGCGCACCGTCGTCGGGCTGGTCGCCGGACTGGCGCTCGGCGTGGCCGGTGCCCTGGTGCAGGCGGTCACCCGGAACCCGCTGGCCGACCCCGGCATCCTCGGCACCAACTCCGGGGCAGCTTTCGCCGTGGCCATGGGAGCCGGGTTCGCCGGCATCGCCGGACCGTTCGCCTTCCTGGCACTCGCCTTCGCGGGGGCGCTGGTGGCCACCCTTGCCGTGTACGCCATCGGTTCCGCGGGACGGGGCGGTGGCAGCCCGGTGCGGCTCGTGCTGGGCGGTACGGCCCTCGGGGCAGTGCTGTCAGGTATCACCTCTGCCATCGTGCTCAGCAATCCCAGCCGCTTCGTGGTGATGCGCTCGTGGGAGTCGGGCTCGCTCGTCGATCGCGGCTGGGCCAGCGTCGCGCCGGCCAGTGCATTCATCGCCGTCGGGCTGATCATCGCCGCCACGATCGCGGGTTCGCTCAACGCCGTGGCTCTCGGCGACGACCTTGCCGCATCGCTGGGCGCCAACGTGCTGCTCGTGCGCACCCTCGCCGTGCTGGCCGTCTGCCTCCTCGCCGGCAGTGCCACGGCTCTCGCCGGGCCGATCGCGTTCGTAGGATTGATGGTGCCGCACGTGGCGCGTTGGATCGTGGGGCCCGATCAACGGTGGATCCTCGCCTACACGCTGCTGCTGGCGCCGGTGCTGCTCATCGTGGCCGATGTGGTGGGGCGCATCGTCATGCCGCCGGGTGAGCTGCCGGCGGGCATTGTCACGGCACTCGTGGGCGCGCCGGTGCTGATCGTGCTCGTTCGGCGCCAGGCGGCGAGCGAGCTGTGAGCGCCCAGGCCGGCCTGGCCCGCCGGCGCCCGGGCACGGTGACGATGCCGGTGGCAGGTCTGCCGCTGCATCGTCGGGCGCTCATCGCCGCCGCGGGGTTGGCGGTGTGCACGCTGGCGCTCGCCGTTGTGGCGCTCGGTCTGGGGGACTACCCGCTGAGTCCGGCGCAGGTGGTGCACGCGCTGCAAGACGACGCCGGGTTCGCGAGCGCCGTCGTGCGCGAGTGGCGACTGCCGCGGGTGGTGGCGGCGCTCGTCTTCGGCGCCGCGTTGGCCGTCTCGGGGGCGATCTTCCAGTCCCTGACGCGCAACCCGCTCGGCTCGCCCGACATCATCGGCTTCTCCACGGGTGCCTACACGGGCGCCCTGATCGTCTTGACCGTGGTCGGCGGCGGCTACCTCTGGACGGCAGGCGGTGCGTTGATCGGAGGTCTGCTCACCGCATTGCTCGTCTACGTGCTGGCCTATCGCGGTGGCATGCAGGGTTTCCGGCTCATCATCGTGGGCATCGCGGTTACCGCGGTGTTGCACGCCGTCAACCTCTACCTGCTGCTGCGCTCGCAGGCGGAAGTCGCGATGGCCGCGTCGATCTGGGGCTCCGGGTCGCTGTCGCTCATCCGCTGGTCGGCGCTGGGGCCCGCCCTCATCGCGCTGGCGCTCACGCTGCCGGGCCTGCTGCTGCTACCCGCCCTGCGCCAGCTGGAGCTCGGCGACGACGCCGCTGCCGCACACGGCCTACGCGTCGAGGCGTCCCGGCTCGGTCTCATCGTGTTCGCCGTCGCGCTGGTGTCGATCGTTACCGCGAGCAGCGGACCGGTCGCGTTCGTCGCCCTGGCGGCGCCGCAGATCGGCCGCCGGCTCGTGGGTGGCGCCGGCATCTCGATCGTGGCGTCTGCGCTCACCGGTGCCATGGTGCTGTTAGGTGCCGACGTCATCGCCCAACATGTCGTGGCGCATGACGTGCCCGTGGGCATCGTCACGATCGTGCTCGGCGGTTGCTACCTGCTCGGGCTGCTCATCTCCGAAGCGCGCCACCGCTGACCTGCATCGCGACCCGACCCAACCTCCAGGAGTATTCATGACCACTGAGAGCAGGTTGCAGGCTGAAGGGCTGACCCTGGCCTATGACGCGCGCACCGTGAGCGAGGGCCTGTCGGTAGAGGTGCCCGATGGTTCGTTTACCGTCATCATCGGCCCCAACGCCTGCGGCAAATCGACTCTGCTGCGGGCACTTTCGCGATTACTGCCGCCGACGAAGGGCGCAGTGCGGCTCGACGGCAAGGCGCTGCGCGACTACCGCCCCAAGGAAGCGGCCCGCAACATCGGCCTCCTGCCGCAGAGTTCGATCGCGCCCGACGGGATCACTGTGGTCGACCTGGTTTCGCGCGGTCGGTTTCCGTATCAGAAGCTCGTGCGGCAATGGACGGACGCCGACGAGACCGCCGTGTGGACGGCCTTGGAGGCCACGAACGTCGCTGAGTTCGCCGATCGCGAGGTGGCACACCTGTCGGGCGGCCAGCGGCAGCGGGTGTGGGCGGCGATGGCCATCGCCCAGCAGACGCCGATCCTGCTGCTCGACGAGCCCACGACCTACCTCGATATCTGTCACCAGATCGAACTACTCGACGTGTTCGCCGGCCTCAATCGCCGCGGCACCACGATCGTCGCGGTGCTGCACGATCTCAACCAGGCTGCCCGCTATGCCAGCCATCTCGTGGTGATGTGCCGGGGCAAGGTCGTGGCCACCGGGGCACCGGCCGACGTGCTCACGGCCGAACTGGTCGAAGAGGTCTACCGGCTGCCGTGCCTGGTGCTCGAAGATCCGGTCTCGGGCACCCCGATGGTTGTGCCTACCGCAGGCGCGTGGCAGGGACGTGACGCGGCTCGGCAGCCGAACCCAGCCTCACTTGCCTAGGCATACCGCGATCGACTCCACGAGCTGATCGAGATCGGACTCCGTGGCAACCAGCGGCGGGGCGAGGCGCAGCGTATGACCGTGGGTGTCCTTGGCCAGGACGCCGTGCTCCATCAGCCTGAAGGCCAGCTCGCGGGCCGTCATCAACTCCGGGTCGATGTCGAGGCCGGCCCACAGGCCTCTGCAACGGTAGCGGTCGAGCCCCGAGCCCACCAGCGTCTCCAGACCCGCCGCCAGCTGGGCGCCGCGCTCGCGGGCCGCCTGCTGGAACTCGCCGGTGCGCAGCATCGCCACCACCTCGATGCCGATGGCGGCGGCCAGCGGGTTGCCGCCGAACGTCGAGCCGTGCGAGCCAGGGGTGATCACGCCCATCACGTCGGTGTCGGCGGCGATGGCAGACACCGCGATCAGCCCGCCACCGAGGGCCTTGCCCAGGATGTAGATGTCGGGCACCACTTGTTCGTGATCGCACGCGAAGGTCTCGCCGGTACGGGCCAGGCCTGCCTGGATCTCGTCCGCAATCATGAGAATGCCTGTGCGCGTGCAGATCTCACGAACCTGGCGCAGATAGCCTTCCGGCGGGATGATGATGCCGGCCTCGCCCTGGATGGGCTCGAGCAGCACCGCGATGGTGTCGCTGTCGATCGCCGCCTCCAGCGCCTGGGCGTCTCCGAAGGGCACGATGCGGAAGCCGGGCGTGAAGGGCGCGTACCCGGTGCGAGCCGTCTCGTCGGTGGAGAACGACACGATGGTGGTGGTACGGCCGTGGAAGTTCTCGCTCATCACGATGATGGTGCCGCCGTTGGTCGGCACGCCCTTGACCTCGTGACCCCAGCGGCGAGCGACCTTGAGCGCAGTCTCCACCGCCTCGGCACCGGAGTTCATCGGCAGGATCATGTCTTTGCCACATAGGTCGGCGAGGTCGCGGGCGAAGACGGACAACTGGTCGTTGTAGAACGCGCGACTAGTCAGCGTGAGCGTATTGAGCTGCTCGGTCGCGCGGGCCACCAGGCGCGGATGGCAGTGGCCGAAGTTGAGCGCCGAATAGCCCGCGAGGCAGTCGAGGTAGTCGTGACCGTCGACGTCGGTGACCCACGCGCCTTTGCCTTGGGTCAGCACCACCGGCAAGGGGTGGTAGTTGTGCGCGGCTCGGCTCTCGGTGAGCTCGATGTGCTCCTGCGCCTCGATGCTGTTTTCGATCCTGCTCATGATGGTCACGAACTATCCCCTCTCGCCATTGGGCGGGTTGGCTCGCCGCTCAGTTGAGGTACCCCGCAGTGGGGGTGGCCCGCTCTGTTTGGGTGCCGCTCAGTTGAAGTTCCCCCCTATCGACGTGCTTCACGGGTGAGGTGCACGTCGCGCCTGGGCGGTACCGGGTGTGTAGAGGCCCAGCCTACTGTCGGGCGGTGTGTGGTTTCGACCTGCAACGCGGCTTCGAATGTGGTCGCCGAGCTGGCCCGATGGCGGGCATGAAAGGCTGTGGGAAAAGTGCCGTGCGCCATGGTGACAAAGGGCGGATCGGCCACATTGATGGCGCCTATCGGGAGGAGCCTTGTGAACAGTGCCAGCGGTGCCGCCGTGCCCAGTCTGTTGATCAGGCAGGTGCGCCGGGTCTGCGTGGGTACCCCGCTCGGCCCCGACGAGCCGCCCGTGGACGTCCGGATCATCGATGGTCAGGTCAGCGAAGTGGGGCTTGGCCTGGTTATCTCACCCGGCGACGAGGTGGTGGACGGCGCCGGCCGCTGGCTGATCCCTGGGCTGTGGGATCAACACGTGCACCTGGGGCAGTGGGCGCTGACCTCGCAACGCCTCGACGTCTCCTCGGCGGCCGACGCCGACGCCGTGGTGCGGCTGGTGGCGCACGAGCTGGCGCAGCGCCCCGACGATGATTCCGTGCTGATCGGGTTCGGGCATCGCAGCGCCACCTGGCCGAGCCCACCCTCCGTGGCGGCGCTCGATCGCGTGAGCGGACGGCACCCTGTGGTGCTGATCAGCGGCGATGCCCACAACGGCTGGTTGAACAGTGTCGGCTTGGCCCTGCTGGGGCTGTCGCCGCGGGCGTCGGCCGTCGAGGAGCTCGACTGGTTCCCCGCTTTCGAGCGGCTGGCGCAGTTGCCCGCGCAACAGGCGGCGAGCCTGACGGCGTATCGCACCGCGTTGGCCCAGGCGGCATCCCGCGGCGTGGTGGGAGTGGGCGACATGGAGTTCGAGGTCGGCTTCCGGGAGTGGCCGCCACGGGTTGCCGAAGGCCTCGACACGCTGCGGGTGCGAGCTGCTGTCTACCCCGACGGCCTCGACGCGGCATTGGCCAGCGGCCTGTCGTCGGGTCAGCCCCTGCCTGGGACGGGCGGACTGGTGGAGATGGGTCCGCTCAAGATCATCAGCGACGGCTCGCTCAACACCCGGACGGCTTTCTGCGAGTCTCCCTTCCTTGACACTCCGTGCTCGGCCGGGCGACTGTCGAGCGACCGCGGCAAGCAGAACTACGAGCCGGCTGAGCTGGTTGAGCTGATGCGCCGGGCGCACGCGGGTGGCCTGCGGCTCGCGGTGCACGCCATCGGCGATGCGGCAGTCGGTACCGCTCTCGACGCCTTCGAACTGACTCGGGCCGCGGGCTCGATCGAGCACGCCCAACTGATGTCGTGGCCCGACATGTCGCGGATGGCCAGGCTCGGAGTGATTGCCAGCGTGCAACCGGCCCACCTGCTCGACGACCGTGACGTCGCGGAACGCTGCTGGGGAGAGCGCACCGAGCGGGTCTTCGCGTTCGCCGCTCTACGGGCGGCCGGAGTGCGACTTGCGTTCGGCTCCGACGCCCCGGTTTCCCCGCTCGACCCCTGGCTGACGATGGCAGCTGCGGTACATCGCAGCGCTGACGAACGACCGCCCTGGCACCCGGAGCAGGCCATCGGGGCGGCGGCCGCGTTGCAGGCGAGCACCGACGGACAGACGAGTGTCAGCCGCGGCAGTCGGGGAGACCTCGTGCTGCTCGACGACAACCCGTGGCAGGCGCAGCCGGGCGAGTCGTCGGCTGTTGTTGCTCACCGGCTCAGGAATACCCGGGTCGCGGCGACCATCGTTGCCGGCCGGGTTGTGTTCTCCACTCTCGGCTAGAACCAACCGACAAGCCGTGAGCTGGGCGGCGTGACCCGATCGACCGCTGGCCTGCGCAGGCCGCGGACGTAGCGCAGTCTCGACTACATGCAGGAGGGGCAAGCCTCCAGGCTGAGCACGAACGGCGCCCCCCGGCCTTCCCCATGTAGTCGAGATTGCGCTACGTCTGGCCGCACCACCGTGGATATCTCGCTCGAACGACCAAGTCGTGGGTTGTCAGAAGACGATTGCGTAACTGGTCGCGCCGCCGGCTGCGACATACGCGGCCATGACTGCAGCTGCGGGGTGCCGGGCTCCCACCTTGCGGCACCAGCGCCAGGCAGTAAACGGCGATGAGGACGTGGGCTATAGGAACTACTGCAAGAAGGACGCCGACAACCGGCTCGTGCTGCTCGGTATACCAATACCGAGCAGACTGAACCAGCCCCCACGCTGAGGCAGCCACCAGGATGACGCCGCCAAGACGACCTGCTAGGCGGCTTCTATCCGTGAAGTCGGCTTCGGCGATAGTTCCTCAGCCGATGTGGAGAAGAGGTCCCACGCGCGCCTCAACCACAAGGTTGGCGCGGCAAACAGGAGCCCAATACCGGTCATAATGACTATGAGACCGGTATCTTGCATACTGCCGTCGTCGTAGAGGACCCAAGCCATCGTCCACAGCGAGAATATGGAAGTGCGGCGATCAGGCCCACTTCGACCCGGTGCCACCAGGGCATCGCCCGCCCTGAGCTCAGGACGCCGCAGCCTACCGACCACGCCACCGGCAACCAGTCGAATGCCGGGATGGGGACATTTACCGGACCGGAGAACATGGTGACCGTTGATGCCCCCAGCGTTGCGGCTGCTACGACTCCCGCCGCGAAGACTGCGGCATCGACCTTGCCAGGAATGCGCAGGGCCACGCGTACGATGACCGCCCCGGCGACTGAGGCAAGCAAGAGCACTGCGATAGACGTCCAGCGTGGACCGGGGATCTTCGAGAGGTCTGAGAAGCCCGCTATGACGTCGGTCGACTTCCTCGCCCAATCGAACTATGGGCGAAATAGTTCACTCAGGTCGTGCAGTCGAGGTACTGCCAATGCCAGGCTTCGGGTTTGCTGCCGCCGGCGCGCGACCAGTACGGATCGCACCAGCCGAACCGGGGAGCGTTCTTCTGCATCCATACGTGCTGCGCACTGCCGAATGACTGGATGCCGCCGCACAGGTCTACCGCCCGAGCCATGCCGTGGTTGGAGCGCCCGGGAGTCGCAGCCAACCCGGGCTTTTGCCGCTTCAGGAGAATCTGCACCGACAGCGGACGGTAGGAGTCGGTGACGCAGATCGGCGCCCCGAACGTTCCGGCGTACGCGGCACTCATGTTGTTGAACGCGGCAGCCGCGTCGGCCCGCAGCAGGTGACCCGGCGCGGCATAGAGCGGGCACAGCAGCGACGTCGGAATCCGGCCGTTGGGGTAACCGCTGATGTCGCCGCCCGGGCACGAGGACGACACCCGACCGAGGATCATGTTGCCGCCCCCACGGCCTTTGGCCGCGGCCGCTGCTGCTGCCGCGTCGGCTTGAGCCTTCTGGTCGGCCATCTTCTGCGCCTGCGCCGAAGCGGAGGCCGCCTGCCGGGTGGTCGAGGCCAGCAGAGCATCGATCAACATCATCGTGGACGTCTGCTGGTTCACCGCGTTCTGCACCCGCGCCTGGGCGGCAACGGTGTTCTGATGTGCCACGGCTGCTGCCTCGGCCGCTGCGGCGGCACGGGTGGCGGCATCGGCCTCCACCGCGCGAGCCTCCTCGGCCGTGGCGAGCTGATTGTTGCCCAACTGCCCCACGAGGTTGGCGGTGTAGAGCCGCTCGGCCAGGTCGTCGATGGTGGTCGAGGAGGTCAGCACGCTCACCAGTTGGTCGGTCTGGGTGAGCTGATCGCCGCGATACACCTGCGCCGCCCACTGGCCGGAGCTCTGCCGACCATGCTGGACGAGGGTGCGGGCGTTCGCCAGCCGCGCTTCCTGGTCGGCCTTGTCCGACAACGCCGCAGCCTCCGCCTGGCGAGCCTTGGCCTCCGCCGCGACGGCCGCCTCGAGTTGGGTCTGCAAACTAGCCAACTGGGCCTGCGCCTGAGCGAGCGCCTGTTGCTGGTCTTTGGCCTGGGCGGCCAGGCTGGCCGCTTGCGCCTGTTTGGCGGCGATCTCGGCCGCGGTGGGCACGTGGTACGTCGAGGGCGTCTGTGGGGCGGCTTCGCCGTCGTCCGCCTGGGCCGGTGGAGCCGTCAGCAGGCAGACGGTGGTCAGTGCCACGGCGCTCACCGCGATGCGGTTGCGCCTTACATGCCGAGCAAGGGCCACGCTGTCATGCCTCACTTCATGGTCGCTGTTCGTGGGTCGCTGAGGGGGAAGGTCGATCGTCACGTACGGGCCATAGGGATGCTAAACGGATCTAAACGTTCAATCGGCCGGGACGCGCCGAGAGATTCAGCCGTTTTGTATGTGCCTTTACACAAAGTCCTGCTTGACGTAAGCGCGCTACTCGCGAACCGCTGACCCGGCTAGCTCGACCCAACACAAAGGCGACGAAGAGACCCAAGGTCTCTTCGTCGCCTCTGGCGTGCGCTCTACGGCAGGTCGGGGCTCAGCTTCCCTTGCCCGACATCCCCTCACTGATCTGCGACATCACCGACGAGTCGGCCAGTGTGGTGACATCTCCGACGGTGCGGTTCTCGGCAACGTCCTTGAGCAGCCGGCGCATGATCTTGCCCGAGCGGGTCTTCGGCAGCTCTGGCACGATCATGATCTTCTTCGGCTTGGCGATGGCGCCGATGTGCGCTGCCACATGGTTGCGCAGGTCGACGATGAGCGCGTCCGGGTCGCTGTCGTCCACCCCCTCGCGCAGGATGACGAAGGCGCAGACCGACTGTCCGGTCATCTCGTCTGCGGCACCCACCACGGCAGCCTCGGCCACGGACGGGTGCGACACCAGCGCCGACTCGATCTCGGCTGTCGAGAGCCGGTGGCCCGAGACGTTCATGACGTCGTCGACCCGGCCCAGCAGCCAGATGTCTCCGTCGGCGTCGCGCTTGGCGCCGTCTCCGGCGAAGTACATGTGCTCGAACCTCGACCAGTACGTGTCGATGTAGCGCTGCGGGTCGCCCCAGATGCCGCGCAGCATCGACGGCCACGGCTCGGTGAGCACAAGGAAGCCCGCCTCCTCGTTGGGCAGTGGCTCACCCTGGTCGTCGAGCACGTCGAGCGAGATGCCCGGCAGCGGCTGCTGGGCCGATCCGGGCTTGAGCGTGGTGACGCCCGGAAGCGGACTGATCATCATCGCGCCGGTCTCCGTCTGCCACCAGGTGTCGACGATGGGAGCCTTGCCCGACCCGATGACGCGGTGATACCACTTCCATGCCTCGGGGTTGATCGACTCACCCACCGAGCCCAGCAGCCGGATCGACGACAGGTCGTACTCGGCCGGGATGTGCTCGCCCCACTTCATGAAGGTGCGAATCGCGGTGGGGGCCGTGTAGAGGAGCGACACCTTGTACTTCTGCACGATGTCCCACCAGCGTCCTTTGGTGGGGGTGTCGGGGGTGCCTTCGTACATGATCTGGGTGGCGCCGTTGGCCAAGGGGCCATAGACGATGTAGGAGTGTCCGGTGACCCAGCCGATGTCGGCTGTGCACCAATACACGTCGGTGTCGGGGTGCAGGTCGAAGACGTACTTGTGGGTGTAGGCCGTCTGCACCAGGTAGCCCCCGGAGGTGTGCAGGATGCCCTTGGGCTTACCTGTGGTGCCGGAGGTGTACAGGATGAACAGTGGGTGCTCTGCGTCGACGGGCTCGGGCGTGTGCTCGGAGGACGCGGCCTCCATCGCCTCATGCCACCAGAGGTCGCGGCCGTCCGTCCACTCGACGTCTTCGCCGGTGCGCTTGACCACGAGCACCTTTGAAACAGTCGGCGCGCCTTCGGCGAGGGCCTTGTCGACGGTGGCCTTGAGCGCGAACGGCTGGTTGCGCCGATAGCCGCCGTCGGAGGTGACGACGACCTTGGCCTCCGCGTCTTCGGCGCGCGAGCGCACCGCGTCTGCGGAGAACCCGCCGAACACCACCGAGTGCGGGGCGCCCAGCCGGGCGCAGGCCAGCATGGTGATGGCCGCCTCGGGAATCATCGGCAGGTAGATCGCCACCCGGTCGCCCTTGCCGACACCGAGATCGGTCAGGACGTTTGCTGCCTTGCTCACCTCGTCCTTGAGCTGGGCGTACGTGATGGTGCGGGTGTCGCCCGGCTCGCCCTCGAAGTGAATGGCCACCCGGTCGCCGTTGCCGGCTTCGACGTGCCGGTCGACGCAGTTGTACGAGACATTGAGCTGGCCGCCTACGAACCACTTGGCGAAGGGCGCCTGCGACCAGTCGAGAGTCTCGGTGAAGTCGCTGTTCCAGGAGACGAGGTCGCGAGCCTGCTTGGCCCAGAACGCGAGCCGGTCGGCCTTGGCTTCCTCATAGAGGTCGGCCGAGGCGAGCGCGTCGGCCACGAATTCCTTGCTGGGCGGATAGGTCTGCGTGGTGTCCTCGGACATCGTCGTCCCCTCGTCGTGACTGCTCAAACGTTCGATCCCACCCTAATAGCACTCACGTTGCGATGGCGTTGCGACGGGTTCCCGGGCTGAGTTGGCAAGAGTTGGAGGGGATCAGGGCTGCTGCCGGGCGGCTCTCCAAGAGGTCAGGTGTTTGGGTGGCGTCGATGCCCGCGGGTGCCGGGCTGGACCGCGCTGGAGCCGTTGGACTGTGACGTTGTTCGTCGAGATGTCACCAAGGTGGCGACGGATGGGTGAAGAACGTGACAGGTGGAGGCGCGAGCGCGCTCAGGGCTGATGTTGCGGCTCTGGTGGCGGGAGCACACGTTGGCGGGCCCTTCTCGCGGGCTTGGGTTGTCCGATATCCGACACGGTTGTCGCGGTGGGTTTGGTTTTCGTGCTCAGCCAAGATCGTCGGCTCGCAATCGTGTCGGATAAAGGACATCGACCGGGCCTGCCCGCAAGATCAGCCGTACCTCGGCGGGTTCAGGGGCAGTGAGGGCCGGCGCCAAGTGGTCGGTCGCTGCTCTCGGCGCTTGGATGTCCGGAATCCGGCTCGCTTCGATGGTGCGGGCCGGAGCTTTGTGCTCAGCCGAGCTTCGCGGGCTGGCACTGGCGCCGGATTCCGGACACTGACCCGGTCTGACCCCGTCGGACCGCGAACCGGGTCCTCGCTTCCCGGCCAGGCACCTGGCATAACGACCGCACAAACCAGCTAATCCGCCAGGCACTCGCCACCTATGACCATTGACTGACGTGGGAGATGCTCCAGCTGAAGACGGTCAGCTTCGGATGGCCCAGGGAGCCAGGGCGTTGCGGCACCCGCGCGCCAGCGGTGTAGCGCCGATGCGGCAACGCGGCGACACTGTCGCCATGAGTGCGGGCAGCACATTCGACCCCTGGGCGCCGCCTGGCCGTAGTGAAGAGCCGAGGGCAGCCTGGGGAGCCGGCCCACCAGCACCGGCGCCGACGGCCGTTCCGGCGCAAGCACCCCGAGGACGACGACTGCCCGGCTGGAGCTACGGGGCAATCGCCTTCATCGCCTTCGTGGCCATGCAGCTTCCCTCCGCGTTGGCGTGGCTGATCGAGCAACGACGTTTCGGCCTGGTCGCGCCGCCGTTTCCGACGTGGACCTCGCTTGCCTACTACTGGGCCTACGACTCGTTGATCTGGTCGACCACGGCGCTGGCGGGGCTGGTGGCCGCGCTGCTGGTGCGCCATTGGGCCGCCCTGATCGGGGTCGCAGCGGGAGTTCTGGCCGGGGCCCTGGGAGAGATTCCGGTCGTCGCCGCAGGTCGTGCCACCGCTGCAGGGTTGCTGATGGGTGTGGTGCTCGGTCTGTCGGTCGCGTTGACCAGCACGCTCCTGACTGTGCTGCTGGCGCGCTGGTGGTGGGGACGGATCGTGGTGCTGGCAGCGGCCATCCCGCTGGTCGCCGATCAGGTGCGGCTCGTCGACCTGGCCTACCTGCTCAGCGATCTGCCGAAGGGCGTCCTGCCGCCGTCGGCCACCTTGCTCACGCCTGTGCTGGTGGGACTGGCCGTCCTGGCGACGTTGGTGTGCTCGGGCCTGAGCTGGTTCGGGGCCCGCCACAACGGTTTTCCCCGCTCGCTGCTGGTGGCTCTGGTGGCCACAGCGCTTGCCGTCTTCGTGCTCGTCCCACTGCGGTTCTCGCTGCTAGACCTCACCGGGGCGATCGTGGCCAGCCTGTACCCCGACCCTGGCCGGCGTGCCTACAGCCCCGACTCGTGGGGGTACATGCCTGGGTTGATCGAAGCTCATCCGGTCGTGTTTGCCCTGGCGGTCGTGGTCGGAGCGGGTCTGTCGTTGCTGCTGCGACTCACGAGCCCGGCAGAGGCCGGCAAGCCCGCTGCGAGGTGAGTAAGGCAGGACTCCGGGGCCGGGGCTGTCCCGACCACCCGGTGGACGACCATCACGGTCGACCCGAACGGCGACGGTGCCGCCTCCACGGACATCGGGCCAGTGTCGGCAAACCTGCTGACGGGCGAGGCAACGCTATCCGCCGAAGACGTGTCCGAGTTCGGGGTCAGCATCGGACGAGTCGCGAACTCGCGGGATCCCTCCGCGGGGTACCGGCCCCAGGCCGAGCTGTTGACAGCGAACCAGCAGAACATCGGCACAAACACGGCGGGGTTCACGAGCGGTACCTACGCCACAGTGACCCGCGACACCAGCCTGGGTCATTCCGGCACCGACTCTCTCAAGGTGGTCCCGAAGGGCTCCAGCGGGGAATCGTTCAGCACGGTCGGCTCGAGTGATGGAGGAATGGCCTCCTACCTGAGTCCGGGCCATCGGTACCGGGTCTCGGGATGGATGTTCGTTCCGGCCGCGACCGGGTTGTCCCCGTCCCCGAACCCCGACGACCGGGGGCTGCGGATGGTCGCGTTCACCCGGATCGGGTCTGGTAGTTACGTCAAGACCGCCAGCTCCCGCCCGACCGTGACCGATTCCTGGGTCAAGGTGAGCTTCGACGTCGAGATCCCAGCCGGGGCCACCGAAGCCTTCCTGCGGCTGTACAACGGCAACACCGAGGCATCGGGCAAGGCCGTGTACTTCGACGATCTTTCCGTTCAGCAGATCTGGGCCCCGTTCGGGCCGCAGTGGGCGCTAGGCGTGGACGACGAGTCCTCCGATACCGGGTACGAAAGGATCACTCGCCCCGAGCCCGACCTGCTTCTGGTGCACCTGTCCGGTGGCAGCCAGATCGGGTTCTACGGCAATGGGGCCGGAGCTTGGTTCCCCGAACCGGGTGCGGAGGGCTGTCCTTGACCGCCAACGGCACCGGGTGGCGGCTAGCCGATATCGACGGCACGGTCACTGACTTCGCCACTCAGACCGGCGCCGCCGGGTGGCCAGTGTCCTCGTCTTCACCGCCGGTGGCCGACGGGCAGACCCGGTATGTCTATGAGGTCACCGATGGGGCCTCACGCCCGAGCCGGGTGATCGCCGCGGTCGAGCCGGGCGTCGACGGTTGGCCCTCAAACCCGACCGCGTGCGTGGGTTCTCCGCTGGCCAAGGGTTGCGAGGTTCTCGAGCTCGTCTATGCCTCGACCACCACTGCTACTGGAGCGACACCGGGCACGTTCGCCGGGCAGGTGAGCCAGGTCAAGGCCTGGTCATGGGATCCCGCCGCGGGCGCCGTGACCGGCACGACCGCGGCCCAATACAAGTACGACGCCACGGGCCGGTTGGTCTCGGTCGTCGACCCGCGGGTGACGGCGGCCTCGGCCGGGACGGCGCAGCCAACCGAGTACGCGTACGACGCGGCAGGCCGGCCAACCCAGGTCACCCCGGCCGGAGAACTCCCCTGGTCGTTCACCTATGGCACGGCCGGCGGAACTGTAACTGGTGCCGATGACTACATCGACGCGAACGCGGGCCGTTTGCTCAAGGTCTCGCGGGCCTCGCTGACCCAAGCCCGGCCAGGCCAGGCCGGATACAACACCCCGGGCCCGGACGTCACGACCAAGCTCGTCTACCAGGTGCCGACCACTCGCGATGCGGGCGGCCCGTACGACCTGGACGCGGACGCGATCGGCGCCTGGGGACAGGTCGAGGCCCCGTCCGACGCAACCGCGGTCTTCGGCCCCGACACCAGCGTGGCCAGTGCGACGGCGACGGAGACAGTGCCCGGCAAGAACGGCTACAAGACCGCGACCGTGACCTACCTCGACGCGTCGGGCAAGGCCATCAACACGGCCTCTCCGGCCGGGGCGGATGCGCCGGCCGCGGGATATATCGATACCGCTGAGTACGACCTGCACAGCAATGTTGTCCGCTCCCTGGAGGCGACGAACCGGTTGCTGGCCCTGGGTCAGCTACCCGATGCCACCGCCCGCAAGGCGGAACTGTCTCTGACCGGGTTGAGCTCCGCGCAGGCAGCCCTCCAGCTGTCGACCCTGTCGACCTACGCCCGTGACGGCATCGACTTGCTTCGCCAGGTAGGGCCGGTGCAACGCTTGGCGATCGGGAACGACCCGTTGGACGTGCGGGTGGTGCGGCATTACACCGCCACCACCTATGACGAGGGCAAACCCGACGGGCGGGCCTTCCATCTGCCCACCACCGACACCGAGGGGGTGCAGCTCCCGGACAACAGCGTTGTCGACGACATCGTCACGACGAAGCAATACACCCCGATCGATGGAGCCTCAGCCTTGGGCCAGTCCTCTGGGTGGATCCACGGCAACCCGACCAAGGTGACCGTGGATGCGACCGGGCCTGCTCCGGTGTCGTCCTCGGTCATCTATGACTCGCGGGCTCGTCCGGTGCAATCCCGTGCGGCTGGGTCAACTGGTGCGGATCCGGGCACGAAGGTCTCGGCTGTTTACACGGCCGGCGCGAGTGCGGACGGGTGCGGCAACAAGCCCGAATGGGCGGGCCAGGCGTGTGTGACGAAGACGTTGGGGACGGTGTCCGGGCATGACCCGGCGCGGATGCCCTCGACCCTGTCGGTGAAGCGGGTTACCGGGTATGACCGGACGGGCAACGCCACCGTGGTCGAGGAATCGAACGGTTCGACGACGCGGACCACGACGACCACCTACGACGCGGCCGACCGGGTGGTCTCGGTCGAGATCACCGGTACCGGTCCGGGGGTTGGTACTGGTGTCGGCAAGACGGTGACCGTGTATGACAACGGCACCGGCAACATCACCCAGACCAAGACCCTGGATGGGGCTGGGGCTGTGGTGTCGTCGGTGAGCAAGTCGTATGACCAATTGGATCGGCTGACCCGGTATGTGGATGCGTCGGGGGCGTGGTCGGAGACGGCGTTCGATGAGTGGGGCAAGCCGGTAGAGGTCACGGACTCTACGGGTGCGTCGCAGACCTTCACCTACGACCGGGCTCTGGAACCGCGCGGGTACGTGACGAAGGTGACGGATTCGGTGGCCGGTGACATCACGGCCACGTATACCCCGGATGGACAGGTCGCGTCGCAGGAGTTGCCGGGTGGGGTGACACAGGCGAATACGTTCGATGCGGCCGGGGTGCAGACGGGTAAGCAGTACACGATCCCGGATGGTCCGGATGCTGACAGTCTGCCGGATGTGTTGGCCACCT
>CAWIED010000004.1:0-206666 GCA_963835085.1 uncultured Actinomycetota bacterium
TGGCGGCCCTGCTCGGACTGCCGGTAGGCCGCAATCGCCGTCCGGCGGCGATCGGCCTCGCGGTTGCTGCCGCGCTGATCGCCTTCGGCTGCGCGATCGGGTTGACGCTCCTGACCTGGCGTGGAGGCTCGGTCACCATCGGCCTGCTCGGTCCGCTCGACCTGGGCCCGCGCACCATGAACCTCGATTGGACGCTATCGGCACGCACCGCGCTGGTCGCTCTGGCCGTCACCGGGGTCGCGCTCGCGGTACAGGTCTACTCGGCCGGATACCTGGTGCCGCACCATGACTCGGGCCCGTTGCGCTACGCGCCCTACGCGGCCACGATCTCGCTGTTCACGGCCGCCATGCTGGTGGTGGTCGGTGCCGACCATCTGCTGCTGTTGCTCATCGGTTGGGAGGTCATGGGCTTCTGCTCCTATCTCTTGATAGGTCATCACAGCGAACGCCAGGCCGCTCGCCGGGCAGCGCTGCAGGCCTTTCTCGTCACCCGGTTCGGCGATGTCGGTTTGGTGCTGGGCATCGTGGCGCTGTACGCGGCGGGTGGAACCACCACGATCTCGAGTCTGCTGGCTCGCGCCGGCACGCTCAACCCCACCGCGCTCAGCATCGCCACCATCGGCCTGGTGATCGGCGTGGTGGGCAAGTCGGCCCAGTTCCCCCTGCACGGCTGGCTGCCCGACGCAATGGAAGGCCCGACCCCGGTGTCGGCCCTGATCCATGCGGCCACGATGGTCGCCGCCGGTGTGGTTGTGCTCGTGCGGCTGGGCCCCTTGCGGCTCGATCGCAGCGCACCCGCGCTGGCCGTGCTGGCGGTGATCTCATGCGTGAGCATGCTCGGCGCCGGTGTGGCCGCCCTGTGTGCCGACGACCTCAAGCGGGTGCTCGCCTTCTCCACGATCAGCCAGATCGCCGTCATGCTCTCGGCGCTCGCGCTGGGCTCGGCGGCCGGGCGCGCGGGTGCGCTCGCTCTGATGCTGGGCCATGCGGCCTTCAAGTCGCTGCTCTTCCTCGCCGCCGGAGCGATCTCGGTGCGGTTCGGCACCACTCGATTGGACGGCCTGGCCGACCTGCGTCGCCGCGATCCCCGGCTCACGGTGCTCTTCGGACTCGGCCTCATGGGGCTGGCGGCGCTGCCGCCGCTGGCCGGGTTCGTGGGCAAGGAGGGCACCCTCATCGTCGCCGAGCAGGCGGTAACCGGTGGGGGCCTGGCGGGGTGGCGGTGGACGAGTCTGCTCGTGTTCGCCAGTCTCCTCCTCACCACGGTGCTGACGGCCTGCTATTCGGCCCGGCTCTTCGCTGCGGTCACCCGCTCCGATCTGCCTGCGCGCTCACTGTCGGTCGTGCGGCCGGGCACGCCGTTGGGTTTGCCGGTGGGGGAGAAGGACGAACTCGCCTGGCTGTCTCCCGCCTCGCCCACCCAGACGGTGGCCCCTGCCAATCAGCCGGGAGCAGTGCGCGGCCCCGGGTTCCGGCCCCCGGCCGAGACTGCCGGACAGCCCGAGCCGGGCATCCTGGTCGTTCGTCGACGACCACGGCCAGTACCAGGACTGGGATCTCATCGCCGACCTCGACACCAGCCGCGACCCGCGTTGGAGCCAGACCGGCCGTGCCGAGCGGGCTTACCAGGCCGAACTCGCCCGCCTGCGGCTACGGGCCTGCTCTGTCGGACCCATACACCGAGCGGTTGGCCCGCTATCGGGGTCAGCCCACGGACGATGCCGCTTCGACACCCCGAACCGAAGCCGGTGGCGCCAACGAGGCCGGAATTGAACCCGGGAGTGCCGAGGCGCAGAGCCGGTTGGCGCGTGCGGTCTCCGGACAACGCAGCGTGGCGCCGGGCACCGTGCACCCCACCAGCCGGCTCGACGAGCCTGCTGTTGCACCTCGCGTGGCCGCCGCACGGCGATCGGTGCCTGTCGACCCGAAAGTGCCTGTAGAACCCGTACCCGGCCCAGCTGTTCCGGTCACCATGAGCGTCCCGCTGTGGCTGCTGGTGCTGGCCACCTTCGCTGTCGGCGTCCTGCCGTTCGTTGCCGTGGGCCTTCGCGGCTACGCCATCGGCACCCTCACCTCGGCCGCGGGAATCGTGCTGGCCCTGGCCGGCGTGGGGTTGGGCTTCGTCCGCGGGCCTGCCGGGCATCGCGATCTCGCGACCCGGCTGCCGGCCTGCTCCTCCCCTCGTGCAGCAGCCGCAGGCGGTTTCGGGTATCAGCGCCTGCAGCAGAACCTGGTCGTGCGGCCGACGCAGGCGCTCGCCAGGCTCGTCGCCGCAGGTGACGATGCGGTTATCGGCACCTGGGTGCGGGCGCCCGGCAACTTGCCGGTGGTCGCCCGCCTGGTGGCACGCGTTCAGACCGGCAACATCACCGGCTACCTGGGGTGGGCGGCCGCCGCCGCGGTGGCGCTCGGCACCGCTGTCGCCTTGGTGGTGCAGGTCGGATGACGAGCCTGTTGCTGGATCTGCCTCGTCGCCGTGCCGGACCTCGGCGCGGCTGTCGCCGGATGCAGCGGACGCCGCCCCGACGTGGCAGCCGCCGTCGCCACGATGTCGGCCTGCGTATCGGTGGTCTTGTCGGTGGGCCTCGTGGCGCTGACCCGCCCCTGGTCGAGCGGCGATGACGTCGCTCAGCTCAACGCGCCGTGGATCGGCTGGCTCGGTGCGCGGATCCACCTCGGTCTCGATGGCATCAGCGCGCCCCTGGTGGTGCTCACCTGTGTGCTGTCGGCGCTCGCCTGCTGGTATTTGTGGGCAGGCTCTGACCATGCCCAGCCCGGCGAGACCGAGGGCCGTCCACCGCCTGCGGGTTTGCTCTGCTGTCTGCTCGCCACTCAAGCAGGCGCCGTCCTGACGTTTCTCGCCCGCGACCTGATCGTCTTCTTCGTGGGGTTCGAGACGGTGCTCATCCCGATGTGGGTGCTGATCGGCCGGTGGGGTGGCAGCCCCGACGACGGGCCCGCGCAGCTGGCCGAAAAGCGTTCGGCGGCAACCCGCTTCGTGCTCTACACGGCCCTCGGCTCGGCCATCATGCTGGTCCTGGAACCCCTGTGGTTGGCGATCGAGTCGGGCAGCACCGACTTCGGCGTGGTGGCCTTGGTCGCCCCGCATCTGTCTACTGGTCTCCGGGCGGGTATCGCCTCGTTGTTGATCATCGGCCTCGGGGTCAAGGTGCCCATCTGGCCGCTGCACTCCTGGCTGCCTCAGGCCTACACGCTCGCTCCCACGGTCGGCTCCGTGCTACTGGCTGGGGTGCTGCTCAAGCTGGGTTCCGACCGCCTGGTGCGGCTCGTCGCCGGCTTTTCTGCCCCTGGGGGTGGGACGACTCGCGCTGCCGCTGGGGGTGCTCGGCGTGGTCGGCATCGTGTGGGGCGGGCTCCGTGTGCCTCGTGGAACGCGACCTCAAGTGGCTGATCGCCTTCTCCTCGGTGGCCCACATGGGGTTCGTCGTACTGGGAGTGGCCTCCGGCACTTGCGAGGGCCTGCAGGGCGCGTTGTTCGTGGGCGTGGCGCACGGAGTGGTCACCAGCCTGCTGTTCTGGGTGGTCGGGATGATCAAGCATCGCCACCTGGCGCAGCGTCCGGCTGACCTCACGCAGGAGCCGGCCGGGCTGGGCTACAGTCACCCCCGATTGGGCTGGATGCTCGCCCTCGGCGCCGCCGCCGGGGCGGGTCTGCCGGGGCTGGCCGGTGTTCTGGGGTGAGGTGCTGACCCTGCTCGGCACCTGGCAAGGCCCGAACACGGAAGGCATGGGCTTAGGCGCCGCAGGCCCTTGGTTGGCGCTGGCCGCCGCCCTGGGTGCGCTGCTGGCGGCCGGGCGCTTGTTCCGCGTGCTCTACCTGATCTGGCACGGCCAGGCGCCCGCGCTGGAGGCCGTTTCCACCGCGCACGCCCAAGCCACCAGCGGAAACGCCAGTGCAGGGCCAACCAGCGCTGTGCTCAGCGGTGCGCCGCACAGTGCACCGGACGCGGGCAAGGATCTGAGCCGGGTCGAACTCACCGTGCTGGCCCCGCTGGTGGTCGCCACCATCGGTTTCGGGGTGCAGCCCTGGTTGCTGCTCTTGCTCACCGGCCCCGGCGGTGCGCATGTTGGGGGTGGGCTCGTGAACCTCTCAGCACTGGAGGTGCAGGCCGTCGACTGGGTGGCCATAGCGCCGCTGGCCATCGTCACCGTGACGATGCTTGCCGTGCTGGTGCTGCAGGCGGTGTGGCCCGGCAGGCGCCGCCTGCTCGATGCCATCCCCCTCGGCGGTCTCGGCCTGGCGGCGATAGCGCTGACCCCGCTGGCGCGCGGTGAGCTGCACCAGACGTTCTGCCTGGTGGGCGGCTGCAGCTTCTATGCCGCCCGCGACACGCTAGGTCTGCAGGTGACTGTCATCCTCGCGGCGGCCGTCACGGTGTTGCTGGCGCGCGGCGAACGGAGTCTGGCGGCGGGGCCGGTTCAGCCCGTACTCGCCTGTGAAGCCTCTTCCTCCAAGACAACCCTGCCTGCCAAGCCAGGACCGCTTCCTCCAACTCGGCATTGCCCATCAACACGTCGCTTCCCGCCGGGGTGCTGCCTGGCCCGAACGCAGATATCGTTCCCCGGCCCGTCGCGCGCCCAGATACCTTGCAACGCGCCGAAATAAGGGCCCTCCAAAACGCCGCGACCACGGGCGCGCTGGCCCTCATCGGTGCGCGAGACCTGTTCACCATTCTCATCGCGGTCGAGATCGCCTCGCTTCCTGTCGTCGGAATGGTGGCCACGACGAGAACGGCACGTTCGGCGCTGGCGGCCACCAAGTTGTTGCTGGTGTCCGTGATCTCGTTCGGACTGGCTCTGCTGGGCGTGGCACTGATCTATGCGGGCACCGGCACGGTCTCTCTGGCAGGCCTGCAGAGCGGCGCCCGACTGCTGACCGGCGGCGATCACCTGGTGCCGTTGGGGCTGGCCTTCGTCGTCGCCGGGGTCGGCTACAAGGTGGCAGCTCTGCCGTTCGGGCTGTGGGTGCCCGATGTGTATCCGGCGACTCCGCTCCCCGTGTCGGCGTTCCTGTCCAGTGTGTCGAAGATCGCGGGCGTCACGGCCGTGGCGTTGGTGGTCTCCGCTCTGCCGGGCTTCGGCCGTGGCTGGCTGGCGGTTCTGGTGGCCGTGACGATGACCCTGGCCAACCTCGTGGCCCTCGTGCAGCCCACCTGCATCGGCATGCTCGCGTGGTCGACGATCGCGCAGGCCGGGTGGGCGCTGTTGCCGCTCACGGGTTCGAGCGTGACGGGTGAGGTGACGGGTGCGGTCACCATTTACCTGATGGCCTATGCCGCGGCCTCGTTGTGTGCGTTCACCGTGGTGCTGCTCGTCAGCCGCCACCACCCGGCCGGCCGACGGCACCTCATCAGCGACGAGGCCTGCTGGATCCGGCGCGAGCCCGTCGCAGGGGCGTTGCTGGTGCTGGCCCTGCTCAGCCTCGCTGGCCTCCCTCCCGGCCTCGCTGGACTCATCGCCAAGGTCGCTGCCCTGCGGCCACCGGTGGAGGCGGGCGTGTGGTGGCTCGCGTTGGTGGCGGCCGTCAACGTTGCGCTGGCGCTCGCCTACTACCTGCGCTGGGTGTGGATGGTGGTCAGCGCCGGCCAGCAGTCGACGCCCACCTGGCATGTCACCCACGCCGAGGGTGCCGCGTTGTCGCTGGCCGGTGGTCTGCTCGTGGTGTTCACCATTCTTCCCGGCTCGATGACCTAGCGGATAGCCCGGAAGGCGGCATGGCCCAGGGCTGAGGCGCAACGCGGGCACGTACTTGCAACCGTGGATCCCACTTCATCAAGACCAACGACCGCCCGCGGTCGGAGCGCAGATTGGTCATATAGTCCATCCCTGCTCTCGTGGGCGCCTGCCGAGGCGCAACGCGACCTGGATGATCACGCAGCCGTTGTCCTTTATCCGACACGATTGGCGTGGCCACGAACTAGCTGAGCACGAATCGAAGAGCGTGCCTCGCGATCGTGTCGGAAAAGGGACAACTCCAGAGGCCAACGTCAGGCGTCTCAGGCAGGGGCCGCCGCGACAGGCGCCCAGCGTTGTAGCACGCCGGCGACCTCCGGGCGCAGTGACAGGGGCGGCCCGGGGACGAGCGACCTTCGTCGGTTGGTCTGGTTCCTGCCGTCCCTGACGGAGTGGGTCCATTCGGCAAGGCTGACACCGGCCCTGCCGCCCGGCACTAGGCTGCGCGTTGTGGACTGGACAAGATTCGATGCTGCACTCTTCGATCTCGACGGTGTGGTGACTCCAACCGCTGAGGTGCACATGGTGGCGTGGGCGGAGATGTTCTCTGCCTATCTCGCCAGCAAGGGCGTCAGTGAGCCTTACACTGCTGACGACTATTTCGCCTATGTCGACGGCAAGCCGCGTTACGACGGAGTGCGCACGATGCTCGCCTCGCGTGGGCTGAGCCTGCCGGAGGGCGATCCGAGCGACGGGCCGGATGTCGAGACCATCTGCGGTCTGGGCAATCGCAAGAACGTGGTGTTCACGTCGGTGCTGGCACGCGATGGGGTGCAGCCCTACCCCGGCAGCGTGACGCTCATCGATCACCTGATCTCGCTCGGGGTCAAGGTCGCGATCGTCTCCTCGTCGCAGAACGCCCCGGCCGTGCTCGCTGCGGCAGGTCTCACCGACAGGTTTCCGCTCGTGGTCGACGGTGCGGTGGCACGTCGGGAAGGACTGCCCGGCAAGCTGGCGCCCGACACCTATAGTTACGCGGCCACCGCACTCGGCACCACCAATGCGCGGTCCGTCGTCCTCGAAGACGCTGTCAGTGGAGTTGCGGCTGGACGGGCCTGGCGGCTTCGGCCTCGTGGTCGGGGTCGATCGCGGTGCGGGGGCCGACGAGCTCATCCAGGCGGGAGCAGACCTGATCGTCGCCGACCTTGCCGAGCTGATCTGAGATGGATGTCTTTCAATTCGACGCCGATCCGGTAGATGGGGTCAGGTTCCCGTCGACGAATGGCGGCTCGTGGAGACCTCGCCAAGGAGGACGATCTCGGCACCAGCGAGACCCTGTTCGCGGTAGGCAACGGCTACCTAGGGCTGGGCAATCCCGAAGAGGGGCGCAGTTCGCAGCTGAACGGCACCTTCATCAACGGTTTTCACGAGACCTGGACGATCAACCACGCCGAGGAGGCCTTCGGCTTCGCCCGTACCGGCCAGACGATCGTCAACGTTCCGACACCAAGACGATGAAGCTGTACGTGGACGACAGCCTCTACTGCTGTCGGTGGCCGAACTCGAAAGCTACGAACGCTCTGTCGACTTCCAGCAGGGAATCTACCGACGCGATCTCATCTGGCGTACCCCCTCGGGTAAACGCGTCAAAGTAACTACGACACGTATCGTCTCGTTCATTGAACGGCACGTCGCGATCATGACCATCGAGGTCACCATGCTGTCGGGGTTCGCTCCGGTGGTCATCTCCTCGCAGATCATTAACCGTCAAGACGGGGCGGACGAATACCACAACACCGTGGTCAAAGCAGACCCCGGCGGTCGGATCGACCCCGAAAGGCAGGCAAGTTCGCCGACCGGGTATTGCTGCCGCAAGACGAGTATCACAAAGACGATCGGCTGATCGTGGGCTACAAATGCGCGCATTCCGGCATGACGATCGCCGTTGCGGCCGAGCGTACGATGAACACCGAGAACACCTTCGACACGTTGCTGCGTTATGAGGGGACCTGTCCAAGCAGGTGTTCCGGGTGCGCGCCGAGAAAGACAGGCCGATCCGGCTCACCAAGGTCGTCTCGTCCACACCTCCCGCGGGGTGCCGGTGCGCGAGCTGTTCGACCGTGCCGACGTACGCTGGACCGGGTGCACGAGCAGGGTGTGGCGCACTATGAGCGAGGCCAGCGCATTTGGCTAGACCGCTTCTGGCACAACACCGATGTGGTCATCAAGGATCAGCCGGCCTTGCAGCAGGCCGTGCGCTGGTCGCTGTTCCAGCTGGCGCAGGCATCTGCCCGCGCCGACACGCTCGGCGTGGCTGCCAAGGGTGTTACAGGATCGGGCTATGAGGGGCACTACTTCTGGGACACCGAGGTCTACGTCATCCCCTTCCTGGCGTACACCAACCCCGAGATCGCGCGCAACGCCTTGCGTTTCAGAGCGCACATGCTCCCGGCCGCGCGCCAGCGCGCCCGGGAGATGAGCATGCGCGGAGCGCTCTTCCCGTGGCGCACTATCAGCGGTGAAGAGGCCTCTGCCTACTATGCGGCAGGCACCGCGCAATACCACATCAATGCCGACATCGCCTATGCCGTGTACAAATACGTGCACGTCACCGGCGATACCGAGTTCCTGTACAGCCAGGGTGTCGACATTCTCGTCGAGACGGCCAGAATGTGGGCCGACCTCGGCTTCTGGCGCGAGACCGACGACGATCGGACGTTCCATATCCATTCCGTGACGGGGCCCGACGAGTACACCACCGTCGTCAACAACAACCTCTACACGAACGTCATGGCGCGTTATAACCTGACTCGTGCTGCTGCGGTCGTGCGCCAGCTCAAGCAAGACCTTCCCGACCTGTATGCGCGCGTCGCCAAGCGGCTCGACCTCTTCGACGACGAGCCGCAGGAATGGCAGGACTGTGCCAACGGGATGTTCATCCCCTACGACGAGACTCTCGAAGTGCACCCCCAGGACGAGCATTTCCTGGAGCGCGAATTGTGGGATCTGGAGCTTACGCCAGCGGAATTGCGTCCTTTATTGCTGCACTTTCATCCGCTGGTGATCTACCGGTTCCAGGTGTTGAAGCAGGCCGATGTGGTGCTGGCCCTGTTCTTGCAGGGTGACCAGTTCTCCCTGGCTGAGAAGCGCGCCGACTTCGAGTACTACGACCCCATCACCACGGGCGACTCCACGTTGTCGGCGGTGGTGCAGTCGATCATCGCCGCCGAGGTCGGCTATGCCGACATGGCACTGAAGTACTTCCTCACCGGCCTGTTCGTCGACCTGGCCGACCTGCACCGCAACACCTCCGACGGCGTGCACATCGCCTCGGCGGGTGGAGTGTGGGCGGCGCTGGTATCCGGATTCGCGGGCATGCGCGACAACGGCAGGCTTTCGTTCGACCCGAGGCTGCCGGCCGAGTGGGAGGGCCTGTCCTTCCCGCTGGTGCTCAGAGGACATCGACTTGTCGTCGAGCTGACCAAGACTGCTATCGAGTTCACTCTCACGACGGAGATCCAATCGAGGTGTGGGTGCGCTCCGAACGCTTCGTGGTGCAGGCGGGAGAGCCGGTGTCGGTTTCACTGCGCAACCAGGGCCCCCGGCGGCCGAGCCTGCAAGGGCATTCGCCCGTCATCGGGGCTGCTCGCGGCGATGGATCGCTGATCACCGCCGGCGTGCCCGAGTCCCCCCAGGAGATCAGCGCCGAGTAAAGGAGCAGGACGGGCAAGCGTGCCTGCCGCGCGTCCGGGCTCAGGCGGCCGGCCGCGCGGCGTTGTGGTCGCCCAGCCGACCACCCGAGCGGTCGGCCGCATGGTGTTGGGATCGGCTCTCCCGAGCATCTCAACTTGGTGTCAACTGCGGTCAATGACCGCGGATGGCACCACCGGATGGCCTCAATCCCGTTTCCGGGGCTCACGTGGTGCCAACCGCGGCGGATACACCGCGGATGGCACCAAAGATGCGGATGGCACCAGAGAGTGACGTCAATCCCGCTGCTGGCACTCAACCTGATGCCAACCGCGGCAACTTCACCGCGAACGGCACACCCAGCGACTCCGGACGGTGATGCGTCGAGTCCGGCTCGGCAGGGCTGTGAAAGGGGGCGGTTTCTGACGCTATGGCAATGCCCCGCCGGCCGGGGCATTGCCATAGCGCAGGAAACCCCCCGGGCTGGGACTAGCGAAACCGCCCTTTGCGGAAGACCCGGGCAGACCGCTTTCCAATAGCCCGGCTCCGTCCGCCGTCGCTGAGCTCCGTCCACCTGTCGCCCGGCTCCGCTTGTCCGCCTCTGGGTGCCGCACGTCGCTGAAACCCGCCACTGCTGCCGACCTCGACCTACCGGGCCCCGTCGGCGGACTTGCCCCGTCTGTCGCTGGGCCATCAGGACCAACCGAACGGTATTCCGCCTACCGCGGCCTACCGCGGACGGCATCTGCCGGACGGCGCCGAAAGGAGGCGGAGGTGGCCATCGAGGCGTACGCCTGGAGGCCTTGCTCACGACCCGGTCGCGATCGACCGGCTGCCACGGGCGCTCGGAGGCCTCCATCTTGGCCCGGCGGCCGGCGAGCACCTCATCGGGACGTGACCTGCAACAGCCGGCGATGCACGTCGATCTCGATGTCGTCGCCGTCCTCACCAGGCCGATGGTGCCGCCGCGGCGGCCTCCGGCGAGACGTGGCCGATGGAGATGCCCGATGATCCGCCGGAGAACCGGCCGTCGGTGATCAGCGCGCATACCTCGCCGAGCCCGAGACCCTTGAGGAAGGAGGTCGGGTGCAGCATCTCCTGCATGCCCGGCCCGCCGGCCGGCCCCTCATAGCGCACGACCACCACATCACCTGCCACCATCCGCTCGGCCAGGATCGCCTCGACCGCCTCGTCCTGGGACTCCACCACCATGGCGGTGCCGGCGAAGTGGAACAGCGACTCGTCGATGCCGGCGGTCTTGATGACCGCACCGTCCTCGGCGATGTTGCCGTAGAGCACCGCCAGCCCGCCGTCGGTGTAGGCGTGCGCGAAGTCGCGGATACACCCCGCGCGGCGTCGGTGTCGAGGGTGTCCCAACGGTTCGCGGTCGAGAACGCCTGGGTGGTGCGGACGCCGCCGGGGGCGGCCTCGAACAGCTCAGCGCCGCAGCGCTCGGCTCGCCGCGCGGATGTCCCACGCCGAGCCAGGTTGCAGGTCGGGGGAATGCACGGTGTGGACGTCGCGCTCGAGCAGCCCGCCGCGGTCCAGCTCGCCCAGGATGCGCGGGATTCCGCCGGCCCGGTGCACGTCCTCCATGTGGTAAGCGGGGTGGTCGGCGCGACCTTCGACAGGCATGGCACCCGGCGCGAGATGCGTCGATGTCGGCGAGGTCGAAGTCGACCTCGCCCTCATGGCGGCGGCGAGCAGATGCAGCACGGTGTTGGTCGACCCGCCCATCGCGACGTCGAGCGCCATCGCGTTGGTGAAGGCGTCCTTCGTGGCGATCGAGCGGGGGAGGACCGACTCGTCGTCGTTGCCGTAGTAGCGGTTGGCCAGCTCGACGACCAGGACCGGCCCGCAGGAACAGGTCTCGCCGAGCGGCATGGGTGGCCAGGGTCGAGCCGTTGCCGGGCAGCGACAGCCCGAGCGCCTCGGTGAGGCAGTTCATCGAGTTGGCGGTGAACATCCCGAACACGAGCCGCAGGTCGGGCAGGCCGAACGCTCGATGTCGGTGAGCCTTCGTCGCTGACGTCGGGTCCGCCGAGGCGGTGATGGCGGTGATGAGGTCGGTTGGGCGCGGAGCGACGCCGTCGACGGACGACTGCCTTGCCGGCCTCCATCGGGCCGCCGGAGACGAAGACGGTCGGGATGTTGAGCCGCAGCGCGGCCATCAGCATGCCCGGGGTGATCTTGTCGCAGTTGGAGATGCAGACCAGCGCATCGGCGGCGTGCGCGTTGACCATGTATTCGACGGAGTCGGCGATCAGCTCGCGGCTCGGGAGCGAGTAGAGCATGCCGCCGTGGCCCATCGCGATGCCGTCGTCGACCGCGATCGTGTTGAACTCCTGCCCACGCCGCCGGCCGCGCGATCGCTTCGGCCACCAGATCGCCCATGTCGCTCAGGTGGACGTGGCCCGGCACGAACTGGGTGAAGCAGTTGGCGATCGCGACGATCGGCTTGCCGAAGTCGTCGTCGGTCATGCCGGTGGCGCGCCACAGCGCGCGGGCACCGGCCATGTTGCGGCCATGGGTGGACGTGCGGGAGCGCAGGGCGGGCATGTGGGAACCTCCGACGACGAACGAACCCGAGAAGGTTACGCCCGGCCCCCGGCACCTGCCGACGGGCCCGGGCGTTCCATCTCACACGGGCGGAAGGAACGGGAGAGGTTTGTGCATTCGCACTTCAACGGTTTGAAGACGGCCATGCTGCTCAGCCTGCTGGGCGCCATCGTGATGCTCGTCAGCTGGCTGCTGTTCGGCCGTAGCTACGGTGCACTGCTGGTGGGCCTGCTGATCGCACTCGTCATGAACGGCGTCACCTACTGGCGTTCGGCGTCCATCGCGCTGCGCGCCATGCACGCCTACGAAGTGACCGAGCAACAGCAGCCGGCGATGTACCGCATCGTGCGCGAGCTCTCGCAACAGGCCGGCCAGCCCATGCCCAAGCTGTACGTCTGGCCCACCAACGCGCCCAACGCCTTCGCCACCGGGCGCAACCCGGCGAATGCCGCCGTCTGCTGCACCGAGGGCATCCTCAACCTGCTCGACGAGCGCGAGCTGCGCGGCGTGCTCGGCCACGAGCTCATGCACGTCTACAACCGCGACATCCTCACGTCGTCGATCGCGGCCTCGGCCTCATCCATGATCACCGCGCTCGCCTACGGGGCGATGTACTTCGGGGGCGGAGACGACAACCGTCCCAACGTGTTCGGCGCCATCGCCATCAGCGTGCTGGGCCCGCTCGCGGCGGGCGTCGTGCAGATGGCCATCTCACGCACCCGCGAATACGACGCAGACGAAGACGGTTCGCGCCTCACCGGCGATCGGCTCGCCCTCGCGTCGGCGCTGAGCAAGCTCGACAGTGGGACGAAGCTGCTGCCTATGCCACCGGAGCGGCGGCTCGTCAATGCCAGCCATCTGATGATCGCCAATCCCTTCACCGCCGGTGGTGTCAGCCGGCTTTTCGCCACCCATCCGCCCATGGCCGAGCGCATTGCCCGCTTACAGAGCATGGCCCGCAACGGCTGATCCTAACGCGCGAGCGGCCCATATCATCTGGCGGGAGCTGGTAAGGCCAGGCTTGGCGGTAGCAGTGGGTGGGATTCGGTAGACTCCTGACGTGCTGTGCGCCATCTCCCTGCGTCTCGTGACCCGTCGTCACGTAGACCTCCAGCGCGTACATGCCGACGCGATGTGTCTTCTCGCCGTCTGACGCGCGCCCTCCGGCGGCGTCGGCCCCATGCCAGTCAGCCCGGAATCAGCCAGCGGAGGCGCCCTCATGACCGCGACGCAGAACACGCCGCGTCCCACCCGATCCAAGTCGAACGGCCAGTGGGCCGTCGACGGTAAGGATCCCCTCAACGGCAACGAGGTCTTCAAGCAGGCCGACAACGCCCTCAAGGCGCCAGCGCATCATCGACACCTACTCCAGGCAGGGCTTCGACTCGATCCCGAGCGATGATCTGCGCGGCCGGTACCGTTGGATGGGCCTGTACACCCAGCGCAAGCCCGGCATCGACGGCGGCAAGACGGCCACGCTGGAGCCGGAGGAGCTCGAGGACAAGTACTTCATGCTCCGCGTCCGGGTCGACGGGGGAGCCCTGACCACCGAGCAGCTGCGGGTGATCGCCGGCATCTCGCAAGACTTCGCCCGCGACTCCGCCGACATCACCGACCGGCAGAACATCCAGCTGCACTGGATTGACATCGAGAGCGTGCCGGAGATCTGGCGCCGCCTCGAAGAGGTCGGCCTGCACACCACCGAGGCCTGCGGCGACTGCCCGCGGGTGGTGCTCGGCAGCCCGGTGGCCGGCATCGCGGCCGACGAGATCATCGACCCCACCGAGCAGATCGCCGAGATCAAGCGCCGCTTCATCGGCAACCCCGACTTCTCCAACCTGCCGCGCAAGTACAAGACGGCGCTCACCGGAAACCCCGGCCTGACGTCGTGCACGAGATCAACGACATCTCGTTCGTGGGCGTCGTGCACCCCGAGCTCGGTCCCGGCTACGACCTGTGGGTGGGCGGCGGGCTGTCGACGCTGGCCAAGTTCGCGTTCCGTACGGTGCCTTCGTGCAGGCGCACGAGGTGGGCGATGTGTGGCAGGCCGTCACCTCGGTGTTTCGCGATTACGGCTACCGCAGGTTGCGCAACAAGGCCCGGCTGAAGTTCTTGCTGGCCGACTGGGGCCCGGAGAAATTCCGCCAGGTCTTCCAGGACGAGTACCTCGGCTACGAGCTCCCTGACGGCCCGGCACCGGCCACACCCACCCGCAGTGGCGATCACGTGGGCGTGCATGAGCAGAAGGACGGCAACTTCTATGTGGGAGCCGCTCCGGTCGTCGGCCGGGTGAGCGGCACCAAGCTGGCCGCGCTCGCCGACGTCGCGGAGGCGGCGGGATCGCACCGGGTCCGGCTGACGCCGTACCAGAAGGTGCTCCTGCTCGACGTGCCCGGCGATCAGGTCGAGGCCGTCTCGCAAGGCCTGGAAGCCATCGGGCTGCAGGTGAACCCGAGCGTCTTCCGCCGGGCCACCATGGCCTGCACGGGCATCGAGTACTGCAAGCTGGCGATCGTCGAGACCAAGGCGCACGCCGGAGTAGCGATCGAGCAGCTGGAGCGTCGGCTGGACGACGTGAACCTCACCACCCCGATCTCGCTGCACATCAACGGCTGCCCCAACTCTTGCGCCCGTATCCAGACTGCTGACATCGGGCTCAAGGGCCAGCTGGTGCCTGGGCCCGACGGCGACCCGGTGGGTGGCTATCAGATACATCTCGGCGGCGGGCTGTCTCGCCCCGGGTTCTCGCAGGCCGAGACCGGTCGTACGGTGCGTGGCCTCAAGATCACCGAGGCGGAGTTGCCGGACTATGTCGAACGTCTCGTTCGGCGCTTTGTGGAACAACGCGAGGACGGCGAAGGTTTCGCGACGTGGCACACCGAGCCGATGAGGAGGCCCTCACATGAGCATCGACACCACGATTTCTGCGCAAGCGCAACCCACTGTCCTGCCCCAGCAGGGTCAGCTGCGGCGCTCGCCGGCCCTTGGCCAGCGACCGGTCGAAGAGTTGCGCGCGTTGGCGATGCAGGGCTCCAGCAGATTCCGCGAGGGTCGCGCCGAAGACGTGATCGAGTGGGCCGCAGACGATTTCGGCCCCAAGCTCGCGGTCGCGTGCTCCATGGCCGAGGCCCTGCTGCCGCACATGGTGGGTCAGGTGCTGCCCGGGGTCGAGGTGGTCTTCCTCGACACGGGGTACCACTTCGCCGAGACCCTGGCCACCCGTGACGAGGTGGTCAAGCGGCTGCCGGTCACCGTCGTGAACGTGGAGCCGCGGCGCACCGTGCCGGAACAGGACGCCGAGTTCGGCGAGCAGATGCACTCCTGGGATCCGGTGGCGTGCTGCGAGATGCGCAAGGTCGTGCCGCTGAAGCAGGCCCTGTCGGGTTACGAAGCCTGGGCCAGCGGCCTGCGCCGCGAAGACTCCGCGCGCCGGGCCACCACGCCCATCGTGGAATGGGACCGCAAGAACGCCCTGGTCAAGATCAACCCGATCGCGGCCTGGACCCAGGCCGAGGTCGACGCCTACATCGCCAAGTACGACATCCCGGTGAACCCGCTGTTGTCGCAGGGCTACCCCTCCATCGGGTGCGCCCCCTGCACGGCCAAAGTGCTCCAGGGCCAAGACGCCCGCTCTGGTCGTTGGGCGGGCACCAACAAGAACGAGTGCGGGATCCACATCTGAGCTCTGCAGTTTCCCCGGAGTCTGTAGGTTCAACCGGGTTCGGACGCTGACAGGATGACGTCATGACCAGCCCGAGCCTGGGTCGCCTGACGACCGTCCCGCTACGTGATCGCCCCGATCTGCTGGCACCTTCCGTCGCCGCGGTGGCCGACGCGTTGCCCGCAGCCGGGGTCGGCGAGATCGACCCGGCGTTGGCCGACACCGCCGCACTCTGTGCCGCCCTCGACGTGCCGCTAGCGGCCAGCGCGAACTGCGTGATCGTGGCGGGCCGGCGCGGTGAGGTGATCAGGTACGCCGCCTGTGTGGTGCTCGCCACCACCCGGGCGGACGTCAACAACCTGGTCAGACGGCGGCTGTCCGCCCGGCGTGCCTCCTTCGCCGACCAGGAGACGGCCACGGCCGCCACCGGCATGGAGTACGGCGGCATCACTCCCGTTGGGCTGCCTGCGGACTGGCTGCTGCTCGTGGACTCGGCGGTGGTCGGCACCGAACTCGTGTGCATCGGCAGCGGAGTGCGCCGCTCGAAGATTGTGCTGCCCGGTGCGGCCCTGGCCACTTTGCCGCAGGCCGAGGTCACCGAAGGGCTCGGCCGCCCGGTGGAGGGGTAGCCGTGTCCTTTATCCGACACGAATCCTGCGGCTGGCGCGGATCTCGTGCTCAGCCCAGCTCGCTGGCTTGCAATCGTGTCGGATAACGGACACCGAGCCTTAGCGGTAGTTGACGAATTGCAGGGCCACGTCCAGGTCCTTGCCCTTGAGCAGGGCGATCACTGACTGCAGGTCGTCGCGGCTCTTGGCCGAGACGCGCAACTCGTCGCCGTGAATCTGAGCCTTGACCCCCTTGGGGCCTTCGTCCCGGATGATCTTGGAGACCTTCTTGGCGTTCTCCTGGTCGAGGCCCTCCTTGAGCCCGAGGGTCTGCTGGTACTCCTTGCCCGACTGCTTGGTGTCGCCCTCATCGAGGGCCTTCAACGAGACACCACGCTTGATGAGCTTGGTCTGCAGCACGTCGAGCACCGCGGCGACCCGCTCCTCGGAGTTGGCGGTGAGCACGATGGCCTCCGTACCGCTCCACCGCACCCCTGCACCGGTGTTCTTGAAGTCGTAACGCTGGGAGACCTCCTTGGCGGCCTGGTTGACGGCGTTGTCCACCTCCTGCCGGTCGAGCTTGCTCACCACGTCGAACGACGACTCACTTGCCATCGGGCTTCCTTCCTCTCCTTGCAGGTCTGTTCCCTACAGTCTGTCGCGGCGCGCTCGACGCGCCGTCCGGCCCGCAACCCTAAGGGCTCGCCGAGAAATGGCCACTGCGTGTCGCTTCCTGGATCGGGCGCATGATTGCGTTGTCGGCCGCACCCACGTAGCTCCGCTACGCGGACGGACCTCCGATCATCATGCATCCCGCCCAGAAACCGACTCTGCAGCGCCTATTTCCCGGCGCGCCCTAACCACGTTGGGAGTGAGGCGCTGGTCTTGCTATCCTTCTCGCGGTCGTCCGTGAGGGCGACCTGCAACACGGCTTCACCAGCTTGAACCGGTGCATGAGCACCACAGCACGGCAGCTTGCCCGAGTGGCCAATGGGAGCGGACTGTAAATCCGTCGGCTTAGCCTACGTTGGTTCGAATCCAACAGCTGCCACACCTAGGGACTGAGGCCCTGACCAGCGGAAACGCCGGTCAGGGCCTCGATCTATCTGTCCGGGCGATATCGGCTCCGAGCGGCCGTCTACGGGTGTCTGTGGCCCATGTGTGGCCCCGTTGAGCGGCGGGCGGGCTCGCGACGGTGGGGCGTAGCCTGATCTAAGGGTCTTGCGGGATGTATAGGATTTACTAAACTAGCTGTGTGGATGCGTGGGAGATCCGGGTCACCGATGAGTGGCTGGCCTGGTTCAAGACTGTCGATCATCCATCGCAAGCGCTGATCTCTGATGCGCTTGATCGCCTCGCCGAGGTCGGACCGAGTCTGGGCCGGCCGCTGGTCGATCGCATCACAGGGTCGGAGCTTCACAACCTCAAAGAGTTGCGGCCGGGCTCGTCTGGTCGCACCGAGATCCGGATTCTGTTCGTGTTCGATCCGTGGCGTTCGGCGATCCTGCTGACCGGTGGTGACAAGGCGGGCAACTGGAGGCAGTGGTACACGGCGGCCATTCCCGAAGCGGAGCGGCTGTATGCCGAGTACGTTGAAGAACGGCGCACGGAGGGCAGCGAGTGATGAGTGCGAAGAAGTGGGCCGATCTGCGGCCCGGTATTGTGGCCGAACTCGGTGGGGAGGCTGTGGTCGCGGAAGCTCATCAGCGGAATCAGGCCTACATCGATGGGTACCGGCTGGCTGAGCGGCGGACGCGGCTGGGGCTGACCCAGGCGGAGGTCGCGGAGCGGATGGGCGTGACCAAGGGGCGTGTCTCTCAGATTGAGCGCGGTGAGGTCTCGACGATCGATGTGATCGCCCGCTATGTGCAGGCGATCGGCGGCCAGCTCCAGGTCTCCGCCGTGTTCGGTGACGACCTGTTCATCCTCAGGGGCACCGACACCAGCGTTGCCTGAGCGGGGGATGGCCTCCCGCGTCTCACACGATCGGAGCCGAACGCGTATCGCGCCCGGAGTCGTTCCCATTTGTTGGACAAGACGAAGTGGGCGTAGTTGAGGATCTGGAGGCGCGGCCCTCGAAGGCGCGGGTACCTCAGGCGACAAGAGGCATGCGCCAGACCTTTAGCGCTCGGGGTCAAGGCTCCGAACCGTGCCTGGTGGCCATCGGTGAATACCGGCTGGTGAGGTGAGCGGCGGAGTCGTGTCGGACAGCGCTTGCTCGATCCGATCGCGGGCGATCTGGTCACGGCCTTCGATGGTGTGGGCGTAGACCTTGAGGAGGACGGCGACGCTGTGGCCTGCCCACTCGGCGACCAGTGTTGCGTCGACGCCGGCGGCGAGCCAGGTGGAGACGGCGGCGTGTCGTAGGTCGTAGGGGCGGCGCGCCAGGGGGGACTCCGCCGGTTCTTTGGTAAAGGCGGCCCGACGTGCGCGGGCTACAGGCCGGCCCATCGGGCCTACCCGAGTGACGAATAGGCGCCCGTCGGGTCCGGCGGCGAACTCGTTCAGGTGCTCCTTCAGGAGGTGGACGAGTGGCGGTGGGAGTGGGACCCGCCTGGTTGCGGTGGGTGGTCGGTGTTTGAGTTCGCGTTCCTCGCCGACGGCGCCGTCGTCCGTCCAGCTCTTACCGGCGACCTGGTAGGAGCCGGACAGGATCGCGGTGCCCCACCCGTCGCCGCCGGGCAGGTTCAGGTCGCGGGTGCGGAGGTTGTGGGCCTCGCTGGGGCGCATGGCTGCGTAGTAAAGGCAGCCGAAGTAGGCCGTCAGCTCGGGCGTGTTCTGGTGGACGGCGGCCAACAATGTCCGGGCTTGCTCCGGGTTGACGACGACGCGCGGATCGACCTGATCGTGGGCTCCCTTTCGCTTGATCCGCACCTTCTGGAGCGGGTTGGCCTCCAGCAGGCCGGCCTCGACCGCGTAGCCGATGGCCATCGACAGAGCGGCGCGCTTCCGGTTGGCCGTTGATGGGGAGGCTGCAGTGCCGTCGAGTTTGCGCGCCAGGTGTTCAAGGACGGACCTCAGCACCAACGGATCGTTGAGATCCGTCAAGGGCCGCGTGTTCTCCTCGATCCACTGGAGTGAGTCGCGGTACTCGGCAGGCGGCTCCGGCGTCGCTCTGCGCGTGGGTGGATTGAATGCCCAGTGCATGAGCGCCAGCCGCAACTGTTTCGCGTCGGGCGATTTCCCGCCGGTGGTCATGGCGGTCGTGATCGTGGTCAGACCTTCGGCTGTGCTCTTGCGGTGGCGTGGTGAGGCATTCGTCCACTTCTGGTCCATCACTGTGACGGCGAACTCGTACCAGGTAGGTCCCGCCTGGGCTGGTACAGCGGAGACTGGCAGGCCGGATTCGATGTCGAACGGCTCGCCGCCGCGGGCTGCGGTCAGTAGCTTGGCGCGGAAGGAATCGGCGAGCTTCTTGGTCGAGAACGTGCGGGATTTCGGCTGCTTCGCGGTGCTCCAGCGGACCTGATACGTGACACCGCGCGCCCGTTGCTTGGTGCGTGTCTCCCAGATTCGGACGTCAAAGGTCGTCTTCACGCGATGTCCTCCAGCCCGACCAACCACTTCTCTAAGTCGGTGCGTCGGACGCGGAGTTCGCCGTTGGGCAGCTTGATGCATCGCGGGGCGGCGCCTTTGGCGCGCCAGTCGTAGAAGGTGGAGCGTGCGACGTGCAGTTCGGCGCAGAGGTCGGCGAGGGTCAGGTGGGTCGTGGTGCTCTGCGCGGGGAGCCGGGACATGACTTCCTCCAAGAAACGTTTCTGAAAGGTCAGCGCTCAGTGCGGCGACTGGACCCGCACGGACGGGGTGGGCCGGGCTACGGTCGGCGAGCGGCCCTTGGACGGGTGCGTGACGTAGGGGAGTCCGTGGGCCATGACGGTCATGCCTCCGGACTGCGTTGTCGCCGCCGTCGGTGGCCCGCCTGCGGCGCCGCCGCCGCTCCCGGTCGAGTTGACAGAGCAAGCCCGCGTGGAGATCGCGCGTCGATAGGGTTGTAGAGGGTTCGCGGTGGTGGTCCGAATCGCTCGGCGACGAGCGATTTCAGGAGGTCTTCGAACTCAGTCATCGCCGTCCGCCACCGTTCTCGCGGTCACGGTGCGGTGCCGCCGTGCGCGAATGGGATGCGGATCGTTGTTGGCGCATGTCCTACCTCCCCGGTGTGGCCCTCTTACCTGTGCCACGGCACTGCTGAGCGCGATCAGGCACCAGATCCCGGAAGAAAGTTGGTGAGAGCTGCGAATCCAGCGACTTGGTGGCTGGTTGACCCCGGGGCGTGGCCCGGATCTGCGCACATGCCAGACGGCCTGTGTGAGTCGCAGCTGGCCATCGTTGCCGGTCGCATGCACAGCCATGGCGGCTTGGTGTCCGTGCTCGGCCTGCAGCGTCGCAGTCAAGGTCCGTGCGTGGGCAGAGGCCAGATCAGTCCCGATATCGCCGGTGGCGTCGTGTAGGGCGTCAGTCTCGGAGCTGGCGTGTGGGCTGAGTCGTAGATCAGGGGATGAGGGAGGTGCGAGCGTGGCTGAGTCCGCTGACGCAGGTGCTGACGGACCGAGTGGCAGCGTCGAGGGCGGGCCTGGTCGTTGCCACTTACTGAGCGGCCATCTAGTCGTCCTGCTGAGTCCTGATGTCCTGACCGGTCCCGAGTGGTTGTTCGATCGTGGCCCAATGGCTGCTGATCCCACGGAGGTCGCCGCGCAGTTGAACGATGCGGGCGTGGTCGTCGTCGATCGCCTCGTCCCCTCGATGCCGCGGTCTGCGTCGTGGATCGCAGCAGCGCTTGCCGGGGTGACGTGAGGGCATCGAGTTGCGTGAGCAGTTCCCCGAAGGGCATCAAGTTCATCTCGGCGGGGGGGAGGGCTGTCGGGCCGTCGTGCAGGCATCGGCGGTAGCTGCCAGGGCCTCCTGGATGACCGCCACGACGCCGGGCGGGGAGTCGTCCCGATGCCTCACGCGAGCGTTCATGGCGTCGCCGTTGGGTCATCGAGTCGAAGCGCCGCCGCGGCAGCAAGGAGTGCCGTTCTGGCGTCCTCGATCGCGGTCCCGGCCGCGTCGATGGCAGGCCAGGTTGAGCATCTCGGGCCGGTCTGTGCTGGCAGATCGTATGGTCGCCGCTCGGGCGTGATGGCGGCTCCTAGGCATAGGTGGTCCTGCCTCAAGCCTGAATCCGTGGAGTGGCCAGGGCGGCTGGTGTTCGTGAACCTGCAATGCGCGGTCGGCGATCACCGGTATCCCCAGTGGACGCTGCTTTCGGTGGCCTTGGGGATGAACACCCGACGTGCGGCTTGGGCGTCCACGATCCCGACCGGTGCTGCACCCAACAGGCAAGCTCGGCCTTGGTCTCTGCCCACAACGCGATCTTGGCGTCGATGCCCGCCGTCTTACGGCCAGTGTTGATCTGCGCCACCCGGCGAACGCTCAGCAAAGCATTCGCCCGGGAACGCAGCATCAACCTCTGCAAACTACGGACCCTTCTCAGGTGCCCTTCCCGCGACGCCATGAAGATCCGCTGCCGCAAGCGCCGTACTTCCCGCTCTGCCTGGTCCCAGTCCACCTGATCCGTAGAGCTGTGCTCGCCGGGCCGGCGCGTCTGTGAACGGGTATTCGTACTCAAATGATTCTATTTCGTCCCATCGAAGCGTCCGACCTGTGGCGATTCGCACTACGTGGCCCGGACAGTGTCTGTGCAGGTGGCTGCGCGCTGGCAGCGCGCAGCGTGGTTGACCGGCGCCATGGGCCGGTTCTGAGCAAGTGACTCACGGCGCAGATGCCCAGGTGTGGCTCGGTCGCCGCGTGGCACGGCCGGGTTCGAGTCGGAGACGACCTCGTTGCAGTGGCGGGCGTGGTCACGACTCGTCGGCCCGCGCATCATCTGAAGCAACGCCTCAGCGATCGGCTTCTCGGCATCACATCGAGGGCAGACCGGCAAGCCCGCGCTCTCATCACGGGTCGGGACGAACCAGGTTCCACATACGCCACGGACTGGTCTGCCCTCGATGGAGGCCTCGGTCAGGTAGGTGAGGCCGACGTAATGCAACCTGACCTGTTACCACCGCTTTAGCCATACAGCTAATCGTATCAACAGTGTGCGATCGGTTAGACCGGTCATAGCGCGTACGGATCGGTCTTTCTTGTGGCGGCACGGACTTTCCGGCATACACCCTCACGGTAGGTCGGCTCACTCGTGTCATAGGGGAACCCAAAGTCGATGCGACGTTCGGGGTTGCCGAAGTAGAGGAACGCCATTCCGCTGTCAAACGTAAAGTCGATTGCATTGGAAAACGGGATCGCCAACACTTGCGGTTGACTATTGGCTCCAAATTGACTAACCACGTAAATTGTCGAGCTACCTAGAGCAAGATATCCACCCCTTTCACCCTCTCCTATCACCCTGATATAGTAAACTATTGTGGAGATCTGTTCGCTCGGAGAAAGCCGTTCGTTCAAAGCCGCTAGGTGCTGCTTCAACCCTGACCGGCGCATTGCAGGCGATGCCTTTGGTGGGGCGCTCAGGATAGACTCACGAATATCTGGCCGGACCTCAAAAGATAGCTCGAAGGTTGTTTGCTCTAACTTCTTTCGGAAAATTCCCATTTGCAACGCTCCTGTTCGATTCGAGGCAGACGACTCAGCGTGCGCAACTGATGTCTTCACGAGGTCTGATTCCCCCCCTTTCTCCACTTAGGTCAATGCCTTACTTTCAAGACGTTATTTCGTAGGTGTTCCACCGGGTTTGCGTCATGGTTCGATCCAGTATCATATCGTACTTTGGGGGATTGAATCAGTTGGGACAAGTCATTAATTAAGCGCTGCGGAGACCTTGCCGTTCCCTCGAAATCTGGTTCGGGATTTCATGGACCGGCGCCCTACCGTTTGGTGACAGGACCGCCGCTCGCCCAAGCCGCGGGAGTGATACCAAGGCAACGCCCGGGATTGCTCGCTTGCGCCGTCACCCCCGAGTAGTAGTCATGGGTAAACCCGGACAAATTGTTGTAGATGGAATTCGGGATTGGGTGTGCTGCGGTCTCGTCCTGCTGGACGTAACCCTTGTGCGTGCGGCAGTTCACGGACGTGCCCGGCTGGTGATTGTCGACCATGGGCTTCGGCGCGGTACCCCTCGCGTCGTAGTAGAAAGTAATCGCATGACCCCATTCATGCTTGAGTATGTTACGGCTCCCATAGTCGAGTTGCTGCATCTGGATCTCGGAGAACGTCGGACTCGTACCCATAGGCCATGTCAGACCACCGGCGTGCGCGATGTTGTCCGACTTCATCGGCCCCCAGTCCCATCCGTATGACTGCCAGAAAACGATGTATGAGTCGTATCCTGGGTCCTGATCGGACTTCGTCGTCCACGGAGTCGGTGTCCAGCCGCCATAGCCGTCTGGGGCAAGCGTCTGGCTGTCCAGCGGCTTGCTGACGGTTTTGACGGTGACAGTTGGGTGCTCCTTGCCGCTGGTGAGTGCAGGGACATCCGTATTCACAAATCCGGTTGCGCTGTTCCTGATACCCTTCACCTCATCCGGGACCAGACTACCTACAAGTCGGTGGGAAACGCCGGATGACTGGTACGTGAGGTCCGTGTACAGATACACGATGACTTCGATCTTCCAGGACGGTGCGGCTGTTACCGCCTGCGCCGGTACCGTCAGGCCAAGCAGCGATAACACGAGGGTGAGGAGTGCGGCCAGACTGACTGATGATAACAATCTTGGACCGGCCCTCCTGTCGCCAGGAGAATAGTTTTTGTCGTCATCCATGAAAGACTCCTTCTGCTGAGTAGAATCACTACTGCCGCTCCACGAATTGTCTACTTGCTAATCGTCGGAGAAAGCGCCTGCAGTGGAAACCTGAGAGGTGGGAGGATCTGCCCTCGGCTTTTTCCATAGCGGTGAAGACGGAGATACCATCTTTCAAAGTGATTACAAGCTTGTGATCAGTTGTTTTTCGTGTCAGCTCCCGATGGGGTTGGCCCATCCGAGGTAGGGGTTGCTGAGGTAACCGAGGACTGGGTATTGCTTCACTGGGAGGCGATTACCGACATAGCCCAAGGTGCCGATCTCCTGGCCGTTGCCGATGCTGACTGCGACGTGTCCGAAGCCATTGCCGCCGCCGTAGTAGACGAGGGCGCCGGCAGGCGGGTTCGCGTCGGTGTGGATTCGACCGTTGGACCGCTGCCACTGGTAGTCCGCGATGGCGCTGGGAAATCGGAAGGTGAAGCCCTCGGCCTGTTCGACAAACTGCTCGCAGTATCCGGACCAGGGGTGCTTGAAGTAATCGCTCCAGGTCGGGTCCGGGGAATGCGCCTCGGAGATCGCCCAGGTCGCGGCCCGCTGCATCTGCGATGAGGGGCCCGGCGAGGGTGCACTGCAGTCACCGGTACCGGGGGCGTAGCTGTTGAACGAGGGTGTGTTGGTCAAGGTGTCGGAGATGGCACCGACGACGCCGTTCGCGAGTTGGACGCGGTCCCAGGTGGCGTTGCCGTTCACGTTCGTGCCGTTCTGCCACTGGCAGATCAGGGTAAAGGTGGCGCCGTTGGGCGCTGCGGCGACGACGCCGTAGTTGGTGCCGGGGCCGCTGCGAACGTTGACGGCTGCGGTGGTGTGGTAGATGCCGGCGGCGGTCGCTGGGCTGGCCGTGCCAACCAACGTCCCGGTGGCAGCGGCGGCAACAACCAGGCCGGCCATTGCGCGGCGCAGCCGCGCCTGACGTGGGGAGCCGGTGTCAGTTCGTGGGACCATGATGTCCTCCAGTGAGTCGGCTTGCGAAGGGGGCTGACGCCGTTGAAGCGGTGAGTGTGGTCGACGTCGCAAGTCGAGCAACTACGGCAGCTGTAGTCGCGCGCCGGATTGTTGAGAACCTCATGAGTCGCCCTCCTGATCGTTCGGCTGGGTCCCTATGACCCGCGCCAGGCACTTATTCTCGAGTTCACCTACGGTTGGGTCATGTCCCTGCTTCTCGGGACAGGTATCCGAGCTCCCCACGTGTCAGGCTTAGATTTTCGTGATCGGTGAGCCTGGAGGTTCGAATAGGGTGGGTCGATCGCGGCAAGCGAGGTTCTGGAGGGCATGCCTGACCTGGCCGATCTGCACTAGATCGAGGCCGACGGGTTCAACCCACCAAAGCGAGCGACGGGCGGGCAGGCCACGGGTCGTCTTGGTCCAGGCCGACGAACCGGCTGCCCTCGACACGTACGGCACCGGCCGTCACATCACCCTGTTCGAGCGCGGTACTCCGATTCTGCATATCCTCTCGTCCGGTACCTGCACCTGCCCGGTCGCGCTGGTGACCGGTTCAAGGCGAACCCGACCGTGGGCAACATTCCCATCTCGGATCGTTTATGGCGGGCTGTTACCGCGTGCGGCCAGGGTTTCGGTGGGGCATATCGACGTGTCCGTCTTGGATGACGTGTTGCAAGGTTTCGTAGGCGTTGTAGGTGGGCCGGCCCAGTGACCGGTAGGTACTGGCGGCCCGTTTGAGGTAGGTGTCGACGGTTGAGGTGGCCGCTGGCGGGTCGAGCAGGCGGCCGATGTCCTGGCGGCCGACGCCTTGGGCGAGGAGTTCGAAGACCTCTTGTTCACGGGGGGCGAGGTGCCCGACCAGGTTCGGGTCAGTGAGCAGAATATGAGCCAGGCGGCTGGAAACGGTGGGTTCACCGGTGCGGGCGGTCCGGATGGCCTGAATCAGATGGGTTTCGGGGTCGGATTTGAGGACGAGTCCGACCGCACCGGCGGCGATGGCCCGCCGGACGGGGACCGGGCGGACCTCGGCAGTGAAAATGAGTACCTGCGGACCGGCCGCCAGGAGGGTCTGGACGTTGCGAGTGGGATCGGACTCCTCCCCAGCCTCAGGTACGCCCAGGTCGAGGTCGAGCAGGACGACGTCCGCGGTCCCACCGTCGTTGTCGAGCAGTTCGCTGACCGTGGCGGCGGCGGCGATCACCGTGATCCAGGGCGCGAGCTCCCGTACCGTCCACCGGATTCCGCTGATCGTACTTGGGTGATCATCGACAGCCGCGAGCCGCAAAGGCAGGTCGGTGGAAGCATCCGGTTCGGGTGTTGTCACCGGATCAGCTAACCGGATCAGGTGACTGATCGGTAGTCCCCATGTGGGGTGACCTCGCCGCACTGACCGTGAGGCGAACCAGCAGGAAGGGCCGCTCGGCCACAACGGTGGCACCGATGGCCTCGGCGACCGACGCCACGGCCTGGTCCTTCGGCGCGGGCGCGACGAGCAGGCTGACCGACACCTTTCCCGGGTCCACGTGGGACATGGTCAGCACGGTCCGCTCGGGTGGACCGTCCGGGCGGTCGAGAGCTGCAGTGAATAGTCGGGAGACCAGACCATCAGGGAGCCGCGGGGCGACCTCGGGGTCGGCGTTGATCTCCACAACCTGCCCGGCTGCCCGGGTCTCGGCGATGAGTCTGCGAGCGTCCTCGTCCAGACATGCGCCCAGGAGAATGTCGTCCCGGACCGCTGCTTCGAGCACTGCCGCTAGTCGCCGGACTGCCGGATCCGTCGGATCAAGGTCACCATGGGCTACCAGAGTGAGGAAAGGCAGCACCCACGCCTGGACACGGCCCAGTCGGTCGGCGATCACCCGTTGGCCGATGGTGAACTGGGCCCGGACAGTGTCTGACTGCCGTTCCATTTCTTCTGCCCACAGGACGTTCCGGCTCATCCGGTCGATGGTGATCCGGGCTGCGAGAACCCCGGCCACCGCGATCAGAGTCGACATGACCGCCGGGAGCCCCTGTTCGATGGCGGCCCACCCTGGATCCATTCGATGCACCATCGCGGCCGCTGCCGCGGTGGCCACGACCGCGCCGGTGATCGATTCCCAGAGCGGGCGGAAGAACGCCAACAACCCCAGTGCGGGCCCTCCGGCGCCTGCGGCGAAGTAGGCAACCGCCACGTCATCGACGGCCTGGAGTTCCCATCCTCCGGCGATAGCGGCCGCCACCGCGGTCACGATCAACGCCAGCGACATCCAGCCGGGTATCGACCGGCTCCGGCTCCACAGCAGCGCTCCCAGGGTGATCACCGCGGCTACGCCAACGGCGAGCAGCGCGGCCAACGGATCAGCCAGCCGCGGCCAGTTCAGTCCGCCCTGGACAAGCACGAACACCACCATCGGGGCCACCCCACCCGTAATCATTCGCATCCGGGTACCTGCCAGATCGGCGAGTCGTTGGGAAGCGTCGAGGGACGCCTCCTGCGCGATCTTCCAGGTGATCCGCACGGTGGTCCCCACCCCCAGAGCAGAGGTAACAACCGCGGTGCCGCCGATGTCGGCTATCCGTTCTATGATTGAACTGCGGTACCCGAACGGGCCGGTTACCAGCTTTGGGTCGAACCCGAGACCCTCGTCAGTGACCTGGACCTGCACCCCACCCGGCAAGGACCGGACCATGACTACGGCGTCGGTCACACCGGCGTGGCGCTGCACATTGCGCAGCGCCTCACCCACCGCCCCGGCGATCGCCGATGCCACAGGCTCGGGGAGTACAGGTTCCCCCGACACCCGCACGCACACCGTCAGCGGCGACCTTGCCACCAGCTCGTCCAACGCGCCGCGCAGATCACCGATCGACAGGCCCGCCAGCGCCGAATACTCTTCGGCGAGCACCGTGCATGCCTGCCCGGTGAGATCGCGGACCCTCACCGGGTCGATCGCCCCGGGCGGGAGGGCCACTGTCCGCAGCGCATGGATCACTTCGTCATGCAACAGCCGCGCCACCGCCCGCCGCTGACGGTCGCCGGCCCGGGCCGTCTCGGTCAGCGCGTGGGACCTATTACGGGCCCGGGTGGCCTCATCCGACATCTCGGCGGTCCGACGCCACGCCGGAATGGCGACCAGCACCATCACCGCGAACACGACGTAGCAGGACAGGTCGGAGATCGCGGCCTGCACCCCATGCCCAGGTCCGGTGGCCGAAGATAGCCGCAGACCCGCGTACCCGGTCAGCAGCACCGCTAACACCGGTGCCGCGCGGGACAACGGCAATCCGACACACACCAGAATGCACACGGGGATCATCAACTGCCACGCCCACCACACCTCGGGCAATGACGACGCGGAGGGAGCGGCCCAAGCGAACACCACTTGCGCGCCGGCAACCGCGACGACCGTGACGTACACCAGAGTGGGACCAAGACAGCCGAACAGGATCAACACCGCCGAACAGGCCAGCGCGCCCACCGCCACGACGATCGCAGCCCGGCCGATACCACCGGACACGCCGAATGCTTGTGACAGCCACTGAATCGACACCGCGACGTCGTTGACAACTATCAGCCCGAACATCACTGTTAGGGCCCGCTCGAACGAACCTGTCCAGGTGCAACCACGAATATCGACCGTCACCGGCGTTGCTGCGCGTGAATGCCGGTCCTGCAGCCCGAACGCTGCCAGGGAGCTGAAGGAGGCCAGGACCAGGCTCCGACTGTCAGACGACCGATTCGGGAGACCTGCCCGCGCCGTAACCACCCGACCGCGAGGACCAGGGGACCTGTGCCCAGCCTGATCTTGGCCACTGACATCATTGTACTAATCCTGTTTCGGTCTAGCCTCGATGGCTTCTTGGGGTGTCTCGTCGCCAGCGACCAGAGCGGTAGCATCGCCCCCCGATAACCTGGCAGCACAACCACCAAGAAGCCCGGGCTGACCATTCTGACTCCCCTGCCGTACACCCAAGCGGAGACGAGCGCGGAGATGCTAGCGACCATACCGTTCATCTAGCCAAGGTGGACCTGGTCGGGCCGCCCGGTGTGGACGCATCTCCCACAGTGCAACAGTGTTACTCGATGACGGCCCACGCCTCGCGACCGCGTGGACCGCCAAGTGCGACCCACATGCGCGCCTGTCGCGATCCGCTGGTCCCCCAGAAGAAAGGGGCGATGCGACGAGGACCTCATCCGTCGGTGCCGACCAGTCCGAACCTCGACACGCTTGTCCCTGGCGCAATTGTCCATCAAGAGGTGCAACTCAACATCGGGGTAGGCACTCGCGACCTGCTTGCGTGGAAGGCCAGGAACTCACCTGGCCCGTGGCGATCTCAACGCCGCGAACAAGGTGGTGGTGCCGTGCCACTTGTAGTCTTTGCCGGTTTCGACGGTCCAGGATGAATCCGTATACACCGTTAAGTTGACGTAGACCCTGACGGACCAAGTGGCCTACTTCGTGGCCTGGATGATCACGAGCCGGTTCTGCTGGGCTCGGACGGGGTCGAGGGTTCCATCGGCTTCATGGTCAGGCACGTACTCGGGGAATTGGGACCCGAGCCCCTCGGTCGTGATGGTGCCCTGGTACCCGAGGCGGGCGAGGGTCCGGGCGGTCTGCTCTGCCCGTTGGGTGGATAGGTCGATCTGGTAACTCGTGCTGCCCCACCGTGCAGTGGTTCCGGTGATGTGAAGGTGCCGGTAGCCGCCGTTGTCGAGGCTGGTGGCCAGCCCTGCCAGGGTGTTCTCCGCGCGTGTCTGATCGGCGAATTCGGCTGTGCCCTCGTGAAAGTCGAGAGTTGTGGCGCCGAGTTCAATGGTTAGGCCGGGATCGACCTTGGTGACGTCGACTGGGGTTACTGGTGGCAGGCCGGTGCGGGTGGGAGCGTCCGGAACTACCGCTGAGTTGAACGTGACGTTGGCGCCGGCCTTGATGAGCAAATTCTTCCAGAATCCTTGGAGGCGGGCTCGGGCGGCGAGGTCCAGTTCTGGTTGTGGCCGCGCAGTGTCGCCCATGCCTATCCACGTGATGTTCACCCCTGTGAGATTCGGGAGAGCTCCGGCGCTGGTCAGAGCCTGCATGAGGTCTGCCGTGTTCGTGTCGGGGGACAAAACCCCCTGCTGCATCCGGATGGGCGGGGCAGTCATCAATCCGGTGTCGACGACGACAACTCGACCTCTGCCGCCTGTGGAGCGTGCGGCAAGCGCGAGTGCGGTGATCTGGTCCGCCTCCGGGGCTGTGGCTGTACTCGTGGTGATGGCTTTTGCCAGTTTGTTGCGGAGCATCGCCGCGTAGTTGGTGCGGGCGCCCGAATTCGCTGTGTTCTGCAGGTTCACGGTTGCCACCACGGTCGGTGAGCCGTCGGTGCGGATGACCGTCACGGTCGACTGGTCGGCCACCAGGTCATCGATGACGTTGCCTACTGGTGTGCCGTGATCAGTCAGTACCGCGGGTTGGTTGGCGCGCGCCGTGACGATGAGCGCGACCGGCGGGCCAGCGTGCGGGTTTGGTGTGTCTTCACCGAGCAGGGAACAGCCCGATACTAGGGCCATCAGCGCGATGAGCGCGGCGGTGAGGTGAACGATCCGGGTCTTGGAAGCGTGAGTCGTTGACATGATCAACGGGTGACGGACCGGTCCTGTATTTGTCTGGCACACCCCAGGCGAGCCAGACCCGCGAGGTCGCCTGATCCGAACCCGGTCAGGTTTGGCTGCAGCACCGGGGTCATGATGTTGGGGGTGGTCTGAGCTGCGTGGCCCAGACCCAAGGCGTGCCCGAGTTCGTGGAGCAGCACGAGCTGGCCGGACTGGGTGCGGGGGTCGGTACTGGCGGTGTCTGCCTTGATGGTCACCCAACCGGAGGTGAGTTCCTCGTGTCCGGCGCTGGAGACGGTCAGCGCACCCCCGAGGCCGAGTGTGGTGTCGCTCATCCCGACTTGTGCCGCCTCGTCGTCGTTCAAGTACGTGACGGTGATCTCGCCGGCTTCCACGTTGGGTTGCTTCAGCACCGGTTCGGGCAGGTCGCTTGCGATGACCAGTGGTAGGTGAGTGACTGTGACGTACTTGGTGACGGCGTCTGTGAGCGCGGTCCCCGCCCCGGGCGGGGTGGGACCAGCTAACCGGACTTGAATCGTTTCGTCGCACCGCCAACGGTATGGGTGGTCATGGTCGTCGACATCCAAGAAGGCGAAATCGCGGCCCTGGGTCAGACCGGTAACTGCAGGTGTTGGTGGTCGTGATGGCGTCATCGATGCGGGGGATGGTGCTGGCGCGGGGGCGGCCCGGATGGCTGTCCCTGCGCCCGCAGGCTCGTGACTGAACCATGTGACGGCGATCACCGCTACCGCTGCGGCGCTGACCAGGGCCGTCGTCAGTCCGGTATGGGGCGTAGCGGTGTGGTACCGGTGCGGACGTGGAAATGTGCGCCGTTGGCGGCGGTACGGCGGGGTTCGCGGCGCGTAGCGGCGTTGAGTCTGGTAGGTCACGCGATGCTTGTGACGGACGTTGCCTGGCTTGGCCCTGGGCGGCGGTCGTTGGGTGCGGGCCGTCCGTCACTGCTGGGGAGTGACCGGCGGTCGAGTCGGTCTAACTTTCGGAGGTCGTGATGGGTGTGTTGTCGTGGTTGCGGAATCGTGCTGGTGTCGGCCGGACCGCATCGGCGCCGGAGTCGATGTTGTCGGGGGATGTCGCCTCGATCGAGTTGGGTCCATCGCCGACAGTGGAGCCGGGTGCTGTGCTGCGGCCTGACCCGGCCTTGAGCCTGGCGGGCGCCACTCAGGCTGGGGGCGCTGACGCGACCGCTGGCCTCTACGACGCCGACGGGTTGGTGTTGAAGCAGCCGACCCTGTTCGCGGTGGGGGTGGCCGCCCAGACTCTGGTCGATCTCGCTACGAACGAGCAAGCCTGCAGTAACGCCGAAGCGATGCTGCGGGCGCAGATCACCGAAGCTCGCGCGGTCGCCACGCACACCACCGTCCTGCGCAATGGTGTGAGGAAGCAGCTGCGGACGGAGCGGGCTCGTGAAGATGTCGCCGAGACGGTGCTGTCCGGTCGGGGGGTGCCAGAGGAACCGGCACACAAGAGGAGCGAGGCGAAGACTCGGCAGCTGTGGGCGGCCGCCCGCAAGGCCCACGACTCCGGTCGGTACGTTGCGGTGTCGCGACTGGACGAACCGGGCGTGGTCACGTTGGCTCGGGCGGCCATCGTCCCGTTGGTGCTGGCCGGTATCGATTTCGCCATCACCGCTGCCGCCCTCCGGTTGTTGAACTTGCCTCTGCCGCAAGCGGCCGAACTCGCTGCGGCGGTGGTCGGCGCGCCGATCTTGTTGTCGCACCTTGTCGCGATCTGGGTCAAGGACCACACCCGGTTGACCCGTGTGCAGCGGGCTGGGCTGCTGGTTGTGATCGCCGCTGTGGTTGGGGTCGCGACCGGGGTGGCTGCGATCCGCGTTGCTTTGATGAACACCACGGATGATCAGGGCTTCAACGCCTTCCACGCTGCGGGCATCTCTGCGGTCGTGGTCGCCGTGATGCTCGCCGTCACCCAACTTCTGCTCGTGCTGACGGCCGGTTGGTGGACCATGTATGACCACAACCCATGGGTGCGTACTCACCGAAAGGCCATGGTCGCGATCCGCCGGCTCGTCCCACGCCTGCAGGAAGGCACCGCAGAAGCTCGTCGACTACGCCGGCACGCTAAGGATCTCACCGCGCACGCCACGCAGCTTCCGAGCTTGTGGACGGCTCAGGCGCATGTCATCGCCCGGCACGCCACTGTACAGATCGCGACCTATACCCAGGCGTATGCGCGGGCAGCCGCCGATCCCGAACTCACCACCGCTCTGCAGGACCACCTTCCGCTCGACCTGAAGCATGCCGAGAAGACCATCGACCAGACTCATGGACTGCTCACATTGGCCAGTCGCATTGGCAAGAGCCCGTCCGGATCTGCGCGGGTGGTCGACATCACCACCGAGGAGACTGCCGCACCTAGCAATGATGAGAAGGCTGCGTGATGGTGACTCGCCACTTTCACGCCTGGTGGCGTGGTCGCCGTACCCCATCGGGGCAGTGCCACCACTGTCTACAGCGGCTGGTTACCTGCCCGACGTGTGCGGGACACTACCGACACTGCCGAACCTGCATGCTCGGTAGCCTCTGTCCAACCCACCACCGACACTGGACTTCGATGTGACTGACACCCTCGACGATGTGCCCGCTGAGGGCGCGCCTGCCGACGCGAACCAGAAGTCGGCAGTGATGTCGTTGCATGAACTGAGGCAACGGCGTCGTCGGATCGAAGCTCTCGATCTCCTCATCGCCTCCTACGAACGCCACCTGCAGGTCACTAGACGAGCCTGTCCGTCAGTACCGCCAGGCATGATGGGCCCGGCCCACCCGGAATCATCATGACCACGATCATCGCAACGGTCGGAACCAACCCGGTCCCGGTGCTCTTGGCCGTCACGCATCATCTGGCAGGTATCGACGGCAGGTCTGCGTGTCCGCCCTCCGTCTGGTTGGCTCACAGCCCGGTCACTGGCATCGTCGCGCGTCGCGTCATCGACACGCTCACCGCCCATACCGCAGCGACTCTGCGGACCCTTGACATCGGCGACGAGTCCGATATCGACGCTACCCGGAACTGCCTCGCATCCAACGTGACCACCACACAGTCTTGCGTTCTCGACATCACCGGTGGATCAGCAGCCATGGTCGCAGGGGCCACCCTCTGGCACGAGCAACTCCTCGACCCGAACAAGGTGCGCAGCTACGTTGACGCCGCCACCTCCACCGTGCGCCTGACCACCGCCACGGACCAGGCCGTCCGGCCCGTCCACGCCCCCGAGTGGCTCATTCTCGACACTCTCGCCCGTCTCCACGGATGGACGCTGCGACCCACCGGAGGTGCACTCACCAGCGGCGAGGCAACACTTCGCGACGTCGTGGACCGGGCCTGGAAGAAGTTCCATCAAAACGAGACTCGCCGATGCCCCCATTGTCGACATGTTCTCGGCGATCGGAATCAATGGGCCAAGGTGCAGACCGAACACCACCTCACCGCCTACGACCCAGAGGGTCTGCAGCGCGGACAGTTTGACTCCATCATCCGGTGGGGTCACCGGGTGCTCTGCATCGAAGACAAGGACAAGTCAGACGCGGAGGGCGAGCTCGCCTGGGCAGATGCCCGCGGCGCCATGGTCTTTGGCGACCAAACCCAAGACCTGGCAATCGTTCGCGACGACACCCGCATCCTGCCGCGCACTCACGCCCTCAAGTACGTCGCCACCCACAGCTACCGTGAGCTCACTCAGGAACAACTGCTCGACCGATGCGACCGACAGCCGGGTACGATCTTTCACTACCTCGTGGGACAGCCTGCGAAACTCACCGAAGCCGCACACCAGACCATACGCCCGCCCCAACAACGGGATCTGGTCGTGGTGACCGCAATCGGGGGATCTCTGACCGCCGCACCAACCGCCATTCTCACCGCCCTCCACCACACCAAGACCCCACCCGAGCGGGCACATGTCATTCTCCTGCGCGGCACCCAAACCGACAGCCGCCTCATCACCGAGCGGGTCGTCGCACCGCTGCACGATATGGGCCTCACCATCGAGTTCGTCAACATTGACCTCAGCGACAGTCAGAAACTCACGGGGACCTTCCTCGCTACCGTATCGGGCAGCAGAACCTGGTGGGACGCAACATGTGCCACAAAAGCAGTCACAGCCGCCGCCGCTACCGCCTGGACCAAGCTCCAAACAGACACAGTCACGCTTGCCCTACTCGATCCCCGCACCCGAAAACTAACTGTCACACGAAAGAACCAACCCACCACCATTACCGCTGCCCCCCCCATCAACCTTCCTTGGGGGAGTCTGCTCAACGCGCAGCCGCTGACACACCCAACACCCGGCGAGCAGTACCTCGCCGGCATTGTGATCTCTGAAATCGGCAACTGGCCACCGCTGGTGGGACACCCCACCTTGGATTAGACCCCTTACCCGGGCCAGCATCTTGACCGGAACCGACCGAGTAATCACCACCGTCGCCCTCGACCCGACCGGCCTCGAAAAAGGCCTCACCGGACGCTTGGCCGGTCAAGCATTAGCAGTCGACCTACCTACCGGTGACAACCTCGGCGACGCAGCCCTCACCATCGCCCTCGCCCCGCCCTCCGTCACCGAAATCACCCTTCAACGTCTCCAACATAAACTCCTACAAGTACAACGCATCGGACGTCCAGTCACCATCCTGCCAACCTTCGAAGTGCAGACCAAACACACCTGGGAAGAATACGCTAGAGCAGCTATCCGCCACTTTTGGTACGGGGAAACGTAAACCGAACTTCGGAATGCACCAACGGTCGTACCAGTATCGGTGTCAGGTTCACGGCTTGCCTTTCGAGAAGGCCTCAGACCGGAATTCGCGTTTGCGGATAGGGTTAACCGTGTATGAAATAACGAGAATTCTTGTCCTGGTGGATGATCGTGATTGTCGAGCTCATAATTGAGCACTAGAAGTGGCACCTCATCGGTGACACTATGGATGCTCCCGTCTCGGCCTGGCCATCGCCCTGCGACCGAGAAATCAAGGACGTAACTGACGCAGACGCGCAGGGGAGCAGGTCGAGGTAGCGGCAGCGCTGCCTGAGCAGGCCGCAGGCTTGGCGTGGTGCCTGGTTCGGGCGGGGAGATGAGTTCCCTGATCGGTTGCGTCTGCTGGAGGGTTTCCCTGCCCGCGCTACCCGCTGCCGTGGTTTAAGGGATCGCCCAGTAGGGGACTGTGCCCAGCCTGGGGTGAGACAAGGTCAGGATCCGGGTTCGTCAGGACTTCGTGCATTTCCAAGGAAATCGGCCGTCGCGGCGCGGGGTCGGTCATAACGATCTCGCCCCATTGCTTATCTGGCTATTCCAGATTGGTGGGTGTCGCCGGCAACACAGGAGGCATACGAGCGGACTATCTTGTTGCTGTCTGGCTAATCCAGATTGGTGGGTGTCGACTCGGCTCCGAACCTCTCGGGCTACCAGCTCAAGTACGCGTTGCTGTCTGGCTAATCCAGATTGGTGGGTGTCGACCGGTCAACGGCATCCCCACGGCAACTTCGGCCGTGCACCTGTTGCTGTCTGGCTAATCCAGATTGGTGGGTGTCGACGATTTAGAAGTCCAACTTGCTGACATCGTTCAGGTTGCTGTCTGGCTAATCCAGATTGGTGGGTGTCGACCCCAGTATCTTGCGGCGTATCCGCTTATGGAGGAGTTGCTGTCTGGCTAATCCAGATTGGTGGGTGTCGACCCGCCGGGCGTCTCGTCGCTCTCAGCGTTGCCCACTCAGGTTGCTGTCTGGCTAATCCAGATTGGTGGGTGTCGACGGTTCATTCATGCGGCTTCCCATGCCGGGTGTGTACGTTGCTGTCTGGCTAATCCAGATTGGTGGGTGTCGACAAATTCATCGGCTACACCACAGCCGCCCAGCCTGCAGGTTGCTGTCTGGCTAATCCAGATTGGTGGGTGTCGACTCGATTGGTGTGCTGTCGCTTGGGACGAGCGGCTTGAGGTTGCTGTCTGGCTAATCCAGATTGGTGGGTGTCGACGGGGGGCCAGCCTGATCGAGAAGGCCGAGGGTCTCCTGGTTGCTGTCTGGCTAATCCAGATTGGTGGGTGTCGACGGGATTCCCCAGGCAGCCGCAACACTGCGTCACAGTGGTTGCTGTCTGGCTAATCCAGATTGGTGGGTGTCGACGGATGCCTTTGCGGCGGCAATTGCCCACGTCATCGTTGCTGTCTGGCTAATCCAGATTGGTGGGTGTCGACCCAAGACAAATCGGAAGGAGATGGACGTTATGTCGTTGCTGTCTGGCTAATCCAGATTGGTGGGTGTCGACGGTCACCCGTTTGCCGGGCCTGTGACCTGCGGTGATGGGTGGCCGTGACGTAGGTGATGGTCGCAGGGGGTGCCGGTGTGGTGTGTGGTGGTCTGAGCCGGGGTGGTGGAGTTGTGAAGGTGCTGGTCAGGGGCTTGATGTTAGCGTACGTAGGTGGCGGCGTAAATCGGACAACCTCGTGCAGGGCAAAACGGGCGTGGCGGTCCGCCGCTGATGTAAGGCTGTTCTTCTTGCGCTTTGGTGGTGGGTTGTTGGGTATGCTCTCGCTCTGCGAGGTGGGGGTCATCATGATGAGTGACGTAGATGCACCGGTGCTGGTGGTCACGGTGGGTACGAGCCCGATGCCGGTCCTGCTTGCCTTGGCGGCGAATGCTGCCGAGGTGTCTTTGGCGGGCGTTGTTCTGTTGCATTCGGACGAGACTGCGGGGGTGGCTGAGAGGGTCCGTCTTGCTGTGGGTTTCGCGCAGACCGAGATCCCGTTGTCTCGGGTGCGGACGGTGGGAATTGGTGCGGATGCGAGTGATGTGGCGGCGGTGGTTTCCGCTGTGGAGGAGCAGTTCATCGAGTTGGAGCCGTCACTACCTCCGGCATCCCCGATAGGCCAAGATGAAGATGAGCCGTCGGTGGGAGTGCAGTGGGGCAGTGGGCGCCGGGTGTTGCTCGACTACACCGGTGGTACGAAGTCGATGACCGTGGGAGTCGTCGGTTGGCACGATCGCAGGGGTGGAGCGCCGGCGGACCGCTCATATGTGGATGCAACACATGATGTTTTACGCCGTGATGACGGAACGTGGGAGCCAGTGCATCCCCCCGTCTGGTTGACGTTGGGGGTGATTGCTACCGCCCACGGCTACACGCTGACTCCTGATTCTCGTTCGGGCACGTCGAAGGCGGGTGACGATGCTGAACAACAGGTGGCTACCGCCGTGACAAGACTCGTGAAAGACCATGTGACGCATGCGGCAAGGCATGGCTGCCCGTCCTGTGCGGCGCTTCTTGGCGGGGTACATGACGTTGGCAACCATGTCGAGATCGCCAAGAACGTGGCGGCTCGCCGTCTACGTGGGGGGGAGCGGTTCACTGAGTTTGATGTCGTGCTCCGGTGGGGGCACCACGTCGTATGTATCGAGACGAAAACGAGTGGAGACCGGGCGGTTTGGGAATCTGGTTGGGCTGTGCGTCGAGGTGACACGGTCTTTGGCTCGGGCGCTGCCACCTTGATTCTTCATATCCGCGGGAGGGCTCCGAGCCGGGATCTGCAGAAAACGGGTGCCCTTCGACCATCAGCGTATGTCGGGGATTTCACCATTTTGACGCTTCGCCGTTTGGAGAGGTCACCGAACCCTGTCCATGACCACCTTTTTCCGGCCCCACCCCAGTTCGTGGATCGCCAGGTGACAACCTCAATCGCGCCGGCAGGCCACCTGAGACCGCCGTCGCCTCTGCTCGTTGTGACGGCGGTCGGGTCGTCGCGGTTAGCGCCGGTGTCGGCGGCGTTCGCTGCTTTGCATCTGTACCGGCGTGATCGACCCGGCTTGGACGCGGGCGACGTTGATGTGCGGATCCTCACCAGCGGCACCGTCGACGAGACTGCCCTGCAGGCCAGCGTGGTCACGGTCTTGCAGGCTGGCGGCTTCTCCCGTGCCCGTCAGGACGTAAGCATCGTGCGTGTCGATGTCACTAACGCGGCAGCGGTCACGGATGCAGCGTTGAGGTTGGTCAACACCGTGGCTGCGCAGGCCGTGTGGTTCGACGGAACGGCTGGGACGAAAGCGGCGACGGCTGGATTGGTGCGTGCTGCGGCCGTCCTGTCGAACTCCTCGATCGTCTTGTCCGTCACGGACCCTCGAGAGCGTCGAGTGACTATCCGAAGGGGCGACGGTATGACTGTGCAGGAGTCACCCCGTGTCGAGTATCCATGGCAGACGATCCTTGCCGGCCTGCCCGCCGCCGTTCGTGATTTCTGGTCTTCCGATGAGGACGCCACGGCCATACTGGATGCCCTCGCCGGTGTGATCCCGGGCGCGGTGTCGGGGATGGACCTGCTCGACAGAGCGCGCGTCTTTCCTAGTGCAGATCTGCTGCGCGGCGTGGAAACTCGGGTGATCGCCCTGCCGGTTGTCGATCGGATCGTGGCAGTCGTCATTCTGGACCCGCCCCCGCAAAGGCCGGACCAGCCTCCGGAGGATGTCGTGACGGAAGGCCTGAGGGCCACTGCACGGACGGGAATGCGGGTGGATGAGGCAGTGGCCGAACACTACGGAGATGCGGTCCAGACTGTTCTGGTTCCCTCACGGCACCTGGCGGGCGGCCCGTGGAGGATGCGCTCACGGGATGTCGACTTCATGGTGTCGCGGCTGCGATCGGTCGACCGGCCAGGATTACCCGTGCTGGTGGTCCCATGCACCATGACGGGGAGGATCCGGGTGCGAGCGGACCTTGTCAAGGATCTCAAACCGCTGCGTGACCTATTCACCGCGGTCGTCGAGGAATCTCACTCGTGAGGCATTTTGTCGGGGTGGAGATCCGTGGGTTGCAGCGCTATGTGTTCAGTACGCGGCGATTGCTGGACGCTATCGGCCGGTCGGCGATCATCGCCGATATCGCTGATCCCACGAAGGATCCACTGAAGAGCGCCATTGATGCGGCGGCCGCCACAGTGTTGTTCAGTGGTGCCGGTCGGGTGACTGTCGAGTGCGATACGCCTGACTCGGCCCGCGTCTTTGCGGCCACGTACAGTCGGTCTCTGCGTGACCTTGACGATGACTTGCAGTTGGTGTGTGCCGTGGTGAAAGGCGTCGACTACCAACCTTCTCTGATCGCCTGGCAGCTTGTCCTGGCGCGGGCGATGGCGGGCGTCCAGCACTTGCCCGCTCCGAATCCGGGTTTCTCCGTCCTGTGTCATGTCAGTGGTCGCCCGGCCGACATGATCGTGGACGACCCGCATCGTGGCCGGCAGGCCCTCCAGCACACGGTCGTTGACGCCCGGGGCGCCGGCCAACGCTGGCACGACGAACAAGTCGCCGCGCTGGACCTTCCCACTCCTGCTGACCTGGGCCCGAAGCAACGGGCTGCGTGGCGGTGGACGCTCACCCGTGACCTCGACGAGTTGTCCGCCGACAAAGGCGAGTTCTCGCAACTGGCGGTCATTCACCTCGATGTGAACCGGCTCGGCACAGCCCTGCTCGCCTATGCCAAGCAGGTCGATCCCACGCAGATGCAGGCAGCGAGCGGCGTCATCGCGGCGATCATCTCCGCACTCAGCACCCATGTGATGACAGTGGTCGCGGCTGCCGCCCGAGGCGAGGGCAGGCCACGGATTGTTGGGTTTCCGTCTCGGCTGGACGTGGGACTGACCCAACGGCAAGGGCGACGAGGCGCCTGGATTCTTCCGGTGCGACCGGTCGTCATCGCCGGTGACGACCTCACCCTCGTATGCGACGCCCGTCTTGCGTGGTCCCTGGCCTTGGTGGCGATGGAGTGGATCAGCGAACCATGTTCCACTCTGCCGGCCACAGATCCGCGTCGGCAACTGTACGAGGTGAGTGAGGCTAGGTACGAGCAGGGAGGTTTCCGCGCAGACGACAGACTCGGGTTGACCCTGGGAATCGGTATCGCCGTGATCGGGTCAGGTCTACCGCTATCTCGGGGGTACGCCCTCGCCGAGAGGCTCACCGAGACCGCCAAGCAGCAACGCTCCGCCGGGGAACACGGTCTTGCCTGGTCCACGGGCGAGCGTGACCATATTGATCAGGCGTACGAAATGCTGACCCGCCGCAACAGCAACCGCACCGCCCAACCGATCAGCCATGGCCACCTCGGCCAGGACGACGCGGCGCGGATCTTCACCGAACTCCTCGGCCCCCACGGTTTGCGTCGAGACAAGGACGGCCCCCCGCGCGGCTGGTTGAAGTCCGCCATCACGCCCCTGCTCGACCCGACCCGGACGTTCCGGACCAAGGATCTGGAGGCTGAACTTGCGCGGCAAACAATTGCGGGCCGCGGAGCATATACGAGCGACTTCCCCTCGGTCGAAGACGGCCAGCGGGACGCCAAGCTCGCGTTGGTCAGCGACGCACTCGGACTCCTTGACCTCCATCTCGACCTGCGATACCCCGAGCGAGAGGATGGCCATGACACATGACCTGTTGCGGATCCGGGTGGTCACTCCGATGGCCATTGCCGGCGCCTCCCACATGGGGACGACTCGCGATCTGGATGTCCGCACCGACCGTCACGGCCTGCCCTACATTCCCCGGTCTCGGGTGATGAGACGACTCAAGGACGGCCTTCTCGATGTTGTCACGGCCTCCGCAGACCCTGACCTGGCCGAGGCCAGCTTGTCCCTATTCGGCGCGTCCGGAGAAACCGACCCTAGACCGCGGCTTCTCCGCGTCGGTGATGCGCTCTTGCCGCTGGCGTTACGACAGTCGATTGCGGAAGTTCTGTACAACGCCCCCTACCAGGCCACCGCCACTGAACTCATCCACGCCGTGACCGAAGCGCTCACCGTGGAGGAGTACTTCACCAAATTCCGTCGTGACGGAGCACCGGAAGACAACACTCTCCGATCTGAGCGACTGCTCGCACCGGGGGTCGAACTGAGCGCGATACTGAGCTGGTCCAGGCAACCAGACCCTAATGAACTCGGGCTGGCTGCGGCAGCTGTGCTGTGCACAAACCAACTCGGCAAGGGGCAGACGGATGGCCTCGGGCGTGTCGACCTGGCCCTCTCCTCTTCTCTTGCAACCGATTTCGCTGACGATCGGGAGACTACTCGCGAGTTGGCACAGGTGTTGATCAGTGGGAGGGGAAGCGCTACCTCATGACCAGCATCCGTCTGCCGCTCATGCTTGAACTGGGTGCCGACCTCCTCGTGCCGGTCCCAGCCGACCCCTCCAGTCGGGTCACCGGTACCTACATCCCGGGTCGCGTGCTGCAGGGAGCCCTCGCCGGTCTCCTTGCCGGGAGTCCCCAGTTCATCGACCTGGTGATCCGCCACAAAGGTCTACGACTGAGCGCAGCCCATCCGCTCACCGGCCAAGGCCCGGCGATCCCCGCGCCTCGCTCCTGGCACGTTGTTACCGAGGTCGGGCGCGCAGTGGACGCCGAGGTCGCAGACCTCACCGGTACCGCTGTCACCCAGGTGCCTGTCACCCAAGTGCGGGGCCACGTCGCTGTTGATGAGGACAACGAGTTGGTGTCCCCGGTCACCGTGCACACCGCCCCACGTATCGGTGTCGGCAGAGACCGAGCCACTCGAACCGCCACCACCACTTCTGGTGGCCCGTATGAAGATGTCGTCATCCGCGGCGGGCAACGATTCCTCACGGTGTGGCAGATCGACGGCGATGATGATCAGATCGCCGCCACGAAAGCATTGCTTAAGCATCACCTCACGGCCGGGACATTGCAGCTCGGTGGGGCTCGGAACACGTTCGGCGGGGACGTCACCGTCACCATCTACGACGAGGACGAGTGGCCCGGCGAGGCCCCCGCGGACGATTGGGACGAGGGGGAGGAGCGGGAGGCGGTTCTACTCACCCCGGCCATCCCGGTGGATCCGGGTACCGGACGGATCGGCCCGACCGCCCTCGCGGCAGGTTTCGCGCAACTGTCTGACGATATCGAGATCCTGACCACCTGGATTGATCCCATTCGCTACGGCGGGTACAACGCCCTGTACCGAGGCATGGTCGGCGAACTGTGGGCGGCGGCTCCGGGCTCCGTCGTCCGGCTCCGCGCCCGACGCACCCTGACCGCGGAGGCGGTCGCCACCTTTCGCCGTTCGACGGTCGGGCTCAAGACCGCTGAAGGATGTGGGCAGTTTCTGCTCCTGATCACCCCCACCGATCAGCTCCTCGATCAGGAGGTCACCGCGGAGAGCCCGGCTGGTGGTGGGCTCTCGCTTGGTGACGGAACCCGCACCGACTGGCCAGAAGAACCCGCTGTCGACACGGTGACCCTCGCCCTGGCCGCCCGGCTGTTCCGCAACCAGGCTGAGCAGATTCTCCCGGCACTGGTCGCGGGGCTCCCCACCCCACCCACGGAGCTCACCCGGCATCTGTTTGGGCGGTTGAATGAACTGTTGTCGACCGCCATGTCTGTTGCGGTCCGCGAGCCGACCGCGGCCCTCACTCTTATCCGGGAAGCCCTCGATGCCAGCCTCGCCGCCGCGCACACCACCTCGCGGATACGGGGTTTCGCCAACAAAGCCACTGGAGAGCTGAGCAAGGAAACCGCCACCGGGCGACCCTTGATCGATCTACTCCTCGACTTTACTGACACCACCAACCCCACCGCAGTGTGGACGCACTTGTCCGAGGGCCTGATCGATCGGTTGAAGGCGTTCGCCCTTCCGTATACCGGTCTGGAACCCACGGAGTGGGTGAGTGCGCATCGTGCCGATATGCAAATCACGGCCTGGCACATTTATGTCACGCAGGCGCGCCGGAACGCCGAAGCCAGAGGTCGCTCCGGGAGGCAGGAACCATGACCACCAGCACGGACCGTTTCGAGCGTGCTTTGGACCGACTCGCCGGTGTCGGTGGTCGCAGCCACATCATCGCCCAGTGGGATTTCGCCGCAGTTCTCACCCTCGATGCTGAAACCCACCTTGGTGGTACCCCCACCGATGCCGACCCCTATGCCCGGGTCGACCAGGTCCTCGACCGGGACCCCGACTCGGGGCAGCCACGCCTCCGATTCACTACCCTCACCGGTCTCCTCCGACATCACTTGGACGACCGCACCGACGGCTACCGCACCGACCCTCCTCCCGGCGGCCTGAGCGATGAGGTTTTCGGCACCACCGCGCACGCGTCCAACCTCACCGGGTTGCCGGTTCTCTGGACACCCGGCAAGTACGTCCCCGCCCACCTGACCCGAACTCACAACACCCTCGATCCCGCCACCCGCGCCGTCGCGCAGGGTCAGTTGTGGAGTACTGAGGTTCTCACTGTCGGCAACAAGGGCATCCTCAGTTTCTCCCTCACCGTGCGGCAGGAGACCGAGGAACGGCTTCTTCGAGGGCTTCTCGCCGCTCTTGACGGGCTGCGTATCGACGACTGCGACCGTCTGAGAGTTGGCGCACGAACACACGTCGGGCAAGGCTTGTGCCACGCAGATCACTGGGTCGCCATTCGCTACGGCCTCACCACGCTCACCGATCTTCTTGATGTGCGCGGGCCGACCTGGGCCGAACACACCCACAGTGTTACCCAGGCCACCGCCACCAGCCCACACACCACAGCCCGCGCCGCCGTCAATGCCCAACGTGACTTGCTCGGGGACGGGCCGATCACCGAGATCCCCGATCAGCGAGCGGTCGACACCCTCGACCTCACTATCGCCATCGGTGTCGCCCGCGACAGCGAGGAGAACGGGCGCCCGGTCGTCACCCTGCCGGGTCTGCTCCGGGTCGGGGATATCCCCCCACCCGATCAGGAGGACGTCGAGATCGCCCACCGCAGCACTCCTGTCCCTTCCCAGACCGGTGGCGTCACCTGGGCGCCGGTACTCGGTGTCGCCGGCCTGCACGCCCTTCTGCGTGCCTCCGCCACCCACATCACGAGAGCTCTGTCCGCGGACCGTACGATCGCCGACCAGTTCGTCACCGGCGTATTCGGTGACCGGCCGGAGCAGCATGCTCCTCGGCCTGGGCGCTTGCGCCACACCGAGGCCTACCTCACCGACGGCGGTTGGATCCGCCGGGCGCGGGTCGCGATCGATCCCGTCTTCGGCGACTCCATGCCCCACCTGCTCTTCGACGAACTCGTCTACGCCGGCGGCGCCGCGACCGTTCGCATCCATCTGCGGCAACCCGACGAGCCCACCCGTGGCTTGCTGTATCTCATCGTCCGCGACATGCACGAATGGGGATATCTTCAACTCGGTGGAGGAGGTCACGGCCACGTCGTTGCCCAGTCCGCCATCCTGACCGACACTGGTCAGACGACCTGTGACGTGCTCACTGCCGACCCTACCCACGCACAGCCCTGGATCGACGCGCTGCGTGAGATTCTCGCTGGAGTATCATGACCGACCAGCTCGCCCCGACCGGGCTCACCATCGAGGCCCTCACTGAGCAGGACACCGTCGACCTCGTCCACCGCTGTCTCACCGGCACGCCTGCACCCCCCACCCATGGCGGGACACGGTGGTGCCTGGCAGAACTTACCGATGGTCGACTTACCGGAGTGGACACAGGCCACGGTTGGGTCCTGTCCTGCGACGACTTCCCCGACGATTCCCCCGCCCGTCTCGCCGCCGACAGGTCCGACTGGTGGCGACTTCAGAGCCTGCGGATCTTCAACCCACATGAGGAACTGCGGATCATCACCACCGACCCCACCATCGACCCGCCACCGCTCCTAGGGTGGCGCTACACCGACCGCGTTGTCAGCGACCCTGTTGTGGCGCCCCGCGACCGCTATCACCTTCTCGTCGAAGGCCGGGCCGAAGAGGACAGGGGAGAACTCACCCTAGGGCCTTCTGCTATGACAACCCGCTACCGCTATCGCCACGGCCGCCGCGGTGGTATCACTACCATCCTCCCGCTACCGGCTCGTCGTCCCGTCCTTGCCGACGGCGTTCTTACCGCCAGCTGGTTGACCATCCGCGAATACTTCGCAGCAGACCCAAGCACCGGCTGTCTTGGGGTCGCCGGACACCGGTACGTCCGGTTCTTCACCGGTCCACGACCACGGAGGACACCGTGAACGCCGTGAACGCCACCGCCCCCTATACCGCCATCAGCTTCCCCCCGGGCGGACGGCCTGTCCTGGCGTCCGATCTGTGGGATGAGTCTGACCTGGTGGATGGGCGCCTGACACCGGCCGCGCTGGCCCGTCATGACGAACTCGTCGCCGGGCGGTTGCACGGCTACATCGACGTCGACATCACCGCCCTCACTGGCCTGTTCATTGGGATCGACAGCGACAACCCGGCACCGTTCCGGTTTCCCGACGGCAGGTATGCCATCCCCGACTCCGAGCTCCAGGGACTCCTGCGTTCCACCGTCCGGATGATCACCGGTGGGCGTCTGCCTGCCGGCATGTCCATGCCCTACATCTACTTCCGACAACCCGTCACCTCAGGCGGTCAACACACGCCAGCGGGAAGAAATACCAAGCAGATCCAGGAGGACTACATAGACCGGGGTGGCGACGTTGGCGGCAATCGTCGACACGGGTGGATCCGCCTCGCCGAGGACGGTGACGGGTACGTCATCGACCCGGTCCCTATGCCTACGAAGGCTGCCATCGCGGTCGTCACCGGGGGAGTACCCACCCTGACGACCACGGTTCCCACCAACCAACCCAACTGGACGCCTCGTCAGATGCTCGGCGACACTGTGCATCACGTCTACCACCTGCACGACGGACAACGGACGTGGGCGCTCATCCCGTATACAGGAACCCCGCCTACCTCTGGGGACAAGACCGTCCTTCGCACTCAGGCGATGCCACACCTCGCCGCAGCGATTGTTGCCACCACAACAGCGATCACCGACACCACAGCAGCGATCGCTACCACCACAGCAGCGATCGCTACCATCCCTCCCCCTCATAATCTGGAGACTCGGAAAAGAAGCCTGGGGCAGTTGAAAACACGTTTGTCGCAGTTGACTAGACGTCTCCTTATCCTGCAGCGGCATCACACCACCGGTGCCAAGGAACTCACGCTTGGTGAGGGTGTCATCCATCTCACCGGCGCAGCCGCGGGGCAACGGAAGAACGCCTACATTTTCGCCGTCCCCGGCGCCGGCGCCCCGATCCCGGTGAAGGAGGGCATGGTCACCGCGTTCCAACGGGCTGAACAGCTCACGGACTACCAATTGGAGGAATTCCCGTCCGGGCGGCTTCCCGACCAGCCCGCGGTGACTGGTTCTTTTGACCGGGCTCAGAGACAGCCCATCTTCTACACCGTCGACGCGGACGACGACACGATCGTCGTCGGCTTCGGCAGATCGGGAGGGTTCCGGGTCAGTGCCCGCGACGACACGATTCGCCGTGCCTTCCCCGATCAGCTCCTCCACCACAGCTACGCCCAACCTCTGCCCAAGGACCCGCGTAGGGCCAAGAAGTTGCTCAAGGCGTACGAACCCGACGTTGTCCAGGCGTTGTTCGGTGACATCGACGTCCCTGCGCTCACCCGCGGCCTCGATACGGGTCCGCACGCTGAGCAGGCGTGGGAACTGTGGGACGGCACTGGACAACCGCGGCCTGCCGCTTTCGGCGCCATCACCCGCCGCATCAGTTGTTCCACCGCGGTCGCAGCTGACGCCGCCCTCGGGAATGAGGTATCCGTCGTCTTGCTGAGCCCGCACCGCAGCTGCTTCCTGCACTACTTGACCCCGCGAAACGGCGCCGTCGTCACGTGGGCGGACAGTGCGGCCACCCTGCGCGGCTACAAGTTGTTTTTGCACCGCACCGTCGAGGTGATTCCATCGGCCAATGACAACGAGGCCGTGTCGCGCTCCATTCGACCGGTGCAGTCCGGTGCCACCTTCCGCGGACGAATCACCTTCACTAACCTCACCCGCGCCGAACTCGGCGTCGTCCTGTTCGCACTGCGGCTGGGCAATAACCCAGGTGGCAGTCATGTGGGCACTGAACCCACGCACGCGCACAAGATCGGTCTCGGGAAACCACTCGGGTACGGCAGCATCCACATTGCCTATCAGGGGCACCTCGTCGACCCGAGTCAGCGGTACACCTCGGCGGCGCGCCATGCCGCCGACTCTGTCATCGACTCGGCCGCTGAAGACGAGCTGATCGGCGCAGCCATCCAACGACTCCACTCGGCGGCCCGCGATTGTGGCCACGACCTCGACGAGTTGCCCCAGATACGAGACCTTCTCCTCGCTTCGCGATGGGCGCAACGGCTCCACAACTCGCAGACAGCCCCGATGCCACTCAACTCCGTTGGCGGATTGCCAAGTTTTGCCAATAAGCAGGTACTTCCCGAGATCCGCGTCCGAGTCATCTGACGGCCTGATCGATCAGTCTGATTCCTCGGGGAAGGGCCCGCCTGGGTGGAAGCCGCGCATCGCCCAGGTGACGACGTGTGCGGTACGGGCGTCGATAGTGGCCACGAGGAGAGGTAGGTCCCCGGTCACCCAGACCGAGCGGCACCGGTAGCGGGGTGGTCTCTGCGTGACGCAGTTCTGATCGCGGCGGGATTCGAAACCGTGACGGTGTGCCATGACGAGGACCTCGCAGGCGGCAGCTTCGGCACCCGCGGCGGCACGCGCCTGGTCGAGTTGGTGCTGGCGCTGACCCAGGAGTTCGACCAGGCGAGGGTAGGCGTCCCGGGCAGCGGCCAGGGTTGCCTTGTGGCGGGTGATGCTAGCTCGGTACCTGCGCAAGTTGCGTATTGCTGTGACGTCATCACCGGCCGGTTCACCCAGCGTCTTGATGGTGTCGCCCAATTCACCCGCGGTCGAGGTGCGGTGCGCGATCGTGCTGCATATCCGCAGGACCTCGGAGTCAATCGGCGTGACCACATCGTGCAGCCACTGGTCAATCCGTGCCTCGCTGATCTCGCTGCGGTGATGCAGTTGCCGTGTATAGGGGGTGTGACCGGACTCGGATGTGGGACGACGACCTTCACGACGCCCCGTCCAGTAGGCGATCGTTCGCGCACCCAGCCCCGGGCGAAGACACGTCATCGGTACACCCAGGGTAGTGGTCCGCGCCGAGGACGCCATCACTGCCGCAGGCGTATGCGGGACGGCGGGGGAACTTGTACGGGCCATCTGCCTTCTCCTCCTGTTGTTCTCGGTTGCTCCCTCTACGTGACGGACCGATATCCATTGCTGTCATTGCAGTCCTGGTCTGGGTCTCTGATGACTGTCAGGCGATGAGCAGCCCACATCAGGGTCAGCGAGTCCAGTCGATGGTGAGGAGGAACACACAGCACGAGGAGCTTTCCGGTCAGGTCTGACGATTGTCCTGGGTGGACGGCGCGGGTCGTCGGCGCGCTCTTGAACTGCGGTGGTGCCAGTGGGCCGAGGCCAGGGTCCTCTCATCAGTGGAGCAGACCTATCGCGCCGACCACGGTGCCGGAGGCATCTCGCACCGGAGGCCCGGGAGTCACCAAATCGGTGCGATGCCGCAAATGGCGTCGGACCAAGGACGACACGATGTAATGGACGCCCGGGTGCGGCGTGGGCTCGTGCAAACACGCGCCGTACACCGCTGTGAACACTGGGATGTGATCTATCGTCCCGGCAAGCCGATGGGTGACCTCAAGCCGGGGAACTGCGACCGACGGCCTCGGCAGGGTAACCACGACCTGTCCGCTCTCGTCGTGGAGGACGAGAGGATGTGGGGTCAGGTTCACGACCTGTCCGGGTCTCATACGAGCCCCGATTCGAGGGCTGTCCGACGAACGCGGATCAGTGCTATGGCCGTGTCCAAGACATCATCGACAGCAATGCTGCCGCCGCACTGCCAGGGAGATCCGACCAGATCCGCGCGTCGACGGTCGACGAACTGTTCGGTGAACTGGTAAACGTCGATCATGTCCTTGGCGTCGCCTGCTGAATAGGCGAGGGCCTCGAGGTCATCGCACAACCCAATGATCGCCTTGCGCGCGCGAATACTGAGTCGCAGCAGGGGGTGCGGCAGCAACGTGGGCTTCCCGTCAGGAGTGACGTCAGCCTCAACGGGTGTGACCCACGGAAACACGGTGGCGTCGAGCCGCAACATGTGCACAGCCAACGCCCGCACGGGGTCGACGATAGCCAGACGTGCAAGCATCGTCTGCAACCGCTGCGCCGCGTCCGTGGGGGTGATCCGTGCCTCGATGCCATCGCAGACGTATTGGGCCGCCTCCACACTGACCTCGCCGGGACGGTCATCGAGGCCGACGGAGAAAACATCGCCCTTCTGGCCGTCAGCATCGGTGATGGCCACGAGATCGCCGTATTCCCACCCGGCAGTCCGCCCGGAAAAGCGTCCACCGCGACCGTAGGAGACGCGCGGGTCGGCGTGATCAACCGCCTGCATCATCCTGACGAGGAGAGCCTCGTTGACCGAGTCTCCGGCAGTGACTTGCTGACCCACCTGCGAGGCAACCCACCGCCTCGGTCTGGCCGTGGCCAGCGTATGACCCGCACGGCTCACGTTCACTGCGTGACTCCCCAGCCAGACCCGTAACCGAGCACGGTCCCCGGCGCGGGCGGCCTCGACCCGGGCGACGACGTCAGCGTCAGGAGACCCGACGTGGACTGGGCAGGCCCGCCACTCCAGTATGCCGAGGACGGCCGTGAAGTAGGGACCGTGCCGATCGCAGCTGATCATCCGACTACCCGCCTCGATCCGATACACCTCACGGGTCGGGCAGGAGCGACCGCACCCGACCGCCTGGCGGATCATGGCGCGCATCTCAACGTTCTCTGCAGGACAAAGCTCACTTGACATGGCGGCCCTCACCGATAAGGACGCGCCATCGCTGAAGGGGATGTCGTCGTCCAGGTGGGTTTCCACCACCCGGTGAAACCCGGCGAGCCATGTCGCCCATGTCAATCCGAGGTCCCCGAGCCAGTGGCCGGGCCTCCTTAGAAAGGATGTGCCACACGACCGACCGTTGTCAACCACACTCATGAAGAAGCTGTAAGTCGTTGTAGAACAACGGATTTCATTCCTCTTTGGGAAGCACCCAGGGCGGGGTCCGTGAGGTCAGCGGTCAAGGATGATGTGGTCCGTCACCTGTTCCCATGAGCGAACGTCAGTCTGCACAGCGACCGGAGGGGACCAGTTGGACCGTGGATGCTCTGCTGCGTGGCGATAGCCCGGCGGACCGCGGAGCGCAGGCCGCCACCCGGCTCCTCACTTTGGTCGGGGAGATGACCGAAGAGCGGGGCTGCACCCTCACCTGGACAGGGAATGGTTCTCACGTCAGCGTCCACTGCTCCCTCACCGGGCTGGACCGTCTCGACCTGGACTGGGTAACAGACACCGTGGCCTGCTGGGAAGCAGCGCCCCCACCGGCCAAACTGCCCGCCGGATACACGGTGTGGGAGGCGCGTCCCGTCATTCAACTGCCGCAATCAACCGAAACCTGTGAAACCGCACCGCTGTTGACCACCACCGCGGCACCCACCGGTTACAGTGTCTGGCCCGAAGCGCGGATGACAGACGGGATGAACTTGCTGGCCGCGCTCCAGGGCGACGACGCAATCTACCGGGTACACCTGCGAGGCGTGACCCCGCTCGAGCAAGACATGCTCACCCAGGCGACCTCGCGATCATGGATGTTCCGCAACCCTAGTGAGGGTCGATCGTGGCTCGGACGTGCTGTCCGGGTACGGGCACTTCTGGCTCTGCCCGCACATCGGGCTGGCCTTCGTTCACGTGCCGCCGTCCGAGCCCTCGGCGTCGGCCTCGACCTCGTCGAAGCCAGCGACACCGACGCGACAGCAGCCTGGTCCGGGACGATCGCCGCCCTCCAGGGACACGCCCAACCACTCGGAGTCGCCCAGATCCTCACCCGGTTCCCGGTGGCAGGAGCGACCGCTCGTGTGGTCGGACTCCGCACAATCGACCGGCCAGCCGTCCCCGTCCCCGTCACTCACACCACGGCACTTACCGCCCCCACCTGCGGGACCATTCGGCTCGGCCTCGGTGTGGACGCCGCCGGGGTGCCCGTCAACGTTGCCATCGGAGCCGACGACCTGCTCCGACACTTACACATCACCGGCGCATCCGGCACGGGCAAGACCAGCTTCCTGACTGGAGTTGCCATCTCCGCCCTACGCGCCGGCTACGGATGCACCGTCATCTCCCCACACCCCGACCTGGCGCGGCGGATCGCCGCCGAGATCCACCCCTGTGACGTCGGCCGGGCACGCATGGTGTGCTCAGGAGACGCTCTCCACCCGATCCCACTTAACCCCTTGGCCACTGGTTCGGAAGCTTCTCTGGAGACCATCGTGTCGGTGTTACAAGCCATTCTCGACCCTCGACACGAGGGCATGTTCGGCCACCGCGCCCGACGCCTCCTCAAGCAGGGATACACCACCGCGCGATCCCTCTTTGGTGACCGTGCCAACCTGGCGGTGATTCCCCTCATCTTCGCTGACCGCCAACGGGTCCACACCATCGCCACGGCAATCAAGGACACCGACCCCGCGACCGCCAACGAACTCAGCACCGAGATCTCCCGCCTCAGCGACCAGGAATACGGCGAACTGATGGGATGGTTCCAATCCCGCCTGCAAACCGTCGTAGGTACCGCAACCATGCGCCAGATCCTCGGTAACGGCGCGGATACCGTCAACGTCACGACCGTCATGGACCAGCGTCAAGCCCTACTCATCGACCTGTCCAGTACCACCCTCGGCAGCGACAGCGCGCGTCTTCTCGGCGAGCTCTGGCTCGCGAAACACTGGGACGCTCTGACCGCCCGCAGTGATCACCACCCCCACCTCATCATCATCGACGAAGCGCACCTGTTCGGCGCCGGTCTGCTGCCTCGGCTCCTCGCCGAAGCACGCAAATTCGGGGTGGGAATCATCCTCGCGCACCAACACCTCGGCCAGCTGGATGGTTGGCTGCGTGAAGCAGCCATCGCCAACGCCTCATCCGCTCTCGCCTTCCGATCCGGCCCCACCGAAGCAATTCTCAGCGGACAGCGGCTCGGTGGATGGCCCGGCGAAAGCCTCACCCGCCTACCCAACCTCACCGCGGCCGCCACCCTGTCCCTGGCCTCCACCCAGACCGCGCCGTTCTCCCTGGTCGTCGACCACAACACGCAGACAACGCCGAATAACGAACAGGCAGAAGAAATCTGGTCCACCAGCAGACGATGTCTGGTCCCCGCACACTCCACCGGCCCACTCACACACGATGACCTCCAACGTGCCCTCGACGCACGACGTGCCTCCACGCAACAACGGCACCGGACAAACACTCTCGTCGACGACTGGCTGGCACAGCGGAAGACGCCCCGAACGACAGTCGGCGCAGACAGCCCGTCACAGCATGACGAGAAACTGACCCAACCATTCACGGGAGATGCACCATGACCACAGGCACCGTTGATCTCTTCAGCGACGAACTCCTCGCACGCATCGGACTTGACCACCTTGACCGGGCCAAACGAGACGCATTCTTCGCCGAACCACGTACCGAACTCGAGATCCGGGTCGGAGAAAAACTCGCGGCCGGTCTCTCCGACGAGCAACTCGACACCTTCGAAGCGCTGGTCGAGCGCGTGGAAGACCGCAAGCTCGCATGGCTCTTCTCGCATTGCCCTGATTACGCCGATGATCCGGTCTTCCACACGCTCTCGGAGGAGGCCGCACCAGGCGCCCCCGAAATCGTCATCCTGGCCGAGTACGCCAGCCTCCGTTGGCTCGAACTGAACAGACCCCACTACCGAAACGTCATTCGTGACATCAACGCCGCCATGGCTGATCAGCTCGTCTACCGCTTCACTACTGATCCACGCCCGGCCAAGTAGAAGAGACACGCCCGTGACAGTGGAGCAGCGTGAAAGAAGTGCGCTGGTCGCTGCCTACCCACCGGTGACAACCGCACCAATTCGGTTGGCACAACTCACCCGAGAACGGCTCGCCGGCGCCTGGCACCACATCCTCACCGGGCAAGATGACCTCGTGGCCTCCACTGCCGGACTTCGCAGATTCGCTCGCCAAGCGGATCAACGACTCGACCGGCTCGCCCAGCAACTCGACGCCGGCACCTATCTTCCGCGCCCCCTGATCCCGGTGAACATCCCCAAGCCGCAGGGAGGCACACGACACTTGGCCATTCCACCCGTGACCGACCGCATCGTGGAACGCGCCATCCTTGAGATCCTCACTCCCGCCATCGATCCACACCTGCACGATGCCGCCCACGCCTACCGCCCAGGACGAGGCATCCACACCGCCATCCAGGAACTCGCTCGCCGTCGAGATGACCAACACCCATGGGTCGCCAGGACCGACCTCACCGACTGCTTCGACAACCTCCCCGCCCACCACCTGCCCGAACTCCTCAGCAGCATCATCGATGCCGACTTGGCAACAGTCATCCACAAGCTCCTCGACCGAGCACCTGGCGGGGGAGTACCCCAAGGCGCGCCGCTGAGCCCCCTATGGTGCAACCTGCTGCTCGAACCACTCGACACCACCCTCACCGCGCACGGCCTGTCCGGCATCCGATACGCCGATGACATCGCCATCCCGACAGTCAGTCTCGATGACGCGCACACCGCGCTCACCATTGTTCGTGCCGGCGCGGCGCAACTAGGCATGACGTTGGTCGAGCACAAGACAACAATCGACTCCTTCGATCACGGGTTCGTCTACCTCGGCCAGGAATGCGGGCCCCGATACCCCCTCGCACCAGACATACTCGTCTCCCCAGCCGAACGGTCAATCTATGTCGCGGTACAAGGAGCACGGGTACGCATCGCCAAGGGCCGGCTTCTCATCGATCCCCCCAACACGAACACGACGGCGCAGCCTCTCCTCGACGTCCCCACCCGTCAGGTCGCACGCATCGTCACCCTGGGCGCCGTCGGGGTCACCGCAGGTGCCCGCTCCTGGGCGCTATGTGGCGACGTCGACGTGATCCACCTCTCCCGTCACGGCCGCTACCTCGGCCAAACCCTCTCCGTCAGTGGAGGATTGCGCGCTGACCGACTTCGAGCCCAACTCGCCGCAATCGATTCATCCGACATCAGCCTCCCACTTGCTCGGGCCATCGTGTCTGGGAAGCTGCTCAAGCAGAAAGTTCACCTACAACGGCTAACACGGCGCTCCGCCAGCGAGGACCTCGCCCGCGCCATTGCTCGGATCACTGATCTCATCGCGCGCAGCCAGTCCGTAACCACCATCGACTCTCTTCGTGGAAACGAAGGAGCAGGAGCCCACGCCTACTTCCAAGGACTCACCCATGCGGTCCCCGCGGAGCTGGGCTTCACACATCGCGCCCGTAGACCCGCCACTGACCTCGTCAACGCCGCACTCTCCTATGGGTACGCGATCCTCCTCGGTGAAACCATCTCAGCCCTGTACACGGCCGGACTCGAACCGTCCTTGGGAATACTTCACGCCGACAACCGCAAACGCCCCGGACTGGCACTCGACCTCATGGAAGAGTTCCGACCTTGGGTCGTCGACCAAGCTGTCATCGCCGCCATCCGGCGCAAAGAACTCCGCCCCGAGCACGCTTCACGAAACGACAATCGCGCGGTACTCCTCACTAGCACCGGTAAGAACATACTCCTCACCGCCTACGAGACCCGGATGAATCAACGAACCAAAGGAGCCTACCCGGGCTTCGCCGGAACACTACGCCGACACCTCACACTCCAAGTCCATCGACTCGCGCACCACCTGTCTGACCCGGCCAACGAACCCTGGAGCCCCCTCACATGGCGCGCCTGATGACCTATCTCATCGCCTACGACATCACAGACGACAACACGCGAGCCCGGGCCGCTGCAGCCATTCAAAGCTTCGGCGATCGGATCCAACACAGTGTCTACCTCGCCGACCTCGAGCCTGGCACCGACGTTCCCGAACTAGTCACCTACATCACCGAAATCACGAATCCTCGCACCGATACCATCAGGATCAGCCCCCAATGCGCAGCCTGTCTCAACGGCACTATCACCATCGGGCAGGCACAACGCGTACCTGCTCCCCTCGCCTGGATCATCGTCTAAGAGCCGTCATGCCACAAACTTGGACCCTACGACTACGACGTGCGCAACGGCGCCCCATGACCCCAGGACAACTCCGAAACCTCCTTGGTGAATGGCTAGATACGCGAGAAACCGCGCGGGCCCCTGTGGACAAACTCAGGAGACCTCACGAAGACGACCACAGCTACAGCGGATACATAGAGTCGATGGGTCAGGACACGATTGTCACAATCAATCTCCTCAACGACGGACTTGAACCGCTGCTCCGTCACAGCATCGCCACCTATACCCGAAGTTCCGGGCTATGGCAGGTGTCAGATATTCGGGAACACACGCGGACTATCACCTGGAAAGAACTAGCTGACTCCCCTACGCGATACCGATGGATCCTCAAATTCATCACCCCAACAGCGGTAGCGTCCAATCGCCCTCCGCGTCTCAACGTCCCGCCCTTGGACCCACATGCCTTCCTCCGCTGTCTCCGAAGCACCTGGCTCTACAACGATGCGGCAAGCTGTCCTGCGCCCATCACCGACGACCTCCCCATCATCATCACCGCAATCAACGGCACAACCAGCCGCCACTCAATAGGCGCGGGACGACGACACCGAAACGACCAAAGATTCTATGCTGGAGCATTCACCGGAACTTTGACTCTTCAAACGGAGAAACATTCACAGGCATGGGAATCTGTCGATAGACTTGTCCGATTTGCCGAATATGCAGGCGTAGGGATAAGAACAAAGTATGGCCTTGGCGCCACCATGCTCACCACCAGGAGATAGAGGGTCTGATGAAAAGACCACTCAGGCCTCAGAGTAAGCCTGGGTAAATGCCGGTTGAGCCTCGTTGTGCGCGTTGGGCATCTGGTCGGTCAGGTTTGTGAGCCGGGTGGAGTGTTCCCGTGAGTTGGCGTCGTTGCCGGCGGAGTGAGTCGCTGCGCCGGCTACACATTTGGGCTGACGTCGCCCGCACTACGTGCTGTTGCTACCCGGCTAGTCCAGATTGGTTGGTGTCGACCTGCCAACAGCAGGAGCTGAACGACCGCGCCGCTCTCGTTGCTGTCTGGCTAATCCAGATTGGTGGGTGTCGACGAGGCGCTGCGCACACGCCTGAGTGAGGCGCAAACGGTTGCTGTCTGGCTAATCCAGATTGGTGGGTGTCGACGTTCGCTTGGCTCCCGTACCCAGGTGTGATCGGGCCGCGGCGCGGTGAAGTCCGGGTTCAGTAGGTCCCCGGAACGCACCCCGTCCTTCGCTTGGATCGTGGTGCGGATGCCTTTCGCCCGGGTGTTCCCCGACAGCCCGAGCACCCGCATCGCACGGTCCACGGCGCCGCGGGAGGCGTCAGCGATCACGGTGCGGCGGATCAGCGCGGTCATCTTCTTCCGCCCATACAGGCCTTCCGCGCTCATCCGGCGACGTGTCGTCCCGTCGGGCTTGACGACGTCCCTCCACACGGTGTCACGGACGGCGTCGACGACCATCGTGTCGGTCACGGTTCGGGCTGATACGCGCCCTTGCCGCCAGGCCCGGTAGGTGCGCGCGGCGATCTTCACGCCCTGCTCACGGCAGGACCCTGATGATCGACTCGACCGCGTGCCCCTCGCTCCTCATCTGGTCGATGAAGCCCATGATCAACGGTTGCGGGGGTCGAGTTCCCCCACGAAGAAAGTCGTCGCCGCTTTCAGGATCGCGACATCGTCACGCAACCTTTTGTTCTCGGCCTTCAGGCGACGGATCTCCGCGTGTTCCTCGCTGGTCTGCCCATCCCGGTCGCCGGCGTCGATCCAGATTGGTGGGTGTCGACCAAGAGATTGAAGAGATCCAAGCTCCTCCAGCAAAGTTGCTGTCTGGCTAATCCAGATTGGTGGTGTCGACGTGAGCTGGGGCGTGAGTCGGCCGTTGTGTCAGCGTTGCTGTCTGGCTAATCCAGATTGGTGGGTGTCGACGTGTTTACGTGGATTGGTGCGCCACTCGCTGGGGTTGCTGTCTGGCTAATCCAGATTGGTGGTTGTCGACTCAGGCCGACCTTGCAGCCAGCGAGGTCTTCTCGGTTGCTGTCTGGCTAATCCAGATTGGTGGTTGTCGACAACAGGCCAAGGAAATAGTGGCGGAGCTAATTGAGGTTGCTGTCTGGTAACTGGTCAGGTGGGTAGCCAGGCGGGTCCTCTGGCGGCTGCGGTGAGCGCGTCGAGGTGATTCAGGCCGTGTTTGGTGGCGGTGGCGAGGTAGGAGCGGATCCGGGTGAAGTGTTCCGCGCCGGTCATCGTGCGCAGGCTTCCGGAGATCTTCTGGCGGAGTTTGATCATCCGGATTTCTCGTTCGGCGGCGTTGTTATCGAACGGGACCCGGGCGTCGTTGACGAATCTGAGGTAGTCGGCGTGCCGGTCTCGCATCCGGCGGGCGAGTGCGTTGTGCTTGCCGGTCAGCTTCGTCTCGCGGCCCGCGGTCTCGGTGATCCCGATCTGCACCGCATGCCAGTATCGTCGTCGCGCGTCTTGGACAGCGTCGTGGTCGAGGGTGGTGTGCGTGCCATCCACGGCCCGCGCCGCGCTCACGAGGCGGTTCAGCTCGCGCAACGCGTCCCCGGCCTGGCCCGCCCAGCACCATTCACCCTCCGCGGCGGTATCGGTGACGGCATTGAGTTCCCGGAGCAGGTGCGCCCCGCACAGCTGATGACCGCCGACCTGGTCGTAGGTGTCGTAGGGGGCCCACGCGTCATGCACCGCGACACCAGTGAAGACGGGCATCACACCGGCGGCGTCCATGCCCGCCCGTCCGCGTTTGTCGTGCACGGTGATCAGCGAGTACCGGCCGGTGGACGCGGAATGCACCCACCGCAGCCGGCCGTCCACGCGCAGCCCGGTCTCATCGAAATGCGCGACCTCGGCCGCGGCGACCCGCTCCGCGACCAGGGTCATGAACGCGTCCAGCCCGCCCGCGGTACGGGCGGTCATCGCCGCGACCGTCCCGGCCGAGAGGGGAACCCCGAGCAGGTCGGAGATCGCGCACGCGGTGCGGTGTTTGGAGAGGAACTGTCCCGCGTACAAGTACACGACCGCTGCCGTGACCCGAGGACCGTACTGTGTCGGCGCGGACACGCCCGCCGGTGCCGCAGCAGTGGTCGTGGTCCCGCACGAGCATGTCCGGGACATGAGCTGATGCTCGGTCACGAACGCCCGGATCGGGGGCAAGTCGAACACCTGACGACGCTCCACCCCGGCCTGGTCCGCGTCGGCAAGTCCCGCCCCGCACCCGTCACACGCGTCGGGTTCATGGGTGATCACCTCGTCCGGGACCTGAACCTGCGACAACGTCGAACCCGCCCTGCCCGCCCTGCCCGCCAGGCTTACGCCCAGACGCGCCCCGCAACGAGCGTGGTGCGGGTTTCACGAACGGGGAATCCGACGACGGCGGCCTCGACGAGTTCCGGGAGTTCGACCCAAGCTGGCGACGCAGATCAGCGACCTCCGCACGCAACGCGACCGCCTCCGCACGGAGGACGTCGATCTCCAGCAGCTCATGAAACTCGGCACGATCGCTCACCGCAACGCGACCGCCTCCGCACGGAGGACGTCGATCTGCGCCGCCTGCGCCACCACGAGCGCGGCGAGCTCCTCATACGACGGACCAGAAACACCCACCCATCAGGGTTAACAGAACCCCGAACCACACCACGACGACACGCCGATACCCACCTGACCAGTTACGCTGTCTGGCTAATCCAGATTGGTGGTTGTCGACACGAGATGTATCCGTTAATGCCTGATGTGTTTGTATTGAGTTGCTGTCTGGCTAATCCAGATTGGTGGTTGTCGACGACGATTGCGGGTAGAAGAGGCTGCCGTGCCCGTTGCTGTCTGGCTAATCCAGATTGGTGGTTGTCGACCGTGATTTAGAAGTGCAACTTGCTGACATCGTTCAGGTTGCTGTTTGGCTAATCCAGATTGGTGGTTGTCGACATGGATGATCCAAGCGGGGCGAGGTCCCTTTGCGGTTGCTGTCTGGCTAATCCAGATTGGTGGTTGTCGACGTGCGCTACTCGCTGGGACGAGAGGCTCGAGTTTCGTTGCTGTCTGGCTAATCTAGATTGGTGGTTGTCGACCGATAGACATCGAGGGGGGCCAGCGATCCTGCGGGATGTTGCTGTCTGGCTAATCCAGATTGGTGGTTGTCGACTCGGCGAAACGATCTGTGTCGCCACCCGGGCGTACGATCAGTTGCTGTCTGGCTAATCCAGATTGGTGGTTGTCGACAGGCCGGTGAAGGTTCTCGTCAACTGGTTCTCCGCGTTGCTGTCTGGCTAATCCAGATTGGTGGTTGTCGACAGGGGCTTCCCATGAAAGATTGGAGGCGGTCACGATGACGTTGCTGTCTGGCTAATCCAGATTGGTGGTTGTCGACCCGGAGCTTTTGGCCTCCAGAATCCCCTCACGAAAGGCGTTGCTGTCTGGCTAATCCAGATTGGTGGTTGTCGACGGGAGCCGTCGAAGGTGGGACTGGCGATTAGGACGCCTCACGAAAGGCGTTGCTGTCTGGCTAATCCAGATTGGTGGTTGTCGACCTTTCCGCTCCAGCTCGAGGTAGAGTGGCCGTCGTGTTGCTGTCTGGCTAATCCAGATTGGTGGTTGTCGACAGGTGAGCCCTTGGCGCTCTACACGCCAACTAATCCGTTGCTGTCTGGCTAATCCAGATTGGTGGTTGTCGACTTCAGTACAGGCCTGAACACTCCTTTCTCGCCGCCGAGTTGCTGTCTGGCTAATCCAGATTGGTGGTTGTCGACTGTCACCCGTTTGCCGGGCCTGTGACCTGCGGTTATGGGTGGCCGTGACGTAGGTGATGGTCGCAGGGGGTGCCGGTGTGGTGTGTGGTGCCCTGAGCTGGGGTGGTGGAGTTGTGAAGGTGCTGGTCAGGGGCTTGATGTTAGCGTACGTAGGTGGCGGCGTAAATCGGACCACCTCGTGCAGGGCAAAACGGGCATAGGGACAGGTTGCCCGTGGCGAACACACGCCTATAGGTCGCAGAGGATGTCTTGGTCGGCCCGTTCTGCCCTTCAACACGGGTCAGCTGGCCAGCGATGGTCGCTACCGGGCGCGCAGCATCTTGTCTAGAACTGTCGTTCGAGATTGTGGGATGATCCCTGTTCATCGCTAGGGGTATGCGGCGTACTCCACCTCGTGAAGGCATGACGCGCGCGGAGCGGTCCGCCCGTTCCGGCATTGGCCCACCCGATGCCTCGTGATGGCGACGTGTCACTCCCGGGGCACCCCGCTATCGGACCGCGGCATTGTTGGGTGATCGATGCCCCGACCAGTCCCGGCCGATGGTCCGGGATCTTGCCGGCCTGGCAACGCACCAGCCATGGCTGGCAGGGCACACCACGTGGGCGGTCGAGGACGGCGAAAGTACCGTCGTCCTCACCGCGTGGCTCGACAGCCGCCACCGGGGACCTCACGAGCAGAACTCATGAGCCGCCCCGACGGCACCAGGACCATTATCGGCAAGGTCAAGCCTCCGCAGCCCTCACGACATGAGCCGCCCCGACGGCACTACCTGATCACCCGCCGGCCCCGGCCGGGCCAAGATTTCACCGAAGCTCTACTGCATACCCAGAATCAGCCTGGCTGATGACGATCACGCAAACTGTCCAACCAGGAGGAGAAACATCAGGGCCGATTCTCACCTTTTCCCTGCGCCGGCGGCCATGGGTCCTGAATGCCGCTACTGCGGACGATCTCTCGGCGACCCGGCGGTCCTGGTCAAGTGTAGGCGTCTTCGGCGGACGCTCCCTCATTGCCTCGGCGAGTTCTGACGTCATCAGGAGCAGCGGGCACCTAACGGCGTCCGACAAGAATTTCAGCGCAGGGACGCTCAGCTTAGCTAAGCGAGTACACCTGTCCTGTAACAATTTCGGTCTAGTCCGAGAATGGACTTGGCCACGCGCGCGGTAGCCTCCGGCGGAGCGCAGCGGAGCCGGATTCCTGGGTGGGTGGTGCGGGGTCAGGCGACGGGTTGCAGGGTGACGGTGTAGCCGAGTGCTTGCAGTCCTCGGACGTGGTGGCGGGTTGTGGCGGTGGTGGAGATGCGGCGGTCGTAGTGGTCGGCGCCGAGGTCGGTGAATCGGGTGTCGGGGTTGGATAGCAGGTGCCACACGATGGTCAGGATCGAGCGGCCGACGGCGACGGCGGCCCTCTTCGTGCCGCGTCGGCGGGCGATGCGTCGGTAGCGGGCGCCGAGGAAGGTCTGGGTCCGGGCAGCGCCGATGGCGGCTTCGCCGAGCACGCGCGCCAGGTAACGGTTCCCGGGCCCGGTGGAGCCGTTGCCCATGTTCTTGCCTGCTGAGCTCTTGATCCCAGGGGCGAATCTGGCCCACGACGCGAGGTGGGCCGGTGTGGGGAACCGGGTCATGTCCAGACCGATCTCGGCGAGGATGATCGCGGCGGCGGTCGCTCCAATTCCGGGGATCTCATCGAGGCGGGCGACGGTGTCCGCGAAGGGGCCAGCAGTGCCTCGATCCGGGCATCCAGGGCCGCGATGTCGGCGTCGTCACGGTCGATACGGGCCAGCATCAGTGCCAACCGGAACCGGTGCTGCTCATCGAACGTGCCGACCTTGAGGCCGGCGAATGCCTCCTGCAGGAGCGTGAGCTTGGTCCGCATCCGCGTCCTGGCCAGGCCGGCCAGGACCCTGGGGTCCCGTTCGCCGGCGATCATCGCCTCCATCATCGCCCGCCCGGACACCCCGTGGATGTCGGAAGCGACCACCGAGAGCTTGAGACAGGCCTCTTCGAGGAGCTTCTCCACCCGGTTCTTCTGTGCGTTACGGGCCCCGACCAAGGTCGACCCGATCCCGGGTCAACCCCCGCAACTGACGGATCTCGGCCGGCGGCACGAAACTCGGGCGCAGCATCTGGCGTTCGGCGACCTTGCACAACCACACCGCATCGAGCACGTCGGTCTTCGGACGACCCGGCAGATGCCGCACGTCCCTGGCGTTGACCAACCACGGCTGCAGGCCATGGGCCTCGAACAGGTAGAACGGTGCCCGCCAGTAATCACTGGTGGCCTCCATCACGACCCGCTGAACCCCGAGCTCGACCAACCGGTTCGCCAGCTCACTCAACGAACCCACCATCGTCGAATGCGTCGACACCTCCTGGCCTCGCCGCCTCGTACCCGTCGGCGCGGGTAGCCGCACACAACACACGACCTCGGCCTTGCCGATGTCCAACGCGGCGACACGTTCGATGATCTGCTCATCATCGTCGGATTCTGCGAACACCTCGCCCCTCCTCCGGATCGCTCTCCTGATGACAACGACCGCCCGGGGGAACCACCAGGGCACACAGCAAATCTAGTCCTCGCGCTCACACCAGACACCGTCACCGGCAACCGGATCGGCAGCATTGAAGGGCCCACCACGCAGTTCTCCCCCGGCTAGACGACGGCCTCACAGGACCATAGGAACAACGGCGTCACCGGACGGCCGCACCACCATTCTCACCCCGGAACGGGCGGCCCGACAGGGCCACATTGGCTAGTCGGAAAATTGCTGCTATCGCAGCGTCAAACACTGTGTCCGCCTCGAGCTGGCGGACAGATCGCCAGATGCGCTCCTAGCTGGCTGAAGCACGTTCTGCAGCCCGCCTCGCACAGCTCCACCAAACCGCGACTTGACCGCCGCGACCATCCGACGGCCCCGACGTCGGGGCAGGCCACCTGGCGGCTCGCGTACACGAAACGGCACCCTCACCGGCGTACGCGTGAAGCCGAGATGCACAACGACCGCTGGCACAACGTCCGCACCTTGGTCGAGGAGAACGACCCCGCCAACGCCCAACGCGTGGCCCCGCACGATCGTCTACGGCAACCACGCCGCGACCAAAGTGGTTCCGTGAGGAGCTCGGCGAGCCGTGGGAGGCCGTCGCCCAGTATCTCGGCGACAAGCTCACGACGGTTCTCAACCACTACTTCCGTGCTGGAGAAGACGCCCTCCGTCCGTCAACAAGCTATCCAGCCTCTGAAGGGTGAAGCCACGCACGAACCACCCATGTGAATAAGAAAGTTTCGCCTTTCACTGGCCTGGCCGGGACGACTCCGATGGTGACCTGCGCAGAGCTGAAAAATTGACCTCACAAAGGAAGGCTCAAGGATGTCTAACACTTTGGCGGCCATGCTTCCGCTACACAAGCCCACCTTCACGCCTGGTCGCCAGATCCTCCTGGTCGACATCGAGAACGTCGTCGGTGGCGCCGTTCTCACCTCGGCGGCCGCAAGCTGGGCCCGCACCCAGATCGAGAACGTGATTGTTATGCGCGGCGACGCTCATATCGTCATCGGCACCAGCCACATCGGCTGCCTCGACACCGCTCTCGCCTGGCCCAACAAGCAGTACGTCGTGAACTCGGGCCCCGACGGTGCCGACCTCGCTCTCCTCGAAGAGCTCGATGCCCTGCGGATCGATCGTTACGACGAGATCGTACTCGTCTCGGGCGACGGCATCTTCGCTGACGCGGTGGCCTCACTAGCAGCTCGCGGCGCCAGCGTCACGGTGGTTGCCCACTACGGCCGCTGCTCTAGCCGGCTGCGCCTCGCGGCCGCGCGAACCATCTACCTCCAGCCCGACCACAACCCCGGCCTCTCGAATGGTGCCGCTTGATGAAGGATCACATGACACACACCCCCAGCCAGGCGCTCCTGGCCCCCTCGGACATCGCCAAGCTCGGCGATGTCTCCGCCGCCGTTGTCTCCAATTGGCGCAAGCGATCAACGGACTCCCTCCAGCCCGCTGGCGGCACCTACACCCACCCCCTGTTCGCTCACGACGATGTGCTCGCGTGGATGAAGGCGAACAACAAGCCGATCGTTTGGGCTCGCAAACTCCAATGCGATCGCAGCCATGAATCTCGTGCGCGAGCTTCGCGCCCCGTACGCCTCGAGCCTGCACGATGCGGCCTGCCCTCGTCGTGTCGCTCGTTGCGGCTAGGAAGCTGTCGAATGAAGACGCCTCCGCGATGCCGCTCTGGCAGAACTTCCTCGGACGGGCGCGCAACGACGGCTTCTCCGCCCTGCGGCAGCTTGGCGCGACTACGGAATCGACCGAGAGGATGACTTCGTCGTGTTGCCGAAGTTCGCTGACCAGATCCTCGCGCAGCGGTGGACCAGATCGCACGTCTTATCACCGACGTGCCGACGGATGACCTGGCGGCGGCCGCGGACGCGGTCCTGGCCGAGCGGTCGGCGCCACGGGTCGGGTCGGCAGTGAGCACGGCTGCGTCGGCGGTCGAGTCTCTGACGTCCTGGCACAGATCAGTGCACCAGATGCCCGCGGCGTCGTGTACGACCCAGCCTGTGGCATCGGTGACGTGCTCGCTCAACTCAGTGAAGCGGTGGTCGAACCGACCATCTGCCGGATGGTCGCTCACGACATCAACGAGCAGGCTTTCATCCTGACCGATCAGCGGGGCTTCCTCCGTCACGCTCCGTTTGAGCTGGACACGGTCGATGTTCTTGCCAAGAACCCGGATCCACAAGGCGGGCAGCGCCGCTGGCTCCGCCGAGCTGCGTGAGTTGTAACTGGTCAGGTGGGTAGCCAGGCGGGTCCTCTGGCGGCTGCGGTGAGCGCGTCGAGGTGATTCAGGCCGTGTTTGGTGGCGGTGGCGAGGTAGGAGCGGATCCGGGTGAAGTGTTCCGCGCCGGTCATCGTGCGCAGGCTTCCGGAGATCTTCTGGCGGAGTTTGATCATCCGGATTTCTCGTTCGGCGGCGTTGTTATCGAACGGGACCCGGGCGTCGTTGACGAATCTGAGGTAGTCGGCGTGCCGGTCTCGCATCCGGCGGGCGAGTGCGTTGTGCTTGCCGGTCAGCTTCGTCTCGCGGCCCGCGGTCTCGGTGATCCCGATCTGCACCGCATGCCAGTATCGTCGTCGCGCGTCTTGGACAGCGTCGTGGTCGAGGGTGGTGTGCGTGCCATCCACGGCCCGCGCCGCGCTCACGAGGCGGTTCAGCTCGCGCAACGCGTCCCCGGCCTGGCCCGCCCAGCACCATTCACCCTCCGCGGCGGTATCGGTGACGGCATTGAGTTCCCGGAGCAGGTGCGCCCCGCACAGCTGATGACCGCCGACCTGGTCGTAGGTGTCGTAGGGGGCCCACGCGTCATGCACCGCGACACCAGTGAAGACGGGCATCACACCGGCGGCGTCCATGCCCGCCCGTCCGCGTTTGTCGTGCACGGTGATCAGCGAGTACCGGCCGGTGGACGCGGAATGCACCCACCGCAGCCGGCCGTCCACGCGCAGCCCGGTCTCATCGAAATGCGCGACCTCGGCCGCGGCGACCCGCTCCGCGACCAGGGTCATGAACGCGTCCAGCCCGCCCGCGGTACGGGCGGTCATCGCCGCGACCGTCCCGGCCGAGAGGGGAACCCCGAGCAGGTCGGAGATCGCGCACGCGGTGCGGTGTTTGGAGAGGAACTGTCCCGCGTACAAGTACACGACCGCTGCCGTGACCCGAGGACCGTACTGTGTCGGCGCGGACACGCCCGCCGGTGCCGCAGCAGTGGTCGTGGTCCCGCACGAGCATGTCCGGGACATGAGCTGATGCTCGGTCACGAACGCCCGGATCGGGGGCAAGTCGAACACCTGACGACGCTCCACCCCGGCCTGGTCCGCGTCGGCAAGTCCCGCCCCGCACCCGTCACACGCGTCGGGTTCATGGGTGATCACCTCGTCCGGGACCTGAACCTGCGACAACGTCGAACCCGCCCTGCCCGCCCTGCCCGCCAGGCTTACGCCCAGACGCGCCCCGCAACGAGCGTGGTGCGGGTTTCACGAACGGGGAATCCGACGACGGCGGCCTCGACGAGTTCCGGGAGTTCGACCCAAGCTGGCGACGCAGATCAGCGACCTCCGCACGCAACGCGACCGCCTCCGCACGGAGGACGTCGATCTCCAGCAGCTCATGAAACTCGGCACGATCGCTCACCGCAACGCGACCGCCTCCGCACGGAGGACGTCGATCTGCGCCGCCTGCGCCACCACGAGCGCGGCGAGCTCCTCATACGACGGACCAGAAACACCCACCCATCAGGGTTAACAGAACCCCGAACCACACCACGACGACACGCCGATACCCACCTGACCAGTTACGACGGAAGAAGCAGAGTCCGGTGGCCCTCGTCGTTTCTGGATGGACGTGGTGCTGGTGTGAAGCCCCTGAAGGCTTCAGCCGTTCCGGCCCGTTCACACGAACACCTTGGAGGCATCAGATGGACGCTCTCGACGCTCTGTTGAGAACTCTGCTCGTCGAACGCTACGGGCGGATCCCCTCGGAGGAACACCACGCAGAATCCGACCAGACGCACCTCGCGAACGCCGAGGGGTGCGTCTGCAAGCCGGCCGACGGCCGCCCAGCCAGTTCGTCTGCTGCCTCGGGAGCGTCCCGTGGGTGAGCCCGCGACAGCCGCAGGGTTGCGTGCGTGGGCTCACGGAAGTCAGCCCGACGAGGCCGCCGTCGAGCTCCTCCTGGGCGCCTGCGGCGGCAGATTCGCCCAACCCAGTGATTTCATCCGTGCCGGGTCAGAACCCGGGACATGGTGGATCGACACGGACCTGTTGGCCGACTGGGTGGTCGACAATCCCTGGTCCAGCGGCGAACGCAAGGTCGTCGCCCTGGCCGCCTCCTTGCTGGGAGCAACCCCGATCATCCTCGGCGACGCCCTGCCAGGGCTCGACCCCGACATCTTCGCCCTCGTGCAGCGGGCCATCGCCCACGCCCACGGACAGCGACCAACAGATCCCGCCCACACTCACGGAGGACGACCATGACCAGCGTGGCCCACCCCTACACCGAGACCGACCTGCGCAGCCTGCCCGCCGGCGTCGACGTCCCCACCGCCGCAGCCATTCTCGGCATCGGCCGGTCCGCCGCCAACGAGCCGATCCCGTGCGGCGACTGGCCAACCCCGACCCTGCCTCTGGGCAAGCTCATCCGGATCCCCACCGCGCCCTTACTTGATCTGGTCAAAGTGACCAGGTGAAGCGTGAGTGCCGGGGCCGTCTATCAAAGGCATTCCAAGACATGCCCCCGCGATGCCGAGGGTCACCTACTTCCACATCGCTGCTGCGGGCCCGTGGGCGTTCGCCTTGGAGATCGGGCAGCACAGCGACCGCAGGAAGCGGATCACCCGCACAGGCTCCGGCACCAAGTCCGCCGCGACCGCGGCACGGCGCGAATATGCGGATCTGGCAGCAACGGACGTGCCGGTTCACCGACTCACCGTTGGCGAATACCTCGATGCTTGGATCGATGGCAAGCATGCGTTGAAGCCGTCGACCAGATCGCACTATCGAGATGCGATCCGCCTCTTCCTGCGACCACCGTATCCGGGGGTATCCTGCTCATCGAGCTACGAGCCCACCACCTGGATCTGATGTACAGCGGCATCGCCCAGGGGCTCCGAGGCAAGCCGATGAGCCCTGCCTCGGCGCGCCGAGTCCATGCCTGTCTTCGTCCTGCCCTGAACACCGCTGTCAAGCGCCGGCTCCTGCTGCACAACCCTGCCCTGCATATCGAGCTTGCCCCGGAGAGGCCGAAGTGCCCAGAGCCCTGGAGCGTCGAAGAGTGTCGCCAGTTCCTGGAGGCGGTCGCCGAAGACCGGCAAGCCCTGCTGTACCGGCTTCCGCTTGTCACAGGTATGCGACGAGGTGAGGCGATCGGCCTGCGCTGGTCGGACGTCGATCTCGCCCGAGGCGATGTCCGGATCAACCGACAGATCACCGCCGTGGGCGGCAAGGCGACAGTAAGCACCCAGAAGACCCGTCGCAGTGCGCGGGGCGTCCCGCTCGACGATGACACCATCGCCCGGCTGCGCGGGCACCGCGACACTCAGCACACCGAACGGGCGACCTAGGGATCCGCCTGGGACGACCAGGGACTGGTCTTCACCCGCGAGGACGGCAGCAACATCCGACCCGAGCAGGTCACCAAGCACTTTCCAAGCGCTGATCCGACGCCTTGGACTTCCAGTGATCCGCCTGCACGACCTGCACGACACGAACGCCACCCTCGCGCTGGCAGCGCACCCAGTCGTCGGTCCTCGCCCGAAAGGCATGGGGTGTGTTCGAGGGGAACATGACATAGCGACTACTGAAAGTGATCGGGCGTTGCTGTACGTAGCGACGTTGGCGACGAAGGTCGGCGAGGTGGTGCGTTGTCGTGGGTCTGGGTGCCGTGGCGTAGGTGAGGAGGTGGTAGCGATGAGCTGGATCGACGACAGCGGACAGCACGAGATGTACATCCAGTGCGTGTTCCCCGACGGGATGACCGGCGGCACCCACAGCAACCGCGGCACCGAGGTGGACACCACCGCTGCCGGACGGCGCTTGCCGATTGATGACGAACGTCGAGGCTGGCGCCCGGACAGTGAGGTGTCGGGCTGGCAGGTCTGCTGCAAATGCTACGGCGACACCTCCAGGTCGCCGTCCACGACGGTCCTGGCCACCTGGCAGCGTGTCCATCCGCCCGAGGCCGAGGACCCTGCCCGCGGCCGCTTCCTGGCCGATGACGATGACGCCGCTTGGCTGTCCGAGCGTGAGGACGCCGCGGATCTCGCGCTCGCGTTGTGGCAGACGCATCTGGCGCCAGTCAACGCCCGACAGGCTCTCGCAGAGGCGGCCGAGGCGGCCCGTCACGCGGACCGACAGCTTGAGCAGGCCGTGCTCGCGGGTCGCGCCGCCGGCCTGTACTGGGGCGACATCGGCCGCGCGGTCGGTATGACCCGAGACTCCGCCCGCCAAAGATGGGGCACATCGCCATGTCGTTAGTCCGCGAGGGCGTCACTTGCCACGGGCCTGGGCGCCGTGGCGTACGTGAGGAGGTAGCGAGGTGACCAACGAACTCGTGACTCACTCCAGCGGCGGCCCAGTTGCGCGGCGCCAGGATGTTAGCTCACGCACGATGAGGTTGTGTCGCTAGGGCAGTGGCGGCAGCAGGTCGAGACCCCGACCCACGAGGTGCTGGCCTGGGCGGTCACCGACCCCGCGACCATCGCCCGCTACCGGGCCAAGCTCATCCAGACGCCCGGCTCGGACTGCGTGTGGTGGATTGGCGCACTGTCCGGTGCCGGGCACGGACGCTTCAGCCTGGGACGCGTCCACGGCCGCACGATCACCGCGATAGCCCACCGGTACGGCTACGCCTTGGCCCTCGGCATCGAAGCGCTCGACGAGGCGGGCGAACTCGCCCACGGCTGCGACAACCCGATGTGCCAGCGCATCGACGCCGATCACGTCCGGGCCTCGACCTCGGCCGGCAACCGCGCCGAGTACCTCGCTCGTCGGAGCATCTGCGGTTCACCACTGGCCGACCGGCGCAGCGCCCTGCCACGGGCCCTGGCCATTCGCGACGCCCTTCGCACCGACCCCACCACCCTGGCCCAGGTTCTCCAGGCCGGTCACGAGGGAACCCAGGAGAAGCTGTGGTGACCCAACTCCTTCACCGAAAGCACGACCGGCCGGCTCCGGACGATTCCTACTGGCTTCCACTACGGCAGAACCTGGACGTCCGCGGCGAGGCAGCACTTGCCGACCCTGGCAGGGCCGAACCTGCTCGAAGCGCACGACCCGGCCCGCGCCTGAAGACGGGGCGAACCACCAGCTGGCCATCCCAGTTGACGCCGATCGTCGGCGTCGGGATGGGTGCCGGCAGATCGATCCGCCCGGCAGCACTCCTGGCCGTGATAGCCGGCCTTCGACGGCGCTACGCCAGCAGCCGCATCGGGTACCGCCGGTGCCTGGGACACCGGGTGATCAGTGCTGAGGCATGCTCAGCGTCGCTCGCCCTCCTCGTGGTCCTCGTGACCACCGCCGGAGTGGTGTTGACGGCATTGACGAACAGGTCCGCACCAGTGCCGCGGGCAGCCGCGACCTTACAGGTCCCGCCCGCCGACGTGGTCACCGCCGGACCCGGCCAGGTCGCGATCATCCCGCCGACGGCCGGGATCCCCCGACAAGTCGTGATTCCCGCGACGCCCTGATCAAAGCCCAGCCCGCTACGGCAGGAGGAACTGATGACCGAGTCAGTGATCGAGCAGGCGATCCGCCAGGCACTACAGGACAACCGCGCGGCCGCAGTCACCCTCATCCCCGCAACGACCCCGGTATAGATCGCAACAGGGGACGAGCCAGATTGCGGGACAGAATCATGACTCAAGAGCGACTCGTCGTCCGCGGCGCAGACGTCCTCGGGTTAGTCCCAGGACTGCTGGGTTACGAGCCGAGCCCCGACCACGTTGTCGTCCTCGGCGTTCACCGTGACGGGGTGTTCCACGGGGCCGCTGGGATCCTCTGGATCGCCCCGATCGGGGAAGGGCAAGACTCGCCGACTACATGGCCGACAAGATCCTCACCGCCTGCCGCGACGAAGACGACCCCAGCGCAGTGATCCTCGGCTATGGCAACCACGCCTAGCACCGAGCCATACTCCTGGGCGACGCCCTGGCCGACCGCGACCTTCACGTCGGGGACCTGTACGCAGTCACCGACGGTCGCTACTGGGCGATGGACGAGAGCGGCCAGTGGTCGCCACCAAAGCCGATGCGCGACACCGGCCCGGCACTATGCGCGCTCGCCGGCTTCAACCCCGCCGTCAGCCGGGACGAGATGCTCGCACGCTACGACCCCACCCCGAACCAACCTGGACACTCCCTGTCTGGACCGACCTAGCCTCCCAGCCGCCCAGCGCACGCGCAGGCCGAGCCCACCAGCTGCTGAGCGACCTCGTAGAGGCCCCGAGGCCCACGCGATCCCGCCATGTTCGTCGAACTGGCCGCTCTTACGCTCAGCAGCACCGCCGTGCGCGACGCCGTCCTGCAATACGGCTCAGAGCGCTACAGCCATGGCCAGGTCGTGGTCGACATGTACCGGGGCGCACCCGAATCCTGCCGCGGCGAACTCGCCGTCGTGGCCGCCACAACTGAGTTCATCGGTCGCGGCAACCCGACGGGGTCGGGGCACATCCTCAGCCATCCGGACCACGCCGGTCGGAACGCAGACTCGGAAAGCTCATCTATTTCGCCATCACGATGCACTTCGACCCTCGCCGTCTCCGCGTTCCGGCGAGCGCCATCAAAGAAGCCCTCAGCGTCGCCGACCAGCACTGGCAACGTGACCGGACCCGCGGAGCCGTGCTACGTGACACGACCGCCGGGCCGGCAACCGGCGCACCGTCGGAACAGGTTCACCGACCCCCGCGTCGCCCAGGACGTCTTGCCGACCGATGACGTACCGACAAAGTGTGGCTTGCGGCGCCGGATATTCACCACGTCCGCCGTCCCGGGCGCGCCCATGCCAGGTGGCTGCAAGTACCAGCCAACACCAGCGGCAGGCCGCGGCGCCGGGGACTTGAACCGCGCGGCGTTCATCGGGCAGCTTGAGTGAACGGCTGCACGAAGTACGCCGCATGGGCAAGAATGGTCCTTGTCGGACGTCACCGATTCTGAAGGTCGCGGCCAGAGACAAGGAAGGATGTCCATGACCGAGGACCTCGGGTTCGAGGACCTGAGCCCACGCAGCTGGCTCGACGCGTTTCCCTGGCTCCGTGGCGCGTCATCGGGAGAACTCGTCTCGCCGTGGTGGGACGAGCATATCGATGATACGCCCCCCGACGAACGCTGGCAGCGGCTTGGCCAGATTTCCCACCTGGCAATGGGCCGGCTCACCGACTGGACCATCGGACAGATCTTCCCGGGGCTCTCCCCCGACCTGGACCTCCTCGACCTTGATCTGCCTACCCGGGTGCTAAATGTGCTGGCGCGGGAAGGATGCTCGGCCGCTGGCCCGTTGAGCGTCCTGACGCTCGACCAGCTGATGGGCTGGCATCGGGTCGGGATCCAAACGGTAGACGTGATCCTACGCTCGCTGGCCGACGCGTCGACTTCCCTCGCTACAGCGTCCGTATTCACCCATGATGCGCCCACCGTCGACTCCCTGGTTCTGCACAAGCCGCCGCCCCGTTCGCCTGAATGGTTGGCGACAACTACTGATGACCTCTCCACGATCGCCCTGTGGCAGACAGCTATCGGCCTGCCCGGCAATTCGCTGTTCCAAGGTGATCTGCCAGTCGGAACGCCGGGCGATGTTCTCAAGGCGCGGCAGCGGCTCGAAGAACTGACCGCCGCCGACGTCCTCAACGACAGAGAACGGTCGATGGATGCCGCCGGACTCCTTGACGATGCGCTCGCCTCGCTGGACCAGCGAGCGGTCCGGATCTTGGAGCTTCGGCTGTTTGCAGATAGGCGGCTCAGTCTTGATGAAGTCGGACGGGAGTTTGGCGTGACCCGTGAACGCGTCCGGCAGGTTGAGGGCAGAGCCCGGACCGCGATGCTTGATGCCATCTCAGCGGGGCAGCTCGACCTGGTTGCCTCTGCTGCCCGATCTTTGATCGGCACGGTTCGTCCCTTGTCGGACCTCCTGCAACTGATGCCTGCGCTCGGACGCGAGGTCGCGCTCGTTGCCCAACCGGTCTGGCGTGTCCTCGATCGCCTCGATGACGCTTATGAAATCGAAGATGGGTGGTGCGTCGTTCCGACCCTCAGCGCTGCCCAGGATTGGACGTCGACCCAGCTTCGGGAGCGTGCTAATCAGTATGGAGTCGTCTTGCTGGACGAGCTGGACCTCATCGAGACGAGCGCTCCAGATGATCTGGGTGCCCTGACGACGCAGTGGCTGGAACGTTGTGGCTATGTCATCCACGGTGGCCACGTTCTGACGCGTACCCAGTCGGTCGGAGACTACGCGGCAGCCATCTTGTCGATCTGCGGTGAACCAGTGGGCGTTCAGGAGATAATCAACCGATTCCGCTTCGAACGGACGACTGGCTCCCTCAGGAACGCCATGAGCGTTGACGACCGCTTCGAGCGTGTGGACCGTGATCGCTGGGCGCTGCGTGAATGGGGCATGGATGCATACGCCAGCATCAGGTCGGTTATCCGTATGGAGCTTGCCAAAGCTGGCGGCACGATCCCGATCGACACACTCGTGGAGCGGATCGCCGGCACCTACTCCGTCACCAGCAGTAGTGTCATCGCGTATGCCAGTACCCCGCCGTTCGAGCTGCGCGGCGGGGTCGTCCGTCCCGCAGGTACGTCTCGGGCGGCGCGCAAGCCACCCGAGCGCACCGCCCGCCTCTACCGGCGGGGTCAGTCGTGGATCTACCGGGTGTGCGTCAGTCACGATCACCTGCGGGGCAGCGGCTTCGTCGCACCGGTAGCGGTCACCACAATCTTAGGAATGGAGTTCGGCGACAAGATTCAGCTGAGTTCAGAACTCGGTGATCAGTTGATCCGCTGGAACGGAACGCAGCCAGCCTTCGGCACAATTCGCCGTTACCTGCTGGAGTACGACGTGGCAGCGGAGACCGAGGTCTTCTTGGTGATGAGTGACGACCGCCGTTTTGACGTCGACGTTGTCGAAGATTTGACCGGCGATCCCCTGTCCGACGCATTGGCGCTCGTCGGCGCCCGGCGAGACCTGTCCTGCGAGGCGGCTAGACAAGCTCTGGAGGCGGCCGTTGGGCTTCCCGAGGACTCTCCCGTCGTGAGCATGATCGGTACCTATCGTGACCGGGGTGATGGCGATGTTGCGGACCTGCTTACGGCGGTTCGGTATCACCTCGAAACGGGGGAGCCGCCCGGGGAGCCGCCGAAGCGAACGATCCGGTCTACCGACGTCGACGACATAATGGACCTGCTGTCATGACTGAACCAGCACCATCGGGTCTCCGCGGTCTGACGCTCGCTAGTCGCTATCGCAGCAACCGTGGAGACGTGGTTCAAGGCTTCTACTTGCCTGCGTTCGGAGTGGCCACAAGTTACAGCCGCGCCGTCGGCTACTTCACATCGACCAGTCTGGCGCTGTACTCGCGTGGAATCGAAACCTTCGCGGCGCGCGGAGGCAGGATGCGACTCATTGCATCGCCCCACTTCAGCGACGACGATGCACTGGACATCGAGCGGGGCTACGACATTCGGACGGTGATCGCCCGCGCGGCGGCGCGGGAGTTGGAGGCGGAGGAGCGTGACACCGTCCTCGATGGACTCGGGCTGCTGGGCCGGCTCATCGCTGACGAACGACTGGACATCAAGCTGGCGTTCGTCGAGCGGGGCGGTCGGGTCGGCATCTATCACGAGAAGCTCGGGATATTCCGCGACGCGGTCGGCGACCTCGTGGCGTTCACAGGTAGTAGCAATGAGACCCATGGTGGCCTTGCTGCAAACTTCGAATCGATCGAGGTCTACCGGGGTTGGGTCGATGGAGATGGCGTCAGGGCACTCAACCTGGAGCAAGACTTCGAAGAGCTATGGGCTAACCAAACCCCGTTCCTGAGCGTGGAGGACTTCCCTCACGTGGCTCGCGACCGTCTCCTTCAGCTCGGGCATGAACGCAGCCTTCCGCTGCCACCCAGGGACGACGCTCTGATCCCGTCAGAGGTGAGAGTCGATGAACCGTCGCGGCTGGCCATCCCAGGCCGACTGACAGTCCGGGAGTACCAGCGGACGGCCGTGGAATCGTGGCTGCGTAATCGTGCTCAAGGCATCCTCAAGATGGCTACAGGCACCGGTAAGACCAAGACATCAATGATCGCTGCAACAAAGTTGGCCGGCGTGCTGCAGCAGCGTGAGGAGCCACTCATCCTTCTCATACTTGCGCCGCTCCAGCACCTGGTCGACCAGTGGATATCGGAGGTGGAGGACTTCGGTGTCCGTCCGATTCCGGTCTACGAGTCGAGTCACAAGTGGCTGCGCCTGGTCGAAGAGCAACTCACGCAAGTGCGATTGGGGCGGCGGCCTTTGTTATGGCGATGGTCGCAACCAACGCATCGTTCTCAGGTGCCAAGTTCCAGTCGATTCTCTCTCGGATCTCGCTCCCGATGCTGGTTATCGCCGACGAAGCTCACAACCTTGGATCCCCGACGTACCGGGCGTCACTGCCGTCAAATGCCACCTATCGGCTTGCTCTATCGGCGACGCCCGAACGATGGTTCGACGACGAGGGGACCGATGCACTAGTCGACTACTTCGGTCCGATCGTCTACGAGCTTGGGCTCGGTGAAGCCATCGAGATGGGCGCTCTCTGTCGGTACAATTACCTGCCCCGACTTGTGGAGCTCAACCACGCAGAGACACAGCTTTATGTCGACCTCTCTGCGCAGATAGCTGCCTGCATCGCAGCCGGTGAAGAACCCGAGGACACTGATTCTGACTCGCCGCTTGGCCAGCTGCTTCGCAAGCGTTCCGGGGTGCTTGGACACGCGGCTGGCAAGCTCGCCACGTTGCGCCGGGACATCGGCGATCGCGCGGATGGCTGGTTCCAGCTCGTGTATTGCGCCGAGGGGAGCCGTCCGTCACCCGTAGGCGAGCCCTCGGGACCAAACCAGCTCCGCGACGTGATGAGGGTTGTCGGCAACGAACTGCGCCTCGCTGCGCACTCCTACATCTCCGAAACACCAAGGGCGGAGCGCAAGGCGCTCCTGCGCCGTTTTGCGACCGGCGACGACCTGCGCGTCCTGGTCGCCATGCGCTGCCTGGATGAGGGCGTGGATATCCCCGACGCACGGGCGGGCTACCTGCTGGCCAGCAGCAGCAATCCTCGCCAGTTCATCCAACGGCGGGGTCGACTGCTGCGCCGCGCCGATGGCAAGGAGCATGCCGAAATCCTCGACTATCTCGCTGTGCCGCCCGCCGGGACTCCGTTCAACTTCGAAATCGAGCGGCGCCTGCTGACGCGAGAACTTGAAAGAGCGAACGAGTTCGGAAAACTGTCGGAGAATTACGAAGCCACCCTAGAAATTCTGCGTCCGCTGAAGGACCGCTATCAGCTGATGCACCTCTGAGAGCAATGTGATGAGACGGAAGGATGCAGCAAGTGATTATTGATCGCACGGAAGAACAGGTGGTACAGGAGCTAACCGACGATGAGCGCGCTCTACTCAAGAGGGTCCTGCAGATCGAGCGCGCCAAGCTCCATGTCAGCGCCTACGAGCCGACCGACGACCTGCTGGCCGTCGTGAAGGAGATCTTGCCGTGAAGCTGCACCGGATCACGCTGACGAACTTTCGCCAGTTCAAGGGCGAGCAGCCTTTCGACCTGCGGTCGGACACGCTAATGCCAGTTACGCTGCTCTTCGGTGCCAACGGTGCGGGAAAGACGACACTCCTCAACGCTTTTACCTGGGCGCTCTACGGCTCGCTGTCTGATGATCTCGAGCAGCAGGAGCGCCTCGTCACCGACAGTGTCTGGCGAGCAACTGCCGCGGGTGGCTCGGCAAGTGCCAGCGTGGAGCTGGTCTTCGATCACGAGGGTCAGGGCTACCGTCTACGCCGGCGGATTACGCTCCGCAAGGAGGGTGACCACCAGGCGAAGGCAGCACCCGAAGTGCAGTTGTGGATGACCTCGTCGGACGGCTCTTCCGAGATTGTGGGAGCGCCTCAGGAGAAGATCCAGTCGATCCTGCCTCGCAGTATCAGCCGCTTCTTCTTCTTCAACGGGGAGCGTATTGAGAAGCTCGTTGAGAAGAGCGCGTATAGCGAGGTTCAACAGGACATCAAAGTGCTACTGGATCTGGAACAGGTCGAGCGAGCGCTTGCCCACCTTCCAAAGGTGGATCGGAAACTAACGGCGGATATCCGTAAGCATGGCGGGGACAAAGCCAGCGATATCCAGAACGCGATCGACCAACTTGGCGAACGTGAGTCAAGCTTCCGCGATGAGCAGAAGATCCTTGAGGGTGACCTTGCGACCCTGAACAAGGAGCGCGAGGAGGTCACCGAGTTGCTGCGGCAACATGACGCTGCAGCTCCCATACAGGCGCAGAGGGATTCCGTCACCCGGCAACTCGAGGAGACGCGGATTGGACTCGACACTGCGGTGAAGGAGCGTGCGAACCTCATCGCAACACGGGGATTTCTGGCATTCACCGAGGAGCTCGGCGACGCAACCGGTTCGATGGCCGAGCAGCTGTACGAACGGGGTGCCCTGCCGGCTCCTCTCAAGCGTGAGTTCGTCGACCAGTTACTCGATGAGGGCATCTGCATTTGCGGTACGGGTTTGGCGGAGCACAGCGAGCCATGGAAGCACGTAACGGAATGGCGTCAGCGAGCTGGACTGCAGGCGGTCGAGACCGCGTGGCAAAAGCTGAGCGGTCAGATCGAGCCGATGGCGGCGGCGCGGAGCGACCTGCGAGAGGCTCTCGGACGGATTGTGAAGCGGATCGGCGATCTTCGCGACAGCATCGCCGAACTGGAGGAGACGAAGTCCGAGCTCGATGGCAAGCTGCGCGACAGCCGGCTGGAGGATGTTCAGGCGCTGGAGTCGAAGCGGATCGACCTCGACAACCGACACGGCGAGAAGCAGCGCCGGATCGGTGCGGTAGCAAGTGATCTCCAGCGGATTGCAAAGGACATCCAGCACAAGGTCCAGGAACTCAAGAACGCAGAGGTGACTGACGAACTGGCCGCCAAGGCGCGAGCGCGCTCGGACATGGTCAGGAACGTCAAGCGTGCGCTCGAAGAAATCTTGGAGATCCGTTCAGAGCGGATGCGTCAGCGCCTCGACGCCGAACTCAAGTCGATCTACAGGAGTATCACGTACAAGAACTACGTCCCGGCGCTCAGCGAGTCGTTTGAGCTGACCCTGCATACCAATGTGGACGGCGTGCTACTGCCCGTCGGCAAGTCCACCGGCGAGAACCAAATCCTCAGTCTGAGCTTCGTCGCCGCAGTCTCCAAGCTTGCTCGTGAGATCCGCAAGGAGCGCCGGGCGGAGGGCGAGTCCGCCGAGGACGCAGGCACCTACCCCATCGTGATGGATGCCGCGTTCGGGTCGCTCGACGAGAACTACCAGGAGTCCGTAGCGCGCGTGCTCGCTCGGATGGCTCCCCAGTTGGTAGTGCTGGTGAGCAAGAGCCAGGGACTCGGAAAGGTGGTCGCCGAACTGGGCCCGTACGTCAGCCACCTTGGGGTCATTGAGGTCCACAGCAGCCTGACAGGTGCCGATGAAGACATTGAGTTGCGCGGACATGGCTATCCATACATCCGCCACGCCGAGACCGACTACGCCCTGCTTAAGGAGATTCAGTGACGATCCCGCCCGCCGATGTCCGCATCCGGCGCCCCCAAGAGCATGAACGGCTCATGAAGGAACTTCAGGACGCGGAAGGTGGCTTTGGTACCTTCCGCGACATTCTGTTGCTGTCTGCCGCCGTCGGGTACCGGTTCGAGCGCAGGGTGGCCTTCACCAAGACGGCCGGGGATCCGATCCGCTACGAGACCTTAACAGGGCCGGCTTTCGGAGAAACGCTGGTCAACATGATGGCTGCGAACGTCGCAGAGGATGATCCGGAGATCATGGATGCGAATCGGATCGAGGAGCGGATCACGATCTTCGAGGAGTACGCCAATGGAGGGCTGGAGTACATCCAGGAGCAAGTCAACGTGCGCCATCAACCTCCGGCGCTCGTAGTCGGTGACCTAGTCTCTGAGGCGCTCGGCGATAGCAGAGGCGCCACTCGCGCCTCAGTCGACGAACTGCTTGGCGGTGTGAGTTGGTAACCGGAAGTGGCTGATGCTAGACGCTGATGAGTGCTGCGAGCCGGTCGACGAGATCGCGGAGCGGGATATCAACGGTCTGCGGGCCCCACGACAGTCGGAGCGCTCCTGCCACGCGTTCTGGTTCGTATCCAGCCGCGACCAGAACATGGCTTGGCTCGTAGCTCTGGCTAGTGCAGGCTGACCCGTTTGACAACGCAACGATATCTTTCAGTGCTACGAGCGCTGCTTCGGAGTCGATGCCGGGGATGGAGAAATTCAAGGTGCTGGCCATTGTCCGAAGCGGGTCACCGTTGAGCTGAGCACCTAGTGGAGTCAACGCCGCGAGGAGCTGTTGCTTTATTGCCGCGGCCTCCTCTGTGTAGGCGCGGACTTCTTTTTGTGCGATCGCAGCGGCGGTGCCAAGACCTGCTATTAGGGCGACTGGGAGAGTTCCGGGTCGGAGTCCGCGCTCTTGGCCGCCCCCATACATCAGTGGGGTGAGTGGGGGGCGTTGGTAGCCGCGGCGGCGGGTGATGAGACCGCCGATGCCCTTGGGCGCGCCGATCTTGTGACCCGAAAATGCGAGTAGGTCGATACGTGGGTTCTGCAGCAGGGTAATCAGCTTGCCGTATGCCTGGGCGGCGTCGACGTGGAAGTACGCGTCGTGTCCGTCAAGTACTTGGGCGATGCCTTCGATCGGCTGGATGACGCCAGTCTCGTTGTTGACAGCCATCACCGAGACCAGCAACGTGTCGGGCCGGAGGGCCTCGGCGACGGCCTCCGCTGAGACCCAGCCTCCATGGTTGGGTGGCAGTAGCGTGATCTCGAAGCCTTGCTTGTCGAGGGCTTCGAGTGGCTCTAGAACGGCCTTGTGTTCGATTTGGGTAGAGATGATGTGCTTCTTGCCGTGGGCTTCACCGTGGGGAGCGAGTCCGAGGATGGCGAGGTTGTCGCTCTCTGTAGCGCCACTGGTAAAGACGACTTCGTCGGGCTTGGCGGCGACCACGGCTGCCACCTGGTCGCGTGCCTGGTTGACCCTGGCTTTGGCGATCTGGCCGTAGCTGTGTGTTCGGCTGCCCGCGTTGCCGAACTCCAGTGTCATGAAGCGCATGACCTCCTCGGCCACGCGCGGGTCGACCGGCGCCGTGGCGTTGACGTCCAGGTAGGTCGGTCGTCGCGGGCCTCCGGCGGCTCGCTGATCGGCCTTGTCGGAGGTGCTCGCTACTGTCATGTTTGGAAGCCTAGCCGCTGTACGGATCGTTGTTTGGATTGTTCGCATGGAGTGTTTGGAAGTGGATCCAAACATGGTAGGACTGGAGTATGGCAGGGACGGGATCGATCGACCGGGCGCTGGTGACCGTGCCGCCAAGCGCGCGGGCGGGGGAGTTTGAGTACGTCTTTCCGGCGATCCGTGGTGTCCAGGCTGGCCACGTGTACTACGTGACGATGTGTCCGCTCCGTATCATTCCACGCCTCTTCCTGTTCAACGAGGAGGAGTTGCCGCCTGAGATGCGCGCCCAGCGATCGCTGAACAAGAACCGCGTGCCGGAGATGGCCCGTTACATCGTGGAGAACCCGGACAGCTACATCTTCTCGGCGTTGACCGCCAGCGTGAACGCGGATGTGCGCTTCGACTCGTTGCTGGGCGGCAGCGGTGCGACGGAGCGTATCGGGACGCTCACGATCCCGATGTCGGCCACCTTCGTCATCAACGATGGTCAGCATCGGCGCGCGGCCATCCAGCAAGCACTCACGGAGAACCCATCCCTGGGTGAGGAGACGATTGCCATCGTGATGTTCATCGACGTCGGACTGCGCCGCTGCCAGCAGATGTTCGCGGACCTCAACCGCTACGCGATCCGTCCGGCGCCTTCGATCGGTGTGCTCTACGACCATCGCGATCCCATGGCTGAGATCACCCGGCAGGTCGTGACCAGCACCCCGTTCCTGCGGGACGTCACCGACATGGAGAACAGCAGCTTGGCGCAGCGATCCCGCAAGCTCTTCACGCTCTCCTCGCTGCACACGGCCAATGCCTCGCTGCTTGAGGACATCGAGGTTGACAACTTCGACGAGCGCGTGCGGCTCGCACGCGCGTACTGGCATGCGGTGGCCGGTCAGTTTCCACATTGGCAGCAGGTCTACCGCGCGGAGATCACCGCGGGTGAGGTGCGTCGTGACTTCATTCACACTCACAGCATCGTTCTGCATGCTCTCGGCCGGATCGGCAACGCGCTACTGCGCCAGAGCGTCGATCCCACGACCTGGACTAGGACTCTCTCGGAACTGGGCAGCATTGACTGGCATCGTGCCAATGCCGCAGTGTGGGAAGGCCGCGCAACATCGGGCGGAACCGTGAGTAAGAGCCGTCGCAACGTTGAACTGACTACCGCCCATATCCGGACTGTCCTCGGGCTCCCGCTGCCACCTGATGAGCAGCGCGCCGAGGACGCTTTCGTTGGAGGAGACACGAAGTGACCACCAGCTTGCCGATCCGTCCGCGTTCTGCGTTCGACGAACTGGGCTTTTCCAGCACCGTGGATGCGCTGGTTGCGCAGACGCAGCAGCTCTACCTCGCGGACAGTGTGCCCTGGGTGGTTGGCTACTCCGGCGGCAAGGACTCGACGGCCACACTGCAGCTCGTCTGGCTCTCGCTGGCGCGTTTGAGCCCGAACCAGCGCACCAAGCCGGTACATGTCATCAGCACGGACACGCTGGTGGAGAACCCTGTCGTCGCCGCGTGGGTGACCCATTCCCTCGACGTGATGGCTGAGGCTGCCGAGGAGCAGGGTCTGCCCTTGACGCCGCACCGGCTGACGCCTGCGGTCACCGACACCTTCTGGGTCAACCTCATTGGCCGCGGATACCCGGCTCCTCGTCCGAAGTTCCGCTGGTGCACCGAACGGCTCAAGATCAAGCCGTCGAACGCGTTCATCCGCGAGATGGTGCGGTCCCATGGCGAGGCCATCCTCGTGCTCGGCACCCGCAAGGCCGAGAGCTCGGGACGGTCATGCGCGCATGGCCGCGCTGGAGTCGCGTCGCGTCCGCGACCTACTCAGCCCGAACGACTCGCTCCCGAACTGCGCTGGTGTATTCGCCGGTCGAGAACTGGTCGAACGATGACGTGTGGACGTTCCTCATGCAGTCGCCCAACCCGTGGGGCTACTCCAACAAGGAGCTGCTCACGATGTACCAGGGCGCCTCGGCCGATGGTGAGTGCCCACTGGTGGTCGACTCCAGCACACCCAGCTGCGGCGATAGCCGTTTCGGCTGCTGGACCTGCACGCTCGTGGAGAAGGACAAGTCAATGTCGGCCATGATCCAGAACGACGAAGAGAAGGAGTGGATGCTGCCACTCCTGGAGCTGCGCAACGCGCTCGACGTCGCCGGACGATCGCCACTTGCGTGACTTCCGCCGGATGAATGGCTCGGTGCAGCTCTTCCATGACAAGACCATCCCCGGGCCGTACACACAGACCGCGCGGGAGGACTGGCTGACTCGACTGCTTGAGGCGCAGGCGTGGATTCGGGAGAACGGCCCCGACTACGTGAACTCCCTCGATCTGGTCACGCTTGCTGAGCTTGAGGAGATCCGCCGCATCTGGGTTGTCGATAAGCACGAGTTCGAAGACAGCCTGCCTCGGATCTATGAGAAGGCAATGGGCGAGCCGTACTCGGGCGGTAAGCTCGACGAGCACCTGCCGCTCGGTGCAGACATGATTGAGTCTCTGCACGCCGTGGCGGGCGGCGACCGACTGCACTTCGAACTAGTACGCGAACTACTCGACATCGAGCAGCGCCACCGCGCCCAGGTGCGACGCTCAGGACTCTTCGACTCCCTGGAGAAGGCCCTCCGCAAGGGCTTCTACGACGACGAAGAGGACGCCACGTTGCGTGCGCAACGCCGCAAGGCTGCCATGGAACGCGCACCCGACTCGCCCCCGGACACCGAGCCCGATCCGCTCGATGTGGCGGACGGGTACGTGCGGGCAGTAGCGGAGTCGACGCCGTGATCCTCGGAAAGCTGGTCCTGCACAATGTCGGCACCTTCGCTGGGCGTCAGGTAGTCGACCTGACACCGGTGTCTGAAACAAAGCCAGTAGTCCTGATCGGAGGCCTGAACGGCGCTGGAAAGACAACGATCCTAGAAGCTATCCAACTCGCGCTCTACGGGTCGCTGGCACACGCCTCCGGACGACGCGCTGGCAGCTACGAGAACTACCTCCGCAGCCTCATCCACCGCGGCGTGGCTGCCAGTGAGGGAGCAGCCATAGAACTCAACTTCACGGCTCATCAGGAAGGCCAAGAGCACACCTACTGGATTCGCAGGAGTTGGAAGGCGACCGGCTCCTCGATTCGGGAGATCTTGCTGGTCGCCGTCGATGGCAAGCACAACCAGTCACTCGGCAGTACCTGGAACGAGCACATCGAAACCTTCCTGCCGCGCGGTATCGCCGGGCTCTTCTTCTTCGACGGTGAGCAGATCGAGGCACTCGCCGATCTCGATCGTTCCCGACAGGTCCTGGGTTCGGCCCTTGCGGCCTTGCTTGGTCTGGACCTGGTCGAACGGCTGTCGACCGATCTCTCGGTGTTGCGACGTCGTCACCATGGCGAGCAGGTGCCAGAGAGCCTGCGCCGGAGCCTGGAGGAGAAGAAGCAATTGGTCACCGCCCTGCGTCAGGCCGAAGAAGCTGCGATCGAAGCGGTCGCTGCACGCCTCACCGAACTCGAACGGTGCCAGAAGGTCTTCCACGAGGTGACCGAGGCGCACCGGTCCGCGGGCGGCGATTTGGTGGAGCGTCGTGAGGCGTTGGAGGCATCGGCGGCCATGGTGCGGTCAGGACTTGCTCGTGCCGAGGACGACATCCGCCACGAGCTGGCGGAACTGACGCCGCTGCTGCAGGTGCCAGTTCTCCTTGATCAACTCCGCTCCCAAGCCGAGATGGAGGCGGCGGCCACGCGGGATCGGCTGTTGGTCGAAGCCCTCGTAGCGCGGGATGACACGCTGATGCAACAGCTCACGGAGGCCAAGGTCAAGACCTCTACGCTCGTCGCTGTCCAAGAGTTCCTCACGAGGGACCGGCAGAAGCGTCAAGCGTCAGCCGCGACCGGGGCGATCCTCGGATTCGGCGATCACCTGGCTCTTGAGAACCTGATGTCTGCACTTCCGGAGTCGCGGAAACGGCTGCAGGCTGCGACTAGGCGTCGGTCCGATGCGAAGGCCGAACTTGATCAGGCGGAGCGCATGCTCGCTGCAATCCCTGACCCGGAATCGCTGGCGCCATTGAACCGGGCTCGTGAAGAAGCCCGTGAGGCGATGCTGCGGGCTGAAGCGGCACACAATTTCGCAACCGAGTTGCTGACAACGGCGGCCGCAGATCGCGCTAAGGCAACCGGCGCCTACGAGTCGGCGCTCGACAAGGCGGCTCACGCTAACCTCGCCGCTGACGACGACCGCCGACTGGTCGAGCATGTCGATCGTGTCCGCGCCACGCTGGAAAATTTGCGGGTCACCGCCACCCGACGCCATCTGGACCGCATCTCACAACTCGTTCTAGAGGCTCTCGGCATGCTCCTGCGCAAGCAGAAACTTGTCACGGACGTCAAGATCGACCCCGAGACCTACACGGTCTCGCTCACGGGCGTCGACGGGCACGCATTGCCAGCCAAAGAGCTCTCTGCAGGAGAGCGTCAACTGCTGGCCGTCGCACTGCTCTGGGGCCTGGCACGAGCCGCCGGCCAGCCCCTGCCGGTCGTGATCGACACGCCACTGGGCCGCCTCGACGGATCTCACCGAGAGCACCTGCTCATGCGGTACTTTCCGCACGCCAGCCACCAGGTTGTGTTGCTGTCCACGGATACCGAGATCGATGAGGAGGCTTACGACCTGATCGCACCACGCATCGGTCGCAGCTACCACTTGGAGTTCGACCAGGAAATCAACGCGACGTTCGTCGACGACGGCTATTTCTGGAGCTGACCATGCCCATCGAACACATACGTCTTAGCCGACAGGCACGTGACCAGCTCATTACGCTGAAACGACGCACCGGCATCCAGCACTGGAACGTCCTGTGCCGCTGGGCACTATGCCGCTCACTCGCCGAACCCGCACCACCACCAGCAACCAAGCTCACACTCGACAGCAACGTCGAAATGAACTGGCGGACATTCAGCGGCGAACTCGGCGACGCCCTCTGGGCACTCCTCCAGATGCGCTGCCACAACGACGGTCTGACACTCGACGAAGAGACCCTAGCGCATCAGTTCAAGCTTCACCTCCACCGAGGCATCGGATACCTCGTTGGCGACCCACGAGTCACCGACGTCGTTGGACTCGCCAGCGTCGGACTCCAAGAGCCTGACGCACCCGCCGCATGAAGCCAGTCGCTGTCGCGCGACACAAGACCGCCCTCACCAGAACCGCCCTGTCGCGTCCGGTCGTGACCGCCATCGCCGATGGCCTTCTCGAGCCATCTGCGGCGATCTTCGACTACGGCTGCGGGAAGGGCGACGATATCCGCCACCTACGAGCCCGTGGCTTCGACGTGGATGGGTGGGACCCGACCCACCGACCCGCAACACCGAAGAGGTCCGCGCCTGTAGTGAACCTGGGCTACGTCATCAACGTCATCGAGGACCCCACAGAACGCGCCACCGTCCTCCGGCAAGCATGGGCACTAACCGAAAAGCTCCTTATAGTGTCGGCGCGGATGCGCTGGGACGCTCGTGACCTTAGCGGTCGCCCTCTCGGGGACGGTCTCGTCACGCGGACTGGGACCTTCCAGAAGTTCTACCAACAGTCCGAACTCGCTGACTGGATCGAGGACACCGTCGGCGAGAAACCTCACGCCGCAGCACCGGGCATCTTCTATCTCTTCCGCGACGCCAGCGCCGCCCAACGTTTCCTGGCCTCCCGTGTCTACACCTACCGCCCCCGCGTCCACATCAACCCCCACGACCTCTACGAGACCCATCGTGAGGCGCTATCGCCACTCCTGAAGTTCATGCAGAACCACGCGCGACCCCCACGCGCTGGCGAAATCACTGATCACGATCACGCAGGAGTCCTCGCAGCTCTCGGCGGTATCGGTCGTGCTCAGCGACTAATCCGCGACGTCACCGACGACGCCTACTGGGAGGAAGTCACGCGCCGTCGCCGCAACGAACTCCTCATCTACATCGCACTCTCTCGTTTTGAGCGTCGACCCCGATTTTCGCATCTCGACCGCACTCTCGCCACGGATGTTCGCGCCCTCTTCAGCAGCTACCAGGACGCCTGCCGCCAAGCCGACCGCCTGCTTCTTGCCTGCGGCGACCAAACGAGGCTCTACCTCCAAGCACGCAATTCGGCTATCGGCAAGCAGACGCCCAGCGCCTTATACGTGCATCGCTCCGCGATGGCCCTCACTTCACCGCTCCTTCAGGTCTACGAAGGTTGCGCTCGTGTCCTTGCCGGGACTATCGACCGCGCGAACATGATCAAGTTGTCGGTTACTCAACCGCAGATATCCTACTTAGCCTATCCCGAATTTGACCGCAAACCACACCCGACGCTCCAGACTGCAATAACCGTCAATTTGCGACAACTTACCGTACAGTGGCGTGACTATAGTAATTCCGATAATCCTCCACTTCTCCACCGTAAAGAGGAATTTCTCGGCCCCGATCATCCAAAACGGAGACTGTACGAACGCCTGACGCGTGCCGAGATGCGTGCCGGTCTATATCAGAAGCCCGAGCAGATCGGCACTCTACTCGGATGGCAGGCGTCGCTTAGGGACGCGGGATATGTCCTTCGGGGGCATAAACTGATTCGCACCTGCGATCAACCATCGAGCCGTCCGGGTGCCCAACCCATGTAGCGCAGCGTTAGCCAGTGGTCCTCCGAATCGCTCGCGCGAGGACTTGGACGCATCGCCGCGGGCGTGGAAGATGAGTCCCTTCTCCGGTCAGCCTATCGGCATGCCAGCCCGATCTCGACCGATTCAATTCGCCATCCCGAGATCGGTCTTTCGGGGACCACCGCTAACGCGGCGCGTCGTGGAGGCTCAGACCGTGCCGAGGGTCAGCTTGAACTTGTCAAGGGTCCAGGTCTCGAAGGGCAAGCCCAACAGTGCCGCGACCTCAGCCACCAGAATCGGGTGAGCCACGCCACCGGAGCTCCAGTCATCCTTCACATCTTCGGTGATGAGGACCGCAGAGGAAAACGACGCGCCGCTCTCCTTCGCCTCCGACAGCCCTAGTAGAAAGTCAGCCCACACGAAGAAGTCACCGTCGCCGGGATCCTTGAAGCCGGGCGGGGTCCTGGTGCTATTGCGCACGCGCGCGAGGCGGGCGAATCTGCTCCGGGGTACATAAGTGACCCGAGCTCGCGCGTCCAGCATCTCCCACAGATCCGTGAATCGCTCGACGGTCTTTGGGTCGTAGAGGTAGCCGTACTGAGCCTCGACATCTCTCAGGAGCTCCCCGAAGCGCTCTTGCAACTCCTCGGCAAAATTTGCCTTAGAAAGCTCCTTCGCCAAGCTATCGTACTTCTTCTGGACCGCTTTGGAGACTGTGTCAATAACGGGGACCGTGTTATTCCAGAACTCTTGGACCACCTGTCCGGGTACAACCAGTGGTGCTTCGTGGGATGTTTCAAGGTAGTCGCGTAGGTCCGTCGTCTTCGGATCGGCTCTAGCCATCCGCAACACGATGTTCGTGTCGAGGCCGAACGCCGTCTTGGAAATGTCGGAAATTCCTTCGGCGCCCGAGCTGCGCCGCGACAGCGAGGTCTTAAGCGCGCTAAGCGACTGGAGTGGGTCGGCGCGATCAAGAACACGCTCGACCCTGTCGACGAGCTGGTCGGTTACGCGGCGCCCTGCTTCGGCGCTGGGCTCAGTACCAGACATTCGCGCAAGCCTCTGCGGCCGACGGAGCCGACGGTGGCCACCGTATGAGTGTTCCAATCATCGAACTCAGCCAATCGTTTCGCCCATTCGCCTTTGACGCCTGTGTGTAGCAGCACCGCCTTCACGCCTTCCCAACTTGTTGCGTCTCGGGGGCGCCGATATGAGGTGCTGAGAAAGGCGTTGCCGATCGTCGACCCCCAGTAGGTGACGTCATCCTCGTCGAACCCTGCCCATCTAGTGGCGCTTCGCGGGCGTACGAGGTGCAGGAATCCGATCACCTCAGGGGTCAACGAACCCTGCACGAGGGATCGTCGGAGGAACTGTAGGGTGCTCTTGTTGAACGAGCGCTTCCTGAGCTGCTCGATGAAATCGTCCCGAGTAGCGTCCAGTGGCGCCAGCTCGGCAGTAGCTCGCGCCCAGTCTCTGGTATTCGTTATGAGGCTGGCAGCTTCACTGAAGCGGCGCTCGGCACCGCTGGTCCCTAGGTTTCCGACAACTGTACGCCGCGCGACGACCTTCAGCACGTGGAGCATCGCGTCGTCAGAGTCATCCATGGTTGATGCCGCCATCAAGAGGGGGCGGACCGCCGCGACATTGAGCTCGTTGAGCGACTCGAAAATTCGCAGCTGCGACGGCGTGGCCGGACCATCGACAGTCGGATCGATCATTTGGAGGTAGATCGGGAGCCACTGTTCAAGTCGTTCTAGCAACTCTCCAACGGCCGGCGCCTGGGTCGCACCGCGCCGTTGCGCAAGGTAGTCGTACAAGTCCTTCGGCAAGATATAGCCGGAGCCCATGCTTACCACATGACGAATGAACTGCACGAAATTGTTCGCCGGGGAAGTTCCAAACTGTGTGGCTAGTTGTGACCAGCGCCGGTAATGCGATGCACGCAATTTGGGAGCCGTTTGGCTAAGGAGATAGTTCTTGAGCAGGTCGGCAGTCGTGAGCTCTCGGCCGCGGGTGTTAATAACCTCGAATACCCGGTACGCGGCACCGGGGTTGGGGTGCACAAAAACCGCAAAGTAGAGCCTATCGGTAAGGAACTGGGTCCAAAGGCTCAACCTCCGGAAGGGATCTTCGCTTAGGTGCTCCCGAACCTTGTTACAAAGAAACGTGTACGACTCGAGAAGTCGCTCGGATATGGTCCCATCGTCGCCGCCGGCGGCGTCCGCCGTGAAGGGTTCATCCGAATTAATGATGCGCTGTAAGGTGGCGTTGTCGGTGACATCGCTGAGAGCGATCCTTTCTACGTACTCGTCAGAGTCGTAGTCGAGCACCTTGAGGAATGTCGACTCAATTTGGTCTGCCAGGCCACGACGACGGTGTTTTATGGCTTCGTGGCGTAGAGCGGCAGCCAGAAGTGTGATCGTCAGGAGACGCTGTTGGCCATCGACCACCTGCATGCGGTCTTCACTAGCAGTCAGGATCACCAGGCCGAGGAAGTACGACTCGTCGTTGAGGCTGCTGCGGAGGTCGTTCCAAAACTCAATGTACTCGTCCTTCAACCAGGCGTACTCGCGCTGGAAGTCAGGAACCAAGAAGCGCTCGGTTGAGATCAGGGCGCCCGCCGTCGTCGCGGATGCTGTCAGCTGGCTCTGCACGGATGTTCTCCCTCACCGCGATCTTCGCTGCATCCGGAACGTTATCTCAGCGGGCTCTTCTTGCACTTACTGCATCATCGTGAAGTCTGCCGTAGCGGCCTGCGGAGCCTACTCCGAGTACGTTCAGACCTCCTGGATCGGGAGGACAGAGAGGTTTGACGTCATCGACGGCGTCCACGCCCACCCTGAAGGGCTCTCAACCGAGAGCCGCAAACCCGGTATGGGGGCGCGCCAGAGCACCCGGGTCGCTTCAGCTTGTGAACCCTGACCGGACCGGGCGGCGCCTGCGCCTGCTGCCGTAAGTGCCCTCGTGGTGGGTGGTCCTCGTGCTCGATCGGGGTGATCATCTCGAGCTGCCCAGGACGGTCGTTTATCCTGGCATTCTGCGACGATGCGTGGTCAGAGTTGGACGTCTCAGCCGAGTTGAGGCGACGTGGCCGCTGATGCGTGCGATCGCTCGCAGTCTTGCGGGCCCGTTCGAGGTAGTGGTTTCGGCTCATTCACGGTTCAGTCGGCGTCGAATAGACCATCGTCGCAGGTCGGCGAGTCGGCGGGGACGCTCTGTAAATCCGTCGGCTTAGCCTACGTTGGTTCGAATCCAACAGCTGCTACCAGCAGGAAACGAGGCCCTGACCAGCGGAAACGCCGGTCAGGGCCTCGATCTATGTGTCCGGGCGGTGTCGGTGGGAAGCGGCCGTCTACGGGTGTCTGCGGATGAGGGGTGGATGAGTTTTGGGGTTTGCATCGCCGCTCCGCTTGCTCCCGAACCGTGTGGCACGGCACCGATGCTGCCGCTGTGTCGCTCAATGGCCTAAGCGTCGAGGGTGCCCGACGGCCTCGGTGCGGTCCAAGGTCAAGCCAATGATCGCCTCGTCGTAGTTGCACGGAACCGCGCGGTGGTGAATGGCCTGAGTGGCCTTACGCACCTGTCGTGCCGCCGCAGCCTAGGGCGCACCTGGCTCGCGCAGCCGGCCTCGTGAGCCTCATCAGCCGCTCCATCCCTCTCGCAGAGCGGTGGGCGTCCAGGCTGGCCAGCTCGCAGAGCCGATGAGCGCGCCGTGCTCGAACGAGGCGCAGAGGCGGAACGGGGCGCGCGCGCTGCTGTTGTCGAGCACCTCCGCCACGTCTGCGATCCGGATCGCTTCGCCGATGTGATCCCATAGGCGCTCATAGCGGTCGCGGATCTTCTGCTTCGGAACGGCATGGCCGCCGCGGCGCACTCGCTCAAGGACGCGCTGCACGGTGAGCTCGACAGGAACGATGATCACGTGCAGGTGCACGAGGTATCCGGCGTCGGCGGCGTCGGCGACGAGTTGGACCTTGCTCGGGTGCGAGAACACCGTCTCGGAGATGAACGACGCACCCTCGGCAATCCGGCCCCGACGCTGGGCCTCAGCGATCCGCGCCGCCTCGTAGGCGTGCTCGGCCTGAGCGTCGGGCCACCGTTCGGCGGCGATCTCGTCGGCGTTGATGAATGGCAGGCCGGTCGCCGGCGTCAGGACGTCGTGCACGTAGCTCGACTTCCCCGCACCGTTTGGGCCAGCAAGAAGGTGCAGCAGTGGCATCAGCCGCGAGCCGGGTGGACGATCAGGTTGCCGTCCTCGTCGGCCTCGGAGTACGACTCACCGCCGGCCGCGAACCGCGCCGCGTAGTCCAGCCCGTCCCGTAGCTCCGTCATGCGAGCGGCCCATTCCTCGCGGATGATGGCCTGCTCCCGCTCACCGAGCGAGTCGTAGGACCCCGTGCCGGTGAGGACCCTGACGATCTGCCGGTGGTTCACCCGCGGCGACATCTCCAGCTCGCGCCCGATACGCGCCCAGTGCGCGATCTGCTGCGGCACCGTCCGGGATGTGACGCGCGCCGCTGCGAGGGCGGACTCATACACGTCCGCGGGGAGCCGGGTCGGCTGGCTTGCCCTGGTCATGCAACCAGTGTAGCGCCGTGCTACCCGATTGCTGCGACGCGCAGCTCGTCGACGAGGCTTGCCAGGACGCACCGGCCGAGGAGCGCGCGGACATGCTGCCCGCCCTCGAGGACGCCCTACAGGCCCTCTGCAACGCGGGGGAGCAGTGGCACCAGGCACACGCGCCCCCAGGTCAGGACGCAAGCTCGGCCGAGCTGCGCGCCTACCAGGACGTGATCGAGGCCCAGGCCGAGCAGGAGGCCGCCGCGGAGGAGAGCTTGCGCCGCCGCTATGCCGAGGCGTTCGCGGTCTATGCCGAGCGGTTCACCGCCGCCGTCCTCGACGCGGCCACGGCTCTTGCCGGGCTCACGGTGCCGGTCGAGGTGCGGGCTGAGGTCGATCCAGCCGCGCCGTGGTGGGACGTCGAGCGCGGGACACCATCAACCCGCAGGAGTGGGACGAGGACGACGAGCTCGCGTGACGACTGTGGGCAGCAGCTCAACAGCGGGGCGGCCTGCCCACATTCGACGAGACCCCCACCCCAGGAGTGAGCATGTCCGGGACGTCCAGGAGGGCAGTCGGGACGTTCGAATGGTCAGACCCGCGGGTGCAGGAGTTCACGCCGGGGGGAACGCGAGAGGAGCAGAGTGTGACGTACGTCGGCGAGATGGGAAGAGATGGAGTTTGGGGCAACGGTCACGTCTGCTCGGCTCAGCTGCAGACTTCGGCGCACCTGGCAGCCACGCGACGGCCGGTCCTGCGCATACTGCGGGCGCATGAGGGTGAAGCGTAGGTCGTACATCAACGGCGAGGCCGTCGAATGCGTCGATCGTGGCTCATGCGACCTCGTCGTCGAGGCCGGCATCTTCGAGTTCGACGATTGACCAGGGCGGGCGTTCTCGGCGTTCCAGTCGCTGCTCGGCCGTGGCCCACCGTTGTTCGTCGCCATAGATCAGTACGAGGAAACGCGGCATGGCAGGCCTTTCAGGTGGTCGTGATGGGTTGGGCGATCTCCCACTTATGGCCGGCGGGGTCCTCGAAGCAGGCGGTGCGCACACCCCACTCGCGGTTGCAGGGTCCGTTGAGCAGCTGTACGCCGCGGCTGCTCAGTACGGCACAAACCGCATCGACGTCGGACACGGTGATCGTGAGCTGGACTCGACTGCGGTCCTCGGGACCTCCCGGCTGAGCGGGCGCGATCAGACTGCCGGCATGGCGGACGTCCAGGAGATTGATCAATGTCAACCCAATCCGAAAGACAGTCGAGGCGTCGTCGTGATACGCCGGCTTCTCGTCGAAGGCCTGCCGGTAGAAGGCGGTAGACGCCGCGAGGTCATCGCAGAACAGCGTGATGGCCGACAGGCTCCTCGCCCAGCTGGGATTCCCGCTCACGGCGTGACCCGCGCCGGCACTGGCGTCGGAAGCCAGCGCCGCCCTCCTCGTTCGTTCTGCTTGCCAGTCGTCGGCGAGAAGGGCCCACACCTGTGTGTCGTAGTGAACGCCCTCGACTGGCCAGCTCTGGCGCAGCACTCCTTCCAATGTCATGTTCAGTTGCTGGGCGACTCGCGAGCTGCGGGTGTTGTCGGCTCGGCAGCGCCACTCGGCCCGGTGCATGCCACGGACGTCGAAGGCCCACTCCAGTAGGCGACGGCATGCTTGGACGACAAGCCCGTTGCCTTCGGCCGCCGGTTCGAGCCAGCAGCCCAGTTCGCACCCGCCGGTCGCTGGGTCGAAGTGCGCGAACATCACCCCGCCGCATAGACGCCCGTGGCGCCAGATCCCGTACAGCCGGGGGCGGTCTGCCGCCGCGGCAGTGGCGTAGCGCTGCAGGGTGGTGCGCGCTTGGTCGAGCGTGTCGGTGACGAACGCCGGTCCCACCCAGGGCCTGATGTGCTCGCGGGCGCGATCCATGTGCGCGGCGAACTCTGCTGCGTGCCATACCTCCAACGGGCCCAGCCGGGCATCCGCTGACAGGTCGATCGCGAACATGACGCCAGCCTCCGATTCACACAACAACCGTTGCGTGAATATTGTAGCGAGCGTGCCGCGACCACGAGGTGATCATGACGCGCGCCGGGGCGAGGTTGCTCGCGCGGTATTGCGTGTTCTAGCTGTGCGAGGGTTCCTAGGGCTGACCATGCGTGCCGTGGCTGCTGAGCTGGGTGCGAGCACGGGTGTGGTCACGCACTATTTCGCGTCCAAGCGTGAACTCCAGATGTTCGCGCTGGACCTCCTGGCGCGCAGTGTGGAGGAACGCCAGCGACCCACTGCGGCGCCGGGCATGGCGACCGTGCGCACGCTGCTGCTCGGCATACTGCCCATCAACGCCGAGGCCGCGACCGCGAACCGCATCTGGATCTCATCCTGGGACGTCGTACTCGCCGAGCCACAGCTGGCCGCCGCCCACGCGAAAACCTATGCCGACAGTCGCGCCCGGCTCGAAGACGCCATTCGCGCCGCCCAGGACGACGGCGACCTGATCGCCGCCGACCCGGCCGATCTCGCCGCCACGCTGCACGCCTTCACACTCGGCCTCACCATCCAGGCAGTCCTGGACCCCGACGCATTTCCGCCCGATCGCCAGACCGCGCTCACCGACGCCTACCTGACCGGCCTCACCCCGGCCCGTCGGCCGGCTGACTGATCTTCGATCACCACGAGCCAGGAGAGCCAACCTCGCGAATCGTGCTGTACAGCCTGATGTCGCTCGACGGCGCCCTCGATGACCCGCACCGGTATTTCCCGGAGACTGGAAGGGGGACAGGCGCACCCGTTGTCGACCAGCAGTTCGCCGCCGCCAAGAGCGTGCTGCTCGCGGTGGTGATCGCCCGACAGGTAAGGCGGCCGGGACAACCTTCGTGATCATCGGCGCCAGCACTAGCCCGGCACTCAGGTAACTCAAAGTCTGTCGAGAGAACACTCAGAGATTCCTTGCAGAGACTGGGGAGTTCCAGGTCTCCCGTTCGCGCTACCTGAGAGGACCCAGCTGTGACCACCACCTCGGGGGGCTGATGAGCCTGACCGGGCCATGGGCGCTGTCCAAGGACACCGCCGCACCCGGCCAGCCACTGGCCTACGAAGCATCTCCCAAAGACCTGTTCCCGGACGTGCGCGACGGCTGAACTCCCCTCTCAGCCGTATCCCCCGAGCACGTCGACGGGGAGCATGGGCAAGGGGCCGACCTCTCGGTGAGGTCGGCCCCTTCGTCGTGCTCGTCGAGCTGGGGTTCACATAGCAGCGGAGCGGATCTGGGCGTGGGGGCGGCCGCGGCCTGAGGAGGGCGCTTATGCGCCGCCGGCGGTGACGATGGCGTCGGTGATGAATCCGGCGAGGATGCCGAGCAGCAGACCGTAGGCGACCAAGTCGGGGCGTTTGGCGCGGGCGGCGACGCCGAGCAGTTGGGCGATGACGTAGACGATCGATCCGGCGGCGAGGGTGAGGAACACGACACTGACCGGTTCGGAGGTGAAGTTGTGCCCGACGGCGGTGCCGATGAAGGTTGGTCCGCCGGCGATGGCGGCCATCGCCAGCAGGAATCTCCAGGTGGGTCGGGTGTCCACGCCGTCGAGGTCCTTGTCGGCGGCCAACGGGGCGACGATGCCGAACCCTTCGGTGGCGTTGTGCAACGCGAATCCGATGACCAGCACGGTGGCCAGGGCGATGGCGTTGCTGGCGGCGGCCTGCCCGATGGCCAGGCCTTCGGCGAAGTTGTGCAGCCCGATGCCGACCGCGATGAGCAGCGACAGCCGGCGCGCGGGTGACCAGGTGGCCGGGCCGCGGGTGTGCGCGAACCGTTCGGTGGCCGCCATCGTGCCCGGGCCACGGCTGCCGCGGTTGCGCGTGGCGCGGGCCAGGTAGCGGTCGTAGGCCACCAAGCCGAGGAGACCGACAGCCAAGCCGCCGGCGAACAGGCTGCCGTAGCCGAACACCGGGGCCAGACCGCCGCTGCCGTCGTGCACCGCGCCGAGTCCGGTGTCGATCGGTTCCCACGCCGCGGCCAGGACGTCCCAGAACAAGAACATCAGGATGCCGACGGCGGTGGCGTTCAGGAAGACCCGCAGCCCGGGTGCGGGCTGGCGCATCCGGCCGACGGGCAGCCCGAACAGGATAGTGACGCCGGCGATGAAGCCGAGCAGCAAAGTCGTCATCAGGCTCATGCCGACACCCTGCCACAGGCAGGTTAGGCATGCCTAACAGGCGGCTGGTCTGCTGCTGAGTTCGCGGAACCATGCTCACCGTTTCTCTCGGACCTCACCGACACACGTCCCGGGCAACCCGATCACCGAGTAGCGCCATCCCGCGTACCGTGGAGACCCTCCACCGGGCCGCCGCGGCAAAGGGGAGCCGACTTATGAAGGGCCACCATGCAACTCGATGACCTCCTCCAGGCGCTCAACGCCGGCCAGACCATCGTCGGGGATTCACCGCTGCACCGAGTCATGCATCGAGTCAGCCAAGAGGCCCTACGCATCACCGGCGAGCTCAATGGCGGGTACCGCGAGCCGGCGCGGGTGCGGGAACTGCTGGGCCAGCTGATCGGTACGCCCGTCGACGATTCGGTGACGGTATTCCCCCCGTTCTATTCCGACTTCGGGAAGAACATCACCCTCGGAAAGAGGATCTTCATCAACTCCGGATGCAGGTTCCAGGACCAGGGTGGTGTGGTCATCGGCGACGACTGCCTCATTGGGCACAACACGGTCTTAGCCACGCTCAACCACGACCTCGACCCGTCCCGCCGCGCGGACCTGCACCCAGCGCCGATCGTCATCGGCCGCAACGTGTGGATCGGATCGAACGCGACCGTTCTGCCGGGCGTGACAATCGGCGACAACGCCGTCGTGGCAGCGGCCTCCGTTGTCACCAAGGACGTTCCGGAGAACACGGTCGTCGTGGGATCACCCGCCCGGGTGGTGCGCACCTTAACCACCTGAACCGACAAGCTGCTGGCCCGTTTATTACGTTTCCGATGTGTCATACCTTGCAGAGTTACTCCCAGTCATAACACTGCCCAATGCGACCACGCCAGCGATGGTCACGCCAGCTAGACTCCTCTTGATGCTCATAACGCCAATCCTTCCGTCGCGTCCCTAAAGGCTTGTATATGGTCCTTCGTCATCCGTCTTGGCTTTCGAGTCAAGGAACCTTCCAATCACGGAGATGATGCAGTGCCGTGTTACATACCGTCGCTGTGATCGGCGCACCGCTCTGTCCATTGAGTCCTGGCTATTGTTCAGTACAATAGTTTTCGACAGGACCGGCTGAGCTGGTGGCATACCCGTCGGGTTACCTTCTTTTGCTTCCAGCTTGACAGGCAATTCACTACCTATCAGTTCATGGAGGATACGCACACTCAGGTGCGCTGAGGAACCTCTCCGATATACCCCTTTCGAGGACCTGATCTCAGGCATCCCTCAGGCCATGGGTCTTCGTCTCCGATACCACGGGCGTGGTGGGTGCCGATGTGCCTCGGGGGCACCGGTCCTTCGGGGTGTGACCACCTCAGGAATCGAGCGCCGGGTGTGTCAGATTAACGGTGGATCTGGCCCGGCTCATTTCAGTTGGTTCGGCCTTCGAAGGTGATGGCGAAGGCGTTGAGTGCGGGGCTTCCACTTCCTCACCCAGCGTGCCCGGCCGCGAGGCTGGGATTGGATTCACCGCGTTGTCGAACGGGTTCGCCACCTGTGACGACCCGGCCGGGTTGCAGACGATCTGTGAGGAGAGTCTTGTGGCTCGACCTGGGCGAAGTAGGTACCGAGTTGCCGAGCCCACTCCACGTGCCAGAGTTCCCACCGTGCTCAAAACGTGTAACGGCTCATGCTGCTCTTCGTGGCGTGCCGTTGGTTGGGGGTAGTGGCGAGGATGACTACCACGGCGCTGGTGGTGGACACTGTTGCGATGGCACACGCCCGAAGAGCGTATCGAGCGCCGGGTGAGGTGGGCCACCGAGTCCTTGGACGTTGCGTCGGCCGTCCACGCTTCAGCTTGAGCTGTAGGACCGTGGTCTGGGCGTGCGCCGGATGACGCCTCGAGTATTCGCGTCTGGAACCGATTCGGCCACTGAGTTGCGTCGCGTGCGGGACCTTATGGATCGCGAGTTCACCGATGAGGGATTGAATCTGGATCGCGTTGCTGCTGCGGCGTTCATGTCGAAGTCGCACTTCGTGCGTCGCTTCGCACAGCAGTTTGGCACGACGCCGGCGGCGTATCTCAGCCAGCGGCGGATCGAACGGGCCCAGGACTTGTTGCGCTTCGCCAACCTGACGGTGACCGACGTCTGCCACGCGGTGGGGTTCAGGTCACTCGGGTCGTTTTCGTCGGTGTTCACCGAGCGGGTCGGAGTTACGCCGTCTGAGTTTCAGCGACGCTGGCGTGGCCAAGACCCGCCGCGCGTTCCCGGGTGCGTGATCCTGATGTGGGGACCGCAGCGTTGCTCCGCCGTCGGAACTGAGCAATCTGGGAGAAGCGCGGGCGGCGGCGGAGACTTACGGTGACGACGTGATTACCAACGTGGCTATTGTCAATGTCTTCGTGCAGGATCAACAGGAGGCGCTCGAGTTCTACACGCAGGTTCTGGGGTTCGAAGTCCGTGACGACGTGACCCTCGATGGCGGGTTCCGATGGTGCACCGTGGGTCATCCGAATCAGCCCGAACTGCTGCTCAGCCTTATCGAGTTCGGGCCCCCACTGCCGCGCGATCTAGTCGACAAGCTCAACCTGGCGCAGCGCTCCGGGGGCTGGCGCGGCCTTGGGTTCAACGTCGACGATTGTCGCCACACGCACCGCGAGCTGGTCGCCAAGGGCGTGGAGTTCGTGCAGGAACCGCAGCAACGCCCGTACGGGACGGAGGCGGTTTGCCGGGACAACTCAGGCAACTGGATCGTCCTCATCGAACTCCCCGGGCACGGCACGCGAGGGCGTCGATGACCACGTCGCCCATGCCTTCCGCGATCCGATCGGTGGCCAACCTCGTTATCCCGATCGCCGGGTCTTCGCTGGATCGAAGTCGCGCCGATTGGTGCTCACACCACAATCGCTCTGGCCACGTCTCGCGGTGGCATGTGGGGGACCGCCGGAGGCGAGACAACGTCAATCTGTTCTGTGAGGACGTCGCCGGCGAACACGCGCGTTTGTGCGACTGTGGGATCGATGTCGACCCGCAGATGCTGGAGATACCGGGCGCGCCGCCCATGTTCCGGTTCGTGTCCCGTTCGGGAACATCCTTCAAGTCGTCCAGATCGGAGGGAAATCCCGGCGACGGAGGCCCGAGCGCATGACGCGCGCAGCGATGAGGGTGGCCGCACACCGCCCCGGTCGTGGGACGTCAACCCGAGAACGAGCAGATGGGAGTTGTCATGGACATGAAACTAGAGCTGATTCCGGTACCCGTGGAAGATGTTGACCGGGCCAAGGCGTTCTACACGAAACTAGGCTTCCACGTCGACGTCGACGTTCAACTTGGCGAGGGGGTACGCGTCGTACAGCTGACGCCTCCAGGCTCGAGCTGCTCGATCGGTATGGGTACCGGCCTGGGTGCCTACGAAGGCGAGCCCGGGTCCATTCGAGCGCTTCATCTAGTCGTCGCCGACATCGAGAAGAGCCGAGCCGAGTTGATCGCGCTCGGCGTTGATGTAGGCGACGTGATGGACCACGGAGGAGGGGTCAAGAGCGCCGGCTTCGCCGACCCGGATGGCAACACTCTCCAGTTGCAGGAGATGGCGTGGCGAACGGGAGACGCCTTCTAGCGGCCGACGTTGTCAGGCAGGTGTCGTCGATGCCCCTGGGTGAACGAACCAGATGACGAGCCAGATCAGTGGATGGTCGACTCGCTGTCTGAGGTCTCGGTGCACGCGACGGGCTCGAACACCTATCGATCGATGGTGGACTACTGGCCCGAGTCGAATGAGGTGGTCGCGGAGCCTATGAGACCGGTCCGGCGTCTACTCCTGTTCGCCTTCCTCCTGCGGCAGGGACCAGATCCGCTCCGCTGCTATGAACCCCAGCTCGACGAGCACGACGAAGGGGCCGACCTCACCGAGAGGTCGGCCCCTTGCCCATGCTCCCCGTCGACGTGTTCGGGGGATACGGCTGAGAGGGGAGTTCAGCCGTCGCGCACGTCCGGGAACAGGTCTTTGGGAGATGCTTCGTAGGTGGTCAGACATGATCACCCAAGTCAGCTTGGACTGTGGCCAGCTGAGCCACTGCCTCACGGGTATGCGGAAAGGTCCTCGCGCTCAGTAAGCCGAACTGGCGGTCTGTAGGTTCGTCGGCTTGGCCTACGTTGGTTCGAATCCAACAGCTGCTACCAGCAGGAACCGAGGCCCTGACCGGCGGAAACGCGGTCAGGGCCTCGATCTATGTGTTGGCTGTGCGGCGGGTGCGCTCGGCGCCGCGTGGGCGAAGATCGCCGATACCTGACGTGAGAACGCAGTTCGTGCCGCGCGCGTGAAGGTGGACGTGTGCCGAGACTGATCCAAATCGGAGTCCTCCGGGCGGGTGAGGAAGGAGCCGCCGCCGGGTGTTTCAACTCGCGGTTCCGGGGTACACCCGAGCGGACTGTCCGGGCACCGCAGCAGCATCAACCAGGGCGTCAACAGCTTCGCTGCTGACGCGGTGGTCAGTGTCCGGTCGACAGTCGATTGGAGTCGGCGAACGTGAGGGAGACCGAGATGAGCGAACAACCGAAACAGCAGGACGTCGACAACCCCACCATCGAGGAGGCAGACCCTGACGGTAAGGGCATCAGCATCGGCTCGGGAGAGCCGAACACGTTCGAACCGGAGGAGGAGCCTGACGCCGAGTAGTCCCCTTGCTTCACCACTGGGCTGCCCCGCTGAGAAGCGCATCCACCCCGCATTCTCCGCGGGTGGGTGCGTCGGTGTCGCTGACGCGCAACAAGCGGTGCCCGAGGTCTGGCGGTCGGCCGAAGCTGTCGGACAGCGGCACGAACTCCGCGCGGGTGATACCGGCGACTGTGGCTGCCAGCCGGGCGCCGTACGAGGTGGCGATTGGTGAAGCCAGTCGCTTCACAGCCTGACCAGGGCGAACAAGCCGGCACATCAGAACTCGGGAGTCGGGCGACCGCAAGCCGACGTGCCCAGCAACGTCCTCAGGCGAGCGCTCGGCTACGAACGCACCATCATGGCGTCTCGAACGCTGAAGGTGGCTCCCTCGAGGTCTGCGGCGTCGGTGACGAAGGTGAAGGCATCGTCGTGCACCGTGGCGCCGGGCTGCACCGGGCCGGTGCTCACGGAGTCCGAGTCGACCTCTTGCCCGCTCTTGGTGGCGATGACCGTGAGCAAGAACGAGGCCGGGAATGATGACTTGTTCGTGAGCGTGACCGGAACCTTGGTGTCGGGGAAGCTGGAGTCACCGGTGATGACGGGCGTGCCGAAGGTGACCGTCAAGTCGTTGGCCATGATGCTGTCGACATCGGTGGTCAGCCCCGAGTCGTTGGAGACGGAGGGCCTCGACTCGCGTGAGGTGGACGGCATTGCGTCCGATGTGGAGATCCAGTAGACGGTGCCGACGAACACCACAATCGAGACGATGATGGCCAGCGCCGAGGTGGCGATGCCGCCGATTGCCAGACCCCGACCGGCCGCAAGGCCCTTTCTGATCTGAACCAACGCGACGATGCCCATGATGAGGCCGACCAGGGCGATGAAGGCGAAGACCAGGCCGATGATGGGGATCCAGCCGAGCATCAGCCCCACGACGCCGAGCACCAGACTCAGGATCGCCAGCACCTTGCTCGGCCCGGCAGGTGTGTACATGCCGTACGCCTGAGGGTTGGTGTACATGGCCGATTGGGCGCCAGGCTGCTGGTAGTTGGCGTCGGGTGGTTGGTAGCCGGCCTGCGGATTGCCGGCCGGGCCGTAGCCGGCTTGCTGATATTCCGGCTGCTGGAAACCCGGCGGTGGGTATCCCGGTTGCTGGAAGCCTGATGGCCCGTAACCCGGCTGCTCGTAGGTCGGCTGCTCGTAGGTCGGTGGTCCGAAGCCTGGCTGCTCGTAAGTCGGTTGCCCGTACCCGGGCTGTCCGTACCCGGGTTGCCCAAAGCCGGGTTGCCCAAAGCCGGGTTGCCCGGACCCGGGTTGCCCAAAGCCGGGTTGCCCAAAGCCGGGTTGCGCGAAGCCCGGTTGCCCGGAGCCGGGCTGCTGATCTGCAGGCCGGTACGTCTCGGGCTCGGTGTAGCCCGGCCCCGGAGCCTGCTGCTGAGGGCCACCTGCTGCGAACGGGTTCGGATCGCCGTCGGGGGAGTTGTGCTTGGTCAGATCGGGGCGCTGCGGCGTGGAGTCGCTCATCTGCTTTCCCTTCGCGATGGTCGTCCGGCGACCAGCACGGCCACCCACCGGCTCGGCCCTCACATGTATGCCATCAGCAGGGTATCCGTTCGGTGCAGGTTCAGCTCGATGCAAGGCTCAGAGCCCGCCACGACGCCCGTTGGGGTGAACGACATCGCCGGCTGCGACCCCATCCAGAGATCGGTTGGGAAACAGGGGCCAAGGCCGTGTACGCTACTGGACGCACCGCCCCGATAGCTCAGTCGGCAGAGCGTCTCCATGGTAAGGAGAAGGTCTAGGGTTCGATTCCCTATCGGGGCTCCACTGGCCCGGTCAGCTTTGACGACCGGGCCACTAGGCGGGATAGCTCAGTCGGTAGAGCAAACGGCTCATAATCGTTGTGTCGCGGGTTCGAGTCCCGCTCCCGCTACCAGTTCTTCTCGGAGCCCCTCAGCCCAACGGGTTCTACGCCTCAGCCGGCCCTCACGTGTCAGGCCTCAGCGGTCCAGGCTTCGTCAACTGCTGCGGCAACCCGGTCTTCGGCAAGGCTGCTTCCAAGGCCCATGACACTCACCGTCAGGTTGGCCGTGCGTCGGGAGCACAACGTGGTGGCAGGTGATGAGTGGATCGTCCCTGTGCCGTCTGGGCTTGCGTCGATGGTGTGCGTGCACTGCACCGCGCCGTGGCCGGTGAAGGGTGGTCGCGCAGCCCTCAGGTCCATCGAGTCGGGAAAGTCGCCGCGCACCACGACGAGCGTCAGTTGTCCGCTCTGCCGACCATCCGTGAGTTGCTCATAGCTGGCGCTGCCGCTGGGGTAGGTCCCGTAGGCTGACCGGGCCTGAGCCGCCCAGTTGGGATTATTAGGCAGTTGCGAGCGGGCGGGAGCCAGGGTCAAGCCCGAGAGCGTCTGCGGCAGCACGACGGCCGGGCGTCGCTGGGGCTCGTACCGTGATGGCGCTGCACGGTCCAGCCGATCGCAGCCGCTGCAGCCGCCAGCATGCACAGCAGTGCAGCCAGGAGGGGCAGCGGCCAATGCCGTCGGGAGCGCTCGTGATCGCGCGCGAGGCTGCTGACGGAGTTCGCCTGCCACCGCGGGGCCTCGACCTGAGACTGGCGGGTCTCAAGAGGAGATGGGTGGCCCGGCTGCATGCAAAGAACTGTCGGATCGTTGGACTGTCCACTTCAGTCATCCGGTGAATTCGACTCTGCCCCGAGACCCGGCTAATCTGGACGGTCGGTGCGCCCAGGTGGCGGCTGCCGTTCGCTGTCTTCGGAAGACCCGTGTCTTGGAAGACCTGTGTCTTCGGGAAACCCCGAAGAACTGTCCGGAGAACGCGGCCCGTCCCGCACCCGTCCGTTACGAGTGAGAGAAGGCTGCCCCGTGGCCAGCAAGACCGCCGACGTTCGGCCCAAGATCACGCTTGCCTGCACCGTGTGCAAAGAGCGCAACTACATCACCCGCAAGAACCGGCGGAACGACCCCGACCGGCTCGACCTCAAGAAGTTCTGCCCGCGCTGTGCGCACCACACCGACCACCGCGAGACTCGCTGAGCGATAGCGTCACCCGCGTGAGCGTCAACGAGGCCTTTGTCGGCAAGGTGTATCCGCCCGAGTCAACCTATGAGGTGAGTCGGGAGAAGATCCGCGAGTTCGCCCTGGCCACCTACGGCGCAGACCTCGTGCACCCTGCTCACGTGGATCCCGACGCTGCGCGATCGCTCGGCTACGCCGACGTGGTCGCGCCGCCGACATTCCTGGTGATCGCCGCGCAGCGCAGCGACGAACGGCTCATCTCCGACCCCGAGGCCGGCATCGACTTCAGTCGGGTGCTGCACGGTGAAGAGGCGTTCACCCATCACCGGCCCGTTGTGGCCGGTGATCGGCTTGCGGTCACCCTGCATGTCGACGGCGTGCGGACGGTGGCGGGCAACAGCATTCTCACCACCCGCAACGAGATCACCGACGAGGCCGGGCAACCGGTGAGCACCGTGATCTCCACCCTTGTCGTGCGAGGTGATTCGTGAGCACGCCCAGCCTGGCCGAACTCAGCATCGGTGACGAAGTGGTGCGGCATTCCACCACTCTCGAACGACTCGATCTCGTGAAGTACGCGGGTGCCAGCGGCGACTTCAACCTGATCCACTGGAATCCGCGCTTCGCGACCCAGGTGGGCCTGCCCGACACCATCGTGCACGGCATGCTCACCATGGGGCGGGCGATCGCACCCGTAGCGGTGTGGGCCGGCGACCCCGGAGCGATCGTCAGCTATGGCGTGCGGTTCACCAAGCCGATCGTGATACCCGATCCGGGCTCGGCCACCATCGACATCGTGGGCAAAGTGGCTGCGCTCGACCCGGAAGCAGGCACCGTGCGGATCGATCTCACCGCCACCGTCGACGGCGCGGCCGTTCTGGGCAAGGCCCGCGCGCTCGTCCGGCTGCCGCACTGAGCGGGCAGACCTGCGCCGGGTACCGTTGCCGATTGTGAGCACGCTGCCCGGCCCTACGGCATCTCCTGATCTGGCCACGGCTTCCGAATCGGACCCCCTGGCCGGGCCTTCGCTGTCGGCCGACCAGAGGCTGGCCGACCTGACAACCTTGCGCGTCGGTGGCCCCGCCCGGCGCCTCGTCACCGTCCGCACCGCCGAAGAGTTGGTGCAGGCGGTCTCCGCAGCAGACGAGGCCGACGAACCCGTGCTTGTGGTTGCCGGCGGGTCGAACCTCCTGGTCAGCGATGACGGCTTCGACGGTGTGGTCGTGCTGATGCGCAGCAGTGGGTTCGACGTGCTCAGCGACGACGGCTGCTCCGGAGTGAGCCTGCGGGTGGCGGCCGGTCAGCCCTGGGACGAGGTGGTGGCGCACGCCGTTGCGCAGGGGTGGGTGGGCATCGAGGCGCTGTCGGGAATTCCGGGGGCCACGGGCTCGACTCCGATCCAGAATGTGGGTGCCTACGGCCAGGAGGTGGCCCAGACCATTGCGTCCGTGCGCACCTGGGACCGCGTCGAGAGGCGTCAGCGCACCTTCGCCGCCTCCGAATGCGGCTTCTCGTACCGACATTCGCGGTTCAAGGCCGATCCGGCCCGCTATCTGGTGCTCGACGTGACCTTCCAGTTGGTGCATGGCACGGACTCGGCACCCGTCCGGTACGCCGAACTCGCCCGCAGCCTCGGCGTGGAAGTGGGGGAGCGGGCACCGCTGGCCGACGTCCGCGCGCATGTGCTCGCCCTGCGCGCCAGCAAGGGGATGGTGCTCGACGCCACCGATCACGACACCTGGAGCGCCGGGTCGTTCTTCACCAATCCGATCCTGGCGACTGGGGTGGAAGCCCCCGAGGGTGCCCCGAGCTATCCGGCCGAGGGCGGCAGCAAGACCAGCGCGGCCTGGCTGATCGAACACGCCGGCTTCGCCAAGGGCTTCGGACTGCCGGGCCCGGCCGCGCTGTCGACGAAGCACACTCTCGCGCTCACCAACCGTGGCTCCGCGACGGCGGACGACCTGGTGGCGCTCGCCCGTACGGTGCGCGATGGCGTTCGCGAGCGGTTCGGCATCACACTGGTCAATGAGCCTGTGCTGGTGGGGCTGCAACTCTAGGAACCAAGCGGGCTCGGCGACGCTCGGCAAGATGACCTGCTTTGAGGTTGTCGTATGCGGCTCAAGCCAGCAGCTTCCGTAACCGGTGTCGGCTCTGTGAAGCGCTGCCAGATACGCCGGATGTTGTCGGTGGCGGCTCGTAGCCTGCCCTGCATGTCCGAGGAACGAGGAGTGCCGAAGCCGGGGTCGGAGCCATCGTCGGCTGGGATGGCACATGCTCATGACCGGTATTTTCGTGCTGGGCTGCAGGGCCGTCCGGAGCAGGCGGCACTGGTGGGCGAGCTGTTCCCAGGGTTGATGCCGTTCTTGGACGCGGTGGCGTTTGAGACGGTCGATGGCACGTTCGTGGACGAGGAACTGCGGGAACGGCAAACGGACGTGGTGTTACGCACCCGGCTGTCCGGCCGCGACGTCTTCATCTACGTGCTCGTCGAGCACCAACGCACGGTCGACCCGCTGATGGCCGTGCGGATGATGCGGTATCAGACGCGAATCTGGGATCGCCATCTCGCTCGGCATCCTGGCGCGACCCGGGTCCCGGTGATCCTGCCGGCGGTGGTCTACCAGGGTGAGCGGACTTGGACGGCTGCGACAGATCTACGCGACATACTGGATCTGGACCCCACAAGCCAGCAGCCGCAGTGGAGCAGTACTTGCCCCGGCTGCGGTACCGGCTCGACGATCTGACCCAGGTGGACGTGGAGACTCTGCGGGCGCGGGTCTCGACAGCGCCATTGAGGGTTGATGCTGTCGTTGCTGATGCGAGCTCCTGGCAATCCACAGGTGGTGGAGTTGTTGGAGAACATGTCCGACGACCTGACCGCGGTGGCTGCCGGGCCCAATGGGTCTCGGCATCTGGAGGCGGCGTTCACGTACATTGTGAATGTCACTGATGTTTCGGCTGGCCGGCTTCGGCCGGTCGCTAGTCGACTTGGACCCGTCGCAATGGAGGCACTGATGACAACCGCAGACGTACTTCGCGCTGAAGGTCGCGCCCAAGGGCAGGCGGAGGGTCAGGCTGGGCTGTTGCTACGCCAGTTAGGGGTCAAGTTCGGTCCGCTGACCGAGAGTGTCCAGGCTCGGGTGCACACTGGCACCGCGGCCGAGGTGGAGGTCTGGGCTGAGCGTGTCCTGACGGCCATGACTCTGGACGACGTCCTCGGCTGAGAGAGCCACGAACTGGATCATGCGCGAAGGCTCCGCGAGTTCCGGTCGATGGTCCGAGGGCCCGACCAGAGGCCCGTGTCCACGGTTGCGGATGTGCGGAAGGGGAGACCGACCGGAATCAGCTCAGACGTCTCCCGCGCTTCCCAATCACCGTGCACAGGCGCCGCTGCGATCTCGTCGAGACTGATGATCTCAACCACGCCAGAGATGGCACCGTAGGAACCCAACTGGTCGCTGTCGTTCTGCCACATGCGTCGGACGACAGCCATTCCGTAGGTGCCCTTCAGGTATAGCCAGTCCGACGAGCCTGTTAATGTCTTCCCGAACAGTGTGCAGTACCGCGTTGCCTGTTCGCCCGTCAGACCTGTCGGGTCTTGGGGAATGTCGGACGAGATCTCGTGGGCACCCAGCAGCTGCCAAGAGGCGACCGGTTCCAGAGAGGTCCATGCGAAGAACTCGGGAGAGTCCCCAGCATCTCCTATGACATCCTCCGGTGATGGCAGCCAGGGTTGTATCAATGCGTATGACAGCTCTAGCGGGTCAAACCACAAATCACCAGGCCTTGGCTCGGTGGGGAGATCCAGACTGACGAAGCATCGCGCTTCGGGAGCCCACCAGGCCGCATCAGTGACATGATCGCCGTCACGGACAAAGGCGCACAGCAACTCGGCTCGCTGACGGTCACCGAGGTCGACCAGGCGGACCGCCAAGTCGAGACAAGCCCGGGCCGTTTGTTCACGGAGATGCCTTGCGAAGGCGGAGCCGACGTGAGCAAGCGAATCTCGACTCTGACTTCTGTTCACCTCTCCAATCCTCCACTTCTGCCTCGTCCACATCTGCCGATTGTTGCTCCGAAGGACATGCAAGGCTTCGGCCTAGCGGGTGTGTCTCGTTCCGGTCCATTCTCGCGTGGAACGCCTACGTCAGGACCAACCTCTGCGTAGTACGTGGACGGATCGCATCTCTCCCCGTGGATATCCGCCATGGAATTGGTTGCCCGGCTGATCGTTACCGTGCGACGTGGGCGCCGCGACCGGTTGCTGGAAGTCTCGACCTGTCCGTCATGTGTGCGCCAAGGGAGAACGGCTCGATTCTGTGTAGTTGGCTATCGCTGACTCCGAGACGTTCGGGTGCGATGCGTACGGTCGGTCCGACGGTGCGGCTGCGCAACTTGGCCAATCTCGCTGAAAGCGGCGAATGCGTTCACTTGCTGCCGCCCACCTCGAGCACTCAAGACGTAGAAATTGCAACGCTCAATGCGGCCGAGGTTGGCACCGTCGAGCCCGGTGGCCGAAGCTGCAATGGCTTGCGTGGTGCCAACCGTGTGCGCCAAACCGGGCCCCGCTAACAAACTCGACTTTCGAGAAGTCGGAAACGAAGCCCGGCGTCTCAGAACCGCCATCCGTCAGATCCCACCGACTTCAGCCAACTACCTACCCACCTGTGCCCTCGAGCGAGCCGGGAGCGGGCGTGGCCAGCCACTCGTCGATGCGTCGGCCCAGGTCGAGCTTGACGTCGGCCGGGGCGCGGGAGGCCGCGACGGACGAGCCGGCCAGCCGCGCCAGGTGGGCATCGTCGAAGCCGTGCACAGTTCGGGCGGCGCGGTACTGCTGCACGATCCGGCTTCCGAACAACAGCGGGTCGTCGGCCCCGAGTGCGATCGTGGCGCCGGCGTCCACCAGGGTGCGCAGGGGCACCTCGGCCGGGCTCGGGTAGACCCCAAGTGCGACGTTGCTGCCCGGACAGACCTCCAGTGCCACGCCCGCATCGACGATCTGCCCGAGTACCGCAGGGTCTTCGGCTGATCTGACCCCGTGCCCGATCCGGTCGGGCCGCAGCAACTCAAGTGTGACGTCGACGTGGTCGGCCCCCAGCAGTTCCCCGGAGTGCGGCACGCTTGCCAAGCCGGCGCGGCGGGCGATCGCGAAGGCGGGGGCGAAGTCGGACGTCCAGCCCTTGCGTTCGTCGTTGGAGAGCCCGAAGCCCACCACGGTGCCGGGCCCCTCTCCCGCGTATCGGGCCGCGAGCCGCGCCAGGGTGCGCGCCTCGAAAGGGTGCCTGATCCGGCTGGCGGCAACGATGACGGCCACGCCGATGCCAGCGTCCGCCCCCGCGAGCCGGGCCTCGTCGAGCACGATCTCCAGGGCGTTGGTGAGACCTCCAACGAAGGGTGCGTAGCTCGTGGGGTCGACCTGTAGCTCAAGCCACGCCGAACCCTCGGCCGCGTCGTCGAAGGCTGCTTCGCGCACGATGCGCCGCATGGCGGCCTCGTCGCGAACCACAGCACGAGCCGCGTCGTACAGGCGCTGGAACCGGAACCAGCCGCGTGCGTCGGGAGTGAGGGCCTGGGCGGCAGTGCCCAGGCTCTGCTCCAGTAGCGATTCAGGCAATCTGAGGTTGTGCTCTGCCGCCAGCTCCACCAGGGTCTCGACCCGCATGGAGCCGGTGAAATGCAGATGCAGGTGCGCCTTGGGCAGTGCAGCAAGGTCGCGGCCGGCCATTGCCCGATCTTGTCAGGTGCCGCGCAGCCGGTGCGCGCGGGCCACTTCGTCGTAGCGGTCGAGGGCGATCTCGGCCAGGATGGGGTCTGGGCCCAGCGGCGCGCTGACCACATCGGCACCGCACCGGGCCAACTGATCGTGAAAGAAGCCGGGAGCCAGCAGGTACGAGGCCACGGCCACCGGAGCGCGCGGCCGCCGGGCACGCGCCATAGCCACCGCCTCAGTCACCGAGGGTTTGGCACTGGCGCCATAACCTATTGTCACTGAACAGTTTTCGGCTACGAGCTGGCGAACGTGTACGGCTGTCTGAGCCGCGGCCAGGGCGGCATCGGGGTCGCTGGAGCCGGCTGCGGCGAGCACGATCGACCAGCCGTCCCCCACGCCAGCCGCACGGAGCCGCCGGCACAGCAGATCGGCCAGGCGTGGGTCCGGACCCAGTGGCCCGGCAGCGGCGGCGCCGCCGGCGGGCGACAGAGCCGGACAGGCGGCCACGGCTCGGGCGACGTCCACCCGCACGTGATAGCCCACGGACAGCAGCAGCGGCACGACGATCACGGTGGCACCTGCTCTGAGGTCAGGAAGGAGTTCCGCCGTCACATCGCCCACGAACGGCGCCTGCACGTCTACGTGCGCGAGGTGTAGTTGCAGGCCGGCCCGGCGCCGGCGCGCGTCCGCGACTATGGAGCTGACCACCGCCCGGCCTGCTAGATCGCTGGTGCCGTGCGACACCAGAACGGCGTGGTGGGTTGCCATGGAGCTCAACTGGCGCGGGGAGAGCGGGGAGCGCGGGGCTCCAGGGGCACCCGCTCGGCGATCGTCGCCAGGCCGACAGCCACGTCGCCCACCACGATCACGGCAGGCGCCCCCACTTTGAGCCGCGCGCACTCGGTGGCCATCGTCGCGAGGTCGGCTCGCACGATCCGTTGGTCGTTGCTCCAGGCGCGGTGCACCACGGCAACCGGGGTGGTGGCCGGCAGCCCGGCGCGGGTGAGGCCGGCCCCGATCTCGTGCAGCCGGCTCATGCCCATCAGGACGACGATCGTGCCGCCCACCGTAGCCAAGGCGGCGTAGTCGAGGGACTCGTGCCCGCTGATGATGGTGACCGACTTCGACAAGCCCCGATGAGTCACCGGGATATCGGCGGCCAGGGGCGCCGACAGGGCGCTCGTCACTCCCGGGACGACCTCCACCTCGATGCCCGCTGCCCGGCAGGCCTGCACCTCCTCGCCACCGCGGCCGAGCAGGAACGGATCGCCGCCCTTGAGTCGCACGACCCGCTTTCCGGCCAGGGCATGCTCGATGAGAATGGCCTCGATGTCGCGCTGTGGGATGGGGTGGTGGAACGGGGTCTTGCCCACATCGAAGACCTCGACCTCGGCCGGAAGATCGCTCCACAACGCTCTCGGCGCCAGTCGGTCGACGACCACCACCTCGGCCTCGGCGAGGGCGCGGGCGCCGCGCACGGTGATGAGGTCAGGATCGCCGGGGCCGGCGCCCACCAGGGTGACCTTCCCTGCCGTGTGGCTCACGTGGCCACGTTACTCACTCCGCGCGCGGGCCTGCCGCCCTGCCCGGCCGAAGGCGTTGCGGGAGGATTTGCACCATCTGATTTCCCGATCTCATTCGACCTCGCGGTCGGTGCCGCGTACACTTCACGGAGCGGTTGCACGCCGTCATGCTCTTGCGCGCCTGTCTCGGGAACGAGCGGGTGGCTATGAAGCAGGATGGTGCAGATCGCAGATAGGGCAGTGGCGCAATTGGCAGCGCACCGGTCTCCAAAACCGGCGGTTGTGGGTTCGAGTCCCTCCTGCCCTGCGGGTCGTCGTGGATGCACCGTCCACGATGAGTTCGTTCGAGAGAAAGTTAGTTTGTGACCGACAAGGCAGACGAGACCGAGATGACCGAAGAGTCGTCGTCGCGCTCAACCGGCGACACGCCTGAGCGCGCTGCCACCTCGTCGCGCTCGGGCGGCACTGAGCGCAAAGAACGGCGCCGTTCGGGCGGACTGATGCTCTTCCTGCGCGAGGTCATCGCCGAGCTCCGCAAGGTCGTTTACCCCACTCGCCAAGAGCTGTTGACCTACACGAGCGTGGTGATCGTCTTCGTGCTCGTGGTCATGCTGTTCGTCTCCGTGCTCGACTTCGGTATCGCCAGGCTCATGAGTTGGGCCTTTGCCGGCTGACGTCTGCTCGTCGCCCGTCTTGCCGTACCCGCCAGAAGGAAGCAGGTTTGCCCCGTGTCCGATCAGTTCGACCCCGCCGAGGAATCTTCGGAGCAGTTCGAGGATGTTGTCGGCAACGACTCGTCGGCCCACTCGGTTGACCTCGCTGACGAGGCAGATCTTGCTGACGAGGCAGACGTAGACGGCGTGGTATCCGACGACAACGTCGCCGAACAGAGTGTCGCGGAAGCCGTCGGCGCCGAAGAGGTCGCCGCCGTCGAGGCGGTTGCCGACGAAGCAGGTGCCGACGAAGCAGGTGCCGACGAGCAGCCGGCCGAAGAAGTCGACACGGCCGAGGCTTTTCGGACGCGACTGCGCGACAAGCTGGGTGACTGGTACGTCATCCACTCCTACGCCGGGTATGAGAACCGGGTGAAGGCCAACCTCGAGAACCGGATCTCCTCCCTCAACATGGAGGACTACATCTTCGAGGTCGAGGTGCCCATGGAAGAGGTCACCGAGATCAAGAACGGCCAGCGTAAGAACGTGCGTCGGGTGCGCATCCCCGGCTACGTGCTGGTTCGGATGGACTTGACGGACGAGTCATGGGGTGCCGTGCGGCACACGCCCGGCGTCACGGGCTTTGTGGGCAACGCCCACGACCCTGTGCCGCTGAGCATCGACGAGGTGTTCTCGATGCTGGCGCCCACCTTCGACAAGCCCACCGCCGTGGGCAAGCCCAAGAAGTCCGAGACCACGATCGTGGAGTTCGAGGTGGGCGAGTCGGTGACCGTGATGGAGCCGCCGTTCGAGACGTTGCCCGCTACGATCACGGAGATCAACCCCGACTCCCAGAAGCTCAAGGTGCTCGTGTCGATCTTCGGCCGCGAGACGCCGGTGGAGCTGGGGTTCAACCAGGTGGCCAAGCTCTAAGATCCGGCTTGCGTCTCCTTGATCGCCAGGAAGCGCTGAGTTTGGCGTCCACGGCACCACGTAAAGACTGCAACACCAACCGACCGCCAGGTGCACCGCGCCTGGAATTCGCGGCCGTCCCACCTCGGACGGAACCACCGCGTCAACCACAGAAGGAAGAGGTAGGGCTATGCCCCCCAAGAAGAAGGTCACAGGTCTGATCAAAATTCAGATCCAGGCCGGTCAGGCCAACCCGGGTGCCGTGGGTCCCGCACTCGGTGCGCGCGGCGTCAACATCATGGAGTTCTGCAAGGCGTACAACGCGGCCACCGAGGCCCAGCGCGGCAACGTGATCCCGGTGGAGATCACGGTCTACGAAGACCGTTCGTTCACCTTCATCACCAAGACCCCGCCGGCTGCTGAGCTCATCAAGAAGGCCGCAGGCGTCGCCAAGGGCTCTGGAGTGCCGCACAAGACCAAGGTCGGCAACCTCACCGCGGCCCAGGTGCGCGAGATCGCCGAGACCAAGATGGCCGACCTCAACGCCCGCGATTTGGACGCAGCGAGCAAGATCATCGCCGGCACCGCCCGCTCCATGGGCATCACGGTCGAAGGCTGAGAGGGAACCAGACCATGCAGCGCAGCAAGAAGTACCAGGCCGCGGCCGCCAAGATCGACCGCGAGAAGCTCTACTCCCCGCTGGCCGCCGTGCGGCTCGCGAAGGAGACCTCCACCACGAACTATGACGCCACCGTCGAGGTTGCGCTCCGGCTCGGGGTCGACCCCCGTAAGGCCGACCAGATGGTTCGTGGCACCGTCAACCTCCCGCACGGCACGGGCAAGACCGCTCGGGTGCTCGTGTTCGCAACGGGTGACAAGGCCGAGGCCGCCCGTGCGGCCGGCGCCGACTTCGTCGGCTCCGACGACTTGATCGAGAAGGTTGCCGGCGGTTTCGTCGATTTCGATGCTGCCGTCGCCACCCCCGACCTGATGGGCAAGGTCGGTCGCCTGGGCCGGGTTCTCGGTCCGCGTGGCCTCATGCCCAACCCCCGTACCGGCACGGTCACGATGGACGTGGCCAAGGCGGTCGAGGACATCAAGGGCGGCAAGATCGAGTTCCGCGTCGACAAGCACTCGAACCTGCACTTCATCATCGGCAAGACGTCGTTCTCCGAGCAGAACCTCATCGAGAACTACGCCGCCGCCATCGAAGAGGTGCTGCGGCTCAAGCCGTCGGCTGCCAAGGGTCGGTACGTGTCGAAGGCCAACATCTCCACCACGATGGGCCCGGGCATCCCGGTCGACCCCAACCGCACCCGCAACCTGCTCGAAGAAGAGGTTGACGCCTGAGTTCCTCATCAGGACGTTTCGTTTGATGGCCGCCCGATTTCGGGCGGCCATCGGCGTTCAGACCGGTTTCAGGCGCGCCAACGGATCGAACCCAGAATCGAAACGATTTGAATTGCCGTCGCTATTGACGCGATAACACCCGATTCGCGACGCTTGGACACCGCACGACAACGACGTTGGCCCGGTCGAGGTGGGGGAAGTTCATGGCAAAGAAGGTCGCGCGACGCGCACTTGCGCTCGCCGCAACGACAGCGCTGGTGCTGACCCCGGTGGCAGCTGCCCCGGCTTGGTCTGTGGCCAAGAGGCCCAGTCCCGTAGTCATCGCGCACGGGTTGAAGAATCCACGGCAACTGTCGTTCGACGGCAATCGGCTCTACGTCGCCGAGGCCGGCACTGGCGGCACCGGGGCCTGTACGGCCAGTTCGGAGGGCAGCGAGGTCTGCTTCGGCGACACCGGCGGCGTGACCCGAATCGACTCGTCAGGGCAGAAGCGCGTGCTTGGCCAGTTACCCTCGGTTGCCCCTTCGGACGGCAACAGCGCGGTCGGCCCCTCGGACGTCTCCTTCACCGGCGACTCGTATCAGGTGCTCCTCGGGCTCGGGGCCAACCCGGCGGTGCGTCCCACGCTGGACAACTCCGCTCATGAGCTGGCGTCTCTGGTGGCCGGCAGGCTCAATCATTCGCGTAGCACTCTCGCCGATCTCGGCGGCTATGAGGCCGCGCACGACCCAGACGGCGCCGGCCCGGACTCCAACCCGGCGGGAATGACGCGCGCAGGAGGCTCCGTGTACGTCGCCGACGCGGGCGGCAACTCGATCCTCAAGGTCCAGAACAAGAAGGTGACCACGGTCGCCACCCTTCCCACCCAGTTGGAGGAGGCTCCACCGTCCCTCGGGCTTCCGGCCGGCGCCAAGATCCCCGCACAAGCGGTGCCGACCTCGGTGGCCGTCGGCCCCGACGGCGCGCTCTACGTCAGCCAGCTGACTGGGTTCCCGTTCCAGCCGGGCAAGGCGTCCATCTACCGAATCGGCAAGAGCGGAAAGCCGACCGTGTACGCGCGCGGGCTGACCAACGTCACCGACCTGGCCTGGTATCGCGGGACCCTCTACGCGGTCCAGATCGCCGACGGCGGGCTGCTCGCCGTGCCTGAAGACACCCTTCCCAGTGGGTCATTGGTGAAGATCGTCAAGGGGGCTCCCAAGACCGTGGTAGACGATCTGGTAGCCCCGTACGGTGTTGCGCTCCGTGGGGGAAACGCCTACGTCACAACGTGTTCGGTGTGCGCAACGAAGGGTTCTGTAGTCAGGATCAAGCTCTGACCGAGCACTGATTCGCGACCCTGTCGTGGGCCGGCAACGCCGTCTACAAGGCGGTCAGGGCTCTCGACGCGAACCCGGGCTTGACGCAGCGGGCCGACGCCGGACCAGCACCAAAGCTGCCAACAGTCCTCCCAGCAGGCCGCCGAGGTGGCCCTGCCAGGAGATGTTCGGGCCGAGGAACGTGAAGGCGACGTTGATGCCGAGCCAGGCGAGCACCCCGCGCATATCGCCACCCAGTCGCCACACGACCACCAGCAGCGCTCCCAGCAGGCCGAAGATGGCTCCCGAGGCACCCAGGGTCAGTGTCTGCGGTGCACTCATCGCGTACACGAACCCTGAGGCGGTCAAGCCTGAGAACAGATAGATCGCGAGGTAGCGGCTTGCCCTTACGACGCGGCACAGCTGTGGCCCCAGGAAGAACAGCGCCAGCATGTTCATTCCGAGGTGCATGAGATCCACGTGTGTGAAGACGTTGGTGATCACCTGCCAGTAGGCGCCGTCCGCCACTCCCGCAGACCAGGTTCCGAACGCGGCGCAGGTCTGCCGGCCGATCTGGGGGTAGATCGCGTCCGGCTGCGAAAGGGGAACGCACACCCCATGCGGACGCAAGCCGAGCCGGTCGGTCCACAGACTTGCCTGGCCGCCGGTGGCCGTGATCAGCAGCCAAACGGCCACGTTGAGCGCGATCAAGACGGCCGTGTATCTGTCGGGACGGGCACTGGCTCTCTGCGCTGCAGGCCTCCCGGCGTGGGGCTGGTGGGTCGAGGTCTGCGCCGGTTGCGGCTGGCCTGGTTGTAGCCGGCCTGGTTGTAGCTGGCCTGGTTGTAGCTGGCCCGGTTGCAGCCGGCCTGGTTGTAGCCGGTCCGGTTCCGGCTTGGGTGAACGCCAGCGCTCGGGCAGGTGGCCGGGCCCCTGCTGGCCGGGTTCGTCACTCACGCTGACCTGCTTCCATCCGCCACCTGAGCCCCCAGCATAGATTCGCCGCGGCAACCGAACCCGGGCGAACGCCGGCACTGTGATCATCGGGGGATGGATGTCTACGAGATCTCAGTCGACCTCGCGTCGGGAGTGCGCGACCTCGACTTCGCCGACGCACTTGCCCGCTACCTCGACGACCTCGGCGCCGACAGCCGGATCCACTCCTGGAGACTGCTGCGCCGCAAGCTGGGCTTCGGGGAGGGCCAGGAGTTCAAGGTGCTGATCGAGACGCGCAACCTTGCTCAATTGGACGGGGCGTTCCAGGTGGTCTCGGCGCGTTCGGGTCCGATCGAGGACGCCCACGCCGGGGTCAACCAGCTGGTCAGCAACTTCCACGCCGCGCTCTACCGCGACTTTCCCGACCCGAACCGGGAGCGCGGTCAGGAGCGCTTCTGACGTGTCGCCCGCCGGATGATCGCCAGGGCCACCGCCACCTGCGCCATGAGCAGAACGATGCCGAAGGCCACCTCGTCCCAGCCGAAGACAAGGCCCGTCCGCAGCGTGACGACCGTGGTGGCCGCCGGGTAGAACAGCGGCCAGGCGATCAGCAGGTTGCGGGTGGTGGCGAACACTGCCGCGAAGAAGGGCGCGAAGCACCCAAGGCCGACGGCGTCGGCAACGGGCATCGCACCCAGATGCTGCAGTGTGCTGCCGAGCCCCACCAGCACGACGGCCGGAAGGATGCCGAACGCCTTTTCCCAGCGCAGATACAACCAGCCGAAGAGGAAGAAGGGCTCCCAGAGCATCAGCAGATTCGAGAGCAGCTGGGTGGTCAGTGAGACACCGGCGTCCTGGGCGAGTCGGTTGGCCAGGGCGATGCCGCCTGCCCCGAGCACGGCTGACACGGCGAACGACCAGCCTGCGTTGCGACGGGTGATGCCCAGGTCGGCCCAAGGTGCGCCGGAGCGGGCGATCGTCCACACCGGCACCGCTGTCCCGCCCACGAGGATCACGAGCGTGAAAGCGAACGGGACTCCGGCGTCCGCTTCAAGGTAGTTCGCCAGCCAGAGCCCGGCGAGCGTCAGCGCCGCCACGCCGGTATCGGCGGCTGGCGTGCCACCGAACCAGCGGCGACGGTGGGTCGGGCGATCGTCCAGGGCAGGTGTGCTGGGAGCCAGCGTGCTGTCCATAACGGCCAAACCTACTGCGTGTCGACAGCCTCGGACCGTTGCGGTCTAGCCGAGGATTTGGGTCCTTCGGCCGGCAGCGGCTACCCTTATCGATGCCGAAGACCGCCGGTTGACGTCTTCACCACTTCTCACGCAGGCAGTTCACGCTCCGAGTCGTTCTCTCTGAGTCGTGCACGATGCCTGCTACGGAGGCGAAGACGTCCGAAGGCCCACGAACACGTGGCGTCCAGCGCAGGTGCCCGCAGTACCCGTTCCGCCCAAGCTGTTCAGCAGGCGATCCGTGTGCCCCGTGCTCCTGCGCGGGGCTTTTGTGTGTTCAGGGGCGGGAAACGACCGGCACACCCCACCACGGAAGGAGCGCCATGGCAAAGCCTGACAAGGCCGCCGCGGTCGCCGAGCTCACGGAGAAGTTCACGAGCTCGAACGCTGGGGTGCTCACGGAGTACCGGGGCCTGACTGTCAGTCAGCTCAAGACTCTGCGCACCTCGCTGGGGAACGATGCCACCTACACGGTGGCGAAGAACACGCTGACGGCGATCGCAGCCAAGGAGGCCGGCGTCGACGCGTTCGACGGCCAGCTCTCGGGCCCGTCCGCCATCGCCTTCGTCACCGGTGACCCGGTGTCGGTGGCCAAGAGCCTGCGTGACTTTGCCAAGACGAACCCCCAGCTCGTCATCAAGTCCGGCTATCTCGACGGCAAGCCGCTGTCGGTTGCCGAAATCACCAAGCTTGCCGACCTCGAGTCGCGCGAGGTCCTGCTGGCCAAGCTGGCAGGTGCGATGAAGGCGTCCCACACCAAGGCTGCCTACCTCTTCGCGGCACCGCTCTCGCAGGCGGCCCGCACGTTCGATGCGCTGCGCGCCAAGGTCGCCGACGGTGCCCCCGCCGACGCCGCGGCGGATGCCTCACCGCAGGACGCAACGCAGGACTCAGCCGAGGGCTGAGCCCACCAGGGGGATCACCCCGCCCGGTGGGCCACCCCGGCACACCGTTCGACCAGCACCGCCCCACCCTCAACGGGGCACCAAAAGGAAGGACCGCCACCATGGCGAAGCTCAGCACCGACGAGCTGCTCGACGCGTTCAAGGACATGACCCTGCTCGAGCTCTCGGAGTTCGTGAAGAAGTTCGAGGAGACCTTCGAGGTCACCGCGGCCGCCCCGGTCGCCGTTGCCGCCGCCGGCGGCGCTGCTGCCGCTCCGGTCGAGGCCGAGGAGGAGCAGTCGGAGTTCGACGTCATCCTCACCGGCGCCGGTGAGAAGAAGATCCAGGTCATCAAGGAGGTGCGCGCCCTCACCAGCCTCGGCCTGAAGGAGGCCAAGGACCTGGTCGACGGCGCCCCCAAGGCCGTCCTGGAGAAGGTCAACAAGGAGGCCGCAGACAAGGCCAAGGCCGCCCTCGAGGGCGCTGGCGCCTCCGTCGAGGTCAAGTGACCTCAGCTTCCTGAGAGCGCCGAAAGGCGGGACGGTCACGACCGTCCCGCCTTTCGTGTCCCCAGGGGCCAAGACCACTGCCGTTCGGTTAGTCGTCTGGTGGGTGTCGAATTCTGTGTGGAGTGTCGCGGGCAGTTCAGCGGCGCGCGGCAGCGGAGCAGAGCAGGGCGACAGTGGACGGAGCCGGGCGATGGGAAGCGCCAGCCTGCCCGGGTCTTCCGCAAAGGGCGGTTTCGACAGTCGCAGGCCAGGGTTTTTCTGCGCTATGGCGATGCCCCGTCCGGCGGGGCATTGTCATAGCGTCAGAAACCGGCCCCCGTTCACAGCCCGGCAGTGCCGGACCCGACACATCACGATCCGGGGGCCGGGGGGTGCCGTCCGCGGTGTATTCGCCGCGGTTGGCCGGGCTAGGCGTCCTAGGTTGATGATCGCATCAGGAGTCCCCATCGCCCAGGTCCGTGAGAGGCCGTGGATGGAGATCCCAGGCATCAGCCGGGCAAGGCCATCAGTCGACGTCAGCGCGCCACAGGTCGGGACCGAAGACCTCGTACTGGATGTCGGAGGCCGACACGCCCTGGTCGATCAGCTGCGAGCGCACCGCCTGCATGAACGGCACCGGCCCGCACAGGTAATACGAGGCGCCCTCGGGCAGGTCGAGCACGGAGACGTCCATCAGGCCCGCGTGCACGCAGCCGGCACCGGTGGCGCCGTCCTCGTTCTCGTAGAACACGTGCAGGCTCGCGTTGGGCAGTGCCACGACGTCGGACTCGATCTGCGACCGCAGGGCGAACGAGGCCTCGTCGGCGTCGGCGTGCAGCACCAGGACGGGCAGGTCCGAGTCGGCCTTCACCAGATGGCTCAGCATGCCGGCGGTGGTCGTGACCCCGATGCCCGCGGTGCAGAACACGACGGGCTGGCCACTGTCGTCGAGCACGATGGCTCCGAACGGTGGCGAGGTCACCAGCGCGTCACCCACCTGCACGGAGTCGTGCAGGAGATTGGAGACCTCGCCGGCCGGGTGAGCATCCACCGGGCTCACCCGCTTGACCGCGAACGCGCGAGTGCGGCCGTCGTCGGCGCGGGTGAGCGAGAACTGCCGGGGTTGCTTGGTGCCGTCCGGCAGTTCCATCTGCAGGGTGACGTACTGGCCGGGCAGCGACGACTTGACGATGCGGTCGTCCATCCGGCCCACCACGAACTCCACTACGTCTGGGCTCACCTGGTTCTTCTCCAGCACCTTCCAGGGGCGCCAGATCCGGTCGGGGGTCACCCCGTGGGCGCTGTAGATGCCGCGTTCCATGTTGATGAGCTCGTTGGCCATCAACCAGAAGACCTCGTCCCACGCGGCGGCCACGTCCGGCGTGACGGCCTCGCCCAGCACGTCGACGATGGCCCAGAACAGGTTCTCGTGCACGATCGGGTACTGCTCGGGTCGAATGCCGAGTGACGTGTGCTTGTGAGCCACCCGGCTCATCATCGCGAGCGGGGTCTGGCCGGGGTGCTCCACCAGCCAGGTGGCGTAGATGGCCACCGAGCCGGCCAGCGACTGCTGCTGCTCGCCGGAAGACTGGTTGCCCCGGTTGAACACCCCTTGGGTCAACAGCTCGGGATGGGCCGAGAACATGTGGCCGTAGAAGCGACCTGCGATCTCGCCGATGTTCTCGCCCACGACGGGCAGGGTCGCCTCGATGACGGGGCGTGCGGTGTCGGACAGCATGGGTTTCTCCAATTCAGACTTGTGCTGACTCGCTTGTCGCCGAGAACACTATTCGGGTTCGTCCGTAAAGATCACGGCTGGGACTCGGCAATCCTGGGACAGTTGGCGCGTTCGCCTTGACGTGCTGGCCCTGCGGGCCTCAATCTTGTGCACGTAGCGCTTGTCCGCTCTCCGGGAGTGGGCTGGATGGCCCGGGTTCTACCGGGCAGTGTTCCGGCCGGTCCTGTAGAAGAGCCCTTGGGACAGGCGTTGACACTCGTGTCCGCAAGCGGTAGGCTGTCGCCTTGCGCCTCGTTGTGTGCCTTGCCAACACCCTCAACTGAAATGTTGCCGTGCTTGACACGGGTCACTCAGCGTGCGCTCTAACCACCGCAGGCCCGTGGAAGGACCCCTCTTGGCAGCCTCGCGCAACGCGTCAGCCGTTAGCCCCACCCGTCCGGGTGGCACCCGAATCTCTTTCGCCAAGATTCATGAACCACTTGAGGTTCCCAACCTCCTCGCTTTGCAGACCAACAGCTTCGACTGGCTCCTCGGCAACGAGCGCTGGCAGGAGCGGGTGGCCGACGCCCTCGATGCCGGCCGCAACGACGTGCCCACCACGTCCGGCCTTGAGGAGATCTTCGAGGAGATCTCTCCGATCGAAGACTTCTCCGGTTCCATGTCGCTGTCGTTCCGCGACCACCGCTTCGAGCCGCCCAAGTACTCCCTCGAGGAGTGCAAGGAGCGCGACATGACCTATGCCGCGCCGCTGTTCGTCGTGGCCGAGTTCATGAACGCCAATACCGGCGAGATCAAGTCGCAGACCGTCTTCATGGGCGACTTCCCGCTCATGACCGACCGGGGCACGTTCGTCATCAACGGCACCGAGCGGGTTGTCGTCTCCCAGCTCGTACGTTCGCCGGGCGTGTACTTCGAACGCACTCCGGACAAGACCTCTGACAAAGACATCTACACCGCCAAGGTCATCCCGGGCCGTGGCGCCTGGCTCGAATTCGAGATCGACAAGCGCGACCAGGTCGGCGTGCGCATCGACCGCAAGCGCAAGCAGTCGGTCACCGTGCTGCTCAAGGCCATGGGCTGGACGGAGAGCCAGATCCGCGAGGAGTTCGGCGAGTTCGAGTCGATGCTCGCCACGCTGGAGAAGGACCACACCGCCGACCAGCGTGAGGCACTGCTCGACATCTACCGCAAGCTCCGTCCGGGCGAGCCGCCCACGGAGGAGGGCGCGCAGAACCTGCTCGACAACCTCTACTTCAACTCCAAGCGCTACGACCTGGCCAAGGTCGGGCGCTACAAGCTGAACAAGAAGCTGGGCATCGACGAGCCGCTCGACGCCGGCACCCTGTCCATCGACGACATCGTGGCCTGCATCAAGTACATCGTCACGCTGCACGCCGGCAAAGACACCATGAAGGGTGTGCGCGACGGCGAGTCCGTCGACCTGCGCGTCGAGACCGACGACATCGACCACTTCGGCAACCGTCGGCTGCGCAACGTGGGTGAGCTCATCCAGAACCAGGTGCGCACCGGCCTGTCGCGGATGGAGCGGGTCGTCCGTGAGCGGATGACCACGCAGGACGTCGAGGCGATCACGCCGCAGACCCTGATCAACATCCGCCCGGTGGTGGCCTCGATCCGGGAGTTCTTCGGAACCTCGCAGCTGTCGCAGTTCATGGACCAGACCAACCCGCTTGCCGGTCTGACCCACAAGCGCCGGCTCTCCGCGCTCGGCCCAGGCGGTCTTTCCCGTGACCGTGCCGGCATGGAGGTCCGCGACGTCCACCACAGCCACTACGGCCGGATGTGCCCGATCGAGACCCCGGAAGGCCCGAACATCGGTCTGATCGGCTCGCTGGCGAGCTTCGGGCGGATCAACCCGTTCGGGTTCGTCGAGACGCCGTACCGCCGGGTGGTAGACGGTGTGGTCACCGACAACGTCGACTACCTGTCAGCCGACTCCGAGGACGAGCACGTCATCGCCCAGGCCAACGCGCCGCTCACCGAGGACAACCGGTTCGCCGAGGCTCGCGTGCTCGTGCGTGCCCGCGGCGGTGAGACGGAGTTCGTGCCGGGTGAGGACGTCGACTACATGGACGTCTCGGCCCGTCAGATGGTCTCCGTCGCTACCGCGATGATTCCGTTCCTCGAGCACGACGACGTCAACCGGGCCCTGATGGGCTCGAACATGCAGCGTCAGGCGGTGCCGCTGGTCAAGGCGGAGCGCCCGCTCGTGGGCACCGGCATGGAGCGGCACGCCGCCGTCGATGCCGGCGACGTTGTGGTGGCCGACAAGGCCGGTGTCGTCACCGAGGTGAGCGCCGATCTCGTCACCCTCGCCAACGACGACGGCACCACGTCGAGCTACCGGCTGGCCAAGTTCAAGCGCTCCAACCAGGGCACCTCGTACAACCAGCGGGTCATCGTCGACGAGGGCGAGCGGCTGGAAGCCGGCGGCGTCATCGCCGACGGTCCCTCCACCGACGAGGGCGAGCTCGCGCTCGGCAAGAACCTGCTCGTGGCGTTCATGTCATGGGAGGGTCACAACTTCGAAGACGCGATCATCCTGTCCCAGCGGCTGGTACAGGACGACGTGCTCTCCTCGATCCACATCGAGGAGCACGAGGTCGACGCCCGCGACACCAAGCTGGGTGCCGAGGAGATCACGCGCGACATCCCCAACGTCTCCGAGGAGGTGCTGGCCGACCTCGACGAGCGGGGCATCATCCGGATCGGCGCCGAGGTCGTCCCCGGCGACATCCTTGTCGGCAAGGTGACCCCCAAGGGTGAGACCGAGCTGACCCCGGAGGAGCGGCTGCTGCGCGCGATCTTCGGCGAGAAGGCGCGCGAGGTGCGCGACACCTCGCTCAAGGTGCCCCACGGCGAGACCGGCACGATCATCGGCGTCAAGCTGTTCGACCGCGACGAGGGTGACGAACTGCCCCCGGGCGTCAACCAGCTCGTGCGGGTGTACGTGGCGCAGAAGCGCAAGATCACCGACGGCGACAAGCTCGCCGGCCGGCACGGCAACAAGGGCGTCATCTCCAAGATCCTGCCTGTCGAAGACATGCCGTTCCTCGAAGACGGCACGCCGGTCGACATCATCCTGAACCCGCACGGTGTGCCACGACGGATGAACATCGGCCAGGTCCTGGAGACGCACCTGGGCTGGGCAGCCTCCCGAGGCTGGCAGGTCGAGGGCGAGCCCGAGTGGGCCAAGCACATGGGCGGCGACAAGCGCGACGTGCTGCCGGGCACCCCGGTGGCCTCGCCGGTGTTCGACGGTGCTCACGAGTCGGAGATCGAGGGGCTGCTCTCCTCGACCCTGCCGACCCGGGACGGCGTACGGCTGGTGGGCAAGGACGGCAAGGCGCGGCTGTTCGACGGCCGTTCCGGCGAGCCGTTCCCCGAACCGGTCAGCGTCGGCTACATGTACATCCTGAAGCTGCACCACCTGGTGGACGACAAGATCCACGCCCGTTCCACCGGCCCGTACTCGATGATCACCCAGCAGCCGCTGGGCGGTAAGGCGCAGTTCGGTGGCCAGCGATTCGGCGAGATGGAGGTCTGGGCGCTGGAGGCCTACGGCGCCGCTTACGCGCTGCAGGAGCTGCTCACGATCAAGTCCGACGACGTACCCGGCCGCGTGAAGGTGTACGAGGCCATCGTCAAGGGCGAGAACATCCCCGAGCCGGGCATCCCGGAGTCGTTCAAGGTGTTGATCAAGGAAATGCAGTCGCTGTGCCTGAACGTCGAGGTGCTCTCGGCCGACGGCACGATGATCGAGATGAAGGACTCTGACGACGACGTGTTCCGCGCCGCCGAAGAGCTCGGCATCGACCTGTCGCGGCGCGAGCCGAGTTCCGTCGAAGAAGTTTGATCCACGCGGTCGGCGCCCGGAACCGCTCCGGGCGCCGACGGCCACCAACACTTGCTATTCGAAAAACCAACAGCTCCAAGTGCTTTTGACTTGGGAAAGAGGGAAAAACCTTGTTGGATGTCAATTTCTTCGACGAACTGCGCATCGGGCTCGCCTCTGTGGAGAACATCCGGGCCTGGTCGCACGGTGAGGTCAAGAAGCCTGAGACGATCAACTACCGCACCCTGAAGCCGGAGAAGGACGGGCTCTTCTGCGAGAAGATCTTCGGTCCCACCCGCGATTGGGAGTGCTACTGCGGCAAGTACAAGCGCGTGCGCTTCAAGGGCATCATCTGCGAGCGCTGCGGCGTCGAGGTGACGCGCGCGAAGGTGCGTCGTGAGCGGATGGGCCACATTGAGCTGGCCGCGCCCGTCACCCACATCTGGTACTTCAAGGGCGTCCCGTCGCGCTTGGGCTACCTGCTCGACCTGGCTCCGAAAGACCTGGAGAAGGTCATCTACTTCGCGGCCTACATGGTCACCTGGGTCGACGAGGAGGGTCGTCACCGCGACCTGCCCTCGCTGCAGGCCCAGATGGAGGTCGAGAAGAAGTCCGTCGCCGACAAGCGCGACTCCGACATCGACAACCGCGCCAAGAAGCTCGAGGCCGACCTGGCCGAGCTCGAGGCCGAGGGTGCCAAGGCCGACGCCCGCCGCCGGGTTCGCGAGTCCGCCGAGCGCGAGATGAACTCGATCCGTCGTCGGGCCGACGCCGAGATCGACAAGCTCGACCAGGTGTGGGATCGGTTCGTCAAGCTCAAGGTCTCCGACCTCGAGGGCGACGAGATGCTCTACCGCCAGCTGCGCGACCGGTACGGCCTGTACTTCGAGGGCTCGATGGGCGCCAACGCCATTCAGAAGCGGTTGGAGACCTTCGACCTTCACGCCGAGGCCGAGGCGCTGCGCGAGATCATCGAGACCGGCAAGGGCCAGCGCAAGACGCGTGCCCTCAAGCGGCTCAAGGTCGTCTCGGCGTTCTTGTCCACGACCAACAGCCCCGTGTCGATGGTTCTCGACGCGGTGCCGGTGATCCCGCCGGACCTGCGCCCGATGGTGCAGCTCGACGGTGGCCGGTTCGCCACGTCCGACCTCAACGACCTGTACCGCCGCGTGATCAACCGCAACAACCGGCTCAAGCGTCTGCTCGACCTGGGTGCTCCGGAGATCATCGTCAACAACGAGAAGCGGATGCTGCAGGAGGCCGTCGACTCGCTGTTCGACAACGGCCGGCGCGGCCGCCCGGTCACCGGGCCGGGCAACCGTCCGCTCAAGTCGCTGTCCGACATGCTCAAGGGCAAGCAGGGCCGGTTCCGGCAGAACCTGCTCGGCAAGCGCGTCGACTACTCCGGCCGTTCGGTCATCGTGGTGGGCCCCCAGCTCAAGCTGCACCAGTGCGGCCTGCCCAAGCAGATGGCGCTCGAGTTGTTCAAGCCGTTCGTCATGAAGCGGCTGGTCGACCTCAACCACGCGCAGAACATCAAGTCCGCCAAGCGGATGGTGGAGCGTGCCGGTGGCAACAACTCCCGCTACGGCTACGTGTGGGATGTGCTGGAAGAGGCGATCACCGAGCACCCCGTGCTGCTGAACCGTGCGCCCACCCTGCACCGACTGGGCATCCAGGCGTTCGAACCGCAGCTCGTGGAGGGCAAGGCCGTTCAGATCCACCCGCTCGTGTGTGCGGCGTTCAACGCCGACTTCGACGGTGACCAGATGGCCGTCCACCTGCCGTTGTCGGCCGAGGCGCAGGCTGAGGCCCGCATCCTCATGCTGTCGAGCAACAACATCCTCAAGCCGGCCGACGGCCGACCGGTGACGATGCCGAGCCAGGACATGATCATCGGCCTGTTCCACCTGACCTCTGAGGTGGAGGGCGCCCCGGGCGAGGGCCGCGAGTTCTCGTCCGTGGCGGAGGCGATCATGGCCTTCGACAACGGTGAGTTGGGCATCAACGCTCTGGCGAAGATCCGCGTGCCCGGGGCGGTCGTGCCCGAGGCGGGCGATCACGACGGCGCGCCGTTGCTGGAGACCACGCTGGGCCGGGCCCTCTTCAACGAGACCCTGCCCGAGGACTACCCCTTCGTGAACACCCAGGTGGACAAGAAGCGGCTCTCGGCCATCGTCAACGACCTGGCCGAGCGCTATCCGAAGGTTGCCGTGGCGGCCACTCTCGACGGCCTCAAAGAGGCCGGGTTCTACTGGGCCACTCGATCGGGCCTGACGGTGGCGATCTCCGACGTCATCACCCCGGCGGGCAAGGCCGAGATCCTGGAGCGCACCGAGGCCAAGGCCGAGACGGTGCAGGAGCAGTTCGAGATGGGTCTGATCACTGACGACGAGCGGCGTTCGGAGCTCATCGACATCTGGACCCAGGCCACCAACGAGGTTGCCAAGGAGCTGGAGACCACCACCCCCAAGAACAACTCGGTGCACCGGATGGTGACCTCGGGTGCCTCGGGTAACTGGAGCCAGATCCGCCAGATCGCCGGCATGCGTGGCCTTGTGGCGAACCCGAAGGGTGAGATCATTCCGCGGCCGGTCAAGCACAACTTCCGCGAGGGCTTCTCGGTGCTGGAGTACTTCATCTCCAGCCACGGTGCCCGCAAGGGGCTGGCCGACACCGCTCTGCGTACCGCCAACTCGGGTTACCTGACCCGTCGTCTGGTGGACGTGAGCCAGGACGTGATCATCCGCGAACCCGACTGCGGTACCAACCGCGGTCTCTCGCAGGTGATCGCGGTGCCGAACGTCGACGGCAAGCTGGTGCGGCACGAGAACGTCGAGACCTCGGTGTACTCGCGCACGCTGGCGGCCGAGGTGCTCGATCCCACCAACGGCAAGGTGCTGGCCAAGGCCGGCGCCGACGTGGGCGACGTGCTCATCGACGCCCTCGTGGCTGCTGGCGTGAGCGAGATCAAGGTGCGCTCGGTGCTCACCTGCGAGTCCAAGGTGGGCACCTGTGCCCGCTGCTACGGACGCTCGCTGGCCACGGGCAAGCTCGTCGACATCGGCGAGGCCGTGGGCATCATCGCCGCGCAGTCGATCGGTGAGCCCGGTACCCAGCTGACGATGCGTACGTTCCACACCGGTGGTGCGGCCATGTCGGGTGGTGACATCACCCAGGGTCTGCCTCGTGTGCAGGAGCTTTTCGAGGCGCGTACTCCCAAGGGCGTCGCCCCGATCGCCGAGGTGGTCGGACGGGTGACGATCGAAGACACCGACCGGGCTCGCAAGCTCACGATCACACCCGACGACGGCAGCGAGCCGATCGAGCACCTGATCAGCCGACGTTCTCGGCTTCGGATCGAAGACGGCCAGGCGGTGAAGGTGGGCGACCAGCTCATCGAGGGCGCCGTCGACCCCAAGCAGGTGCTGCGCATTCTCGGGCCGCGGCAGACCCAGAAGCACCTGGTGGACGAGGTGCAGCGGGTCTACCGCCAGCAGGGTGTGGGCATCCACGACAAGCACATCGAGGTCATCGTGCGGCAGATGCTGCGCCGGGTGACGATCATCGATGCCGGCCAGTCGAACCTGCTGCCGGGCGAGCTTGTGGAGCGCGGCCGCTTCGAGACGGAGAACCGCCGTGTGGTGAGCGAGGGCGGTCAGCCGGCCGCCGGTCGTCCCGAGCTCATGGGCATCACCAAGGCCTCTCTGGCGACGGACTCGTGGCTGTCGGCCGCCTCCTTCCAGGAGACGACCCGAGTGCTCACCGAGGCCGCCCTGGGCGCGCGCAGCGACTCGCTGCTCGGGCTCAAGGAGAACGTCATCCTGGGCAAGCTCATCCCGGCCGGTACGGGCCTGGACTTCTACCGCAACGTGCGCGTGGAGCCCACCGAGGAGGCCAAGGCCGCGATGTACGCCATGCCCGGCTACGACGACCTCGACTACCAGCACTTCGGTGTCGGTTCGGGTCAAGCCGTGCCGCTGGAGGAGTTCGACTCCGGCTACCGCTGATCGGTGGCAGCGCCGGTTCAGCCGCTGGCGTGATGTGACAGACGAGAGGGGCCGGATGGCGTTAAGGCGTCCGGCCCCTCTGCTGTCGTCTCCTCGGGTCTGGCAGAGACCGCTCGGATCGGCGTGGTGAGCGGTTGGCGGCGCGTTGTCCACAGGCGCGCGGCCGCGGCTTTCAGTTGGCCGGCGCGATATCTAGGCTGGCTCGATGACCAGTCAGCCCGACCTGCAGCGCAAGGTGCGCCAACTCGACAACGACGTCTCGGCGATCTACGACCTGATCTTCAAGATCCAGAACACCCAGATCCGGCACGGCAATCGCCTTGATGAGATCGTGACCGACCTGGCGGCCCACGACGCCAGGTTCGACCGTCTCGACCAGCGGTTGGACGGAGTGGAGCAGCGTTTGGACGGGGTGGAGCAGCGGCTGGAGGGGCTGGAGCAGCGTTTGGACGGGGTGGAGCAGCGGCTGGAGGGGCTGGAGCATACGATGGTCGACCAGTTCGGCCGGGTGCTGCGCTTGTTGGGCGACGACACGGAGGGCTCCCGCTAGACGCTCTGCCGGAGGCGGACACCTGCACCACGGCGGCTCCCGCGTAGGAGCCGGCAGCCCGCGGTGGAGGAGTGTTTTGACCCGTACCCGGCCCAGCCGGTAGCCTGTACCGGTTGTCCGACCAAGGGCGCCCGTGTGCCCTGGGCAGGTGCTTGCCTCCAGGCAAGCAACACCAGGCGCAAGCATGAGCCCAATGGGCTGATCGCGAACGCGCGGCGAAGACAACGCAAGCTACCGCTAATCAACGGTGCCGGACGAGACGAAGGCAGGACGACGTAGTGCCCACGATCCAACAGCTGGTGCGCAAGGGCCGCCAGGACAAGGTCGGGAAGCAGAAGACTCCCGCCCTGAAGGGGAGCCCCCAGCGTCGTGGTGTGTGCACCCGCGTGTACACCACCACCCCCAAGAAGCCGAACTCGGCGCTGCGCAAGGTCGCCCGCGTGAAGCTCTCCAGCCAGGTCGAGGTCACCGCCTACATCCCGGGCGTCGGCCACAACCTCCAGGAGCACTCCATCGTGCTCGTCCGCGGCGGCCGGGTGAAAGACCTGCCGGGTGTTCGCTACAAGATCGTGCGTGGCTCGCTCGACACGCAGGGCGTGAAGAACCGCAAGCAGGCTCGCAGCCGTTACGGCGCGAAGAAGGAGAAGAAGTAATGCCCCGCAAGGGCCCGGCCCCCAAGCGGCCGCTGATCATCGACCCCGTGTACCAGTCGCCGCTGGTGACCCAGCTCGTCAACAAGGTGCTCAAGGACGGGAAGAAATCCACCGCCGAGCGCATTGTCTACGGTGCACTCGAAGGCGCCAAGGACAAGTCGGGCAACGACCCGGTCCTCACCCTCAAGCGGGCGCTCGACAACGTGAAGCCGGCTCTTGAGGTCAAGTCCCGCCGCGTCGGTGGTGCCACCTACCAGGTGCCCATCGAGGTCAAGCCCAACCGGGCCACCACGCTGGCATTGCGTTGGCTGGTGGGCTACGCCCAGGCGCGTCGTGAGAAGACCATGACCGAGCGGCTGATGAACGAGATTCTCGACGCCAGCAACGGTCTTGGTGCCGCGGTCAAGCGCCGCGAAGACACTCACAAGATGGCCGACTCCAACAAGGCCTTCGCGCACTACCGCTGGTGACGTCCGGCGGGCGCCCTCGCAGGCGCCCGCTGACCACCGTGTGATTTGGCGAGCCCCGTCCAGAAGACGACCCGCCCGGCCTTCGTGCCGGAACCTGCCGCAGAAAGAAGGATCCCGTGGCACAGGACGTGCTGACAGACCTCAAGAAGGTCCGCAATATCGGCATTATGGCGCACATCGACGCCGGCAAGACCACCACAACTGAACGAATCCTGTTCTACACCGGGGTCAACCACAAGATCGGTGAGACCCACGACGGGGCTTCGACCACCGACTGGATGGAGCAGGAGAAGGAACGCGGCATCACGATCACCTCCGCCGCGGTGACCTCCTTCTGGAACGGCACCCAGATCAACATCATCGACACGCCCGGCCACGTCGACTTCACGGTCGAGGTCGAGCGCTCGCTGCGTGTCCTCGACGGCGCCGTCGCCGTCTTCGACGGCAAGGAAGGCGTCGAGCCCCAATCGGAGACCGTCTGGCGGCAGGCCGACAAGTACAACGTGCCTCGCATCTGCTTCGTCAACAAGATGGACAAGCTGGGCGCCGACTTCTACTTCACGGTCAAGACGATCGTCGAGCGCCTGGGCGCCGAGCCGCTGGTGATCCAGCTGCCCATCGGCTCCGAGAGCGAGTTCGTCGGCGTGGTCGACCTGGTCGAGATGCGGGCGCTGGTGTGGCCGGGCGACGCCAAGGGCGACGTGACCATGGGCGCCAAGTACGAGGTGCAGGAGATTCCCGCCGAGCTGGCCGAGCAGGCCGCGGAGTACCGCCACCAGCTGGTGGAGCGGGTCGCCGAGTCTGACGACACTCTGATGGAGAAGTACCTCGAGGGTGAAGAGCTCAGCGTCGCCGAGATCAAGGCCGGCATCCGCGCGCTGACCGTCAAGTCCGAGCTCTACCCGGTGCTGTGCGGGTCGGCCTTCAAGAACCGCGGCGTGCAGCCCATGCTCGACGCGGTGGTCGACTACCTGCCGTCGCCGCTCGACGTGCCGCCCGTGCACGGTCACGAGCTCAACAACGAAGACCTGCACATCGCGCGGCACGCCGACACCACCGAGCCGTTCTCGGCGCTGGCGTTCAAGGTGGCCGCACACCCGTTCTTCGGCAAGCTCACCTACGTCCGGGTCTACTCGGGCCGGGTTGCGGCGGGCACCGGCGTGCTCAACGCCACCAAGGGCAAGAAGGAGCGCATCGGCAAGCTCTTCCAGATGCACGCCAACAAGGAGAACCCGGTTGAGGAGGCGACGGCAGGCCACATCTACGCGATGATCGGCCTGAAGGACACCACCACCGGCGACACCCTGTGCGACCCGGCCAGCCCCATCGTGCTCGAGTCGATGACCTTCCCCGACCCGGTCATCAGCGTGGCCATCGAGCCCAAGACCAAGGGCGACCAGGAGAAGCTCTCGGTTGCGATCCAGAAGCTCGCCGAAGAAGACCCCACCTTCCAGGTGGAGCAGGACGACGAGACCGGCCAGACCATCATCAAGGGGATGGGCGAGCTCCACCTCGACATCCTGGTCGACCGGATGCGCCGGGAGTTCCGGGTCGAGGCCAATGTCGGCAAGCCGCAGGTGGCCTACCGCGAGACGATCCGTCGCGCGGTCGAGAAGGTCGACTACACCCACAAGAAGCAGACGGGTGGCTCCGGCCAGTTCGCCAAGGTGCAGGTCTCGATCGAGCCCCTCGACACGTCCGAGGGGGAGATGTACGTGTTCGAGAACAAGGTCACCGGTGGCCGCATCCCGCGCGAGTACATCCCGAGCGTCGACAAGGGCATCCAGGACGCCATGCAGCTGGGCGTGCTCGCGGGCTACCCGCTCGTGGGCGTCAAGGCGAGCCTCATCGACGGTGCTTACCACGACGTCGACTCCTCGGAGATGGCGTTCAAGATCGCCGGCTCCCAGGTGCTCAAGGAAGCGGCCCGCAAGGCTGACCCGGTTCTGCTCGAACCGGTCATGGCCGTCGAAGTGCGCACGCCTGAGGACTACATGGGCGACGTGATCGGCGACCTGAACTCGCGTCGTGGTCACATCCAGTCGATGGAGGACATCAGCGGCGCCAAGGTCGTCAAGGCGCACGTCCCGCTGTCGGAGATGTTCGGCTACGTCGGCGACCTGCGCTCGCGCACCCAGGGTCGGGCGGTGTACTCGATGCACTTCCACAACTACGCCGAGGTCCCCCGCATGGTGGCCGAGGAGATCATCAAGAAGACTCGAGGCGAGTGAGTTTCGCCTAGCACGACACAGTGGTCGCGGGGTGTCCCGCCCTGCGACTAGACTCAACCCTCGTTGCCTCAGCCATGGGGCCAGCGAACCAATCAAAGTAGCTTCAAGGAGGAACCCCGAGTGGGTAAGGCGAAGTTCGAGCGGACCAAGCCGCACGTCAACATTGGCACGATCGGTCACGTCGACCACGGCAAGACGACGCTGACCGCGGCCATCAGCAAGGTCCTGCACGACAAGTACCCGGACCTCAACCCCTTCACGCCGTTCGATGAGATCGACAAGGCGCCGGAGGAAAAGCAGCGCGGTATCACGATCAACATCGCGCACGTGGAGTACCAGACCGACAAGCGCCACTACGCGCACGTCGACGCTCCCGGCCACGCCGATTACATCAAGAACATGATCACCGGTGCGGCTCAGATGGACGGCGCCATCCTGGTGGTCGCCGCCACCGACGGCCCGATGGCCCAGACCCGCGAGCACGTGCTGCTCGCCCGTCAGGTCGGCGTGCCCTACCTGCTCGTGGCGCTCAACAAGTCCGACATGGTCGACGACGAGGAGATCCTCGAGCTCGTCGAGCTTGAGGTCCGTGAGCTGCTTTCGGCGCAGGAGTTCGACGGCGACAACGCCCCCGTCGTCCGCGTCTCGGCGCTCAAGGCGCTCGAGGGCGACCCCGAGTGGGTCAAGTCGGTCGAAGAGCTGCTTGACGCTGTCGACGAGTCCGTTCCGGACCCGGTGCGCGACATGGACAAGCCGTTCCTCATGCCGATCGAAGACGTCTTCACGATCACCGGTCGTGGCACCGTCGTCACCGGCAAGGTCGACCGGGGCAAGCTCCCGATCAACTCCGAGGTCGAGATTCTCGGCATCCGTGCGAAGCAGAAGACCACGGTCACCGGTATCGAGATGTTCCACAAGCAGATGGACGAGGCGTGGGCGGGCGAGAACTGCGGTCTGCTGCTGCGTGGCATCAAGCGTGAGGACGTCGAGCGTGGCCAGGTTGTCGCCAAGCCCGGCACCATCACCCCGCACACCGACTTCGAGGCTCAGGTCTACATCCTGACCAAGGACGAGGGCGGCCGCCACAACCCGTTCTACTCGAACTACCGTCCCCAGTTCTACTTCCGCACCACCGACGTCACGGGTGTCATCACCCTGCCTGACGGTGTGGAGATGGTCATGCCGGGCGACAACACCGAGATGACGGTGGCGCTGATCCAGCCCATCGCCATGGAGGAAGGCCTGAAGTTCGCCATCCGTGAGGGTGGTCGTACCGTCGGCGCCGGCCGGGTCACCAAGATCATCAAGTGAGCTGACGCTCTCGCATAGAGCGACCCCGAACCCACTGCGGTTCGGGGTCGCTTTTGTCGTCTCTGGACCTCCGGGTGATCTATTCCGCGGGGGCAGGCGGCGTGCTGATGAGGATGTCAGGACTAGATCCGGGCTAGACGCAATGCCGTTCGGTTAGTCGTCCGGTGTGGGTGTCAAGGTCTGTCCAGCCAGCCGGCGACAGATGGGGCCAGCCCGCTGACGGGCCCGGCAGGTCAGCGACAGATGGTCAGCTCAGCGACGCGTGGGCAGCCCAGGGGTGGGGCGGAGCCGGGCGATGGGACGGGGCAGTCTGCCCGGGTCTTCCGCAAGGGGAGGTTTCGACAGTCGCGGGGCAGGGGCTTTCCTGCGCTATGCCGATGCCCCGTCCGGCGGGGCATCGGCATAGCGTGAGAAACCGACCCGTTCACAGCCCTCCAGAAGCCGGACTCGACCATCACGGTCCGGAGTCGTTGGGTGGTGCCGTGCGCGGTGTATTCGCCGCGGTTGGCACCGGGTTGAGTGCCGGGGCTGGGGTTGGGGTCGTTGGGTGGTGCCGTGCGCGGTGTATTCGCCGCGGTTGGCACCGGGTTGAGTGCCGGGGCTGGGGTTGGGGTCGTTGGGTGGTGCCGTGCGCGGTGTATTCGCCGCGGTTGGCACCGGGTTGAGTGCCGGGGCTGGGGTTGGGGTCGTTGGGTGGTGCCGTGCGCGGTGTATTCGCCGCGGTTGGCACCGGGTTGAGTGCCGGAGCTCGGGTTGGAGTCGTTGCGTGGTGCCGTTGGCGGTGTATCCGCCGCGGTGGGCACCGGGTCAGGCGTCTTGGGTGGAAGACCGACTCAGCAACCGGAAAGACTGTGATTCAAGGGTTGCGCCTTCCTCGCCAGACGCAGCTCCGAAAGCCGGGACGACACCCAGCCGGAACCTTAACCCAACGGCATTGGGGCTTGACCGCCCTTAGGCCGTCGAACTGCGACGTTGTTCGCGAGGGAGCCACCAACTTGGTGACGGATGGGCGAAGAACGTGACAGGTGGACGCGCGATCGTTCCCGCGGCTGCCCCGACTCATTGGCCCGAACGGGCATTTTGCTACACCCAGACGAGGGCAATCGTCCAGATCAAGCGATACGTCGCAGGCCAGATTGCTACGTTGCGGGGGTGACGATGACTAAGAGTGAGGGGCGGCCGTCGAGCCTGGCGCGAGTGGCGGCGGTTCTGCTGACGGCCCTGTTGTCCCTTGCCGGCTTGGCGGGTCCGGCCATGGCAAGTGATACCGTCGGCGCCCTCCGGGGGACGCTCCTCAACTCCGACGAGACCGTTATCGCCTCGGCACAGGTCGCCGTCTATCGCCTGAACGCCTCGACCCCCATCGCCAGCACAGTGACCGACGCCGCCGGCAACTGGTCGGTATCGGTGCCGCTGGGCACGTACCAGGTTGCCTTCACGTGGGGCGGTCAGACGCAGTGGGCGTTCTCGCGTCCCACCCGCGAGCAGTCGGACTCCTTCGGTGTGTTGCCTGGCAGCGAGGTGCTGGTCACCAACCATTGGGTGTCGGTGGCGCACGTGGCCGGCACGGTCAGGTCGACGACCGGCGCGACGCTGTCGGGCATCTGCGTCAAGGCCCTGTCGGCGGTACATCGCGAAGAGGTCATCGCCCAGGGGTGCACCGATGCGAGCGGCCACTACGACCTACCGGTGGGACAACCCGTGGCGGTCGTGGTGCAGGCGGCCGACCCAACGGGCCGCTATGCCACCCAGTACGCCCCGGGCGTCAACGGCTACAGCGGTGGCACGCGCTACCAGCTCACCGGCGGGCTCACCACGACGGTGAATGTGCGGCTGGCCCAGTCGTCGGCGATCACCGGGATAGCCGTGAGCGCAGCGGGCAGGCCTGTGTCGGGTGTCTGCGCCGACGTGTGGATCGGCCGCAACGGTGAGAACGTGGTGGGCCAGGTTCCCAGCTGTTCCGGCACCGACGGCCGCTGGCGCGTCTCGACGTTGCCCGCGGGCACCTTCACCGTGCGGCTCTATCCCAAGGACGGCGCATCGTTCGCGGCCACCTGGCTGGGCGGCCCGCAACGTGGTCTCGCGCAGGTCGTGCGCGTGACGCGGCGCGGATCGACCCTCGACTTCGGCCGAGTGCCCGTGCCCGTCAGCGACTCCGGGAAGATCGACCCCACCTATCGCTACCGGTCCTGGATGCCCATAGTCGGCCCCCGCGCGGGTGCTGGCGGGCACTCGGCGGCGTTGTCGTCGCTCAACGTGGCTCCGCCACGCCCTCGCTCCTCCGCCTTGCCGGGCACTCCGCCAGCGCCCGCGCTGCGGTACCCCTAGCGGGCACTCGGCGGCGTTGTCGTCGCTCAACGTGGCTCCGCCACGCCCTCGCTCCTCCGCCTTGCCGGGGACTCCGCCAGCGCCCGCGCTGCGGTACCCCTAGCGGGCACTCGGCGGCGTTGTCGTCGATCCGTGTGGCTCCGGTACATATGCGAGCGGCTAGTAGTTTGTACGACTGTGACTGCCACTATCCATCCGAGCCTGCAGCCGATCTTTGACGAAGTCCTTCGCCGGAATCCCGGCGAGAGGGAGTTCCACCAGGCTGTCTACGAGGTGGCCCTGAGCCTGACCCCGATCGCGGGCAAGCGGCCGGAGTACACCACCTGGTCGATCCTCAGCCGGATCTGCGAACCCGAACGACAGATCATCTTCCGGGTGCCGTGGATGGACGACGCAGGTCAGGTGCACATCAACCGGGGCTTCCGGGTGGAGTTCAACTCCGCGCTCGGCCCGTACAAGGGCGGCCTGCGGTTCCACCCGAGCGTGAACGTCTCGATCATGAAGTTCCTCGGCTTCGAGCAGATCTTCAAGAACTCCCTCACGGGAATGCCGATCGGCGGTGGCAAGGGCGGCTCCGACTTCAACCCCAAGGGTCGCTCCGACGGAGAGGTGATGCGGTTCTGCCAGTCGTTCATGACCGAGCTATACCGGCACATCGGCGAGCACACCGACGTTCCGGCCGGCGACATCGGTGTCGGTGCCCGCGAGATCGGCTATCTGTTCGGACAGTACAAGCGGATCACCAACCGCTTCGAGTCCGGCACGCTCACGGGCAAGGGTCTCAACTGGGGCGGATCGCAGGTGCGCACGGAGGCCACCGGGTACGGCGCCGTCTTCTTCGTGCAGGAGATGCTGCACCGAGTGGGGGAGAGCATCGAAGGCAAGCGGGTGATCGTCTCCGGGTCGGGCAACGTGGCCATCTACGCAATCGAGCAGGCCACCGAGCTCGGCGCCACTGTGATCGCCTGCTCCGACTCCTCCGGCTACGTGGTGGACGAGAAGGGCATCGATCTGGCGCTGCTCAAGCAGATCAAAGAGATCGAACGCGGCCGGCTCAGCAGCTATGCCGACCGTCGCGGCGAACATGTGCGGTACCTCACGAAGGGCTCCATCTGGGACGTGCCCTGTGAGATCGCGTTGCCGTGTGCCACCCAGAACGAGCTCGACGTCCAGCATGCCAAGGCCTTGCTCGCCGGCGGCGTGCGGCTGGTGGCCGAGGGCTCCAACATGCCCACCACCCCGCCTGCCACCGCCCTGTTGCAGCAGGCTGGCGTGCTGTTCGCACCCGGCAAGGCATCCAACGCCGGCGGAGTCGCCACCAGCGCGCTGGAGATGCAGCAGAATGCCAGCCGCGACTCGTGGGACTTCCACACCACCCAAGACCGGCTGCAGAAGATCATGCACGACATCCACGCTCAGTGCGTGGCCACGGCGGAGGAGTACGGCGCACCAGGCAACTACGTGCTCGGGGCCAACCTGGCGGGCTACCTCAAAGTGGCCGACGCGATGGTGGCGCAGGGCGTCATCTGAGGGCTTCGCGAACAGCGGTCGAGGGCCGGCAGGGGTAGCAGAGGGGCAGTCGCGGGGTCATGACCTCGACCGGGATTTGGACCTGCTCGCTGGCTCTGGCAGACTAGTCCGGTTGCTCGGCGCGCGGGGTAGACCCATGTCCTCCTCGCCGTCCCCGGAAGAACGCCCTGTGGTTGCTCGCAGATCTAGGGCGTACGGCCGGGGAAGCGCGAGCCCCGGATGACGTCCGGATTCTCCGTCCCCTGATTGGGCACGGGTGCGTGCCTCCCAAGGCGACACACCCGAGCGCGGGGGCGTGGGAAAATCGGCGTCAACCGGACGAAAGAACTCCTGAGAGGCAGACCGAGGACACATGGCGGGACAGAAGATCCGCATCCGGCTGAAGTCCTATGACCACGAGGTCATCGACTCATCGGCGCGCAAGATCGTCGACACGGTGACCCGGGCCGGAGCTACCGTGGTGGGCCCTGTGCCGCTGCCGACCGAGAAGAACGTGTTCTGCGTCATCCGGTCGCCGCACAAGTACAAGGACAGCCGCGAGCACTTCGAGATGCGCACGCACAAGCGGCTCATCGACATCATCGACCCGACGCCGAAGGCGGTGGACTCGCTCATGCGGCTCGACCTTCCGGCTGACGTCAACATCGAGATCAAGCTCTAAGGACCGGTAGGACAAGCCATGACATCCACCAATGCTGTGCGCAGCGTGGGCACCGTCGCGGGCATCCTCGGCACCAAGCTGGGGATGACCCAGGTCTGGGACGAGAACGGCCGGCTCGTGCCAGTCACCGTCGTCGAGGCCGGCGCCAACGTCGTCACGCAGATCCGCACCGGCGAGACCGACGGCTACAACGCCGTGCAGCTCGCCTTCGGCGCCATCGACCCGCGCAAGGTGAACCAGCCCATGACGGGCCACTTCTCCAAGGCCGGCGTCACCCCGCGCCGCCACCTCGTCGAGTTGCGCACCGACAACGCCGGCGACTTCTCGCTCGGCCAGGAGGTCACGGTCGAGACCTTCGAGGCCGGCCAGCCGATCGACGTCGTGGGCACCACCAAGGGCAAGGGCACCGCCGGTGTCATGAAGCGACACGGCTTCTCCGGTGTGGGCGCCTCGCACGGTGCCCACCGCAACCACCGCAAGCCGGGCTCCATCGGCGGCTGCGCCACTCCGGGTCGTGTCTTCAAGGGCATGCGGATGGCTGGCCGGATGGGCAACGTCCGCCAGACCACCCAGAACCTCACCATCCACGCCGTGGACGCCGAGAAGGGCCTGCTGCTCGTCAAGGGCGCCATCCCCGGTCCCCGCGGCGGCATCGTCCTCGTTCGTACTGCGGCCAAGAAGCCGTACAGCGCAGCCGCGAAGGAGGCCTGAGATGACTCTGACGGTTGACGTCATCGACGCCACCGGCAACAACGCCGGAAGCTATGACCTGCCCGCCGAGGTCTTCGACGTGCAGACCAACGTCCCCTTGATCCACCAGGTGGTGCTGGCCCAGCTGGCCGCCGCCCGGCAGGGCACGCACTCCACCAAGACGCGCGGCGACGTGCGTGGTGGTGGCCGCAAGCCCTACCGCCAGAAGGGCACGGGCCGCGCCCGCCAGGGCTCCACCCGGGCGCCGCAGTTCGCCGGCGGTGGCGTGGTGCACGGCCCGCAGCCGCGCGACTACACCCAGCGCACCCCCAAGAAGATGAAGGCCGCCGCGCTGCGTGGCGCCCTGTCCGACCGGGCCCGGCACGGCCGGGTGCACGTGGTCAGCTCGTTCGTCGAGTCGGCCCCCTCCACCAAGATCGCTGCGGCCATTCTGGCCAAGGTGAGCGAGCGCGCCAACGTGCTCGTGGTGCTCGAGCGCGACGACGAGTCGAGCTACAAGTCGCTGCGCAACATCGACACGGTGCACCTGCTCACGGCAGACCAGCTCAACACCTACGACGTGCTGTGCAGCGACGACGTCGTGTTCACCCGCGGTGCGCTCGACGCCTTCCTGGCCGGCCGCACGGCGAACACCGCGACGGTCTCCACCGTCAAGGCCGACAGCGAGGAGGCCGGAGAATGAGCGCGCTGAACAACGTCAAGGACCCGCGCGACGTGCTGCTCAAGCCCGTCGTCTCGGAGAAGTCGTACGGCTTGCTCGATGAGGGCAAGTACACGTTCATCGTCGACCCCAACGCCAACAAGACCGAGATCCGCATCGCGGTCGAGAAGGTCTTCGGCGTCAAGGTCACGTCGGTGAACACGATCAACCGCCAGGGCAAGACCCGTCGCACCAAGTTCGGTCTGGGCAAGCGCAAGTCGACGAAGCGGGCCATCGTCACCCTCCGCGACGGCGACACCATCGACATCTTCGGCCCGGTCAACTGACCGGCCCCGATCTGACAAGGACTGACTGGTAATGGGAATCCGTAAGTACAAGCCGACGACGCCGGGCCGCCGTGGCTCGTCGGTCGCCGACTTCGTCGAGGTCACCCGGTCCGAGCCGGAGAAGTCGCTCGTGCGTCCGCTCACCAAGACGGGTGGCCGTAACGCGTCGGGCAAGATCACGACCCGTCACCACGGTGGCGGTCACAAGCGGGCCTACCGCGTGATCGACTTCCGCCGCAACGACAAGGACGGCGTGCAGGCCAAGGTCGCGCACATCGAGTACGACCCCAACAGAACTGCTCGCATCGCGTTGTTGCACTACCTCGACGGCACCAAGCGCTACATCCTGGCGCCCACCCGGCTGAAGCAGGGCGACATGGTCGAGAACGGCCCGGAGGCCGACATCAAGCCCGGCAACAACCTGCCGCTGCGCAACATCCCGGTGGGTACGGTCGTGCACGCGATCGAGCTTCGTCCCGGTGGCGGCGCCAAGATCGCCCGCTCGGCCGGTGCGAGCGTTCAGCTCGTGGCCAAAGAGGGCGTCAAGGCCCAGCTGCGGATGCCTTCGGGCGAGATCCGCAACGTGGACGTGCGCTGCCGCGCCACCGTGGGCGAAGTCGGCAACGCCGAGCAGTCCAACATCAACTGGGGCAAGGCCGGACGCATGCGCTGGAAGGGCAAGCGCCCGACCGTCCGTGGTGTGGTCATGAACCCGGTCGACCACCCGCATGGTGGTGGTGAGGGCAAGACCTCTGGTGGCCGTCACCCGGTCAGCCCCTGGGGCAAGCCCGAGGGCCGCACCCGTCGTCCGAACAAGTCGAGCGACGCCGACATCGTCCGTCGCCGGCGCACCGGCAAGAAGCGCTGAGGAGTTATCTAGATGCCGCGCAGCTTGAAGAAGGGTCCTTTCGTCGACGACCACCTGCAGAAGAAGGTGGACGTTCAGAACGACAAGGGCACGAAGAACATCATCAAGACCTGGTCGCGCCGGTCGGTCATCACGCCCGACTTCCTCGGCCACACCTTTGCCGTGCACGACGGCCGCAAGCACATCCCGGTGTTCGTCACCGAGTCGATGGTCGGTCACAAGCTCGGCGAGTTCGCCCCCACGCGGACGTTCCGCGGTCACGTCAAGGAAGACCGGAAGGGTCGTCGCCGCTGACCCGCAAGGGATCTCAGCAGCAACGAGTCAACCGATCACAAGAGTCGAGAAGGTAGGACAGCGATGGAAGCCATGGCGAAGGCACGGTTCGTCCGTGTCACGCCCCAGAAGGCCCGGCGCGTCGTCGACCTCATCCGTGGCCGTGGTGTCACCGACGCCCTCGCGGTGCTGCAGTACGCACCGCAGGCGGCGAGCGAACCCGTCTACAAGGTCGTCGCCAGCGCCGTGGCCAACGCCCGGGTGAAGGCCGACGAGGCCTCGGCCGCGTTCGACGAGCGTGAGCTCGTCGTCGCCGAGGCCTACGTCGACGAGGGCCCCACGCTCAAGCGGTTCCGGCCGCGGGCGCAGGGTCGTGCGTACCGAATTCGTAAGCGCACCAGCCACATCACCGTGGTGGTGGCCGCACCCGAGGACGGCGTCAAGGTGACGACCGCCCCGGTCAGCGGCGTGCGCACCGCGCCCCGTGGGCGCGGCACCCGGTCAACGTCCAAGAGGAGGAGCTCCTAGTGGGACAGAAGGTCAACCCGCACGGCTTCCGGCTGGGCATCACCACCGATCACAAGTCGCGGTGGTTCGCAGACAGCACCAAGCCGGGCCAGCGCTACAAGGACTACGTCAAGGAAGACGTCGCGATCCGCAAGATGATGTCGACCGGCATGGAGCGGGCCGGCATCTCCAAGGTCGAGATCGAGCGCACCCGCGATCGCGTCCGCGTCGACATCCACACCGCCCGGCCGGGCATCGTCATCGGCCGTCGCGGGGCGGAGGCCGACCGGCTGCGCACCGAGCTGGAGAAGCTCACGGGCAAGCAGGTGCAGCTCAACATCCTCGAGGTCAAGAACCCCGAGATCGACGCCCAGCTCGTAGCCCAGGGCATCGCCGAGCAGCTCTCGAGCCGGGTCTCGTTCCGGCGCGCCATGCGCAAGGGCATGCAGACGGCTCAGCGGGCTGGCGCCAAGGGCATCCGGGTGCAGTGCGCAGGCCGCCTCGGCGGTGCGGAGATGTCGCGCTCGGAGTTCTACCGCGAGGGCCGGGTGCCCCTGCACACGCTGCGCGCCAACATCGACTACGGCTTCTACGAGGCCCGTACGACGTTCGGCCGGATCGGCGTCAAGGTCTGGATCTACAAGGGTGACGTCACGAACAAGGAGCTCGCGGTCCAGCAGGCCGCGCAGGCCCCGCGTGGCCCCCGAGGTGGACGCGAGCGTGCCGAGCGTCCCCGTGGCCGTCGCGCTGAGCAGGCCGCCCCCGAGGCAACCTCCACCGAGGCCCCGGCGGCTGCCGAGCAGGCGCCCGCTACCGAGTCTCAGGAGGGCTGAGCGATGCTCGTCCCACGTCGGTTGAAGCACCGAAAGCAGCACCACCCCAAGCGTTCCGGCGCCGCCAAGGGCGGCACGGCGATCTCGTTCGGCGAGTACGGCATTCAGGCCCTCGAGCCTGCTTACGTCACCAACCGGCAGATCGAGTCCGCGCGTATCGCCATGACCCGTCACATCAAGCGTGGCGGCAAAGTGTGGATCAACATCTACCCCGACCGGCCGCTCACCAAGAAGCCGGCCGAGACCCGGATGGGCTCTGGTAAGGGCTCGCCGGAGTGGTGGATCGCCAACGTCAAGCCCGGCCGGGTGATGTTCGAGCTCGCCGGGGTTCCCGAGGAGGTGGCTCGCGAGGCAATGCGCCTGGCGATCCACAAGCTCCCGATGAAGTGCCGGTTCATCCGGCGCGAGGGTGGTGAGTGATGGCCGTCGGAAGCAAGGACCGTTCGGCGGATGACCTGCGTGGCTTCGACAGCGAGCGGCTGGCCGAAGACCTGCGCAAGGCCAAGGAGGAGTTGTTCAACCTCCGGTTCCAGTCGGCTACCGGCCAGCTCGAGAGTCATGGCCGGCTCAAGGCCGTGCGTCGTGACATCGCGCGGATCTACACGATCATGCGTGAGCACGAGCTGGGCATCGGCACGTCCGAGGACGCGTCGTGAGCGAGGCAACCCCAAGTGAGACCGTCAGCGAGGAAAGCACTGTGAGCAACGAGACCGTCGAGGTGGGCGTCGCCGACGCCGAGCACCGCGGTTACCGCAAGAGCCGGCGTGGTTACGTGGTCAGCGACAAGATGGACAAGACCGTTGTGGTCGAGGTCGAAGACCGCGTCAAGCACCCCCTGTACGGCAAGGTCATGCGCCGCACGTCGAAGGTCAAGGCGCACGACCAGAACAACGAGTGCGGTCGTGGCGACATGGTTCGGATCATGGAGACCCGTCCCCTCTCGGCCACCAAGCGCTGGCGCGTTGTCGAGATTATTGAGAAGGCTAAGTGATTCAAGGGGTTTCGTCCCCGTTAGTTCGGCAAGGCTCGCCTGAGCGAGAACCAGCACGACGAAGGAGCATTCTGTGATTCAGCAGGAGAGCCGCCTGAAGGTGGCTGACAACACGGGCGCAAAGGAGATCCTTTGCATCCGGGTGCTCGGTGGTTCCGGGCGCCGCTACGCCGGCATCGGTGACGTCATCGTCGCCACCGTCAAAGACGCGATCCCCGGCGGCAACGTCAAGAAGGGCGATGTCGTCAAGGCGGTCATCGTCCGGACGAAGAAGGAGCGCCGTCGCGCGGATGGTTCCTACATCCGCTTCGACGAGAACGCGGCCGTCATTCTCCGCAACGACGGCGACCCGCGCGGTACGCGCATCTTCGGCCCGGTGGGCCGCGAGCTGCGTGACAAGCGCTTCATGAAGATCGTCTCGCTGGCTCCGGAGGTGCTCTAAATGGCGAAGCTGAGAATCAAGAAGGGCGACACCGTCCAGGTGATCTCCGGCGCCACGCAGGCGCGTGGGGGCGACCGGGGTAAGACCGGCAAGGTGATCGCCGTGTACCCCGACACCAACCGGGTGCTGGTCGAGGGCGTGAACCGGGTCAAGAAGCACGTCAAGGTCGGCGCCACCAGCCGGGGCGCCAAGACCGGCGGCATCGAGACGCACGAGGCGCCCTTGCACATCAGCAACGTGCAGATCGTCGACCCCAGCACCAAGAAGCCGACCCGGGTCGGCTACCGCAGCGAGACCGTTGAGCGCGACGGTCGCCAGCGCACCGTTCGGGTGCGGGTGGCTCGTCGCTCGGGTAAGGACATCTGAGAATGACTGCCACCGCCACTGAGAAGACGTTGCCCCGGCTGAAGTCGCGTTACCGCGACGAGGTCGCTGGCCAGCTGCGCGAGGAGTTCGGCTACGCCAACGTCATGCAGACCCCCGGGTTGACGAAGATCGTCGTCAACATGGGCGTCGGCGACGCGGCCCGCGACTCCAAGCTCATCGAGGGCGCCATCCGCGACCTCACCGCGATCACCGGTCAGAAGCCACAGGTGACCCGGGCCCGCAAGTCCATCGCTCAGTTCAAGCTGCGCGAGGGCATGCCGATCGGCTGCCACACCACCCTTCGGGGTGACCGGATGTGGGAGTTCCTCGACCGGCTGCTGAGCCTGGCGCTGCCGCGCATCCGCGACTTCCGGGGCCTGTCGCCCAAGCAGTTCGACGGCAACGGCAACTACACCTTCGGTCTCACCGAGCAGTCGGTGTTCCACGAGATCGATCAGGACAGGATCGACCGTGTCCGCGGTATGGACATCACGATCGTCACCACCGCCACCAACGACGCCGAAGGCCGGGCACTGCTCAAGCACCTGGGCTTCCCGTTCAAGGAGCAGTGAGCGTGGCCACCAACGAATCGGTCGAGACCGAGATGCGGGGCAACACGCCCGGCGGGAGGAACTGAGCATGGCCAAGACGGCGCTGAAGGAAAAGGCCGCGCGCAAGCCGAAGTTCGCGGTGCGCGCCTACACCCGGTGCAACCGGTGCGGTCGTCCGCACTCGGTGTACCGCAAGTTCGGGCTCTGCCGCGTGTGCTTGCGTGAAATGGCGCACGCCGGCGAACTGCCCGGTGTGACTAAGAGCAGCTGGTAACCACTTACGCCGTTGGTCTCCCTTCGGAGATACCGCGGCGAGGAAGGGCAGGTAAGCCCACATGACAATGACGGACCCGATTGCGGACATGTTGACCCGTCTGCGGAACGCCAACTCGGCGTACCACGACGAAGTCTCCATGCCGTACAGCAAGTTGAAGTCTCGGATCGCCGAGATCCTGCAGGCCGAGGGCTACATCGCCGGCTGGACGGTGGCTGATGCCGAGGTCGGCAAGACCCTGCACGTCTCTTTGAAGTTCGGCCCCAACCGGGAGCGCTCCATCGCCGGTGTGCGACGGATCTCCAAGCCCGGTCTGCGGGTCTACGCGAAGTCGACGAACCTGCCGCGCGTGCTCGGCGGGCTCGGTGTCGCGATCATCTCCACGTCGTCCGGTCTGCTCACTGACAAGCAGGCCGCCAAGCAGGGTGTAGGCGGGGAAGTCCTCGCCTATGTCTGGTAAGCGGAAAGGGAGTAGACCATGAGCCGCATCGGCAGGAATCCCGTCTCCGTTCCCTCCGGCGTCGACGTGACGATCGAGGGCCAGAAGGTGCTCGTCAAGGGGCCCAAGGGCTCGCTTGACCACACCGTTGCCAGCCCCATCGAGGTCGCGAAGGCCGACGACGGAACGCTCAGCGTGACCCGTCCCAACGACGAGCGGATCTCCCGTTCGCTGCACGGACTGACCCGCACGCTGATCGCCAACATGGTGGTCGGTGTGACCGAGGGCTACGAGAAGAAGCTCGAGATCGTGGGCACCGGTTACCGCGTGGCCGCCAAGGGCGCCAACCTGGAGTTCGCTCTGGGTTACAGCCACTCGATCACGGTCGAGCCGCCGGCCGGCATCACCTTCACGGTGGAGTCGCCGACCAAGTTCTCCGTCCAGGGCATCTCCAAGCAGCAGGTGGGCGAGGTCGCCGCCAACATCCGCAAGCTTCGCAAGCCCGACCCCTACAAGGGCAAGGGTGTCCGCTACGCGGGCGAGGTTGTGCGTCGCAAGGTCGGAAAGGCTGGTAAGTGATGACCATCAGCGTCAAGGGCAAGGGTCTGGCCAAGGCTCGGATCCGCCGCCACCAGCGCGGTCGCAAGAAGATCGCCGGCACGACGGCCCGTCCGCGGCTCGTCGTCAACCGGTCTACCCGGCACGTGTTCGTGCAGGTCGTCGACGACTCGGTCGGCAAGACCGTGGCGTCGGCCTCCACCATGGAGGCAGACCTGCGGGGCTCGGACGCCGACAAGACGGCCAAGGCCAAGCGGGTCGGCGAGCTGGTGGCCGAGCGCGCCAAGGCGGCCGGTGTCGAGGCAGTCGTCTTCGACCGGGGTGGCAACCGCTACCACGGCCGGGTCGCCGCCGTTGCCGAGGGGGCCCGCGAAGCCGGGCTGACCCTGTAGATCTTCGAGACTCCCCACAGATAAGGAACGAGCAAACATGCCAGGAACTCAGCGCCGGACCGGCACCGGCACCGGTGCCGGCGGCAACGAGCGCTCCGGTAACGATCGCGAGCGCGGCGGCCGTCGCGGTCGCGACGACCGGCGGGGCAACGACTCGGCCGATAAGAGTCAGTACCTCGAGCGGGTTGTCACGATCAACCGGGTCGCCAAGGTCGTCAAGGGTGGGCGTCGCTTCAGCTTCACCGCCCTCGTGGTCGTCGGTGACGGCGACGGCACCGTGGGTGTCGGCTACGGCAAGGCCCGTGAGGTGCCCGCCGCCATCGCCAAGGGCGTCGAAGAGGCCAAGAAGTCCTTCTTCAAGGTCCCCCGCATTCAGGGCACCATCCCGCACCCGGTTCAGGGCGAGGCCGCTGCCGGCGTCGTGCTGCTCAAGCCGGCATCGCCGGGTACCGGTGTGATCGCCGGCGGTCCGGTGCGCGCCGTGCTGGAGTGCGCAGGGATTCACGACGTGCTCACCAAGTCGCTCGGCTCGGACAACGCCATCAACATCGTGCACGCCACGGTGGCGGCGCTGCGCCTGCTCGAGCGTCCCGAGGCGGTCGCGGCTCGCCGCGGCCTGCCGATCGAAGACGTGGCCCCCGCCGCTCTGCTGCGGGCCCGTGCCGGGGCAGGTGCGTGATGGCTCAGCTCAAGGTCACCCAGATCCGCTCCCACATCGGGGGCAAGGCGAACCACCGTGAGACGCTGCGCAGCCTCGGGCTCAAGCGCATCGGCCAGACGGTGGTCAAGGAGGACCGCCCGGAGATCCGCGGCATGGTCCAGACCGTCCGTCACCTGGTGACGGTCGAGGAGGTAGCTGAGTGATGGTCGACACCGAGAAGAAGTCTGTCGACAGCGAGAAGGTGGACGCCGTCCAGGGCCACACCCTCAAGGTGCACCACCTGCGTCCGGCCCCCGGTGCCCGCACCGCCAAGACCCGCGTCGGTCGTGGTGAGGGCTCCAAGGGTAAGAGCGCTGGTCGCGGTACCAAGGGTACGAAGGCTCGGTACCAGGTGCCCGAACGGTTCGAGGGTGGCCAGACCCCCCTGCACATGCGGCTGCCGAAGCTGCGTGGGTTCAAGAACCCGTTCAAGGTCACATACCAGGTGGTGAACCTCGACAAGCTGTCCGAGCTCTTCCCCGAGGGTGGCGCGGTCACCATCGACGATCTGGTGGCCAAGGGCGCAGTGCGCAAGCGGTCGCAGGTCAAGGTGCTGGGAACCGGTGAGATCTCCTCTGCCGTGCAGGTGAGTGCGCACAAGTTCTCCGCCTCGGCCAAGGAGAAGATCGAGGCTGCAGGCGGGTCGGTTACGACCGTCTGAGTTCTGCACGTTTGTTTGGGTGAAGGGGCGGCTCCAGCTGGGGCCGCCCTTTCGTCGTGCGCTGACCAGGTGTTGATCTCCCCGGAACCCTCGTTGCCCGCACCCTTCGCGTACGGTGAAGGCACGTCGCGAGGGGGCGCAAGATGAGAATCGTGTCGAAGGTAGCGCCGTGGGATGGCGCTCTTGGTTCTGACTCCCGGTTCGTCCTCTGCAGCGCCGTCGGGTTCGAACGACGGTGGCTTTTGGATCGCCAAGCATGCTGGAGAAAGCCTGGAGCAAGCGATGGTGGCTCGGGGTATGTCGGCCTCACCGGATCCGCTGGCACTGCCTGGTGGGGCCGTGCTCAGATCCTGGCGGTCGTCAGCCCGAACGGACGTTCCTGTGGACGCGGAAGGGTTGACGTCGTCTCTACGCGCCACGAGTTCAGTTGCCTGTACCGGTTCGGATGTGGCTGCTGTGCGCCGCGGGGTAAGTTCTCGGCATGCTCGCTTCAGGATCCAGTGAACCCCCGCTGCCGGTGACATTGGACAACTGGCAGTCCGCCGAGCAGGTGGGCTGGACGTTTCAGCATATGGACGAGATCTTTCCGTCCGCGGTGATCAGTCGGGGTGAGGGACCGGCGGCTGAGCTGGCGGTCAACCCGGAACCGGTGGCCTCGGTGCCCGTGACGCCGCTGGGTGGTACGGAACAGACGCTGGCCGACGTGATGGCCGCCACGAACACCGATGGCTGGCTCGTGGCGCGTCCGGGGGAGGTGCTCGCCGAGAGCTACTCCGGTGAGATGGGGCCCGACACGCGGCATCTGCTGATGTCGGTGAGCAAGTCGATCGTCGGGTTGGCTGTCGGCGCCTTGGTGGAGCGCGGGCTGGTCGACCCGCAGGCCCAGCTGACAAGCTACATCCCGGAGTTGGCCGGCAGCGGCTATGCGGGCGCCACGGTGCGCAACCTGCTCGACATGAGGTCCGGCATCGCGTTCTCCGAGGAATACCTCAACCCGCAGGCCGAGGTGCGCCTGCTGGAGCAGGCGTTCGGGTGGGCCACCCGGGTGTCTCCCGACGTGCCCACGACGCTGCGGGGCTTTCTGCAGAGCCTGCGGCAGAAGTCACCGCACGGCGGAGCGTTCGAGTACCGCAGTTGTGAGAGCGATGTACTCGGCTGGCTGTGCGAGGCCGTCACCGGGCGGGCTTTTCCCGAGCTGGTGAGCGAGTTGGTGTGGGCGCGGATCGGCGCCCGGTATGACGCCTCGATCGGCATCGACTCCGAGGGGTCCGGCATGTTCGACGGCGGCATCTCGGCCACCCTGGGCGACCTGGCGCGGCTGGGCCTGACCATCTTGGGCGACGGGCTCTCGCCCTCCGGCCAGCAGGTGGTGCCCGCGTCGTGGATCGACGAGAGCTTCGCCGGCGCCCCGGATTCTCGCGAGGCCTTCGCCGCCAGCTCCGACGATCTGTGGATGCCTGGGGGCATGTACCGCAACCAGTTCTGGTTTCCCTATCCCGACCGCCCGGTGCTGCTATGCCTGGGGATTCACGGGCAGATGATCTACGTCAACCGCTCCGCTGGGCTGGTGGGGGTCAAGCTGTCCAGTTGGCCTACCCCGCAAGACGCCTGGAAGCTGTTCAGCACGGTTCGTGCGTTCGACGCTGTAAGCCAGGTGTACGGGCGCTAGCTGCTGCTGTTGCTGTGGCTTGCTGGCGGTCGCCGTAGATGCAGGGCTTGAGTGGTGCCAGAGGGGGCGAATGGCGCGCGTTTGGCACTGAGTAAGGCGTGGGAGCTGATGTTTGTCGTCCTGGGTGGTGCCAGAGGGGCGGAATATCCCGCGTCTGGCACCGGTGAGGCGAGGCTCGTCGGGAACGCAGGCTTGAGTGGTGCCAGGTGAGCGAAGTGCCCGGATCAGAGGGGGATGGCGCGCGTCTGGCAGTGGGCGCTGACCATCAGGTGCTGCCAAAGAGACTCTCAGTCCACGGTCCCGGCTGGGGGACCAACTTGTGGCACTTTGGCCGGAGTGAACGCGCCTGCGCGCGGGGAGAGGTAAGGTTTTGCGGGCACCGGTGCCGTCCGGTGACCGTTGTGTACCCGGGGGCAGACTCCCCGGGCCGCTTCGCCGGTCAAGTTTCAGGCGCATCCGTCCGATGTGGACGGGTCGCAGAGGTGGCTCAGCAGGAGCCGGTGGCTCCAAGGTCACCTGTGAGGGAGGATTCACGTGCTCAGCGCATTCGTCCGGGCGTTCAAGACGCCGGACCTGCGGCGCAAGCTGCTTTTCACCCTGGCGTTGATGGCCTTGTTCCGGGTCGGTTCGTTCGTCCCCACGCCGGGTATCTCGTACTCCAACGTCGAGACCTGTCTGGCGCCGGGCGGTATGGCGGGCAACGACCTCATGGGGCTCGTGAACCTGTTCAGCGGTGGCGCGCTGCTGCACCTGTCGGTGTTCGCGCTCGGGATCATGCCCTACATCACCGCGAGCATCATCATCCAGCTGCTCACCGTGGTGATCCCGCACTTCGAGGCCCTGAAGGACGAGGGCCAGTCGGGCACCAGCAAGCTCACGCAGTACACGCGTTACCTCACGATCGGCCTGGCCGTTCTGCAGTCGACCACCTACGTCGCGGTGGCCCGCTCGGGCAACCTCTTCCCCGGCTGTTCGGTGGGTACCCAGATCATTCCCGACCAGTCGATCCAGGTCATCCTCATCATGATCCTCACGATGACCGCCGGCACCGGCCTCATCATGTGGCTTGGTGAGCTCATCACCGAGCGCGGCATCGGCAACGGCATGTCGCTGCTGATCTTCACGTCCATCGCCGCAGGCTTCCCCAGCTCGCTGTGGGCGATCGGGCAGGACCAGAACCTCGGCTACGGCGTCATGGCGATCGTGATCGCCGTCGGCCTGGTGATCGTGGCCGCGGTCATCTTCGTGGAGCAGGCGCAGCGGCGCGTGCCAGTGCAGTACGCCAAGAAGATGATCGGACGACGGGTCTACGGCGGCTCGTCCACCTACATTCCGATGAAGGTCAACATGGCCGGCGTCATCCCGGTGATCTTCGCTTCGTCGATGCTCTATATCCCAGGCCTGATCGCGCAGTTCAATACCCCGGCCGCGCCGGCGGTTCCGCCGGGATGGGTGCAGTGGATTACCAGCCACCTGGTGCGCGGCGACGATCCCGTCTACATCTCGCTGTACTTCGTGCTGATCATCTTCTTCACGTACTTCTATGTGGCGATCACGTTCAACCCCGATGAGGTCGCGGACAACATCAAGCGGGTGGGTGGGTTCATTCCCGGCATCCGGGCCGGCAAACCCACGGCCGATTACCTCTCGAAGATCCTCGATCGGATCACCCTGCCGGGCGCGCTCTACCTGGGCATCGTCGCGTTGATCCCGCTCATTGCGCTCGTACTGGTGAACGCCAACCAGAACTTCCCCTTCGGTGGCACCTCGATCCTGATCATCGTCGGTGTGGGTCTGGAGACGGTGAAACAGATCGAGTCGCAGTTGCAGCAACGGCACTACGAAGGCTTCCTCCGCTGACCGCTGACCGCTGACCGCTGACCGCTGACCTTTCGCGACGCCGCGACCGCGCTGCACGATGCCACCCGGGCTGAGCGCCCCCGCTCAACCCGAGCCGGACGCCTCCCGATACGTGGTTGTCCGGTTGTCGTCGTGGGGGGATCTTGTGTTGAGATGGCGGGCTGCTCTGGCCCTGTTGGTGCTGTACCTGTTTCCAGTGCTCGTGCTGGGCGCGGTGGTCGGGGTGCTGGCGTTGGCCGTGCGATCCGACTTCGCTCCTGGAGTCGGGGTCGCCGTCAAGATCGTGGCCCTGCCGCTGGTCGCCGCGGTGGTCTTGGCAGCCCGGGACATGCGTCGAACCTGGCGGCAGCCGTACGAGCCGCCGGGCATCGAGCTCACCCGCGCTGAACACTCTGCCCTGTGGGCAGAGGTCGACGGTCTGGCCACCGCCATCGGAACCTCCGCCCTACGCGGATCATCGTCACCAGTGAGCCCAACGCGACCGTCCTCGAACAGGCCGGACGCCGTGAGCTTCATCTCGGGTTGCCCTTTCTGGCGACCCTGACAGTTCCGCAATTGCGCGCAACCCTCGGTCACGAGCTCGGGCACTACGCCTCCGGCGACACCGCCTGGTCGGCGCGGCACCAGCGTGCCCGGGAGTTCCTGCACCGGGTGCACGACAACACCACGGCCTGGGCGAGATGGCTGATCACGATCTACCTGGTCGTCGCCAATCTGGGCCGCAGCGGCCGACTCCCGGCAGCGCGAGGCGCGGGCCGATCGGCTGGCTCTCACGGTGGTCGACCCTCGAACCGCCGCCGAGGCGATGCGCGTCGAAGTGCGCACGACGCTCGCGTGGCTTGCCCTGGCGGAGCTGGCAGGCGAGCTGTTCGAGCTGGCCGGAAGGCGCGCCAGCCTGGTCGAAGGCCTGCGCGAGCTGATGGCCTCCGACGTTGTCGCCCTCGATGAGGCCCTGACCGCCTATCTGGCCGAGGAGCGGGTGAGCCTGCTCGATACCCACCCAGGCACGGCTGTTCGGATCGCCGGATACGAACGGCTCATTGACCCTGCTGCAGCAGCCCAGCCGGCATCCGGCGACCCCGCCTTGGAGCTGATCCGCGGCGGAGCGGGCTGGCTGGCCGAGCACGAGGGCGACCTGATCGACAGCGAGCTGCCGCTCACGTCGTGGCAGGAGGTAGCGGTCGTGGGCGGTGACCGGGCAGCCGTCGATGCCGCACGCTGGCTTGCCGAGCATCTGCAGCGGGCGGGCGTGACGGAGGGGGTGCGCTATGCCGACGTCCTCGCAGCCGCCGAGTCCGTGCGCTGGGCAGACCTCGGGCGCTACCTGGTCGATGACGATGAGGACCCCGAGGCCGGCGTGCGCGAGGCGCTCGGCACGGTGCTGGTGGCCGGGCTCGTCGAAGCCGGGGCGGCTCGGCACGTGCTGCACTGGCCAGACGCGCCGGTGCCCGTGACGATCGCCGACGGTGCACCGCTGGACGCCGCTGACGTTGTCGCCGGGGCAGCAGAGCGCCCAGCGGCGCTCGGCGAGTACCTGAGTGCCCAGGGGCTGGACCTGACGACGTCGCCTGGCGCCGACGCCGGCGGTGAACCACGCCTGCTCGCCGCGATGACCGTGTTGCGCGGGCCCTGGCCCGGGTTGGCCGACGGCCTGGTCTACTCCACCGGACTGGCCTTCGTGCCCACCGGCAAGTCGAAGGTCGGCGCCCTGGTCAAAGACCGGCCACAGGAACGGATGGAGACGCTGCTCCAGCAGCGGTTGGCCGATCTGCAGGCGCAGCCGGGGGCGGTGTGGATCGCGCTCGACGACATCGAGGCCGCCCAGATCGCGGGTCTGCTCGACCCCGCCATCGACCTGCGATTGCGAGACGGCCGACTGGTCGTCATCCGGGCGTCGTCGGAGACCGAAAGCATCGAAGACCCGCAGGACACCCTGCGTTATCTCCTCGGTCGGCGGGCGACCAAGGGTGCCTGGACGGGAGCCGCCAGCGCTGCTGCGACCGCCTTGACTCCAGGTGCCGTGGCTTCCTGGCTGTGGCGTGACCTCTTCGCCCGGCTCGGTTGGGGACTGTTGGTGGCAACCGTGATCGCCGGCGCCCTGTTCGGAATGCAGGCCGACCGGTACAGCGTCCTGTCGAACCAGGAGGGGATGCAGCCGGCCACGGTGACGGTGCTGCATGCCGCGACGGACAAGGGGGTGCAGGTGCGCTTCCTCGACCCAGCCCTGCGGCGGGCTGCCCTCGACGACCCGCCGGAGAAGGGGGCCGTGGCCACCCTCGACCGCTCGGTGTTCATCGACCCGGCGGCCCTGCGAACCGGTCAGGAGGTGTCGATCCTGGTCCGAGCCGACGATCCCACCTGGTACGCCCAGCAGCCTGGAGCGCAGCTCGACCAGAGTGAGTACTACGTGTCAGCGGTTGCTGCAGCGGCCGCCCTGGTGCTCGCCGTCGCGGCGTTCGCCGTCTCGTGGCGTCGTCTGCGTCGCACCTACGGCCCAGGCGGTAGGTCGTGAACGATCTCGTCATCGACTGGTGCCGGTGGGCGTTGGCGTATCCCGTCCCCGAGAGCCCGCTGACCGATCCGAGTGGGGTGCGGGCCGGTCTCGACCAGCGGGCTGCAGCCTGGCTCGTGGCCGGCAATCTGGGTGGACGTGTCGAACGCCGCTGGCAGATGGACGCCGGCCGCCGCCTGTTCTTTCCTGCCCTGAATGCCATCTCGCGAAAGTGGCTGCTCTTCACCCCCGACCCCCGCGTCGAGGTGGCCAGCGCCTACGGGACCCTCGACGGCACCGACGTCGCCCTGAGCGAACTGATGGTCAGGAAGTTCCCGGTCAGTTCGCGTGCGGGCAACCCGTTCTTCGAGCCGGTCGAAGACGAGCGGATAACGGCAAGCGTGTGGGGCCTATGGGGGCTGACCGACCCGCTGTCGGCGGGCTCGCACGAACTGTGTTTCGGAGGCGTTGCCCGCGCCGGCTTCGAGGTGCACGTGCGCTGCCTGATCGAGGCTGTCCCGAACTCCTGACGGAGGATTCGGACCGATCGTGCGGCACCCACGAGCCCGGCAGAAGGCCCGCCGGGAAGGCTGGGTCGGAAGATTCGGACCGATCGTGCGGCGCCCACGAGCCCGGCAGAAGGCCTGCCGGGAAGGCTGGGTCGGAAGATTCGGACCGTCCGTGCGGCGCCCACGAGCCCGGCAGAAGGCCCGCTGAAAAGCCTGACGGCAACCTTTGCCGCGATAGGGTGACACCGTTCCCACATTGTCGGCGGGCTCTGTCATAGTGTCGACCTCTCAGTCGAAGGGTTTCCACCATGCGCCTCCTCATCGTCGGCCCGCCCGGTGCGGGCAAGGGCACCCAGGCCAAGAAGATCGCCGAGCACTACGGCATCCCGGCCATCTCCACCGGTGACATCTTCCGCAAGAACGTGGCGGACGAGACCGAGTTGGGCCTCAAGGTCAAGGCGATCATGGAGTCAGGCGACTATGTGCCCGACGACCTCACCAACGCCCTGGTACGCGACCGGCTGGGGCAGCCCGACGCGCAGATTGGCTTCTTGCTCGACGGCTACCCGCGCACGGTCGACCAGGTCCGCGAGCTCGACGAGATCCTGGCCGACGAGGGCCACCCGCTGCAGGAAGTGCTGGAGCTCGTGGTCGACACCGAAGAGGTGGTCGGGCGCCTGCTCAACCGGGCGCAGATCGAGGGTCGTGCCGACGACACCGAAGAGGTCATCCGCAACCGGATGAACGTTTACGCCGAACAGACCGCACCCCTCACCGACATCTACCGTGAACGGGGCCTGCTCGTGCAGGTGAACGGATTGGGTGACGTCGACGAGGTGTCGGCGCGCATCTACGAGGCCCTCGACATCGCAGACGCAGCGGCCACGCACTGACCATCCAGGTCGGCATCGGTTCACCCGCGCCCGGCCCGACAGAAGGCAAACACTGAAGTGTTCAGGCGCGAGAAGATCCAGCTCAAGACGGATGCCCAACTGCGCACCATGCGTCGGGCGGGGCTCGTCGTGGCTGCGGCTCTGGACGCCGCCTCCGCGGTGGCCGTCCGCCCGGGGTCGACCACCAGGCAGGTAGACGAGGCGGCCGCCGCCGCCATCGCCGCGGCTGGAGCGACGTCGAACTTCCTCGGGTACGGCGATCCGCCGTTTCCGGCTGTCACGTGCATCTCCGTGAATGAGGAGATCGTGCACGGGGTGCCGGGTGCCAAGGTGCTGCGCGCGGGCGATCTCGTCTCGATCGACTGTGGGGCCGTCGTGGAGGGCTGGCACGGCGATGCGGCGCTCACCGTCGTCTGTGGGGGAGCCGAGGCCGGCGCGCCAGCCGATCTGGCCGTCTCGGAGGCCACCCGGCACGCGCTGTGGGCAGGCATCGCGGCCTGCGCCACGGCCCACTCGGTGGGAGAGGTCTCAGCGGCGATCGAAGACGCGGTGGGCGACTCGTACGGCATTCTGGAGCAGTACACCGGGCACGGCATCGGCACCGCCATGCACATGGCCCCCGAGGTGCTCAACTACCGCGGCCGAGGGCGCACGGCCAAGCTCCGTCCGGGCACGTGCATCGCCATCGAGCCCATGTGCACGATCGGATCACCCGAGGTCACCACTGCCGCGGACGAGTGGACGGTCGTCACCGTCGACGGCTCTCGCGGGGCGCATTGGGAGCACACCGTGGCCATCCACGATCGCGGCATCTGGGTGCTTACTGCGCACGACGGGGGAGTGGAGGGCCTGGCGCCTTTCGGGGTCACGCCAGTAGCTCTGGATTGATCGTTCGGAGGCCGCCTCCAGCCGGTACTGCACGAGGGTCTGCCCGCCCCAAGCGGCTGCGCCGCAGGCCCCCGAGGGAGCCCGATTTCGTGCTGCCGGGCCCAGTAGCGTATTCTGGCCAGTCGGTTCACGAGCATCTCTGTGCCTTGGCGCGCCCCGCGGCTGGTTTGGCGTGCAAGGTGCCTGTCACACGTGTGCCAACGCCGGGACCGGCCCCGCTGACGCAGTGCTCCTGTGTGCGGTGCCGATCGTCAAGTATCACCCCGCCTCGGCGGGAGAGACAGTGGAGGATATGGCCAAGAAAGACGGGGTCATCGAGGTCGAAGGCACGGTCGTCGAGGCGCTGCCGAACGCGATGTTCAGGGTTGAGTTGACCAATGGTCACAAGGTCCTGGCGGTCATCAGTGGCAAGATGCGCCAGCACTACATCCGAATCCTGCCTGAGGACCGGGTGGTCGTCGAACTCACGCCGTACGACCTCAACCGCGGCCGAATCGTCTACCGCTACAAGTAGAAGGACACCATGAAGGTTCAGCCGAGCGTTAAGAAGATCTGTGACAAGTGCAAGGTGATCCGCCGCAACGGTCGGGTCATGGTGATCTGCGAGAATCTGCGCCACAAGCAGCGTCAGGGCTGATCACAGCACAACCCCAACCCGCAGCACCCGCCCCTTGACCGGCGAGCAATCGTCCGTTCAGGTCGCCACCCTCGGCCCGGAGGCCGAGGACCCGGACCCTCAGTCCGGGACCGGTGCCGCACCAGACCTCCGGATGTGACAGGAGAAGTACCCAGTACATGGCACGCATCGTCGGCGTCGACCTCCCCCGCGACAAGCGGCTCGAGGTTGCGCTCACCTACATCTACGGCGTGGGCCGCACCCGCGCCGCAGAGACGCTCAAGTCCACGGGCATCAGCCCCGACCTTCGCGTCAAGGACATGACCGAGGACGACCAGGTCGCCCTCCGTGACTACATCGAAGCGAACTTCCGGGTCGAGGGTGACCTCCGCCGCGAGGTCGCTGCCGACATTCGCCGCAAGGTCGAGATCGGCTGCTACGAGGGCCTGCGGCACCGCCGTGGTCTGCCCGTGCGTGGCCAGCGGACGAAGACCAACGCCCGTACCCGCAAGGGTCCCAAGCGCACGGTGGCCGGCAAGAAGAAGGCACCCCGCAAGTAACACGTCGGGGGTGCCGCCTTGCGCACCCCGCGCCGGATCGCGTCTCCTCCCCGGAGCCGATGCCCGGCCCCACGCACGCCAATATCCCTCATCTCACCAGACTTACCGGGGCCCGGCGGCCCCACGGACAAGCCGAGGTCGCGCCTCGGATTGGAGAACCAGCCACATGCCACCCAAGCCACGTCAGTCCGCCGCGCGGCGTCCTCGCCGCAAGGAGAAGAAGAACGTCTCCTTCGGCCAGGCACACATCAAGAGCACGTTCAACAACACCATCGTCTCCATCACCGACCCCACGGGTGCGGTGATCTCGTGGGCCTCGGCCGGCCAGGTCGGCTTCAAGGGCTCCCGCAAGTCCACCCCGTACGCCGCCCAGATGGCCGCCGAGGCGGCCGCGCGTCGCGCTCAAGAGCACGGCATGCGCAAGGTCGATGTGTTCGTCAAGGGTCCCGGCTCGGGCCGCGAGACCGCGATCCGTTCGCTGCAGGCCACCGGGCTCGAGGTCGGCTCCATCTCCGATGTCACCCCCAGCCCCCACAACGGCTGCCGCCCGCCCAAGCGCCGTCGCGTCTGACCCGCACTGACTGAGCACAAGGAGTACTGAAAAACATATGGCGCGATACACAGGCCCCGACTGCAAGCGGTGCCGCCGCGAGAAGACCAAGCTGTTCCTCAAGGGCAGCAAGTGCGACGGGCCGAAGTGCCCGATCGAACTGCGTCCCTACCCCCCGGGCGAGCACGGCCGTGCCCGCACCAAGGAGTCGGAATACCTGCTCCAGATGCGCGAGAAGCAGAAGTGCGCGCGCATCTACGGTGTGCTGGAGAAGCAGTTCCGCGGCTACTACGAGGAAGCCAACCGCAGGACGGGCAAGACGGGTGAGAACCTGCTCCGCATCCTGGAGTCCCGTCTCGACAACGTCGTGTTCCGGGCCGGCTTCGCCAAGTCCCGTGACATGGCACGCCAACTGATCCGTCACGGCCACATCAAGGTCAACGGGCACAAGGTCGACATCCCGTCCTACCGCGTCGTCGAGAACGACATCGTCACCGTCCGGGAGAAGTCCTGGGAGATGACGCCGTTCATCGTCGCCCGCGGCGAGGCCGGCGAGCGCACCGTTCCCGCCTGGCTCGAAGTGCAGCCCGACCGGATGCGCATCCTCGTCCACGCTCTCCCGGCCCGGCAGGTCATCGACACGCAGGTCCAGGAACAGCTGATCGTCGAGCTCTACTCGAAGTAAGTGCTACCCGCCGCGCTCCGAATTCCTCGGGGCGCGGCGGACGCCAACGCACTCAGACCGACGTGTGCGCTGGCCCAACCGGCGTCTCGCCGGCGAATGACGAGGGTCAAATAGCGGGTCCTCGAACGAAAGGAAGTTCCACCAGTGCTGATTGCACAGCGTCCCACCCTGTCCGAGGAGCCGATCTCGGACTACCGCTCACGGTTCGTCATCGAGCCGCTCGAGCCGGGTTTCGGTTACACCCTCGGCAACTCGCTGCGGCGCACGCTGCTGTCGTCCATTCCCGGTGCCTCGGTGACGAGCATCCGGTTCGACGGCGTGCTGCACGAATTCCAGACGATCACCGGTGTGAAGGAAGACGTCACCGAGATCATCCTCAACCTCAAGGAACTCGTCATCTCCTCCGAGCACGACGAGCCTGTGGTGATGTACCTGCGCAAGCAGGGCCCCGGCCCGGTGACCGCGGCCGACATCGCCCCGCCGGCCGGTGTGGAGGTGCACAACCCCGAGCTGCACATCGCCACCCTCAACGGCAAGGGCAAGCTCGAGATGGAGCTCACCGTCGAGCGTGGCCGTGGCTACGTCTCCGCCGTGCAGAACAAGGCGGGCGACGCCGAGATCGGCCGCATTCCCGTCGACTCGATCTACTCGCCGGTTCGCAAGGTGACCTACAAGGTCGAGGCGACCCGTGTGGAGCAGCGCACTGACTTCGACAAGCTCATCGTCGACGTCGAGACCAAGCCGTCGACCCTTCCGCGCGACGCGATGGCCTCGGCCGGCCGCACGCTGGTGGAGCTGTTCGGCCTGGCGCGCGAGCTCAACGTCGAGGCCGAAGGCATCGACATGGGGCCCTCGCCCACCGACGCCGCACTTGCGGCCGACCTGGCGCTGCCCATCGAGGAGCTCGACCTCACCGTGCGCTCCTACAACTGCCTCAAGCGTGAGGGCATCCACTCCGTGGGTGAGCTCGTGGCGCGCAGCGAGGCCGACCTGCTCGACATCCGCAACTTCGGCGCGAAGTCGATCGATGAGGTCAAGGCCAAACTCGTCGGCATGGGCCTGGCGCTCAAGGACTCCCCGCCCGGGTTCGACCCGAGCGCCGTCGTCGACAGCTACGGCGATGACGACGACATGTCCTACGCCGAAGACGAGCAGTACTGAGCGACCCTGTCGGGCCGGGCCGGGACGATCATCGTCCCGGCCGCGGCCTGCGCCACTGACCAGCGAGAAGGCGGCCCGCCGGGCCGGTTAGAAGGAGACACAACATGCCCACGCCCACCAAGGGTCCTCGGCTCGGCGGCGGCCCGGCGCACGAGCGGCTGCTGCTGGCCAACCTGGCCACCCAGCTGTTCGAGCACCGTTCCATCACCACCACCGAAGCCAAGGCCAAGCGACTTCGTCCGCTGGCCGAGCGACTGGTCACGTTCGCCAAGCGCGGCGACCTGGCCGCTCGTCGCCGGGTGCTCACGGTTGTGCGCGACAAGTCCGTCGTGCACTTCCTCTTCACCGAGATCGCCCCGGCGATGGCCGAGCGCGAGGGCGGTTACACCCGCATCGTCAAGATCGGCCCACGCAAGGGCGACAACGCGCCGATGGCCGTGATCTCCCTGTGCATGGAGCCGGTCGAGAAGAAGCAGACCGTCAAGGCTGCTGAGGCTGTCGCCAAGCGCGCCGCTCAGGACGCCGAGGCCACCCCGGCCGACGAGGCGCCCGCAGACGCCGCTGCCGAGCCGATCCAGGACGAGGCCCCGGCCGACGCGCCGTACGGCGAGGGCTCGGCGGCTCCGCTGGCCGACGGCTCCGCGCCGGAGGGCTTCACCATCAAGGGCAACGCCGACTCGATGAAGTACCACACCGAGGACTCGCCCTGGTACGGGCAGACCGTCGCCGAGGCCTGGTTCGCCACCGAAGAGGCCGCGCAGAAGGCCGGCTTCACCAAGGCCGGACACGCGGCGGACGAAGGCTGATCTCGCCCAGCGCGTGGTCGCAACGACCGCATGATCGCCACGACCCGGACGGCCACTGCGCCGTCCGGGTCGTGCCGTTTGCTCGTCCGGTGTTGGGGGCGGTATCGAGAGGGAGGTCCGCGTGAGGGTCCGGCTTGACCTGGGCTACGACGGCACCGACTTCTCCGGCTGGGCCATCCAGCCCGGCCGGCGCACGGTGGAGGGCGAACTCGGCCAAGGCCTGGCCAAGGTACTGCGGCTCGATCAGGTGAGGCTCACGGTGGCAGGACGCACCGACGCGGGAGTGCACGCCCGGGGCCAGGTTGCCCACGCCGACCTGCCCGACGACCGCTGGGCAGCGCTGCCCGGGCGTAGCTCGATCACCCCTGCCGCGGCGCTCGTCCGCAGGCTGCAGGGAGTGTTGCCATGCGATATCGCCGTGCACTCGGCCACGCACGCCCCCGAGGGCTTCGACGCCCGGTTCGCCGCGCTGTGGCGGCGCTACAGCTACCGGATCGCCGACGCGGGTGCCCGCGTCGATCCGCTGCGCCGACACGACACGGTGGTCGTGCGCGACCCGCTCGACGTCGATGTCATGCGGTTAGCGAGCCGGAACTTGCTGGGGCTCAATGATTTTGCCGCCTTCTGCAAGCTTGCCGAGGGGCGCAGCAGCATTCGCACGCTGTTGGAGTACGACTGGACCCGGCTGGAGGAGGGCACTCTGGTGGCCCGGGTGCAGGCCGACGCCTTCTGCCATTCCATGGTGCGCTTCCTGGTCGGCGCCGCAGTGGCGGTGGGTGCCGGCCGGCGTGACGTCGACTGGCCGGCCCGCGCTCTGGCCGCCCGCACCCGCGACAGCGCTGCCGTGGTGATGCCGGCTCACGGACTGTGCTTGGAGCAGGTCGCCTATCCGGCTGATGCCGAGCTGGCCGCCCGCGCCATCGAGACCCGCGCTGTGCGCACACTCTGATCCCGGTAGTGGCGGGAGCCCTCCTGACCTGACTGAGTGGCAACGTGGGTCGCAGACCGAGGTCGGATCCGTCAGGCCGGCTGGCGGGAATAGCCGTCCTGACCTGACTGGTTGCCAACGGTCGTGGCCACTCCCGCGCTTTCCGTTCTCGATCTTGTTCCCGTCCGAAGCGACCAGACCACCGGCGACGCTGTGCGAGTCAGCCTGGCGCTGGCACGAGTGGCGGATGCTAACGGCTTTCGGCGCTATTGGGTGGCGGAGCATCACAACATGCCCGCAGTGGGCGCGACCAACCCGCCCGTGCTCATCGCGATGATCGCTGCGGCCACCGAACGCATCCGGGTCGGCAGCGGGGGAGTGATGCTGCCCAACCATGCGCCCATGGTGGTGGCCGAGCAGTTTGCCCTGTTGGAGGCGGCCTATCCCGGCCGCATCGATCTGGGTATCGGCCGCGCTCCGGGCAGTGATCAGGTGACCTCGTACATGCTGCGCGGCGGCAACAGCGAGGAGGAAGTGGCACGCTTCCCGCGCTATGTCGAGGAGGTGATCGCCATGATGAGTCCGGCGGGAGTCGGCCTCGACCTGCGCGGCACCACCTACGAATTGCGCGCAACCCCGAATGCGCTGACCGCGCCGCCGGTCTGGCTGCTCGGCTCCTCGGACTATTCCGCGCGACTCGCCGCCTCCCTCGGCCTGCCTTACGTGTTCGCCCATCACTTCGCCGGACGTGGCACGGCCGAAGCGCTTGCGCTGTATCGCACCGGCTTCCGCCCGTCCGAGCAGACTGAGCGGCCCACGACGTTTCTCACCGTCAACCTCATCGTCGCCGAGACCGACGAGCTGGCCTGGCGTCTCGCGCAGCCCAACCAGCAGTCGATGCTCGCCCTGCGCACCGGCCTGCCGCTGCACGCCCAGCGGCTGGTCGAGGAAGCCGAGGCCGTCGAGCTGGACGCGCGCCAGCGCGGGTTCGTGGAGCAGTTGGCGTCGGGATGGGTGGTCGGCAGCCCGCAGACCGCGGCGGCCAAGGTCCGTGCCCTGGCCGAGCAGTTCGGCGTTGACGAGGTGATGGTGCACCCCATCGCCGGCGCCTTCGCGGGCTCCCCAGCCGACCGCTCCCCTGCCAGGGAGGAGTCCCTGCGCCTGTTGGCGGAGGCCCTGAGCTGAGTCAGCGGCCGAACTGTCACGTTGGTTGTAGGTGGTGAACGGGCGGCAGATCGGTTGGTTCGTGCGGTTGTCGTGCGAGATGACCGCGGTGCGGCCCGGTCGGTGTCCGGAGTCCGACACCAGTGCCAACCGACGATGATCAGCTGAGCACAAGACCCCAGTCCGGTGCGCTGTTCGAGCCGGATTCCGGACATCCAAGCGCCGGCAAGAGCGACCGAGCACCCGTCGCAGGCCCTCACCGACCCGGACGCGCTCGCTGGATGATGACGTTGCGGGCTTCGGTCGGGAGCCCATCCGTGCCAAGGCTGCGATCTGCTGCCGGACAGCCCGGCCTCTGGGCCTGGACTCGCGGCTCAGGCCGGCCCGGACGGCCCACCGCCGGGCCATTTTGACCCTGGCGGGGGCGGCCGGGTAGTCTGGATCGTCGTTGTGTGCTGTCGTTTCACACAGGCTCGGGTTCTACAAACCCGTCCCACAAATTTGCGATAGCAACCACATGACAACCACGAGACAACCCGTGAACAAGCGAAGGCCTACGACTGTGCGCACGTACACCCCCAAGCCCGCCGACGTCGAGCGGCAGTGGCACGTAATCGACGCTACCGACGTCGTGCTCGGTCGCCTCGCCACCCAGACGGCCACGCTGCTGCGCGGCAAGCACAAGGCGATTTTCGCGCCGCACGTCGACACCGGCGACTTCGTCATCATCGTCAACGCCGACAAGGTGGCCCTCACCGGCAGCAAGCGTGAGTCGAAGATCGCCTACCGGCACTCCGGTTACCCGGGCGGCCTCAAGGCCATCGGCTACACCCAGCTCCTTGAGCAGAACCCTGAGAAGGCCGTCGAGAAGGCCATCCGGGGCATGCTGCCCAAGAACAGCCTCGGCCGTCAGATGCTGCGCAAGCTGAAGGTCTACTCCGGCCCGGAGCACCCGCACTCGGCCCAGAAGCCGCAGGCCTACCAGATCAGCCAGGTCGCGCAGTAAGCGCCGTCCGGGCCGCGAACCGCACGAGCCTTCCGCGAACAGCACAAGGAGAACAGTGACCCAGCCGAGCATCGAGGTTGACGAGGTCGTCGGCGACGACCTCGAAGATGCCCCCAGCAGCTATACCACCGCCACCGAGGGCCCCCGCAACAGCGGCTCCTCCATCACCGCCCCCGGTGCCGCGACCGGTCGTCGCAAGGAGGCCGTCGCTCGCGTCCGGCTGATTCCGGGCAGCGGCAACTGGACGATCAACGGCCGCACCCTGGAGAACTACTTCCCCAACAAGGTGCACCAGCAGCTCGTCAACGACCCGTTCCGGCTGCTCGAGCTCGAGGGTCGCTTCGACGTCATCGCGCGCATCGACGGTGGTGGCCCCTCGGGTCAGGCCGGCGCCCTGCGGCTCGGCGTGGCTCGTTCGCTTAACGGCATCGACATCGAGGCCAACCGCGCCGGCTTGAAGAAGGCCGGTTTCCTCACCCGTGACGCACGGGTCAAGGAGCGTAAGAAGGCCGGTCTCAAGAAGGCACGTAAGGCTCCGCAGTACAGCAAGCGCTGAGACTTGCCCGCTAGCAAAACCATCGACCCCGGGTGCCCTGGCTCCCGGGGTCGCATTGCTGTTCAAGGAGGTACAGATGGGCCGACTCTTCGGAACCGATGGTGTGCGTGGTTTGGCCAACGTCGACCTGACGGCCGAGCTCGCGCTTGACCTGGCGGTCGCCGCGGCACACGTCCTAGGCGAGAAGGGCACGTTCGCCGGGCACCGTCCCAGGGCGATCGTGGGCCGCGACCCGCGGGCATCGGGCGAGTTCCTCGGCGCCGCGGTCGTCGCCGGCCTCGCCAGTGCCGGGGTCGACGTGCTGGACGTGGGCGTGCTGCCCACCCCGGGGGTGGCCTATCTGGTAGATAGCACCGGGGCCGACCTCGGCGTCATGCTCTCGGCCTCGCACAACCCCATGCCCGACAACGGCATCAAGTTCTTCGCCGCAGGTGGGCACAAGCTCGACGACGAGATCGAGGACGCCATCGAGGCCCGGCTGCGCGAGCCGTGGAAGCGGCCCACCGGGGCAGGCGTCGGGCGCCTCATCACCGACGGCGAGTCGGCCAGGACCCGCTACGTGACGCACCTGGTGGACAGCATCGAGAACCGTCTCGACGGCCTGCGCGTAGTGGTCGATTGCGCCCACGGAGCGGCGAGTGACGTAGGCCCGGCGGCGCTGGCTGCGGCTGGTGCCGATGTCATCGTCATCAACGCCCGGCCCGATGGATTGAACATCAACGACGGAGTGGGCTCCACGCACCTCGAGCCCCTGCAGGCGGCGGTACGCGAACATGGCGCCCACGCGGGGGTGGCCTTCGACGGCGACGCCGACCGCTGCCTGGCCGTCGATGAGCTCGGCAACGTCGTCGACGGCGATCAGATCATGGGCGTGCTGGCCATGAGTCTGCGCGAGTGCGGCAAGCTGACCGGCGACACCCTCGTGCTCACCGTGATGTCGAACCTCGGGCTGCTGCGTGCCATGTCGGCCGTGGGCATCACCACCGTGGCCACCGCCGTAGGCGACCGCTACGTGCTGGAGGAGATGCGCCGCGGCGGCTACACCCTGGGCGGGGAGCAGTCGGGCCACGTGCTGCTCGCCGAGCACGCCACCACGGGCGACGGGGTGCTCACCAGCCTGCACCTGCTGGCGCGCCTGGCCCGAGCAGGGGAGTCGATGAGCGCCCTCGTGGCGGGCATCCCACGCTTCCCGCAGGTGCTCGTGAACGTCAAGGGCGTCGACAAGACCCGGGTCGAGACCGACGAAGAGCTGCAGGTCGCCGTACGGGCGGCCAGCGAGCGCCTGGGCACCCGAGGCCGGGTGCTGTTGCGCTCCTCCGGCACCGAACCGCTCGTGCGCGTCATGGTCGAGGCCACCGAGCAGACGGAGGCGGACGAGGTCGCGGCGGCGTTGGCCGCGGTCGTCCAGCAACGTCTGGCGCTCTGATTCGGAAGTAGCTGCACGTGGGACCGATCTGACACGTGAGACCCGGCATCGATTTTCCACCCTAGAGCGGGCAGCCCCGCCAGGGCCACCATGGCTCGGCGATCTACTCCAAGGTCTGCCAGTGCTTGGCGAGCGGCGGATTGGCTGGTTAGTGCTGGTCTTCGCCGCCGCCTGCGCCGGTCTTTGTACCAAATGGGCCGCGGTGAGCGCGCGGATCTGTTCGGGGTCAGGCCGGGTTGATGTCCGGAATCCGGCGCTAGTGTCAGCGATGAGGACCGGCCTGAGCACAGAACCCAGACGGCCGCACTCAAAGAGAGCCGGATTCCGGACATCCCAGCCCCGGAGCGCCGCCCGCGCACCCAGGCCGCCTCACCGCCCCGAATACGGCTGATCTTGCGGGCGAGCCGGGGGTCTCCCGGATTCGGCACAATCGCGCGTCCATCTGTCACGTTCTGCGCCCAGCCGGGGCCAACGTGGTGGCATCCCGACGAGAAACGTCACAGTTCGATGACCTAGCGGTGGACCTCGGCATCCGTACCTTCCTGCGCGCCCCAGCCGGGTAGTCGGTGCCAAGCGCTGCGCTGCCCGCAAAGACCACGTTTGGCACCATCCGTCGGGCGTCGTCGACTGCTGTCGCCAGCGCAGGATGCGGTGGCCCGGCTCGCAGGGTGCGAAATGCCGTGGAAGGCTTGCGCGAGCGCTGCGTTGGGACGGGTGCGCTCAGATCTTGCGTAGCCGTACCCGCTCGACCGTGTGGTCCGCGCCCTTGAACAGCACCAGCCGCGCCCGCTCGCGGCTGGGGCGAATGTTCTGTGCCAGGTTGGGCTCGTTGATGTCGCGCCAGATCTGCTCGGCCCGTTCGCGGGCCTGCGTGTCGGTGAGCGTGGCGTAGCGGTGGAAGTACGACTCGGGGTTGGCGAAGGCCGTGGCGCGTAGCCGCAAGAACCGTGAGATATACCACTGCCGCACCAGGGCCTTGGGCGCGTGCACATACAGCGAGAAGTCGAAGTAGTCGCTCACCGTCGCTCCCGCCGCCTTGTTCCTGCCCCGACGAGCAGGCTGCAACACGTTGAGCCCCTCGACGATCAGCACGTCGGGCCTGCGCACCACCACCTCGGCGCCGGGGACTATGTCGTAGGTGAGGTGGGAGTACACCGGTGCGCGTACCTCCTCGGCCCCGGACTTGACGTCGCTAACGAAGCGCAGCAGTGCCTTGCGATCGTACGACTCCGGAAAACCCTTGCGGCTCATGATTCCCCGGGCCGCCAGCTCGGCGTTGGGCAATAGGAACCCGTCGGTGGTGACAAGCTCGACCCGCGGCGTATCGGGCCAGCGGGCCAGCAGCTCTCGCAGCAGCCGGGCCGTTGTCGACTTGCCCACGGCCACCGAGCCCGCCACGCCGATGACGAATGGAGTGCGTTCGGGTGCCTCACCGAGGAAGCGCGAGGTGGCGGTGTGCAGTTGGTGGGCACCGGCGACGTGCAGGTTGAGCAGCCGTGACAGCGGTAGATACACCTGCTCGACCTCGCGCAGGTCGACCCGGTCACCCAAGCCTCGCAATCGCTGTACGTCGGTCTCGGTCAACGGCAGCGGGGTGGCGGCCGACAGCGCGCTCCAGGCCGCCCGGTCGAGGTCGACGAACGGGCTGACGGTCGAGGTGGTGGAGCTCACGGGGCGCCATTGTGCCCGTCGGGGCTCCGGTCTGCGGCCTCGAGGCTGTCTCGACGCGCTGCGTGCCCTCCAGACCTGCTGCCCAGTGATGTGAGATCTGGTGCACAGGAATTCCGTAACGCACAGTGTCAGCCGGTGACACCCCTTACGCTTGTGCCCATGTGCGGCATCGTCGGTTACGTAGGTACAGCAGGTCTGGGCGCTTCGGCTGAGCATGACGGCGCGCTTGATGTGGTCTTGGAGGGCTTGGGTCGGTTGGAGTACCGCGGCTACGACTCCGCGGGCGTCGCCCTGGTGGGCATCGACGGCACTCTGGCCACCCGCAAGAAGGCCGGCAAGCTCACCAACTTGCGCACGTCGATCCGCGAAGACCCGATGCCCGACTCGCTGACCGGCATCGGCCACACCCGGTGGGCCACCCACGGCGGCCCAACCGACGAGAACGCCCACCCGCACCTGGGTGGCAAAGACGGCAAGCTGGCGCTGATCCACAACGGCATCATCGAGAACTTCGCCGCACTCAAGGCCGAGCTCACAGCCGAGGGTGTGGAGTTCACGTCCGAGACCGACACCGAGATCGCCGCGCACCTCGTCGCGCAGGCCTACGACGCGAAGGGCGACCTCACCGAGGCGCTGCGCCAGGTCTGTCTGCGGCTGGAGGGCGCGTTCACCCTGCTCGTCGTGCACGCTGATAGCCCGGGCGTGGTCGTCGGCGCCCGGCGCAACTCACCCCTGGTAGTGGGCCTCGGCGAGGGCGAGAACTTTCTCGGCTCCGACGTAGCCGCGTTCATCGCGCACACCCGCGAGGCGGTCGAGCTGGGGCAGGACCAGATCGTCACGATCACCCCTGACAGCCACACCGTCATCGGCTTCGACGGCGAGCCGGCGCAGGGCAAGCCGTTCACGGTCACCTGGGACCTGACGGCCGCCGAGAAGGGCGGCTTCCGTTCGTTCATGGCCAAGGAGATCGACGATCAGCCCAAGGCGATCGCCGACACGCTGCTGGGGCGCACCGACCTCGAGGGCAACCTGGTGCTCGATGAGTTGCACATCGACCCCGAACAGCTGAGCAAGGTGCAGCGCATCGTCATGGTGGCCTGCGGCACGGCGTACTACTCGGCCCTGGTCGCCAAGTACGCGCTGGAGGAGTGGACCCGGCTGCCCGTGGAGGTCGAGCTTGCCCACGAATGGCGCTACCGCAACCCGGTGGTCGACGAGCGCACGCTCGTGATCTCGGAGTCGCAGTCGGGCGAGACGATGGACACCGTCATGGCGGTCAGGTACGCCCGCGAGCGCGGCGCCACCACCATTGCCATCTGCAACACGCACGGCTCCTCGATCCCGCGCGAGTCGGACGCCTCGATCTACACCCATGCCGGCCCTGAGATCGCGGTGGCGTCCACCAAGGCCTTCAACGCCCAGATCGTGGCCGCCTACCTGCTCGGTCTCTACCTGGCCCAAGAGCGTGGCACGCTGCCCCGTGAGACGATCCAGCGCATTCTCGGCGAGCTCAACGAGATGCCCGACAAGATCCAGTCCGTCCTCGACGGCCTCGATCACATCCGCGAGATCGCCCGGTGGATGGCCGACACCCGTTCGGTGCTGTTCCTGGGTCGGCACGTCGGCTACCCGGTGGCACTGGAGGGCGCGCTGAAGCTCAAGGAGATCGCCTACATCCACGCCGAGGGCTTCGCCGCCGGCGAGCTCAAGCACGGCCCGATCGCGCTCATCGAGCCAGGTCAGCCGGTATTCGTGGTGGTGCCCTCGCGGCGCGGTGACACCACCCTGCACGGCAAGGTCGTCTCGAACATCCAGGAAGTGCGTGCCCGTGGCGCCAACACCCTGGTAATCGCCGAGGAGGGTGACGAAGAGGTCATGCCCTACGCCAGCGAGATCGTGCGGGTGCCGCAGTGCTCGGAATTCCTCGCTCCGCTGCTCACCTCGGTACCGCTGCAGGCCTTCGCCGAGGAACTGGCCACTGCCAAGGGCTACGACGTCGACCAGCCGCGGAACCTCGCCAAGTCGGTCACGGTCGAATAAGCGGCCGAGATCGGACGGGGCTCGGCGTGGCACCGGTGATGCCAGCGGGCGCTCGATGAGTGCGGGCCCCCGATGATCGTCGGGGTAGGCATCGACGTCGTCGACGTCGCACGATTCGGCGCCTTGCTGCAGCGGGTGCCCCGGCTGGCAGAACGGGTGTTCACCGAGGTCGAGCAGGGCCTCGCCCCGGCCAGCCTGGCGGCCAGGTTCGCCGCCAAGGAGGCCGTGGCCAAGGCCCTGGGCGCCCCGGTGGGTCTGCGTTGGCTCGACGCCTCCGTGCACCGACTGCCCACGGGGCAGCCCGTGCTGCAGGTGCAGGGCACGGTGGCCGCCCGGGCAACCGAGCTGGGCGTGAGTCGCTTCCACCTCTCCTTGAGTCACGACGCCGGCATCGCCTCGGCCGTGGTCATCGCCGAGCGCGACGAAGGCGGCGTGACCACCTGAGCAGGTCTGCGAGGCTGGCAAGGCGGAGGTGGTCCCGGGGGCCCTCACCCCGTAGGTGTCAATCGCAGGGTCACCAGCTGAAAAGGCTTGAGCGCCAACTCGATCGGCATCGCAGCCGGGTCGCTGCCTGGCAGCAGCGCGCGCCGGCCGTCCAGCACTGCGGAGTCCTCCTCCAGCAGGTCGGTCTCCACAACCGCTGCGACCTCGAACGCCGGGCGAAGGCTCACTCGTCGTCGTCCGCCCAGCGACTCGTAGAGTCGGACGATCACGTCGCCGCTGCCGTCCTCGGCCAGCTTGACCGCCTCGATCACCGCCCCGGGATCGTCCACCGTCACGAACGGCGCGCCGGCACCGGTACCGGCCGCCGCCGGTTGCGCCACCAACGGCAGGTTCACCGCGTAGCCGTGCCGGATGGTCTCGGCCACGTCGGCGCCGGGCACGATGCCGAAGCGCAGCACATGGCTGCCTGCGTCGGCGTGCGGATCGGGAAACTGCGGTGAGCGCAGCAACGTCAAACGCAGCATCGTGACGTTCTCGCCGGAGTCCGTCACGGTCCGGCGCACCGAATGCCCGTACGTCGACTCATTGACAACGCCTACGCCCCAACCGGTCTCACCCACATGCAGCCAGCGGTGCGCCACCATCTCGAAGCGCGCTGCCTCCCAGGAGGTGTTCTCGTGAGTGGGCCGGCGCAGGTGCCCGTACTGGATCTCCGCCGTGCTCTCGTGTGCCAGCACCGACACCGGCAGGTACGCCGCCAGCGCACGGTCGCGCTCGCGCCAGTCGACGTGCACCTCGACGTCGATGCGCGGGCTGTCAGCCGTGATCGTCAGGCGTTGCACAATGGCTGAGGAGCCCACCGTCGCCGTGGTCTCCAAGCTCACCCGCAACGGGCCCTCGTCCACCACCGAGACCCCCTCGGCCACGGGTGAGCACCAGCGCAGCGCATGCGCCTTGTCCAGATCCCAGGCGTCCCATTTCAACGGCACGTCCTGGTGTAGTCGCAACTCAGCGCCCGGCAGCCCGGCGGGTAGCACCTGACGGTCGCCGTGCCGGTGATCGACGATGCTCGACAGCGTGCCACCCGCGTCCACGCTCAGGCTCACCAGTCCGTTCGACAAGGTGACGCCCGAGCCCTCGCGGCTCAGCGTGCAGGGGTGCTCGGCCTCGACCTCGACCGCAGCTCCCGACGATAGCGCCGGTGCCGCGACGAGGGTAGGGGTGCCGGAGACGGTGATCAGCTCGCGGCGAGCGAACGGACCGGCATTGAGCACGCCGCCCCCGAGCAGTCGTAAGCCCTCGGCGATCAAGGCGTCCAACTTCTCGCCCAGGCGCGCATAGTCGGCATTGGCCTCGGCGTGCACCCACGCGATGGAGCTTCCCGGCAGGATGTCGTGGAACTGCAGTAGCAGCACCCGCTCCCAGATCTCGGCCAGCTCGGCACCGGGCCATTCGGCCAGGCCGCGCACCACGGCCATGGTCCAGACCAGCTCCGCCTGGCGCAGCAGTGCCTCGCACCGTCGGTTACCGGCCTTCATGCCGCGTTGACTCGTCAACGTGCCGCGGTGCAGCTCCAGGTACAGCTCACCCGTCCAGGTCGGTGCTGCCGCGCCGTACTCCTCACGCAATCCGGAGAAGAAGCCGGCAGCCGTTCCGAGCTGCACCTGGGGTGAGCCGTCGAGATCCGCCAGCCGGCGCGCCCGCTCGAGCATCTCGCGCTCAGGCCCGCCGCCTCCGTCGCCGAAACCGAACGGCACCAAGGATTTCCGCGACCTGGCCTTGTCGAGGAACTGTCGCGACGAGCGGTGCACATCCGCACCGCCAAGGTCGGCGTTGTAGGTGTCGGCCGGCGGGAAGTGCGTGAGGATCCGGGTGCCGTCGATGCCCTCCCACCAGAACGTGTGGTGCGGGAAGGTGTTCGTGTCGTTCCACGAGATCTTCTGGGTCAGAAACCACTGCGCCCTGCCGAGGGTGGCGATCTGCGGGTACGAACCGCTGTAGCCGAACGAGTCGGGCAACCACATTCCCGAACAGACCTTGCCGAACTCGGCGCGAAAGAACCGCTGGCCGTAGAGCAGCTGTCGAGCCAGCGATTCGCCGCTGGGAATCACCCCGTCCGGCTCCACCCACATGCCGCCCACCGGTTCCCACGATCCCTCCTGGGCTGCCGCCACGATGCGCTCCCACACCTGGGGCACCTCATCGCGGATCCAGCGGTACTGCTGCGCCGACGAACACGCGAACACCAGCTCCGGGTAGTACTCCGCCAACGCGGTCACGTTGGCGAAGGTGCGGGCGCACTTGCGCCGGGTCTCGCGCACCGGCCACAGCCACGCCGAGTCGATGTGGGCGTGCGCCACCGCGGTGAGCTGCTGGGCGCTGGCTCGTGCGGGTGCCGAAAGGGCTGGAGCGAGAACGGCTCTCGCGGCGAAGGCGGAACCCGGCAGGTCGCGCACATCGATGGTGACCAAGGCGTCCCCCACGGCGGCCAGTACCTGTGCCCGCCGGGCATCGTCGGCCGGCAACTCCTGCGCCAGATCGAGCAGCACGTCGAGATCCATGGCCAGCGCGAACACCTCAGGGCCGAAGACGCAGAGCTCGACCGCGCCCAACCGGTAGAGCGGGTCCGATCCTGCGGTGGCCGGGTCGCCCAACGGGGTCGGACGAAAGCTCCCGTCCAGCACGGTGGGGTTGGCTGCCGCTTCCAGGTGCAGCTGGATGCTCTCGCCGCCGGCGGCCGACTCGCTCACCCGATACCACCGGTTGCATGGGTGCACGCCCTTGAGGGGCACCCCATGTACGTCGTACAGCATGCCCTCGGCGGAGAACCCGGGCTGACTCGTGCCGAACCCGAGATCGATCACCACCTCGACGATCCGTCCGGCGTACTCGGCCGGCACCGTCCCCGAGAGCTCGAACCACCACGTGGACCACGGTCTTCCCCAAGGCGTTCCCGGCGAGATCGGTTCATGGGCAGCGGCCATCCCGGTCGCCACCGGCACCGGCTCGCCGGGCGCCTGCCAGGCCGTGACGGCCAGTGGCATGCGCATCGGATAAACGGCCGGCTGCACATGGTCGGCCAACATGCGGCGGCCTCGGGCTAGGGTCTGCGCGCTGTCATCGAACACTCCGCCGACTCTATGCCGCCAAGTGGTCTCAGGGAACGGACGGGGCCTCAGTCGCCTTCCGCCGCGGTGTGGCAGACCGCCTCGACGTTGTTGCCGTCCGGGTCGCGGACGAACGCGCCGTAGTAATGGTCGTGGTACTCCGGCCAGAGCCGGGGTTCGTGCAACGATTCGGCCCCCAGGCCGACGGCGGCTTCATAGAACGCTCGTACGTGTGCGGCGTCGGGAGCCGAGAAGGCGATGTGCAGCTCGCGATTCGGGCCCTCGGTGGAAGCGTTGGAGATCCAGAACGACGGTCTCGTGGTGCCGTAGCCGATGGCTACTCCGAAGTCCATCTGCCGGCTGTGGCCGAGGGTCGCAAGTACTGAGTCGTAGAACGAGGCGGCGGAGTCGAGGTCGCTACAGCCGATGCCAAAGTGATCGATCATGCCTTGATCCTGCCCGTCCAGCGCCCGCAGAAGGCGCGTAGCGCAGGGCAACGTTCGCACGAACCTGTCTCCGAGCATGCGCAGTGGCCAGAGATGGTCGAAACTACAGGTTGTGGGTCTAGGTGCCGATTTGGCCCGGTAGGCAGGCCCGGCCCGAGCGAGTTTGTTGTGCCCGACGGCAGAAGGAGCGACACATGATCGAGGCGCACTCGGTGGCTGCCGTCCGCAGAGCGGAGTCCGTGACCATGTCTGAGCTGTCGGACGGGACGCTCATGCAACGGGCTGCGGGGGCGTTGGCCGGTGTAGTGATCCGCGAACTGCGTGAACGATGCGGGCGGGTGTACGGCACCCGTGCGGTGCTGCTCGTGGGGCCCGGCGCCAACGGTGGCGACGCACTGATGGCCGGTGCCCGGCTGGTCGCGCGCGGGGTGAGCGTCATCGCGATCCTCACCGCTGCCAAGCCGCATGCCGAGGGCCTCGAATCGTTCCTCGCCGGCGGTGGCCGCACGATCGATGTCGCCCGCCAGCCGGTTGCTGCCACCACCACCAGCAGCGAGGCCGAATTCCACAACGACCCCGAGACCCGCCGTCTCCTGGCATTGCGTCTCGACGGTGCGGCCGGTCGCGCCTGGATTGCCGCGCGCAGCTGCGTGCTCGAAGCCGACGTGGTGATCGATGGACTGCTCGGCATCGGTGGCCGGCCCGGTCTGATGGACTCCGCCGCCCGCATCGTCACTGCGCTCGACCCCCGAGTGCCCGTGATCGCCGTGGACGTGCCGAGTGGCATCAACCCCGAGACCGGGGCGGTTGCCGGCGTGCACGTCGACGCTGACCTCACGCTCACCTTCGGCACGGCCAAGCCGGGCCTGCTGCTGCCGCCGGCGAGCCAGGCTGCGGGCCGCCTCGAGATCGCGGACATCGGCCTGGAGAGCGCCTACCTCGGAAACCCTGCCGTGCAACGGCTTTCGGCGCGTGAGGTGGCTGCCCTGTGGCCTGTGCCGCGGGCCAGCGACGACAAGTACTCCCGGGGTGTCGTGGGTGTTGTGGCCGGCGGATTGGTCTATAGCGGTGCGGCGGTGCTCGCCACCGGCGCGGCCCTGCGCACCGGCGCCGGGATGGTGCGTTACGTAGGCCCCGACGCCGTGACCCGCTCGGTGTTGCAGCACTGGCCCGAGGTCGTGCCCGGCTCGGGCCGGGTCAACACTTGGGTGCTCGGCCCCGGTGTGGACCCGGACAGCGACGATGAGCAGGGCGAGGCCATTCTCGCCGCGCTGCGCGGTACAGCGCCGTGCGTGGTAGACGCCGGCGGCATCGCCGTATTCACCAAGGCACTCGTGGAGGCGCGCGAGCAGGCCGGTACCAGCCGGCAGACAGATGCCGAGCCGAACTCCGGGACGGCTCAGGCGGGGAGCCCGGCAACTCTGGCCGCTGCGGCCGGCGTCACCGCGCCGTTGCTGCTCACCCCGCACGCCGGCGAGCTGACCCGGCTGCTCGAGGCGCTGGCCGAACGCCGCCGGGTCACCAGGGAGGCCGTGCTCTCGGCGCCACTCGAGCACGCCCGGTTGGCCGCTGAGCTCACCGGCGCGACAGTGTTGCTCAAAGGCGCCGTGACGTTGATCGTTGAGTCGTCAGGCGTCGTGCGCTCCCAGGCGGAGGCACCCCCGTGGCTGGCGACGGCCGGTGCGGGTGACGTGCTGTCCGGAATCACCGGCGCCCTACTTGCCTCAGGGCTCACCCCTTTCGAGGCGGCCAGCTCCGCGGCATGGCTGCACGGCTCGGCTGCCACGGCTGCCTCACAAGGCGGCCCGATCTCCGCCGAAGACGTGCTCGGCGCAGTGCCCGCGACCGTCCGCAGGCTGCTCGACCAGCGCTGAGGAAGGGCGTGCCCGCTGTGTCGAGCGAGAGCCCAACGCGCCCTGGGGGTTGACTGACCTAAGTCGACCAACGTTGGTCGACTTAGGTACCATCCGGGTATGGAACAAGTGAAGGTGCAGTACGCGAAGACACACTTGTCCGCCCTGCTTGCCCTGGTGGAACACGGACAGGAGATCGTCATCGCCCGGGGGGAACGGCCCGTTGCGCGACTTGTTCCCCTAGAAGGGCGCCCTGATCGCGACCTTGGTTTTGTTGCGTATTCGGTCCCAGATGATTTCTCCGATCCGCTGCCTGACGACGAACTCGGCGTCTGGGAAGGTGGCGCGTGACCTTCCTCCTCGACACGCATGCACTGCTCTGGGCACTCACTGATCCCACCCGGCTCGGGCTCCAGGCGCGCCGGATCATCACCTCGCGCGTGTCGTCTCTCGTTGTCTCCGCCGCATCGGCGTGGGAAATCGGGACCAAGCAGCGCCTTGGCAAGCTTCCTCAGGCAGACGCGCTGGTGGGTGGCTACACCCGGCATCTGGATCGCCTTGGCGTGACCCGGCTCGCGATCACTGAGGAACATGCCCTGTTGGCCGGCAGGCTCGAGTGGGCACATCGCGATCCCTTCGACCGCATGCTGGCAGCGCAAGCGATGATCGAATCCCTGACGCTCGTGACGAACGACGCGGCCCTCACCCGCCTTCCGGGACTCGCCATAGCGTGGTGACTAAGGGCTCGCCCAGAAACCGACACTGCAGCGCTTATTTCCTGGCGAGCCCTAACCCAGTAACCGCTCCAACCAGGTGCTGACGGCTGCGCGGACGCCGGGCAGATCCTTCTTGAGCCCGTGATCTCCGGGCAGGAGGACGATCTCACGGTGTGGGCCGGGTTCTGGACGTCCGAACGGGTCGCGCTCGCCCTGCACGACCAGCACTGGCAGGTCGCCCGCCGCATCGAGTTCGGCGGCACGCGAGACCTCCGGTCGTCCTGGCGGGTGCAACGGGTAGGCCAGGCACAGCACACCCACGGCACCGGCTTCGCTCGCCGTCCGGCAGGCCACCCGGCTGCCGAACGATCGGCCGCCCACCACAAGAGGCATACCGGGGGCCCGGGCCGTCAGGTGTGCGACAACGGTCAACCAGGCCTCGTCTACGCCCGGCCCACGCGGGGGCACCTTGCGCCCAGCCACTCGGTAGGGCGGTTCCACCAGCCCCACGTGCAGGCCGACGTCCAACGCCGCATCGCGAGCCACCGCGAGGTCTGCCGCCGTGATCGCGCCGCTGGCGCCCGGCCCGAGCACGAGCAGACCGCGAGGCCGAGCTGCCTCGTGCCATTGCACCCGAGCAGGGCCTGACGAGGTCTGCACCGACTCTTCGCTCACGGCGTTCATCCTCTCGTGCCGTCCACTGGAGGCTTGCGTGGCCCAGGCCGTGTCGGCGTTCAGGCGACCGTGGGACTGCGCCACAATGGCCGTACCATGCCCAACCTCGTCCCTGCCGACCGTGCGCCCAGAGGTCCTGCGCCGAACTCTGTCGCGCCGAGCCTTGCTGCGAGCGCTACGGGCGCGCCAGACCTGACTGCACGTGAGCCGACCGTGCCCCCCGCGGCCTCGGCACCTGGGCACAGCGGCGGAGCCGAGCACACCGGCTGGATCGAGGTCGATCTCGACGCCATCACCGCCAACGTGGCTGCGCTGTGTGCGCGCAGTGCGCCCGCCGAGCTGATGGCGGTGGTCAAGGCGGACGCCTACGGTCACGGCCTGGTGGAAGTAGCCGGCGCGGCGCTCGCCGGCGGTGCCACCTGGCTGGGTGCGGCTCAGCTGTCCGACGCGTTGGCGCTGCGCCGCGCAGGTTTCGACGTACCGATCCTCACGTGGCTCTTCACGCCCGGTGCCGGGTTGGCCGAGGCGCTCGAGGCTGGCCTCGACGTTGCGGCGTCGGCCAGCTGGGCGCTGGAGGAGATCGCCCAGGCAAGCACTCCGCAGCGCGCGGCGCGGGTTCACCTCACCATCGACACCGGGATGGCACGAGAGGGCAGCACGGCCGAGCTGTGGCCAGGCTTGGTGCAGGCGGCTGCCGAGCTACAGCGCGCCGGCCGGATCGAGGTCGTCGGAATCTGTTCGCACCTGGCCGCGGCCGACGAACCGGGCCACTCTTCTGTCGCCCTTCAGAAGGCTGCCTTCGCCCGTGCCCTACAGGAGGCGGAGCGTGCTGGGGTCACGGTGCGGTGGCGACACCTCGCCAACTCGGCGGCCACCCTGCTCGACCCCGACACCCACTACGACCTGGTGCGCACGGGTCTGGCCGTCTACGGCCTCAGTCCCATTCCTCATGTGCACGACGCGAACGCCCTAGGCCTGACGCCGGCCATGTCGCTGCACACCACGCTCGCCGGAGTGAAGGACGTGGCCGCGGGCCAGGGAGTCTCGTACGGGCACACCTACCGCACGCCGCTGGCCACCAAGGTCGGGCTCGTACCGCTCGGCTATGCCGACGGCATTCCCAGGCACGCCAGCAACCGGGCCGAGGTTCTCGTCGGCGGTCGCCGGGCGAAGATCGCCGGACGGGTCTGCATGGATCAGTTCGTCGTCGACCTAGGCCCAGATTCCACCGCGCAGCCCGGCGACCCGGTGCTGCTCTTCGGCTCGGGCGCTGAGGGTGAGCCCACCGCGCAGGAGTGGGCCGAGGCCGCAGACACCATCTCGTACGAGATCGTCACGCGACTGAGCGGGCGCGTGCCCCGCCGTTACACCGGCGCCACCACCGCCTCGGCCGGGGCGGCGCAGCCGTGAGCCGACGGGCATCCCTCGTCGGGTTGGGGGTCGGCCTGGCGGCGGCCGGGGTCGGTGCCGCCGTGGGGCTGGCCGCCGAACGACTTGCGGTCGGACGACCGGTGGTGCGCCGGCTGCCCCAACCCGATGACGACGTGCCGCTTGGCTCCCTTCGCGAGGTGCCCATCACCGTGCTGGCCGACGACGGCACGGCACTGCACGTGGAGGTGGATGAGCCTGCTGAGCCAGACCCCACCGGGCTCACGGTCATCTTCAGCCACGGCTACTCGCTCAACCTGGATTCGTGGCATTTCCAACGCCTCTCGATGCAAGGCCGGGTGCGCTCGGTGTACTGGGACCAGCGTGGGCACGGCCGCAGCGAACGTGGCCCCAAGGCCAGCGCCAACATCACCCAGCTCGGCGCCGATCTGGCAGCGGTCATCAAGGCCACTGCTCCCACCGGTCCGCTCGTGCTCGTGGGGCATTCGATGGGCGGCATGACCACGATGGCGTTTGCGCACGCCCACGCCGATCTCGTCGCCGCCCGGGTCAAGGGCGTAGCCCTGGTGGCAACCAGTTCGGGCGACCTGGCCGGCATCGACCTGGGCCTGGACAAGCTGGGTTCGGTGTTGCACCGGATCGCCCCGCGCGCCCTGAGTCTGCTGACCCGCCAACCGGCACTCGTCGAGCGCACCCGGCGCATCGGCAGCGACCTCGAGGAGGTCATCGTCAAGCGCTGGTCGTACCAGAGCGACGTCGACGAGCAGCTCGTCGACTTCACGGCCCGGATGATCGCGGCGACCCGGCTCGATGTGGTGGGCGACTTCCTGCCGCAGTTCGCGGCCGTCGACGAGCTGGACGGGCTGCAGGCGCTCTCGGGCTGTGAGGCGCTCGTGCTCACCGGCGACCATGACCTGATGATCCCGCCCGAACACAGCCTCGTGCTGGCCGAGGCGCTGCCGGGCTGTGAGTACGTGCTGGTCAAGGACGCCGGGCATCTCGTGATGCTCGAACACCCCGACGTGGTGACCCCGCACCTCGTGGCCCTCGTGCACCGGGTGCGCCGTCAGCTCGACCACGAGGCCGATGAGCTGCCTGCCCGGCCGGTCAAGCCACGCCGCCGCAGCGCGCGGCAGAGCGGCAAGGCGAGTCGATGACCGCCCTGACCGCGCCGCAACGTATCGAGACCGCCGATGCCATGCGGGATTTCGGACGGCTATTGGGTGCGCAACTGCGCGCCGGCGATCTCGTGCTGCTCACCGGCGACCTGGGCGCCGGCAAGACCACGTTGGCCTCCGGTCTGGGGGAGGGCCTCGGCGTGCGCGGTCCCGTGACGTCTCCCACGTTCGTCATCGCGCGCGAGCACCCGTCCCTGCGGGCAGGCGGACCACCCCTGATCCATGTGGACGCCTACCGGCTGGGCGGCAGCCTCGAACTCGACGACCTCGACCTCGACGCGAGCACGGCCGAGGCCGTGACCCTCGTGGAATGGGGCCACGGCCTGGCCGAGGGATTGGCCGAGCAGCGCCTCGAGGTGCTCATCGAGCGCAGCGACGACGCCGACGACGAGGTGCGGCTCATCCGGTTGCACGCGGTGGGCGAGCGCTGGACCGACCTGCGACTGGCACCATGAGCACACGATGAGTCTCATCCTCGCCCTCGATACCTCCGCCGCGGTCAGTGTCGCGTTGCTGCGTCAACCCGAGCTCACAGCCCCGCTGCCCAGCCCTGCGTCCCCTGACGCGTCACCGGCGTCGGCGGCGGTGCCCGATCCGGTCTCTGGGATCCCCGTGGACCGGGTGGTGGCTCGCAGACATGCCTACGACCCTCGCCGGCATGCCGAACTGCTCACGCCCTTCATCACCGAGTGCCTCGCTGAAGCCGGCGCCGAGCTGGCCGACGTCAGCGGCATCGTGGTGGGCATGGGCCCCGGCCCCTTCACCGGGCTGCGGGTCGGTCTCGTGACCGCCCGGGTGCTGGGCGCTGCCCGCGGAGTGCCCGTACACGGAGTGCTCAGCCTCGATGGCCTCGCGCTCGCGGCGTGCGTCCGGCTCGACCTGCCCGAGGGCACCCGGTTGCTCGTGGCCACCGATGCCCGGCGCAAGGAGGTCTACTCAGCGCAGTATGCGCTCGACGCGGCCCGGAACCCGGTTCGGGTCGCAGGCCCGGCGGTGGGGCCGGCACGCGAACTCGCCACGGTGGCAATGGTCTCGACGTGCGTGGGCCGCGGTTGCCTCCTATACCCCGATGATCTGGCTCCTCGCCCGCAGCCCCTGGAGGCAGCGGATCTGCTCGACCCGGCTGCTGACTTCCTCGGGCTGGTGGCCCTGGCCGAATTGCCGGGCGGGGTGGTGCCCGGTGCGCCTGTGCGGGCTCCGGAACCGGAGTACCTGCGCCGGCCCGATGCGGTGCCGCAGACGGTCAACGCCGCCACGCCGTGAGCGCTCCAGAGGGCAGAGCCGGAGTGCGGCTCGTGCCTGCCAGGTGGTGGCACCTGGCGGAGCTGGCCCGGCTCGATTCTGAGCTGTTCGATCCTGACGTCTGGTCTGTAGAGACCTTCTGGGCCGAGCTTGCCGGCCCGGGGCGCACGTTCCTGCTCGCCGTCGAAACTGCAGTTCCGACAGGCCTGCCGTCCGCATCGTCGGTGCAGCAAGGTTCCGATCAGGTCGTCGAGATAGATTCCCGCGCAACGCTTCTCGGTTACGCAATCGTCGTCGTGAACGGCGCGGAGGCAGACGTCCAGACCATCGCCGTGGCCCCCCGCGCCCAGGGCCGGGGCATCGGCAGCCTGCTGCTCGACGCCCTGATCGCGGCCGCCACCGAGCAAGGCGCCCGGCACCTCATGCTCGAAGTGCGGGCCGATAACCAGCGGGCCGCAGACCTCTACCGTTCGCGCGGCTTCGAGCAGCTTGCGGTGCGGCGGCGCTACTACGGCGAGGTGGACGCGCTGATCATGCGCCGCCGACTTGGCGCCGCCCGGATAGGACCCGCCGGGACCTGACCACTGACTGTCGCTTCCCGCCCAGAAACCGATACCTGGAGTGCTTAGCCTCGGGGCCCGCTCATAAGGTAGACGGGTGCCTGATCAGCCGCTGATCCTCGGGATCGAGACCTCGTGCGACGAGACCGGCGTCGGATTGGTGCGCGGGTTCGACCTGCTGGCCGACGCGGTGGCCAGCAGCGTGGCCGAGCATGCCCGCTTCGGCGGCGTGGTGCCTGAAGTGGCCAGCCGGGCACACCTCGAGGCCATGGTGCCCACCTTCGAGCGTGCCTGCGCTACCGCCGGGGTCACGCTGGGCGACGTCGACGCCATTGCGGTCACGTCAGGTCCGGGCCTGGCAGGCGCACTGGTGGTGGGCACTGCCGCCGCCAGAGGCCTTGGCGGTGGGCCTCGGCAAGCCCCTCTACGGCGTGAATCACCTGGCCGCGCACGTGGCGGTCGACACCCTTGAGCACGGCCCGCTGCCGGAGCCGTCCCTGGCCCTGCTGGTCTCGGGCGGGCACTCCAGCCTGCTGCTGGTGCCCGACGTCACCGGCGAGATCACCTCGCTCGGCTCGACTCTCGATGACGCCGCCGGTGAGGCGTTCGACAAGGTGGCGCGTTTGCTAGGCCTGCCGTTCCCCGGGGGACCGCACATCGATCGGGTCGCCCGACAGGGCAACAGTGTGGCCATCGATTTCCCGCGGGGACTCACCTCGGGTCGCGACCTCGAGCGGCACCGGTACGACTTCTCCTTCTCCGGGCTCAAGACCGCGGTGGCGCGCTGGGTCAAGGCCCGCGAGGCTGCGGGTGAACCGGTTCCCGTGGCCGATGTGGCAGCCTCGTTCCAGGAGGCGGTGGTCGACGTGCTCACCCGAAAGGCGGTGGCTGCAGCCCGAGCGCACGGCGTCGATACCTTGCTCATCGGTGGCGGGGTGGCGGCCAACTCGCGGCTGCGTGCCTTGGCCGAAAACCGATGTGCCGCAGCTGGAATCACTCTCCGGGTACCCAGGCCCGGACTGTGTACCGACAACGGGGCGATGGTGGCGGCGCTGGGCTCGCGGTTGGTGGCAGCGGGTCGGCCGCCGAGCGAGTTGGGCCTGTCGACGGATTCGTCGCTGCCGGTCGATGTGGTGCAGGTGTAAGGGATCTGGCAGACAGCCGTCCGGACGTTCTCAGTGCCCGAGCGGCTCGACCATGATCGCCATCTGCTGGCCCGCCACGCGAGTCAGCACGACGGTGGCTTCCGCCGCCCCTGACAGTCTCAGTTGGCGACGCAGGCCCTCGGGCTCCACCGCGGTACCGCGCTTCTTGATCGCCAGTACCCCGACGTCGAGCTGGCGGAGATGAGAGCGAAGTCGCTTGAGTGAGAACGGCATCGCCTCCAACACCCGATGGCGGCGGTACAGCGGACTGGCTGGGCCCGGCCGGTCGCTCGTCAGGTAGGCGATGGTGGGATCGATCAGTCTGGCGTCCAGGGCAGAAGCCAGCGGCCCTAGGCCGGCGGCCCTGATCACGGCGTCGTCGGGCTCCACCAGATAGTTGCCGAGGGTGCCCGCGTCCGGGGTGTGGCCGAGGTCGCCCGCCAGTTCGTAGGCGTGCCAGCCGGCCTCGGCCAAAGCCGTTGGCTCGCCGAGCTCGGCCCCCGAGGGCGGCGCGTCGACTGAGGCCGGTTGGCGGCGGCTGAGCACCACCGCGCTGAACCTCTGCGGTGGTTCGCTCGCCGCGTGCAGCATCGGCGCGCTCTCGCCGAACCACAGGCAGGCCTCCACCAACTTGCCCTCGACGGAGACCCACTGCGCCTGTGCGGCGGCCGGCACCAGGTCGTGGTCGATGCCGGGTGCGACCTTTGCCGCCACCACGGGGAGCCTCGTGGCGATCGCCTCGATGTACGACAACGGTGGTTCGGCGCGCCGCGGATCGAAGACGCGCCGGCCGTCCTGGGTGCGCCGGGCAGGATCGACGAAGGCGGCGTCGACGCCGGCCAGGGCACAACTGGTGGGGCCGTCCACCGGGTCGTAGAGCTGGGTGGCATCGCCGATGAGCATTCGGGCGGTCGGCCAGGGGCGAAGATTCGCTGCGGCCACCGCCGCGGTGACGGGGTCTCTTTCCACCGCGGCCACCCTCAGCCCGGCCGCGGCCATCGCGCGTGCGTCGACACCGATCCCACAACCCAGGTCGGCGACCATGCTGGCGCCGGCTTCCACGAACTGCGCCGCCCGGCGGCACGCCACCACCCAGCGGGTGGCCTGCTGCAGGCCGGCGTCGGTGAAGAGCATCGTCTCTGCCTGCGGCCCCAGGTCGGCTTCAGCCCGGGCCCGGAGCCGCTGCTGGGTCATCGCCGCCGCCACCAGATCACTGTCCCAGCCGAGTGCCCGCAATCGTTCAGCCACCGCGAGCGTCTGAGCAGGGTCGTAGCGACCCAGCGCCGCGAGCAGCGATTGGCCATCGGCGGAAGCCAATCTACGAAGCAGTTCTGGAGACATACAGGCATCGTGTCATTTGCGGTTGAGTGGCCGAACAGGGCCGAACAGGTGATGTGGCCCTAGCCACCTGTACCCCTTTGGGAGACCGGCCTCCCAATTGGATGATATTTTCCCTTTCAACTTCGTACGCTATTCGTGGTTGCGGGCCGGCGAGGGAGGGGAGTCGGCGCCGCAACCACTTCAGTGTGCAGCATGCCCACCATTGCGGACCAGAGCTGCCACACCACTAACTGTCGCCGTGCAAGCTCTCGAACGCAATGGCGGCAGCCGCCATCGCTCGGGCTTGCTCGCTGGGGCGCGCCACATCCGGCCGATCGCAACTCGGAGCTGGGTGCACCTTGGGTGCACGCGCTTGAGGGGCGGCGCCGCGCCCGCGGCTGCGGTCAGGTGTTGCGCAGTCTCGACTACATCGCGAGGAAGCTTCCCAGGCCACTCGTGCTCGGTCTTCCGCCCCAGTGGGCAGGATGTAGTCGAACGTGCGCTACGGATCGGGTGAGCGGACCTGCTGAGCATGCGCTATGACCGAGTAGTGCGGCTCTACACATTTCGATGTGGACGTGATCAAGAGGGGAGGGTGACTCTCGTCTGCCCCTGGCTGAGGACGACCTGTTCGGTGCCCACCAGGACGGGGAGCGTCGCGTCTGCGGGCCCGTGCAGGTCGAAGGTGATCGCGTCGTGGCTGACGTCGACGTGCAGGGGAAGCCCGCGCCATTGGATGCGATAGCGAACACCCTGCCAGCCCTCGGGCAGCCAGGGGTTGAAGGTGAGGCCCCCGTTCATCACACGCATGCCGCCGAAGCCGCTGGCGAGGATCTGCCAGGTGCCGCCCGCCGAGGCGATGTGCATGCCTTCCGCGGTGTTGCCCTGGTTGTCGCTGATATCGACGAGAGCAGAGCGCTCGAAGTAGTCGACCGCGCGTGCCGGGTCGCCCACTTCAATGCCGACGATGGCGTGAATCGACGGGCTGAGCGACGACTTGTGCAGGGTGCGCGCCTCGTAGTACTCGTAATTGACCTTCTTCACCTCTGCCGAATGCAGATCGGGCAGCATGAAGAAGAGCATCACGACGTCGGGTTGCTTGAGGAGTTGGGTCGTCTCGCAGTTGAAGTGGTGATAGCCCTTCGGATAGCGGGGCATGCCGTTCTCGTCCCACTCGCTGACCTCGACGTCGGTGCGCTCGAAGTACCCGTCGAACTGCTCGATCAGGCCGTCCGGGTTCGGGTGGGTGCTCACGAGGGCGTCGGCGACGGCGCGCCACTCGGCCGGCTCGTCGGCGCTCAATCCGAGCCGCCCGCTCACCTCGGCGAGCAACTCGGGATGCTTGGCGGCCAGCTCGTCGTAAAGGTCTGCGGCGCAACGCAGATGCCACTGCACCAGGACATTGGTGAAGGCATTGTTGTCGACGTGAGAGTGGAACTCGTCCGGGCCCATGACAGTGGTGAACTGCCACCCCCCGCCTGGCGCGCGCTCCGCGCGGCTGGCCCAGAACCGGCTCGTGTCGAAGAGGATCTCAGCGCCCTCGCGGTGCAGGAAGTCGGTGTCGCCGCTGGCCTCGACGTACTTCACGACGCCGTAGGCGACGTCGGCCGAGACATGCACCTCCTCTTCGCGGGTGAAGAAGCGGTTGGCGCCGTCGGGGGTGAACACCGGGCACTCCTCCTGCCCGGTGTCGGCCGACTCCCACGCATACCGTGCGCCCGTGGTGCCATACGACGCGGAGTTCTCTCGAGCGCCCCCGAGCGTGTGGTGGCGATAGCGCAGCAACGCCTTGGCCGCCTCAGGGTGAGTGAGGTTGTAGAAGGGCAGCATCATGATCTCGGTGTCCCAGAACACGTGCCCTCGATAGCCCTCCCCGGACAGCGACTTGGCGCCGATGTTGACGGTCGGATCGTCGGGGTTGGCGGTGATCAGCAGGTGATAGAGGTCGAACCGAACGGCGAGAGTGAGCCGTTCGTCGTCCACCACCTCGCTGTCGCAGGCGTCCCACAGCGCCTGCCAGGCCGCGGCGTTGGCGGCCACGAGCGCATCGAAGCCGAGGGCGGTCGCCTCGCGCACCTTGTCGAGGCAGCGCTCGGACGCGGGTTCGTCTGCCGCATAGTCGCGGGAGGTGCAGATGGCCACGATCTTGTCCACCGTGATGCCGGACCCCTCGGTGAGGCGATGGAGGGAACGGGAGCCGATCTGGTCACGCGAGCGCAGCACGGTGCGCACCTCGTCGGCGTCGTCGGTGGTCACGCCGGCTGCATACGACAGCAGGGTGCCGCGCGCGATCGTCCGGGTGTTCAGGTAGATCACGCCGTCGTCGCAGACTCCGACGGACTCGGTACGCAGATGCCGGCTGCGGGCCCATTTGTCCCAGCGGTCTTCGAAGCTGAACGTGGTGCCCTCGGCATATACGGGCAGCCGTTCGAGGTTGCGCTTGCGCCCCTCGATGCCGGACGAGATCTCGATGAGGCCGGAATGGTTGAGCGCTGTGACGATCGTGCGGGTGGCGCACACGTGGCGGTCGGCCATGCTGGCCAGCCGCACGCTCTCCAGCCGGGTTCGCCGGCCTTCGGGGTCTTCGAAAGTCGTTGCCCGCCACAGCAACCCTTGCCGCAGATCGAGGACGCGCTCGTGCTCGAGCACGGTGCACGATTCGACATCGAGCCGGACGCCGTCGACGTACACGCTCAGACTGGTCCAGTCCGGAGCGTTGACGAGGTCGATCACGGGAGCGTCGTTGGAGTCGTAGACCCCGCTGATGAACGTGCCGGGCAGGCCGCCCTCGTGGCCCTCCTCAAGGCCGCCCCGAGTGCCCAGGTAGCCGTTGCCGACGCAGAACTGCGTCTCTCGGGTATTGGCCTGGTCGAGATCGAAGCCTGACTCGGTGACCAGCCATGGGTCAGTGCCGATGATGTCGCGAAGCATGACGGGCTCTCCTGTGTCGTCGGTGATCGGCAGCGGCGGCTAGTTGCCGGACGTTCCGTAGGCCGCGGCCAGCTGGGCGTTGGTCTCGGCGAGCGGGAGATAGGCGTCGAGTTCCGACGTGGCGCAGCGTTGGGCGCCCATGGCGTTGCCGTAGCGGGCGGCGGAGATGATGTCGTGGTCTTGCAGGAAGCCGAACGCCATGCCCGCGGCGAAAGAGTCTCCGCAGCCGGTCGTGTCGACGACGTTCTCGACCGTGATCCGGGGGATGGTGTGCTGGGCGAGATTGTCGTCCTCGTCGAGGACGAACGCGACGCAGCCCTCCTGGTCGAGAGTGACGCAGACCGCCGTCACACCCTGACGCAGGCAGTGCTCGGCGAAGAAGGGCAGCTCTTCGACGGCGACCGGTGAGCCTGGTTCGCGAACACCGGGGTTGAACCAGCTGCAGCCGGCCTCTTCGAGGTTCATCTTGAGGATGTCGATGGAGGGCAGCCACGCGTCGCGATCGACCCAGAGCCGGCGCACCCGCTCGCCGCCCACCGCCAGCGTGCTCGTGGGACCGTGGCCGTCGAGCAGGATGAAGCCTCGTGAATTGGCCTTGATGTATTCGAGAGTTGACTGCGCCAGCTCGTAGTCGGTGATCGGAACGCCGACGAAGGCGTCGAAGTCGAGGGCGAATTCAACGTCGGCGGGGCGGATCGGGGGCATGTATTCCGTCTGCCGCTCGATTCTGGTGTTCTGATCGACGTACTCCAACTCCACGACGGCACCCCGGTCTGCGGCAGAGCGGACGCCGGTGAGCTCGATGTTGGGATACGCAGAGAGGATTTCCTTGATGGGGCCTTCGTCGGCGCGTCGCACATGCACGATCGGTGCGACCACATCGTTGTCGTCGAGCAGCTTCGCCATCGCGATCGTCGTGTAGAGCGCGCAGCCGTACTTCTCGAAAACCTCGGCGCGATGCGTGATTATGCGATCTTGAGGGATCGGCCCGAGCACGGCCACCCGGCGGCCACTCACGATGCGACTGCCGTTGCGCTGCTGAATGATCCGTGTTCGCCCATGGTCGGCCTCTCGTTCGGTTGCCCAGTGGCAGGGCCGATCGAACTACGACGTCGATGTCGAAGGGCGCTGTACCGGAATGCTTTCCTGACGGCTGCTCCGGGCCATCTAACCCCCGTATTACGGGCGCCCGCAAGGGTTGTGGGTCGATCGGGCTGACGTACAAGGATCCGGCGACGGCGGCAGATTAGGGCCAATGCCGTTCGATTAGGTTCGGGGATTTGGGTGTCAACACTCACGCCCAGGCGAGCCCCGGCTTTCTGAGTCGCTTCCGGCGAGGAAGGCGTAGCCCTTGGAGGAAGGCGAAGTCTTGCGGGGGATGCACCGCGTACGGCAGCACGCAACGACCCCAACCCCCGTTTCGGGGCTCAACCGGGTGCCAACCGCGGCAACTTCACCGCGAACGGCACCCTCGAGCGACTCCGGACGGTGCGGGGTCGAGTCTGACTTCTGCAGGGCTGTGACGGGGTCGGGTTTCTGGATGCTATGGCGATGCCCCGCCGGACGGGGCATTGCCATAGCGCAGGAAAGCCCCCTGGCCTGCGACTATCGAAACCATCCTTTGCGGAAGGCCTGGACAGGCCGGCGCTTCCCATCTCCGGCTCGATCCACCTATCGCCCGGCTCTACTCCTCCGGCCCTGGGCGCCCGCGCGTCGCCGAACTGGCCCACCCGTTACCTGGCCTGCCGGGCGCCCACGACGGGGGGCGTCCGTCGCTGGGCGGTTCCGGTGCGAGGAGTAACGCACCATGGAAGGGTGGCGTCGACGCACGAAGTGTTCAATCAGGTTCCGCCGTTTCGACCGACGGATCTGCTCCGGAGCGATGCCGGGCTGCTGAACGGTCTCGACTATTACGCAGGCCCGAACGTGCGTGCCTCGCTGGCAGATCTCGGTCGACTGGCCGGCGATCGGGCAGCCGAGCAGTGGGGCGAGCAGGCCAACGCCAACCCGCCGGTGCTGCATACGCACGACCGTTACGGCCATCGGATCGATGAGGTCAGCTTCCACCCGGCCTGGCACGAGCTGATGCGCACCTCGGTGCTGGCCGGCCTGCACGCGGCGCCGTGGACGTCCGCGCAGCCCCACCCGCACCTGCGCCGAGCGGCCGGCTTCTTCCTGATGAGCCAAGTCGAGGCGGGCCACGGCTGCCCGATCTCCATGACCTAAGCGATCTGGCCGGCGCTGCGGCACAGCCCGGAACTGGCCGCCGCGTACGGGCCCGGTCTGACCGCCACGACCTACGCGCCCGGATTAGTCGATCCGTTGACCAAGCCGGGACTGCTCGCCGGGATGGCGATGACGGAGAAGCAGGGTGGTTCGGATGTGCGCGCCAACACCACCCGCGCGATCGAACAGCCCGACGGCAGCTTCGCACTCACCGGTCACAAGTGGTTCTGCTCGGCGCCCATGTGCGATGTCTTCCTCGTGCTGGCCCAGCTCGGCGATGCCGGCTTGTCGTGCTTCCTCGTGCCGCGGATCCTGCCGGGCGGCGAACGCAACGTCTTCGCGATCCAGCGGCTCAAGGACAAGCTCGGCAACCGCTCCAACGCCTCCTGTGAGGTGGAGTTCGACGGCACCGTCGGCTGGCTCGTCGGCCAACCAGGGCAGGGCATCAGGACGATTCTCGAGATGGTCACCATGACCCGGCTGGACTGCGTGATCGGATCGGCCGCCGGTCAGCGCGCGGCCTACGCGCTCGCCCGGCACCATGCCGAGCATCGCTGCGCTTTCGGCGCGAAGCTCGTCGACCAGCCCGCCATGCGGGCGGTGCTGGCGGAGTTGGCGGTGGAGTCCGAGGCGGCCACCGCGACCTTCCTGCGGCTCGCGCACGCGGTTGACGCCGACGACCAGGCGTTCGCCCGGATCGCCGTCGCGGCGGCGAAGTTCTGGGTCTGTAAGCGGTCGCCGATGTTTGTCGGCGAGGCGTTGGAGTGCCTGGGCGGCAACGGCTACGTGGAGGACTCGGGCCTGCCGCGGCTGTTCCGGGAGTCTCCGCTGAACTCGATCTGGGAGGGTTCGGGCAGCGTGATAGCCCTCGATGTGCTGCGTGCGCTGACCCGCGACGAGGCGTCCGCCGATGCCCTGCGCACTGAGCTCGACGCCGCCCGTGGTGCCGATACCCGCTACGACGAGGCCCTGGACGCCCTGACGGCGCGACTCGCCCGTGCGCCCGAACCGGCCGTCGCCCGTCGGATCGCCGGCGATGTCGCCCTGTTGCTGCAGGCCTCGCTGCTGCTGCGCACCGGGCCCGCTGTCGTGGCGGACGTGTTCTGCGCCAGCCGGCTGGGTGGGCAGCCGTACGGGGTCATCGGCTCGGGAGTGAGTGCTCGGGAGGCGGACGCGATCCTGGCGGTGCGTTGAGCGGACGATCGTCCGGGTACTCGTCGTCACCGTTCTGGTTCAAGAACGTCGACCGTGAGCGCGGGCGAGTGGTGTTGTCTCTGAGGCAGGGCGCAGTCGTTGCGGCCGTGTGTCGTAAGGCAGCTGGGTCAGCTACGACCGGTGGGAGAAGGTGGCGAGATTCCCAGGAATCTTGGCGTATTCGCCCCTGCCATCTGCCCGTCGAGCAGGGCCAAACTCGACTGAGTTCTATGAAGTCGGAGGACATGACTTGACCGTTCACACTGACAGACAGCCGGATACCCTTGCCGACTTCGACGAGCGGGCGTTCGAGCATGCCGACGATCAGCGGACCATTCACGTGCTTGGGACAGGACCCGGCGTGATCGTGATGCCAGAGATGCCAGGCATCAGCCCAGACGTCGCGCGATTCGCCAGATGGGTCAGCGAAGCTGGGTTCACCGTGTATGTTCCCTCGCTCTTCGGCGTCGACGGCGCCTACCCGACAACAGCCGAAGGCGAGGCGATCATCAAGCGGGCGTGCATCAGCAAGGAGTTTCGCGTCTTCGCGGGCGGTGGCACCAGCCCGATCGTCGGCTGGCTGCGGGCGCTTGCGCAACTCGCGCACGCTGAGTGCGGTGGCCGTGGTGTCGGTGCCGTCGGCATGTGCTTCACGGGGAACTTCGCACTGGCCATGACATTGGAGCCAGCGGTCATCGCATCCGTCGTGAACCACCCTTCGTTGCCCTTGGACGACCCGGCAGGACTTGGACTCTCGCCCGAGGACGCAACCGCAATCGGCGAACGCTTCGAGCGGGCCGACCTTCGCGCCATCGGCTACCGCTTCGACAATGACCGATGGTGCACCGGACAACGGTTCGCCGCCTATCAAGCACTCCTGGGCGCCAGATTCGACGGTCGGGTCGTGTCTGGGAGTGACGCTAACCCCGAGCCCCCGCCGTTCTTCCGTGACGTCGTCGGCACACCCCACTCCGTGGTCACGGCCCACCTCGTGGACGAAGCAGGTCACCCCACGACGCGTGCGCGCGACGAGATCCTCGCGTACCTCGTCGATCGCCTCAGGTCCGACCACCCATGAGAGTCGAACAGGAACCCATCGTCCGACGATTGGAGGAGATCTGATGACCGATCGAGTCGTGATCATCCACAAGGTGGACGATTACCGTCGCTGGAAGCGCCATTTCGACGCGGCCGCACACCTGCGTAAAGCAGGCGGTGAGACGCAATTCGAGGTCCTGCGATCTGTCGATGACCCTGATGTGGTGGTGCACATCGCGTCCTGGTCATCGATCGCGGATGCCCGAGCATTCTTCGAGTCGACGGAGGTCCAAGAGATCCGCAGAGTCGCTGGTGTCGAGTCGCCGACCTTCCTGTATCTCAAGCGCGAGGAGTCGGGAGAACTACCAACGTCAGACAGTTCAGATCTGTGACCAGGGATGTGTGGTCTGGGACGGCGTTGCGGGTGGGCGTTCTTGCCTATCCTGGTTGTTTCGCCTCTGAGATCTTTGGAGTCATCGATCTTCTCGCGATGAGCAACCGGGTGGCGGGAGGAGTTGCGCCAGGACCAATGCCGTTCGAGACTCTCGTGGTCTCACCGAAACGCCAGGTTGAGGCAGCTGGCGGGGTGCGAATCGGCGTGACGGCCATGCGTGACGTCGACGTGTTGGTGGTTCCTGGTTTCGATGCCGATCCGCGCGGCATCGCGACCATGATCGAAACGCTCACGTCGGAGATTCGCGTTATCGAGGATGTCGGGCGAGCGGGCACTCCGGTTGTCTCCATCTGCGTCGGTGCGTTTCTCCTCGGCGAGGCGGGCCTGCTTCACGGCCGCTCTGCGACCACCTCCTGGTTGTTCGCCCGCCAGCTCGCGGAGCGATACCCAGCAACCCAGGTACGGGCGAACGAGCTCGTTGTCAACGATTCCGGAGTCACAACGACCGCCGCATTCAGTGCAATGTATGACTTCGGGCTCGATCTCATCAGGCGTCACTGCGGCCCGGAAACAGCGCGCAGAACAGCTCGGATCGTGCTCGTCGACGATGCGCGGACGAGCCAGGCGCCATACGTCGACGATGACCTTCTTCCGGCCAGCGGGGCCACCTTCGCGACCGAGATTCAGTGCTATCTCGATCAGCGGCTCAAGGAGCCTTACCAGTTGAGTGCGCTGGCAGCAGCCTTTCACGTCAGCGACCGCACGCTCCTGCGCAGATACAGAGCCGAGACTGGCGAGACTCCGCTCGGCTACCTTCAACGCTCGAGGATGCGCAGAGCGCGGCACCTTCTCGAGACGACCGACCAGACCCTAGGAGCGGTCCATGCCGCAGTTGGATATCGCGATGCGGGTACTTTTTCCGAACTCTTCGATCGACATTTCGGCATGCGACCCGGTGCCTACCGAAGTGCATTCCGTCGCCAGCGCGCCACGTCGCCATGACGGCTTCTCGGCGATCACGGCCTGTCGCTGTTGTCACGGATGGCTCGCGCCGTATCACTGTGCAGCTCAGGAGGAGCCGGGTTGCAGATCGGCTCGCTCCGGCCGCTGTGCAGCGAGAGGGTGGCCGCCTCGGCGATGGCCTGGGCCTTGAGTCCGTCGTCGAGCGAAGGGCTGATGGCCTCACCCCGCTCCAGCGCGCCCACGAAGTGCCTCAGCGCCGCGGCGTACGTCGGCTGCACCCGCTCGAACCACCCGGCATGCAGGCCGTCGTCCACTACTTTGCCCTGTCCGTACCGGGAGACGGCGCCGGCCCGGTGCCGCCGGGCCTCGGCCATGCCCGTCGAGCCGAGCACCTCGATCCGCTCGTCGTAGCCGTACCCGGTGCGCCGGGTGCAATCGATCTGGACCAGAGCGCCGCCGGGCAGCTTCAGCGTGCAGACCGAGGTGTCCACGTCGTCGTAGTCGGCCAGCCGAGGCTCGGCCATCGCCGATCCGGTCGCGAAAACCTCCACCGGGTCGAGGCCGGCGATCCAGCGGGCGAGGTCGAAGAAGTGCACCGTCTGGTCGCGCAACTGGCCGCCGGAAACGGCGATGTACTCCAGTGGTGGCACGGTCGGGCCGCGAGAGGTCAGCTGGATCAGTTCGACGTCACCGATCTCGCCGCTGTCCACGATCTGCTTGAGCTTGGCGTAGTCGCGGTCGAAACGACGATTGAAGTTCACCATCGCGCGGGCGGATGCGGCGCTGGCATAGCGCACCACCTCGCTCGCCCGGGTGAGGTCGAGATCGATCGGCTTCTCACAGAGCACGCCGACCCCGGCGTCCACAGCTCGACGCAGGTGCTCGGCATGCGTGTTGGTGGACGAGGCCACGAACACCGCATCCACCAGCGTCGGGTCGAAAGCCTCCTGCAGGTTGGTTGCGGCGCGGGCACCGTGCTTGCCGGCCAGGGCGTCAGCGCGGGTGGCATCCACGTCGTAGACCAAGGTGAACTCCACGCCGGGGTCGGCGGCCAGGTTGGCGGCGTGGACGGAGCCGATGAAGCCCGCGCCGATCAGGGCGAAACGCTGCATGTCAGAGACCAACTTCCGTGGTTGGGCGTGAAGCGCCAGGGTGATCGTTGATGGTGCCGACCATTTTGATTGATGCGGTGTGGCAGGCCTTTCGGAACGTACCTCTTTGGATGACAGGGACTCCGTACTATTGTGCAGGACGGCAATCATGCAGCCTGACATCGCTAAGGTGCTTCACTGGCGTCAGGAAGGTGCTGTGATGGCTGCCAAGATGGCATCGAGACCAGAGATCGGCAATTGGCTGGCAGCGCCTGTCAATCGCGCCACCGCGCTAGTTGCCTGCACGGGTATGCTCCTTTATTCGCCACAGCTGATTCTCGTGGCCGTGCGAGGCCCGCAACTGTTCTGGCCGTTGAATCTCTGCCTGGGTGTCGTCGTCGCAGGCTGTGTGGGCTGGCTCGGCTGGTGTGCCTACCACGCCCGGCGCCCCGCATGGCCGGCGCGCGTGCTCGTGGTGACGATGCTCGTGGGGATGCTGCTCTTCGCCTTCGCCGGAAGCCCCGGCGCAAGCCCTCCCTGGCTGCAGTACGGCGTGCCGGTGGTCGCTGCGCTGTGCGTTATCGGTTGGGAGTCCACCGTTGTCTCTGCCTCGGCCGGCCTGGTGTTGACTATCGTCTTCGGGCTTGCCTGTCTGAGTCCGGCCTGGGGTTCGCTGTCGCCCGCGGCGGCCTTCGGTCAATCCGCAGCCCTGTATCCGCTCGTGATCGGATGTTGTGCCTCCGGAATCGGTTTGAACCGATCGCTACACCGGCAGGCGGTCGTCGAGCAGGGTGCGCGCCACTCGGTCGCCCGAGCAGAGGCCGTGGCGAGCTCCATTCACGCACACAGCTATTGGTCCGGAGTGGTGCACGATCATGTTCTGGCTGTCCTGACGCGTGCGATGTCGATGGAGGGCGATGCCGGAGTCGATCAGCTCCGGCGCGAGGCGATCGAGGCGCGGCGCCGGCTCACCCAATCCCCCGAGGAATTGCCCGCCCGGCTCGGCGATGTGGCCCAATGGCTGGCGGAGGCCGTGGGCGACATCCTGCCCACCGTCCAGATGCGTGAGGAGCTCGCCGACAGGAGCCTTCTCCTGCCGGGCGAGGTGGCGGCCGCGCTCTTGGCCGCCAGCGTCGAGGCGTTGCGCAACGTCGCCCGGCATGCCGATCCTGCCGGAGCCGCCGTCTCGATGCGGCACGATGCCACCGGCATCGCGATCGTGGTGCGCGACCGGGGGCCCGGATTCGATCCGCTGACGGTGCCGCCCAGCAGATTGGGTTTGCGCGTGGCAGTGGCGGAGCGGCTGGAGGCTGTCGGCGGCAGAGGTACGTGGCGGTCCCGACGGGGTCAAAGCACCGTGGTGGTTCTGAGCTGGCCTACTCCGTGAAGATCCGAGGTTCAGCCACATGATCATCCGGCAGCTGCTGCCCCGCCATCTGACCACCCCCACCGCCATCTTCGTCGGCGGTTACGTCTGGCTGCTGAACCAGCTGGTGCAGGGCGTCAGCAGGATGCCCTCGCTGCACCACCCGGAGCTGGCCGTCTGCAGCGCCCTGCTGCTGCTGGCGGCCACCGGTCGGGCCGCCGACGTGTTGGTCGGGTTCGCCGCACCGCATTCGGGCTGGGAAATCGCCGCGCTGACCGCGGTGCCGAGTGTGGCCGCGCTGCTCGTGTTGCCCTTCACGCCTGCACACGCCGTGGCCGCGGTCGGCGGCTGGAGCGTATCCGCAGCGCTGCCGCTGATCGCCACCCTCGCCGCACGCTGGGGGCTGCCGCTGGCCCTGGTCAGCGGCGTGCCCGTGGGCGTGATCGTGGCCGCCGTCGTTGCCCACAATGGGAGCGTGGCGTGGCCGGAGCTGGCCGAGCTGCTGTATAACGTCGTGCCGCTGCTGATCTGGCCGATCGCGTCGTTCATCTTCGTCCGGGTTCTGGGGGCGCAGCGACGCGACAGTGCTGCCCTGCAAGACACCCAGGCCATGGCCGACCTGCGCCGGCAAGGAGACGTTCGGGTTCTCGACGATCTGCCCCAGCGCTTGCTCGAACGAGTGGGCCCCGCCCTGGACGAGCTGGCCGCCGGCAACCCGATGACGAGCGAACTGCGTGCCCGCTGCCGGGTGCTGGAGCGGCAGGTGCGCCTGCAGATCGCCACCCGTCGCCTGCTCAACGACGCCGACCGGGAACTGCTTGAGAGGTTGCTCGCCGCCGGCTGGCAGTTCTCGATCACCGACGAGGCCCCCTTGCAGCTTGATGACGTAGACATCCACACGGCCCAGCGGCTGTGCCGCACCCTCCTCGATCTCTGCGCACGGTACGAGACCGGGTCAGTGACCGTGCGGCTCACCGGCATCGGCGCACGGCTGCTCACGGTCGTGGTCAGTGGTCCCGCGGCGGCCGAGGCGGCTGTGTCACTGGCCGCCGACGCCGATGTCGAGGTGCTCGATGACGAGCTGTTGGCTCAGGTCTTCACGGCCGACAGCGGTCTGCTGCGGGCGGCGACCGGTTCTGACCCTGGCCGCCTGGCGGGCTCGTACCCGTCGCTGTCGGCCCACGACGACGGGGCTTACGACGACGGGACTTATGAGGACGGGGCTTACGAGGATGAGGCTTTCGACGACGGGGCTTACGACGGCGGAACTCACCGCGACGGAACTCACCGCGCTGGGGCCCGGCAGGGGACTCAGGACTGGGCGCCGGGCGAGATGCCGCACATCGACACGGCTCCGGCTATGCCGAGGATGAGAGGTGAGATCGGATGAAGACCAGAGTCGGGTGCGTCGACGATCATCCCGCGCTGCTCATGGGGCTGCAGGCATTGCTGGGCGGCACCGCCGATGTGGAGTTCGTGGGCACCGCGCTGACGGTGGCCGAGCTGCTGGCCGAGGTGGCGCCCGACGTGGTGCTGCTCGACCTACGGCTGGACGACGGGTCGTCGCCGGCAGTCAACGTCCAGGCACTCATGACGGCGGGGGCAAAGGTCGTCGTCTACACCGAGGGGCCCAATTCACGGCAGTGCCGGCAGGCGTTGTCGGCAGGTGCGCTGGCGGTGGTGAGCAAGGCTGACCCCACCTCCGTCCTGCTCGACGTTCTGCGTGATGCGGCGCTCGGCCTCACGCAACCCACCACAGCCTTGGCCCAGGCGCTCGAGACCGATCAGTGCCTGGCGCCGGCTCTGTCCGAACGCGAACGCGAGGCCTTGCGCCTGTACGCGGCCAACCTGCCTGCGAAGTCGGTCGCCAGGCGGATGGGGGTATCGGAAGGCACGGTCAAGGTGTATCTGCGCCGGGTGCGCTCCAAATACCAGGCGCTCAACCGTCCGGCGGCCACGAAGCTCGACCTCTACCGTCGCGCCGTCGAAGACGGCATCGTCGCCGAGTGAGGCTGGCGGGCGAGCAAGGGTCACGCGCCCACCTGTCGCGTTCTTCGCCCATTCGTCGCCAACCTGGTGACATCCCGACGAACAACGTCACAGTTCGCCGACCTCGGGCCGTCCAGTCCAGGCCCTCCGGTGGTCAGCTGGGCCAGTCCGGGCGCTTAGGACCCATCTGGGATCGACGCCTAAGATCGAGGTGATGTCAGTCGTCTGCGGTAGGCGGCTCCCCAGTGAAGAAGGCCCATCGTGTCCAGTTCTGAAGTTCCCGTCTCGCCCGCCACAGTCACCGGCACCTCCCGGGTCAAGCGCGGCATGGCCGACATGCTCAAGGGCGGCGTGATCATGGACGTCGTCACCGCCGAGCAGGCCAAGATCGCCGAAGACGCCGGTGCCGTCGCCGTGATGGCGCTGGAGCGGGTGCCCGCCGACATCCGCGCGCAGGGCGGGGTCTCGCGGATGAGCGACCCCGACATGATCGACGGCATCATCGAGGCGGTATCGATCCCGGTGATGGCCAAGGCGCGGATCGGCCACTTCGTGGAGGCCCAGGTATTGCAGTCCCTCGGCGTCGACTACATCGACGAATCCGAGGTGCTCACCCCGGCCGACTACGCCAACCACATCGACAAGTGGGCCTTCACCGTGCCGTTCGTGTGCGGCGCCACCAACCTGGGCGAGGCCCTGCGGCGAATCACCGAAGGTGCGGCGATGATCCGCTCCAAGGGTGAGGCCGGCACCGGCGACGTCTCCAACGCCACCACCCACATGCGCAAGATCCGTTCGGAGATAGCGCGTTTGACGTCGATGAGCCCCGACGAGCTGTACGTCGCCGCCAAGGAGTTGCAGGCGCCGTACGACCTGGTGGCCGAAGTGGCCTCCGTCGGCAAGCTTCCCGTGGTGCTCTTCACCGCCGGCGGCATCGCCACCCCGGCCGACGCCGCGATGATGATGCAGCTGGGCGCCGAGGGCGTGTTCGTGGGCTCCGGAATCTTCAAGTCGGGCAACCCGGCCGAGCGGGCGAGCGCCATCGTGCAGGCCACCACCTACTACGACGACCCGGACGTCATCGCCAAGGTCTCTCGCGGCCTCGGAGAAGCGATGGTCGGCATCAATGTCGAGCAGATTGCGCAGCCACATAGGCTGGCGGAGCGAGGCTGGTAATCGCAAGAGTCCTGGTCAGAGGCGGGATCGGCCACGTACGTAATTGCTCTGTGCACCAACGTCCCCATCGGGAGTCGTGCGTGAACGTGTCCCAACTCATCAGCGATGTCAGTGCGGCGCTCGGCTTCGAGAACGCCCAGCCCCTCACACGGGGCGGCCAGAAGCTCGTCCTGAAGGGAACTCTCAGCGGCGCGCCGGCGGTCGCGAAGATCGTCCTCGTGTCGCCAGGGCCCTAACGGCGATATCACCCTGCCGAGTACGACCGCAGGCTCGTCGAGCAGCAGGCACCCGGCATCGCGACCCTGGTGCAAGGTCTCTCCGCGGAACTGCGAAGTCGTCGACACCTGCCTGAGCCGCCAGCCCGCGAGGCGCTACCTGGACGGCGCTGAGTTCAAGTTGGCGCTGGACAGCCAGGCAGGCGGACGATGAGCGGCGTCCTGATCCACGACGGCCGCCGCAGCGGCCACTGTAAGTGGTGCGTCGAAGCAATCTCCGGCGGCTTCGCAGACGGCGTGGTGCTCAACCCGTTCGCCACCCCGCGGGTCGCTGAGCCGCGGCACCCGAGCGCGTCGGATGTCGCCCAGGACGTGCGCGGTGCAAAGGGCGAGGTGATCTCCGATCCCATGACCCACGCGCTCTTCCTGCCCGGGACGAACAGGCGCGACTTCTACGACGCGTGGGAGCTATGGGGCCCCGCAGGCGCGGACCTCGAGGGTCCTGCGCACCAGTTGGCGCACATCGAACGCGTCTTCGACCGGCAGGGCCAGATCGGCGCGCCGCACCTGGCCCCGACGCTCCAGATCCGGTCGCCGCAGTCGCCTGACGCCACAGCATCCTTCGAATGATCCGTACTCGCTGTTGCGGTCCGCCTCAACCTACCGAGTCGACTCTCTTGTTCATGCCTGGGCATCCTCCACGGCAGGAGACCGAGTCGAATCACGAGCCCCGGTACGACGCGGAACCGGTCGCGACCGGCTGGCATGCCGTGGTCTATGTTGCCACCGGCGAACTCCGCATTGATCGGGAAGACGGCAGGGATGACCTTGCCGTCGGCGGCCACTGCGTTTCCCTAGCGATCAACGTTTCTCTTACATCAACATCGGCGAGACCCTCGTGCAGTTCGTCCGCATCGTTACCGCCTGACCTGTAACACCGAGGAGATCCGATGAAGGTCGTCACCACCACCCTGCATATGCTCAAACAGCCACAGGGGGAACCTCGCCCGTTCTCCGACGATGTGCGCTTAGACCGGGCGGCGGCCCTCTCGCCGGAGTACGCCCGCTTCCTCTATGGCTTGGTCGGCGGGCCCTGGTACTGGACCGAGCGACTGGGGTGGACGCGGCAGCAGTGGGTCGACGAACTCGCCGAGCCGGGGACCGAGTTCTGGATCCTGTACGGCGACGGCAACCCACTCGGGTACGTCCACCTGCACCCACAGCCTGCCAAAAACGGAACCGAGGTTGAGATCCGCTATTTCGGTCTAGCCGAGGCGGCGATCGGCCGCGGGCTCGGAGGACGGTTGCTCGAACACGGCATCCGCGCCGCGTGGACCCTTCCCGAACGCACCAGCATCGCCACCGTGTCACGGGTGTGGGTGCACACCTGCACCCTCGACGGACCCGCCGCGCTCGCGAACTACCAGGCTCGCGGGTTCGTCATCACCGGCACCGAGGAAACCGACGATGACCTCCCCGAACGACCGATCGGATCATGGGCTTCCACGGGTGGCCCGGCTCCGCGCCCCGCGTGAGGGTCACACGTGACGCCAGCGTCAAGGACCTCCCGCAGCCTCACCGGCTCGCCGAGCCGCGGTTGGTGATCTCGACCGGATCGTCGCCCCCGCTGCGCCCCCGCTGTAAACGACAGCGGGGGCGCAGCTGCGAGGTGCCTAACCTTGCCCTGCGCGGCCGGGGTGCGGGCAGCCACTACGATCCCGTGGTGAGGATCGGAGTGCTCGCCCTGCAGGGCGATGTGGCGAACCATCTGCGGCTGCTCGCCGGGTGCGGGGTCGACGGGGTCTCTGTGCGCCGGGAGAGCGAACTGGCCGAGCTGGACGGGCTGGTGATCCCGGGCGGCGAGTCGAGCGTGATGGACAAGCTGGCGCGCCGGGTCGGCCTGTACGACCCGCTGCGGCAACGGATCTCGGACGGCCTGCCGGTGCTGGGCACCTGCGCCGGGATGATCATGCTGGCCGAACGCGTCACCGGCGCCATCGAGGGCCAGCAGAGTCTGGGTGGCCTCGACATCACCGTGCGCCGCAACGCCTTCGGGCGGCAGGTCGACTCGTTCGAGGCCGATCTCGTTGTCGAGGGCATCGCTGAACCGAGCGAGACGTTCCGCGCGGTGTTCATCCGGGCACCGTGGGTCGAGCAGGTCGCTCCGGGGGTGGAGGTGCTCGCCAGCTACCAGGCCCACGGCTCCGCTGCGGCCGACCAGAAACTGCATCCGGTGGCGGTACGGCAGGGGGCGCTGATGGCCACGAGCTTCCACCCCGAGCTCACCGGGGACGATCGCATCCACCGGGCCTTCGTCGCGCTCGCCCGCGGCTGAGGACGCACCGAGAAATAAGCGCAGCGGTCATTTCCTGGCGGGCCCTGACGCCTGGCTCCAGCGGAGCGGCCGGTCGCGCGATCAAGCTCATGTTGGCACTCGGGTTGACCGAGTGCTAATGGCGGACATAGAGTCAGACCTGGCACTCTCCCTGTGTGGGTGCCAGCTCCCGGCCTTGCCACCGGCACCGCGACGACGGTCGGCAGGTCAGCACCAAACTCCATACGAACAGACAAGCTTCGACTCATGAGAAGGGGAGGTCCGCCAGTGTCGGTCTCCATCAAGCCGCTCGAAGACCGGATCGTCGTCAAGGCCGTTGAGGCCGAGCAGACGACCAAGTCGGGTCTGGTCATTCCGGACACCGCCAAGGAGAAGCCCCAGGAGGGCGAGGTTCTCGCTGTTGGCCCCGGCCGGGTCGACGACAACGGCAAGCGCGTCCCGCTCGACGTGGCCGTGGGTGACAAGGTCATCTACTCCAAGTACGGCGGCACCGAGGTCAAGTACGGCGGCGAAGAGCTGCTCATCCTCTCCGCGCGCGACGTTCTGGCGATCGTCAACGCCTGAGCTCACCCCTGCCCCGCGTACCCGTTCTCGGGTAGCCGGCAGGCCTGACACGCCCCGGTGGGCCGGCTCCGCCGGCGCCGGGGCGTCGTCCATATTCACGAACGACGAAAGCACAGACAAGGAACCCAATGGCAAAGATCCTGGAGTTCGACGACGAGGCCCGGCGCGCGCTTGAGCGTGGCGTCAACGCGCTCGCCAACGCCGTCAAGGTGACGCTCGGTCCCAAGGGCCGCAATGTCGTCATCGACAAGAAGTGGGGCGCGCCCACCATCACCAACGATGGTGTGACGATCGCCCGTGAGGTCGAGCTCGACGACCCGTACGAGAACCTCGGCGCCCAGCTCGCCAAGGAGGTCGCCACCAAGACGAACGACGTCGCTGGCGACGGCACCACCACCGCCACCGTGCTCGCCCAGGCGCTGGTGCGCGAGGGCCTGCGCAACGTGGCCGCCGGCGCTGCGCCCACCGGTCTCAACCGGGGCATCAGCGCCGCTGTCGAGGCCATCAACACCGCCCTGCTCGACATCGCCCGTGAGGTCGATGGCAAGGAGGAGATCGCCCAGGTTGCCACCATCTCCGCTCAGGACGCGGTGATCGGCGACCTCATCGCCGACGCGTTCGACAAGGTGGGCAAAGACGGCGTCATCACCGTGGAAGAGTCGTCGACCACGGCCATGGAGCTCGAGTTCACCGAGGGCATGCAGTTCGACAAGGGCTACCTCTCGCCCTACTTCGTGACCGACCCCGAGCGCATGGAAGCGGTGCTCGAAGACTGCTACCTGCTCATCAACCAGGGCAAGATCTCCTCGATCAACGACCTGCTGCCCGTTCTGGAGAAGGTCGTCCAGACCGGTAAGCCGCTGGCGATCATCGCCGAGGACGTCGAGGGTGAGGCGCTGTCGACGCTGGTCGTCAACAAGATGCGTGGCACCTTCACCGCAGCGGCCGTCAAGGCGCCCGGCTTCGGCGACCGGCGCAAGGCGATGCTTGAAGACATGGCGATCCTCACCGGCGCTCAGGTGGTCAGCCCCGACCTCGGTCTCAAGCTCGACCAGGTCGGCCTGGAGGTGCTGGGCCAGGCCCGCCGCGTGGTCGTCACCAAGGACGACACCACGATCATCGAGGGTGCCGGCAACCACGACGACGTCTCGGGCCGGGTCGCCCAGATCCGCGCCGAGATCGAGCGCACCGACTCCGACTGGGACCGCGAGAAGCTGCAGGAACGGCTGGCCAAGCTGGCCGGCGGGGTCTGCGTCATCAAGGTCGGCGCCGCCACTGAGGTGGAGCTGAAGGAGAAGAAGCACCGCATCGAAGACGCCGTCTCGGCCACTCGCGCCGCCATCGAGGAAGGCATCGTGGCCGGCGGGGGCAGCGCTCTCGTGCACGCTTCCGCCGCGCTTGACTCCCTCGAGCTCGAAGGTGACGAGGCGACTGGTGTGGGCATCGTGCGGCGCGCCGTCGTCGAGCCGCTGCGCTGGATCGCCGAGAACGCCGGCGAGCAGGGCTATGTCGTGGTCGAGAAGGTGCGCGCACTTCCGGTGGGTCAGGGCCTCAACGCCGCCACCGGCGAGTATGTCGACCTCATCTCCGCAGGTGTGATCGACCCGGTCAAGGTGACTCGTTCGGCGCTTCGCAACGCCGCGTCGATCGCCTCGATGGTGCTCACCACCGACACCCTCGTGGTCGACAAGAAGGAAGAAGAGCCGGAGGCCGCAGGCGGTCACGGCCATGGGCACGGTCACTGACCCAGCCCGCACATAACGAAAGGGGCCGCACCCGATGGGTGCGGCCCCTGCCGTTCGGCCGGAAGAGTTCTCGAGCGGCTCGAAGGGGATCAGTCGCTCGGACGAGTTCCTAGCCGGCAGCCAAGTCCTCAAGCGGTGAGGCCCAGAATCCGTTCCCGTTCGTCTTCGGTGAGCCCACCCCAGACGCCGTAAGCCTCGCGCGAGCGCAGGGCGTGGGCGCGGCACTTCTCGATCACAGGGCAGGAGCGGCACACCGCGACCGCAGCGGCGTCGCGTTGCCGGCGGCGGGGGCCGCGCTCGCCCTCCGGGTGGAAGAAGAGAGCGTTGTCGAGGTTGCGACAAGCGCCCAGGTGCTGCCATTCCCACAGATCCGCGATCGGACCGGGGAGCCGCGAAATCTCTGTCATGACCAACTAACTCCTGTCTCGCACACGAGCCGGATGTATGACTCGCGGCAGGGCTTCATCGATCCACCCCACGACATACAGTGTAAAGGGTGCAACCTTACAGTGGTATCCCGGCGAGTAACCTTTTTGGTGAAGATGTATGGATCGCTGTGCTGACACCGTCGAGCCGACCAGAACCGCGCCGATGCGAGGGCTGGGGGCGCTCTCCCGGCACCCGAAGGCGTGTGGTGACATTTAGCCTGCAACAATAGAATTCGGACACTTGACATGCCACAAGGCGCGTCCGATGCTGAGCGGGGCTGGCGTTCGTCGTCAGCACCGGTGACGAGTCGACCCGGCCTGCGAGCAGGAAGGCCCTCTACGCGAATCGCTCAGGTTGGGACACTCTGGTGCCGAATGATCATGTGGGCGCTCCTGGCCAGGGGCGACTTACAGCTTGCGAACCCGCGGGCTGCGACGGGTAGGCCGAGGTGGTGACATGTCGACGGTGCTGGTCTGTGACGATTCGGCGACGGTGCGCGAGATGCTCAAGCGCAACGTGGCTGGCGTTCCGGGAGTGACCCGGGTGATCGTTGCTGCGAGCGGGGAGGAATGCCTGGCCAAGTGGCCGGTGGAACGCCCGAGTGTGGTGCTCCTCGACGTGCGCATGCCGGGAGTGGGTGGAGTAGAAACCACCAAGCAGCTTCTCGAGCGTCACCCCGAGGCATGCGTGGTCATGCTGTGCGGCCCCGAAGACGCCGAGGGCATCTCCCGGGCGATCCTCAACGGGGCGCGCGGCTACATCACCAAGGACGCCCCGCGCGAGGAGCTCTCCGCCGCGGTCCTGCACATCATCACCGAGGGTCGGCGCACCAACGGCGAACAGCGGGTCGGCGGTCCGGCACCCAAGGCGCCCGATCTCACCGAGCGTGAGGTGCAGGTGCTCACCGGGATGAGCCGGGGCCGCAGCAACGCCGAGATCGGCCGCGAGCTGTTCCTTTCCGAAGACACGGTGAAGACCCACGCCCGCCGGCTTTTCCGCAAGCTCGGTGCCGCCGACCGTGCGCAGGCGGTGGCTGTGGGGTTCCGCACAGGAGTTGTGCGTTAAGGGCGCTCTCCGGCACCCATGTGCTGCCTCGTGTGTACCGGATCGACACCGTCCGCTCACTCGAAACCCCAGCCAGGGAATGGGTTCACCTGCCCGGCCGTTAGCATGGTCCTCCGAGCAGCCGGTATTTGCCGGCCCGATGAGAGGCGCTCTGCAACGTGAGCTTGAGCCGTGTTGCCCCGTGCGGCACCCATGTCGAACCACCGTTCGCGAACCGAGGTCAACGTGCCTGAGATCGATTTCGCGCCTCTGGCGCTGACCTTCGACGACGTCCTGCTCCAGCCCGGAGCCAGCGACGTCATTCCCGCAGATGCGTCCGTGGCCACCAGGCTCTCCCGCCGGATCACCCTCAGCATTCCGCTGGTGTCGTCGGCCATGGACACCGTGACCGAGTCGCGGATGGCCATCGCCATGGCTCGCCAGGGCGGTCTCGGCGTGTTGCACCGCAATCTCTCCATCGACGAGCAGGCGCACCAGATCGACGTGGTCAAGCGCTCCGAGGCGGGCATGGTCTCCGATCCGGTCACCACGAGCCCGGATGCCACGCTGGCCGAGGTTGACGCCCAGTGCGCGCAGTACCGCATCTCCGGATTGCCGGTGGTAGACGCCGACGGCGTCCTGGTGGGAATCATCACCAACCGCGACCTGCGCTGGGAGCAGGACATGTCCCGCCCCGTGCGCGAGGTCATGACCCGGATGCCCCTGGTCACCGCACCCATGGGTGTCGACGCAGACCGGGCGATGCACCTGCTGCAGCGCCACAAGATCGAGAAGCTGCCGCTCATCGACGGCGAAGGCAAACTGCGCGGCCTTATCACCGTCAAAGACTTCACGAAGTCGGAGAAGTACCCGCTCGCAACCAAGGACGATGCCGGCCGGCTGCGGGTCGGGGCGGCGATCGGCTTCTTCGGCGATGCGTGGCAGCGTGCCATGACGCTCGTCGAGGCAGGTGTCGACGCGGTCTTCGTCGATACCGCCAACGGGCAGTCGACAGCCGTAGTCGACATGATTCGCCAGTTGAAGGCTGAAAAGGCTTGTGCCGGTGTAGATGTCATCGGCGGCAACATCGCCACCGAGGCGGGTGCCAAGGCTCTGGTCGATGCCGGGGCCGACGGGGTGAAGGTGGGTGTCGGGCCCGGCTCGATCTGCACCACCCGGGTTGTGGCCGGCGTGGGCGTGCCTCAGGTGACAGCCATTCACGACGCTGCGAGAGCCTGCGTGGCTGCCGGGGTCCCGGTGATCGGCGACGGCGGCCTGCAGTACTCCGGCGACATCGCCAAGGCACTCGTGGCCGGGGCCGACACGGTGATGCTGGGTTCACTGTTGGCCGGTTGCGACGAGAGCCCGGGCGAGCTCGTGTTCATCAACGGAAAGCAGTTCAAGACCTACCGCGGCATGGGCTCGCTAGGCGCCGCGACCTCCCGCGGCCGGGGGGTGTCGTACTCCAAAGACCGTTACTTCCAGGGCGAGGCCAGCGACGACGCCTTCATCGCCGAGGGCATCGAGGGCCAGGTGCCCTACCGCGGCCCGCTTGCCGCCGTGGTCTACCAACTGGTGGGTGGCCTGCGGCAGTCGATGATGTACGTGGGTTCGCCCACCGTGCCGCTGCTCAAGGAGCGGGGCCGGTTCGTACGCATCACGGCGTCGGGGCTCAAGGAGTCGCACCCGCACGACATCCAGATGACCGTCGAGGCGCCCAACTATTCGGCGCGTTAGGGCCAATGCCGTTCGGTCCGCTGTCAGGTTCGATTGTCAGGATTTTCGTGTCGAGTGTCGCGGGGCAGGTTCGGCGGGGTTAGGGCTAACCGCTCTAACCCCTGATAGCCCGTGGCAGACGAGGCTAGCGACAAGACCGCCGCCAACGCCTGGCGAGCCGGCAACAGATGGGCCAGTTCGACGTGGCAGCCCAGCTGCATAGGAGCTGAGCCGGGGACTGGCGGATGGAGCCTGGCGGTGAAAGCCGCAGTCTGCCCGACTTCTTCCCAAAAGGAGGTTCTGACGGCGGCAGGCCTCGGGTTTCCTGCGCTATGGCGATGCCCCGTCCGGTGGGGCATCGCCATAGCGTCAGAAACCGCCCCCGTTCACAGCCCTGCCGAAGCCGGACTCGACCCCTTAGCCTCGATCCACCGATCGGGTTTGGTGTGTTGAGTGTGCCGTAACAGCGAAGATGCCCTCTGGGCTGGGAGTTTGGGACTTGCGAGGTTCCAAAGGACTCATCCAAGGAGGGCATCTTCAAGATGCGACTCTCTCATACTCTGGCTCGGACGTCGGTGGCGTTCGATGAGCCGAATCTCGTGTCGTCGGCCGGACTGGTTCCAGTGCTGGCGTTGGCGGATGCTGCTGGGCTGCGGGAGCTGGCTGATGAGCATCTCTCGGTTCCCACGGACAAGGGTGCGAACGCCGGGTTGAAGGTCGCTTCGCTGGTCGGCGGGATGGTCGCGGGCGCGGACTCGATTGATGACATGGCCGTGGTGCGGCACGGTGGGATGGGCCGGGTCTTTGCCCGGGTTTATGCGCCCTCGACGCTGGGGTCGTTCCTGCGGGCGTTCACGTTCGGTCATGTCCGTCAGCTCGATGCGATCGCCTCTCGGTTCCTGATCGCGTTGGCCGGGCTCACCGGCCTGCTGGGTATCGGGACTCCCCGGGTCGGGGACGACGACGAGGCGGGGTACGCGTTGCTGGATGTCGATGACACGATCATCGAGGTCCACGGCCACGCCAAGCAGGGCGCCGGGTTCGGCTACTCCAAGGTGCGGGGGCTCAACGCGCTACTGGCCACGCTCACGACCGCGACGGCGGCACCGGTGATCGTGGCTCAACGGCTCCGCAAAGGTGCGTGTGGGTCGCCGCGTGGCGCCAAGCGGCTGGTCGCCGACGCGGTCAGGACCAGCCGACGACTACTCGGCACAGCTCGACTGGTGCTGGTGCGGATGGACTCCGCGTTCTACGGCCGCGGGCCCGTGCACGCAGCCCTGGCCGGTGGCGCCGCGGTCTCGGTCACCGCACGGATGACCACCACGATCAAGAAGGCGATCACCACCATCGACCAGGACGCATGGACGCCGATCGAGTACACCGACGCCATCTTCGAGGAGGAGACACAGACGTGGATCTCCCGTGCCGACGTCGCCGAGATCGACTTCACGGCCTTCGCCTCGGCCAGGAAGTCCGAGCAGGTTCCCGGCCGGCTGGTCGTGCGCCGGATCCCCGACGTCCACGCCAAGACT
>CAWIED010000005.1:0-68071 GCA_963835085.1 uncultured Actinomycetota bacterium
TCAACGTTGCGCTGGCGCTCGCCTACTACCTGCGCTGGGTGTGGACGGTGGTCAGCGCTGGCCAGCAGTCGACGCCCACCTGGCATGTCACCCACGCCGAGGGTGCCGCGTTGTCGCTGGCCGGTGGTCTGCTCGTGGTGTTCACCATTCTTCCCGGCTTGATGACCTAGCGGATAGCCGGGAAGGCGGCATGGCCCCAGGGCTGAGGCGCAACGCGGGCACGTACTTGCAACCGTGGATCCCACTTCATCAAGACCAACGACCGCCCGCGGTCGGAGCGCCATTGGTCATATAGTCCATCCCTGCTCTCGTGGGCGCCTGCCGAGGCGCAACGCGACCTGAATGATCACGCAGCCGTTGTCCTTTATCCGACACGATTGGCGTGGCCACGAACTAGCTGAGCACGAATCGAAGAGCGTGCCTCGCGATCGTGTCGGAAAAGGGACAACTCCAGAGGCCAACGTCAGGCGTCTCAGGCAGGGGCCGCCGCGACAGGCGCCCAGCGTTGTAGCACGCCGGCGACCTGCTCGCGCAGTGACAGGGGCGGCCCGGGGACGAGCGACCTTCGTCGGTTGGTCTGGTTCCTGCCGTCCCTGACGGAGTGGGTCCATTCGGCAAGGCTGACACCTGCCCTGCCGCCCGGCACTAGGCTGCGCGTTGTGGACTGGACAAGATTCGATGCTGCACTCTTCGATCTCGACGGTGTGGTGACTCCAACCGCTGAGGTGCACATGGTGGCGTGGGCGGAGATGTTCTCTGCCTATCTCGCCAGCAAGGGCGTCAGTGAGCCTTACACTGCTGACGACTATTTCGCCTATGTCGACGGCAAGCCGCGTTACGACGGAGTGCGCACGATGCTCGCCTCGCGTGGGCTGAGCCTGCCGGAGGGCGATCCGAGCGACGGGCCGGATGTCGAGACCATCTGCGGTCTGGGCAATCGCAAGAACGTGGTGTTCACGTCGGTGCTGGCACGCGATGGGGTGCAGCCCTACCCCGGCAGCGTGACGCTCATCGATCACCTGATCTCGCTCGGGGTCAAGGTCGCGATCGTCTCCTCGTCGCAGAACGCCCCGGCCGTGCTCGCTGCGGCAGGTCTCACCGACAGGTTTCCGCTCGTGGTCGACGGTGCGGTGGCACGTCGGGAAGGACTGCCCGGCAAGCCGGCGCCCGACACCTATAGTTACGCGGCCACCGCACTCGGCACCACCAATACGCGGTCCGTCGTCCTCGAAGACGCTGTCAGTGGATCCGCGGCCTGCCGGGCCGGCGGCTTCGGCCTCGTGGTCGGGGTCGATCGCGGTGCGGGGGCCGACGAGCTCATCCAGGCGGGAGCAGACCTGATCGTCGCCGACCTTGCCGAGCTGATCTGAGATGGATGTCTTTCGATTCGACGCCGATCCGGTAGATCGGGTCAGGTTTCCCGTCGACGAATGGCGGCTCGTGGAGACCTCGCCCAACGAGGACGATCTCGGCACCACCGAGACCCTGTTCGCGGTGGGCAATGGCTACCTGGGGCTGCGGGGAAATCCCGAGGAGGGCCGCAGTTCGAGCTCGAACGGCACCTTCATCGACGGTTCCACGAGACCTGGACGATCAACCACGCCGAGGAGGCCTTCGGCTTCGCCCGTACCGGCCAGACGATCGTCAACGTTCCCGACACCAAGACGATGAAGCTGTACGTGGACGACGAGCCTCTACTGCTGTCGGTGGCCGAACTCGAAAGCTACGAACGCTCTGTCGACTTCCAGAAGGGAATCTACCGACGCGATCTCATCTGGCGTACCCCCTCGGGTAAACGCGTCAAAGTAACTACGACACGTATGGTCTCGTTCATTGAACGGCACGTCGCGATCATGACCATCGAGGTCACCATGCTGTCGGGGTTCGCTCCGGTGGTCATCTCCTCGCAGATCATTCGCCGTCAAGACGGGGCGGACGAATACCACAACACCGTGGTCAAAGCAGACCCCAGCGGTCGGATCGACCCCCGAAAGGCCGGCAAGTTCGCCGACCGGGTATTGCTGCCGCAAGACGAGTATCACAAAGACGATCGGCTGATCGTGGGCTACAAATGCGCGCATTCCGGCATGACGATCGCCGTTGCGGCCGAGCATACGATGAACACCGAGAACACCTTCGACACGTTGCTGCGTTATGAGGGCGACCTGTCCAAGCAGGTGTTCCGGGTGCGCGCCGAGAAAGACAGGCCGATCCGGCTCACCAAGGTCGTCTCGTACCACACCTCCCGCGGGGTGCCGGTGCGCGAGCTGTTCGACCGGTGCCGACGTACGCTCGACCGGGTGCACGAGCAGGGTGTGGCGCACTATGAGCGAGGCCAGCGCATTTGGCTAGATCGCTTCTGGCACAACACCGATGTGGTCATCAAGGATCAGCCGGCCATCCAGCAAGCCATGCGCTGGTCGCTGTTCCAGCTGGCGCAGGCATCTGCCCGCGCCGACACGCTCGGCGTGGCTGCCAAGGGTGTTACAGGATCGGGCTATGAGGGGCATTACTTCTGGGACACCGAGGTCTACGTCATCCCCTTCCTGGCGTACACCAACCCCGAGATCGCGCGCAACGCCTTGCGTTTCAGAGCGCACATGCTCCCGGCCGCGCGCCAGCGCGCCCGGGAGATGAGCATGCGCGGAGCGCTCTTCCCGTGGCGCACTATCAGCGGTGAAGAGGCCTCTGCCTACTATGCGGCAGGCACCGCGCAATACCACATCAATGCCGACATCGCCTATGCCGTGTACAAATACGTGCACGTCACCGGCGATACCGAGTTCCTGTACAGCCAGGGTGTCGACATTCTCGTCGAGACGGCCAGAATCAGGGCCGACCTCGGCTTCTGGCGGACCGACGACGATCGGACGTTCCATATCCATTCCGTGACGGGATCCGACGAGTACACCACCGTCGTCAACAACAACCTCTACACGAACGTCATGGCGCGTTATAACCTGACTCGTGCTGCTGCGGTCGTGCGCCAGCTCAAGCAAGACCTTCCCGACCTGTATGCGCGCGTCGCCAAGCGGCTCGACCTCTTCGACGACGAGCCGCAGGAATGGCAGGACTGTGCCAACGGGATGTTCATCCCCTACGACGAGACTCTCGAAGTGCACCCCCAGGACGAGCATTTCCTGGAGCGCGAATTGTGGGATCTGGAGCTTACACCACCGGAATTGCGTCCTTTATTGCTGCACTTTCATCCGCTGGTGATCTACCGGTTCCAGGTGTTGAAGCAGGCCGATGTGGCGCGGGCCTGTTCTTGCAGGGTGACCAGTTCTCCCTGGCTGAGAAGCGCGCCGACTTCGAGTACTACGACCCCATCACCACGGGCGACTCCACGTTGTCGGCGGTGGTGCAGTCGATCATCGCCGCCGAGGTCGGCTATGCCGACATGGCACTGAAGTACTTCCTCACCGGTCTGTTCGTCGACCTGGCCGACCTGCACCGCAACACCTCCGACGGCGTGCACATCGCCTCGGCGGGTGGAGTGTGGGCGGCGCTGGTATCCGGATTCGCAGGCATGCGCGACAACGGCCGGCTCTCGTTCGACCCGAGGCTGCCGGCCGAGTGGGAGGGCTTGTCCTTCCCGCTGGTGCTCAGAGGACATCGACTTGTCGTCGAGCTGACCAAGACTGCTATCGAGTTCACTCTCGACGACGGAGATCCAATCGAGGTGTGGGGCGCTCCGAACGCTTCGTGGTGCAGGCGGGAGAGCCGGTGTCGGTTTCACTGCGCAACCAGGGCCCCCGGCGGCCGAGCCTGCAAGGGCATTCGCCCGTCATCGGGGCTGCTCGCGGCGATGGATCGCTGATCACCGCCGGCGTGCCCGAGTCCCCCCAGGAGATCAGCGCCGAGTAAACGAGCAGGACGGGCGAGCGTGCCTGCCGCGCGTCCGGGCTCAAGCGGCCGGCCGCGCGGCGTTGTGGTCGCCCAGCCGACCACCCGAGCGGTCGGCCGCATGGTGTTGTGATCGGCTCTCCGAGCATCTCGACTTGGTGTCAACTGCGGTGGATAGACCGCGATGGCACCATCGGATGGCCTCAATCCCGTTTCCGGGGCTCAACTTGGTGCCGACCGCGGCGGATACACCGCGGATGGCACCAGAGAGTGACGTCAATCCCGCTGCTGGCACTCAACCTGATGCCAACCGCGGCAACTTCACCGCGAACGGCACCACCCAGCGACTCCGGACGGTGATGCGTCGAGTCCGGCTTCGGCAGGGCTGAAAGGGGGCGGTTTCTGACGCTATGGCAATGCCCCACCGGCCGGGGCATTGCCATAGCGCAGGAAACCCCCCCGGCCCGCGACTAGCAAAACCGCCCTTTGCGGAAGACCCGGGCAACCGCTGCTTCCTATCGCCCGGCTCCGTCCGCCGTCGCTCAGCTCCGTCCACCTGTCGCCCGGCTCCGCTTGTCCGCCTCTGGGTGCCGTGTGTCGCTGAAACTCGCCCACTGCTGCCGACCTCGACCTACCGGGCCCCGTCGGCGGGACTTGTGCCGTCTGTCGCTGGGCCATCAGGACCAACCGAACGGTATTGCGCCTACCGCGGCCTACCGCCGGCGGGCACCTGCCGGACGGCGCCGAAGGAGGCGGAGGTGGCCATCGAGGCGTACGCCTGGAGTGCCTTGCTCACCACCCGGTCGCGGTCGACCGGCTGCCACGGGTGCTCGGACGAGTCCATCTTGGCGCGCCGCTCGGCCAGCACATCATCGGCCACGTTGAGCCGCAATAGGCGCGCATGCACGTCGATCTCGATCTCGTCCCCGTCCATCACCAGGCCGATGGTGCCGCCTGAGGCTGCCTCCGGAGACACATCGCCCACGGAGATGCCCGACGATCCGCCGGAGAACCGGCCATCGGTGATCAGCGCGCAGACCCGGCCAAGCCCGATGCCCTTGATGAAGGAGGTCGGGTGCAGCATCTCCTGCATGCCCGGCCCACCGGCCGGGCCCTCATAGCGGACGACCACCACGTCACCTGCCTTCACCCGCTTGGACAGGATCGCCTCCACCGCCTGCTCCTGTGACTCCACCACCACGGCGGTGCCCACGAAGTGGAACAGCTCCTCGTCGATACCGGCCGTTTTGATGACCGCACCGTCTTCAGCCAGGTTTCCGTACAGCACCGCCAGCCCACCGTCGACCGTGTAGGCGTGCGCCACGTCGTGGATACACCCCTGCGCGGCGTCGGTGTCGAGGGAGTCCCAGCGGTCGGCGGTCGAGAACGCCTGGGTGGTGCGCACGCCGCCGGGTGCGGCATGGAACAGCTCGAGCGCCGCAGCGCTCGGCTGCGCCGCGCGAATGTCCCACTCCTGCAACCAGGTTGACAGGTTGTTGGAATGCACGCTGTGCACGTCGCGCTCGAGCAGGCCGGCCCGGTCGAGCTCGCCCAGCAGCGCGGGGATGCCGCCGGCGCGGTGCACGTCCTCCATGTGGAAGCGCGGGTGGTTGGGCGCCACCTTCGACAGGCATGGCACCCGGCGCGAGATCGCGTCGATGTCGGCGAGGGTGAAGTCGATCTCGCCCTCCTGCGCAGCGGCCAGGATGTGCAGCACAGTGTTCGTCGAGCCGCCCATCGCGACATCGAGCGCCATCGCATTGGTGAAGGCCGCCTTGGTGGCGATCGAGCGGGGGAGCACCGAGTCGTCGTCGCCGGCGTAGTAGCGCTCGGCGAGCTCGGTCACCAGCTGACCGGCCCGCAGGAACAGGTTCTTGCGGGCGATGTGCGTGGCCAGCGTGGAGCCATTGCCCGGCAGTGACAGGCCGAGTGCCTCGGTGAGGCAGTTCATCGAGTTGGCCGTGAACATCCCGAACACGAGCCACAGGTGGGGCAGGCCGAACGCTCCAGGGTGGTGAGTCCGTCGTCGGTGACGTCGGGGGCCGCGGAGGCGTTGATGGCGGTGATGAGATTCGTTGGGGTGGAAGCGACTCCGTCGACTACCACGGCCTTGCCGGCCTCCATCGGGCCGCCGGAGACGAAGACCGTCGGGATGTTGAGCCGCAAGGCCGCCATCAGCATGCCGGGGGTGATCTTGTCGCAGTTGGAGATGCAGACCAGCGCATCGGCGGTGTGGGCGTTGACCATGTACTCCACCGAGTCGGCGATCAGCTCGCGGCTCGGGAGCGAGTAGAGCATGCCGCGCGTGGCCCATCGCGATGCCGTCATCGACCGCGATGGTGTTGAACTCCTTGTCCACGCCACCGGATTCGCGCACCGCTCCGGCCACCAGATCGCCCATGTCCTTCAGGTGCACGTGCCCCGGCACGAACTGGGTGTAGGAATTGGCAATGGCGATGATCGGCTTGCCGAAATCGTCATCGGTCATGCCGGTGGCGCGCCAGAGGGCGCGGGCGCCCGCCATGTTGCGGCCATGGGTAGACGTGCGGGAGCGCAAGGCGGGCATGTGGGAACCTCCGACGACGAACGAACCCGAGAAGGTTACGCCCGGCCCCCGGCACCTGCCGACGGGCCCGGGCGTTCCATCTCACACGGGCGGAAGGAACGGGAGAGGTTTGTGCATTCGCACTTCAACGGTTTGAAGACGGCCATGCTGCTCAGCCTGCTGGGCGCCATCGTGATGCTCGTCAGCTGGCTGCTGTTCGGCCGTAGCTACGGTGCACTGCTGGTGGGCCTGCTGATCGCACTCGTCATGAACGGCGTCACCTACTGGCGTTCGGCGTCCATCGCGCTGCGCGCCATGCACGCCTACGAAGTGACCGAGCAACAGCAGCCGGCGATGTACCGCATCGTGCGCGAGCTCTCGCAACAGGCCGGCCAGCCCATGCCCAAGCTGTACGTCTCGCCCACCAACGCGCCCAACGCCTTCGCCACCGGGCGCAACCCGGCGAATGCCGCCGTCTGCTGCACCGAGGGCATCCTCAACCTGCTCGACGAGCGCGAGCTGCGCGGCGTGCTCGGCCACGAGCTCATGCACGTCTACAACCGCGACATCCTCACGTCGTCGATCGCGGCCTCGGCCTCATCCATGATCACCGCGCTCGCCTACGGGGCGATGTACTTCGGGGGCGGAGACGACAACCGTCCCAACGTGTTCGGCGCCATCGCCATCAGCGTGCTGGGCCCGCTCGCGGCGGGCGTCGTGCAGATGGCCATCTCACGCACCCGCGAATACGACGCAGACGAAGACGGTTCGCGCCTCACCGGCGATCCGCTCGCCCTCGCGTCGGCGCTGAGCAAGCTCGACAGTGGGACGAAGCTGCTGCCTATGCCACCGGAGCGGCGGCTCGTCAATGCCAGCCATCTGATGATCGCCAATCCCTTCACCGCCGGTGGTGTCAGCCGGCTTTTCGCCACCCATCCGCCCATGGCCGAGCGCATTGCCCGCTTACAGAGCATGGCCCGCAACGGCTGATCCGAACGCGCGAGCGGCCCATATCATCTGGCGGGAGCTGGTAAGGCCAGGCTTGGCGGTAGCAGTGGGTGGGATTCGGTAGACTCCTGACGTGCTGTGCGCCATCTCCCTGCGTCTCGTGACCCGTCGTCACGTAGACCTCCAGCGCGTACATGCCGACGCGATGTGTCTTCTCGCCGTCTGACGCGCGCCCTCCGGCGGCGTCGGCCCCATGCCAGTCAGCCCGGAATCAGCCAGCGGAGGCGCCCTCATGACCGCGACGCAGAACACGCCGCGTCCCACCCGATCCAAGTCGAACGGCCAGTGGGCCGTCGACGGTAAGGATCCCCTCAACGGCAACGAGGTCTTCAAGCAGGCCGACGACGCCCTCAACGTGCGCCAGCGCATCATCGACACCTACTCCAGGCAGGGCTTCGACTCGATCCCGAGCGATGATCTGCGCGGCCGGTTCCGTTGGATGGGCCTGTACACCCAGCGCAAGCCCGGCATCGACGGCGGCAAGACGGCCACGCTGGAGCCGGAGGAGCTCGAGGACAAGTACTTCATGCTCCGCGTCCGGGTCGACGGGGGAGCCCTGACCACCGAGCAGCTGCGGGTGATCGCCGGCATCTCGCAAGACTTCGCCCGCGACTCCGCCGACATCACCGACCGGCAGAACATCCAGCTGCACTGGATTGACATCGAGAGCGTGCCGGAGATCTGGCGCCGCCTCGAAGAGGTCGGCCTGCACACCACCGAGGCCTGCGGCGACTGCCCGCGGGTGGTGCTCGGCAGCCCGGTGGCCGGCATCGCGGCCGACGAGATCATCGACCCCACCGAGCAGATCGCCGAGATCAAGCGCCGCTTCATCGGCAACCCCGACTTCTCCAACCTGCCGCGCAAGTACAAGACGGCGCTCACCGGGCACCCCAGCCTCGACGTCGTGCACGAGATCAACGACATCTCGTTCGTGGGCGTCGTGCACCCCGAGCTCGGTCCCGGCTACGACCTGTGGGTGGGCGGCGGGCTGTCGACGCTGGCCAAGTTCGCGTTCCGTACGGGTGCCTTCGTGCAGGCGCACGAGGTGGGCGATGTGTGGCAGGCCGTCACCTCGGTGTTTCGCGATTACGGCTACCGCAGGTTGCGCAACAAGGCCCGGCTGAAGTTCTTGCTGGCCGACTGGGGCCCGGAGAAGTTCCGCCAGGTCTTCCAGGACGAGTACCTCGGCTACGAGCTCCCTGACGGCCCGGCACCGGCCACACCCACCCGCAGTGGCGATCACGTGGGCGTGCATGAGCAGAAGGACGGCAACTTCTATGTGGGAGCCGCTCCGGTCGTCGGCCGGGTGAGCGGCACCAAGCTGGCCGCGCTCGCCGACGTCGCGGAGGCGGCGGGATCGCACCGGGTCCGGCTGACGCCGTACCAGAAGGTGCTCCTGCTCGACGTGCCCGGCGATCAGGTCGAGGCCGTCTCGCAAGGCCTGGAAGCCATCGGGCTGCAGGTGAACCCGAGCGTCTTCCGCCGGGCCACCATGGCCTGCACGGGCATCGAGTACTGCAAGCTGGCGATCGTCGAGACCAAGGCGCACGCCGGAGTAGCGATCGAGCAGCTGGAGCGTCGGCTGGACGACGTGAACCTCACCACCCCGATCTCGCTGCACATCAACGGCTGCCCCAACTCTTGCGCCCGTATCCAGACTGCTGACATCGGGCTCAAGGGCCAGCTGGTGCCTGGGCCCGACGGCGACCCGGTGGGTGGCTATCAGATACATCTCGGCGGCGGGCTGTCTCGCCCCGGGTTCTCGCAGGCCGAGACCGGTCGTACGGTGCGTGGCCTCAAGATCACCGAGGCGGAGTTGCCGGACTATGTCGAACGTCTCGTTCGGCGCTTTGTGGAACAACGCGAGGACGGCGAAGGTTTCGCGACGTGGGCACACCGAGCCGATGAGGAGGCCCTCACATGAGCATCGACACCACGATTTCTGCGCAAGCGCAACCCACTGTCCTGCCCCAGCAGGGTCAGCTGCGGCGCTCGCCGGCCCTTGGCCAGCGACCGGTCGAAGAGTTGCGCGCGTTGGCGATGCAGGGCTCCAGCAGATTCCGCGAGGGTCGCGCCGAAGACGTGATCGAGTGGGCCGCAGACAATTTCGGCCCCAAGCTCGCGGTCGCGTGCTCCATGGCCGAGGCCCTGCTGCCGCACATGGTGGGTCAGGTGCTGCCCGGGGTCGAGGTGGTCTTCCTCGACACGGGGTACCACTTCGCCGAGACCCTGGCCACCCGTGACGAGGTGGTCAAGCGGCTGCCGGTCACCGTCGTGAACGTGGAGCCGCGGCGCACCGTGCCGGAACAGGACGCCGAGTTCGGCGAGCAGATGCACTCCTGGGATCCGGTGGCGTGCTGCGAGATGCGCAAGGTCGTGCCGCTGAAGCAGGCCCTGTCGGGTTACGAAGCCTGGGCCAGCGGCCTGCGCCGCGAAGACTCCGCGCGCCGGGCCACCACGCCCATCGTGGAATGGGACCGCAAGAACGCCCTGGTCAAGATCAACCCGATCGCGGCCTGGACCCAGGCCGAGGTCGACGCCTACATCGCCAAGTACGACATCCCGGTGAACCCGCTGTTGTCGCAGGGCTACCCCTCCATCGGGTGCGCCCCCTGCACGGCCAAAGTGCTCCAGGGCCAAGACGCCCGCTCTGGTCGTTGGGCCGGCACCAACAAGAACGAGTGCGGGATCCACATCTGAGCTCTGCAGTTTCCCCGGAGTCTGTAGGTTCAACCGGGTTCGGACGCTGACAGGATGACGTCATGACCAGCCCGAGCCTGGGTCGGGTCAAGTCCTGGGATGTGGTGTATCGGTGTTCGTGTGATCTTTCGTGTCGTGGTCAGGCTGTGAGGGCTCGGAGGTCGGGTTCGATCACCTCCTCGATGGGTTCGCCGACGCGGCGTGCGGCGGCGAGGGCGTCGAGGCCGAGGTAGCGGCGCTGTTCGGCCCATTCGTCGTGCTGCTCGGCGAGGACGGCGCCGACGAGCCGGATGATCGCGTCTCGGTTGGGGAAGATCCCGACGACGTCGGTGCGGCGGCGGATCTCCCGGTTGAGTCGCTCGTTCGGGTTGTTCGACCAGACTTGCCGCCAGATGCTCTTCGGGAACGCGGTGAACGCGAGGATCTCCTCGCGTGCCGCCTCGAGGTGCTCGAACGACTTCGGGAGCTTGTGCTCAAGCGCGTCCAGGACGCGGTCGAACTGGGCGTGCACCGCGTCGGCGTCGGGCTGGTCGAATACCGTCCCGAGCAGCGTCTTCACCCACGGCCAGGAGCTCTTCGGGGTCACGCTCATGAGATTCGCGGCGTAATGGGTCCGGCATCGCTGCCAGCTGCCGGCGACGGTCGCGCCAACCGCGGCGACAAGACCCGCGTGCGCGTCGGACGTGACGAGCTTGACGCCAGTCAGGCCGCGGGCGACGAGGTCGCGCCAGAACGTGAGCCATCCGGCGCCGTCCTCGGTGCTGTTGACCTGCAACCCCAGGATCTCTCGGTAGCCGTCCGCGTTCACGCCCGTGGCGACCAGCACCGCCACCTTCACGACCCGGCCGCCCTCGCGGACCTTCATGGTGAGCGCGTCGGCGGCGACGAACGAGTACGGGCCGGCGTCCAGCGGCCGGGTGCGGAACGCGGTGACCTGCTCGTCGAGGTCCCGCGCCATCTCCGACACCTGGCTCTTGCTGAGCCCGGTGATCCCGAGTGTCTTGACCAGGTCGTCCATCCGGCGGGTCGAGACGCCGAGGAGGTAGCTGGTCGCGACGACAGTGGTCAGCGCGGCCTCCGCGCGGCGCCGCCGCTCCAACAACCACTCCGGGAAGTACGTGCCCTGCCGCAGCTTCGGGATCTTCACATCGATGGTGCCGGCACGGGTGTCGAAACCGCGGTGCCGGTAGCCGTTGCGACGGTTCACCCGGCCGTCGCTGATCGTGCCGTAGGCGGCGCCGCAGACCTGGTCGACGTCCGCGGACAGCAACTGGTTGATGAACGTGCCGAGCATCTCCCGCAGCAGGTCCGGAGACGCTTGCGCAAGGTGGTCTTCGAGGAAACGGGAAGGGTCGATATCGTGGGGTGCGACGGTCATCGTCGGGTTCCTTTCGAGATGGATGTGAAGAGTTCTCTCGAAGGATCACACGGTGACCGTCGCCTCATTCAGAGCGACGCGGTCACCACGATCCCGTACACCACCTTGCCGGACGCAACCCGCGGGGATACGCCGCAGACGGCACCACCCAGCGGCCCCAACCCCTGCTCCAGCACTCAACTTGGTGCAAACCGCGGCGGATACACCGCGAACGGCAGCACTCAACGACCCCGACCCGGTCCCGGGGGCTCAACCCAGTGCCAACCGCGGCAAATACACCGCACACGGCACCACCCAACGACTCCGGATCGTGATGGGCCGAGTCCGACGTCTGCCGGGCTGTGAAAGGGGGTCGGTTTCTGACGCTATGGCGATGCCCCACCGGACGGGGCATCGCCATAGCGCAGGAAAGCCCCCCGGCCTGCGACTCTCGAAGCCGCCCTTTGCGGAAGACCCGGACAGGCTGCGGCTTCCCTCGCCTGGCTCCGCCCACCTGTCGCCCGGCTCCGCCCACCTGTCGCCCGGCTCCGCCCAACTGTCGCCTGGCTCCGCCCAACTGTCGCCTGGCTCCGCCCAACTGTCGCTGAGCTCCGTCCGCCGTCGCTGAGCTCCGTCCGCTGACGCCAAGCCCCCTCCTGGTCTATCCGGCCCGTCTTTCTGTGCATGATCTCCCGATACCTGACGGAAGGTGTCAGGTTAATCCTGGTGGACTGGTACCTCGATCAACCCTGACGACGAAGCGCTCGCCGCCACGGCTGACGCCGTCCATCGACCTATGGAGGAGTTTCCATGTCGCACACCACGTTTGACCCCCGCCCACCACTCGCGCTGGCGCTCGACCAGGTCGAGACGCTCATCGCCGGCACCACCACTGGCCAGGCCTCGCTGCCCACCCCCGTGCACGGAATACGACGTCGCCCAGTTGATCGGCCATCTGCAGGCCGTGGTCCGCCGGATCGGAGTCGTGCTGGGCGGGCAGCCATTCTGGTCCGTGCCGCGAGAGGTCGAGTCCACCGATTGGCTCTCCGACTGGGCAGCCGGTCGGCGCACCACCGAAGCCGTGATCGCCGACGACGCGTGCCTGTCGCTTGATGTGAGCGTGCCCTGGGGCAACGTGTCCGGGGCCTCAGCCCTGGCCTCCTACGTCGGTGAGCTCACCGTCCACGCCTGGGATCTGGCTGAGGCGACCGGTCAGGTAGGCCGGCTCGACCCGGCTCTCGCCGAAGTGGCGTTGCCTGCCTACCAGGCCAAGGTGCCCGCCGAGCCGCGTGGCGGAGACATCCCCTTCGGCCCGGTGGTGCACGTCGGCCCCGACGCCGGGCCGTATGAACAGCTCGTGGCGTGGACGGGTCGCGATCCGAAATGGCGTCCAGCTTCCGCTCCCGTACACCCGTGATGACGAGCCGCCGCCCCGCGAACGAACCAGGTTGATAACAACTCGGTGGAACAGTCTTGCCTGGGCATCGCTGCCACTGGGCAGGCTCACCCGCGCAGCCATATAGTCAAATCTCGAACTGGCCTTCGCGGCCCGAGGCGGAAGAACTTGGAGATCACCGTGGCAACAACAACGAATTCCCCCATCGACTTGCGCCCCCACGACGACCGCACTATCGGCCAGCTCGTCGCCGACGTCAACACCGAGCTCTCGGGCCTCATCCGCGCCGAGGTCTCGCTGGCCAAGGCAGAACTCAAGCAGAGCGCCACCAAGGGCGGCATCGGCGCCGGCCTGTTTGTGGGGGCTGCGGTTTTCGCCTTCGTCGGCTTCATCATCGCGTGCATGACGGTCGCCTTCATCCTGGTGGCCGTCGGCCTCGCCACCTGGCTGGCCTTCGTTATCGTCACGGTCGCCCTCTTCGTCTTCGCCGGCATCATGGCGCTCGTCGGCAAGAGCATGATCGGCAAGGTCAAGCCTCCGCAGCAGACCATCGACACCACCAAGGAAACGTTCGAACAGGTCAAGGCCGCCGCCCTGCACGAGGGGTGAGCCCCGCCCCCGACGCGGCAGCAATCGTCGAGATTCCGGGCCCGTGGCAGCACCGCTATATCGCTGCCAACGGCGCCCGGTTTCACGTTGTCGACACCGACCCACTCGCCCGGGAGCTGACCGTCGTCCTGCTGCATGGGTTTCCGCAGTTCTGGTGGGCGTGGCGCGCCCAGTTGAGCGCGCTACAAGCCGCCGGTTATCGGGCGGTGGCCATCGACCTGCGCGGTTATGGCGGCAGCGACAAACCACCGCGCGGCTATGACACGTTCACCCAGGCCGCCGATGTCGACGGAGTGATCCGCAGCCTCGGCATCCAGGATGCGGTGCTGGTCGGCCACTCCTGGGGTGGCTGGATCGCCTGGGCCATGCCCAACCTGCATCCGCGCACAATTCGCGGCCTGGTCGCCGTCGGTACAGCGCATCCGGCCGAGACCCTGAGAGGCCTGCTTCCGCCAACCAAAGCCAGACGCATCGCTCGCTTGGCCTCGTTTCAGCTGCCCTTTGCGCCTGAGCGGCGGCTCATCGGGGGCTCCGTCGTCACCGACGTACTGCGGACGGGGTCTGCCACCTCTGGCTGGCCCGACGACACGAGCCTGGCCCGATATCGCGACGCCATGCGCATTCCCTCCGTGGCCCATTGCTCACTCGAGTACTACCGGTGGGCGTTCCGCTCTCGCTTCCGCCAGGACGGTCGCAACATCGCCGCCGCTCTGCGCCCGGCCGTCACGGTGCCCGTGTTGCAACTGCACGGCAGCTCCGATCCGCAGGTTCCGCCCAAGCAGGCTCGACGATCCGCCCGGCACGTCGACGCCGGCTATAGCTGGCGTCCGATCGAAGGCGGGCACTTTCTCGCAGAGGAATCTCCCGAAGCGTTCAACCAGGCTCTCCTGGAATGGTTGAGTTCGCTGCGCTGACCTCTGAATCGCTGCCCTTATCGCTGACGAAGTATGAACGCCGCAGTTGGCTTGGGTCGTAGAGCGGCATATCGAAGGGCTATCCGGTCAACACACCCGCCCGCGCCCGGGGTGGAGCAGAGCGCGACATCGAAGCCGGTCAACGGAGCAACTGCTCGGGTGGCACCTCACGCAGCTGGTCGGCATCCCACGGCTCGGCCAGCCCGGTCAGGTCGAGAAGCCGTGCGAGCAGCCCCGCGGTGAAGCCCCAGATGAAGAGCCCACAGGCGCTGAAACCCGGGCCGCGCCTGCCTGTCCGCAACTGCGTCGAGAACCGGTTTGCAGGCCTCACCAGCTCCGCCAACGGAACACGCACGACCCGGTAGGTCTCGATGGGGTCGAGCCTGGTGAGCTCGTGCGGCTCGCGCCACCACCCCAGCACGGGGTGCACGGCGAAGTTCGTCACCGGCAGTTGCACGGGCGGCAGCTCACCCCACACCTCCACAGTGCGCTGATCGAGTCCGGTCTCCTCCCAGGCCTCCCGCAGCGCGGCCTCGACGACCGTTTCTCCTGGCTCGATCGAACCGCCGGGAAACGCGACCTGCCCCGCGTGCGCCCGCAACGTCGACGACCGCTCCACGAGCACCACGTCACCGCTGGCATCGACGCCCGCCCCGAACAGGATGAGCACGGCCGCCTCACGCTCACCGCCGGCAGGCAGGAAATGCGACAGGTCGTTCGCCTGCACTGATCCCACCAGCGCCCGAAACCTACCCGCCCAGTCGGGCAACTCCAACGCATTGCCAGGCTCGCTCATGAGGCAGGCGCGGTCGTCGACAACCCCTGGTCGGCGGCGGGCACCCGGCGTGGATCGAACTCGTAGCGCAACAGCTTGGTCGCCTTTTTCGGATCCACCTCGCCGATGCCGTACGACGGGCACAGCCTCGCGATCGAACAGGCGCCGCAGGCGGGATTTCGCGCGTGGCAGGTACGTCGACCGTGCCAGATCAGTCGGTGGGAAAGCAGCGTCCAGTCCTTCTTGGGAAACAAGGCACCCACGTTGCGTTCGACCTCGACCGGATCGTCGGACTCCGTCCAGCCGAAGCGTCGGGCCAATCGCCCGAAGTGGGTGTCGACCGTGATGCCGGGAACTCCGAAAGCATCTCCGAGCACCACGTTGGCCGTCTTGCGACCTACGCCGGGCAACGTCACGAGCTCATCCAGCGTGCCAGGTACGACCCCGTCGAAGCGCTCCACGACCGCCACGGCCATTCCGATGATCGAGCGGGTCTTGGCCCGAAAGAAGCCGGTCGGCCGAATGAGTTGCTCGACCTCGCTCGGATCTGCTCCCGCGAGCGCCGCCGGATCGCGATAGCGCGCGAACAAGGCCGGCGTGACCTCGTTGACGCGCACGTCGGTGGTCTGCGCCGAGAGCACCGTAGCCACCAGGAGCTGCCACGGCGATCCGAAGTCGAGCTCGCAATGGGCATCGGGGTAGCGCTCACCGAGCAAGCGGTAGATCTGGCGGGCCCGCCTGACCAAGGCCGTCCTGCTGGGGGGTTCGCCTGCGCGAGCCGGCAGCCGAGGGGACGACTGCTCGACCGGCGAGGCAGCAGCGGGGGCGGTTCCAGCCGGGCTCCTACGACGAGACGCGGGCACCGCACGAGCGTAGCGACTCACTCAGAGCCGAGGGCACTCCCCCGCCCGAAGCGAAGGACCGCAACCGGGGTGATCGCCCCACCGGTCACGAGGGCACTCCCCCGGCACGAGGCGAAAGGACCTCAGCAAGCCCAAGCTCGTCACGGCCGGGGAGCTACCCCGCGCGAAGCGAAAGGACCATGACTACTTCGCGTGCAATCGAGGGAGTACCACGAGTGCAATCAGGGCATGACACTCCCCGCGCGGGCGAGAGAACCAGCAATCTCGGCCATCCCGACCGGCCCAACGCGGCACTCCCCCGCGCCGGTGACGAATCCGCTGAAATGCTCACTGGGCGCTCCGGAGAGCGCCAAACCCCCGGTACGACGCCTGCAGACCAGGTCCCGGCTTCCGCACCGCGAGACCAGGAGTGGCGCGCCAGCCCGCGGGGGGTGCAAACTGCCCCCGCAATGTGTCGGTCTCAGCAGGAGGAAAGTACGTGGACAACGATGTCGTACGCGAGGCGCCTCTCTTCGTCGGGTTGGATGCGGAGACGGCCTCAACCCTCATCGAGTCCATGTCGCCGGTCGACGTGCCTCGCGGTCGCGTGCTCTTCAACGAAGGCGAATCGGGCGACCGGCTCTACGTGGTGGTCGCCGGCAAGATCAAATTAGGACGTACCTCTCCAGACGGACGCGAGAACCTCGTGACCGTACTAGGTCCGGGCGAGATGTTGGGCGAGTTGTCGCTCTTCGATCCAGGCCCGCGCAGCCTCACTGCCACGGCCGTGTCAGACACCCGCTTGCTCGGACTTGGCCACAGCGACCTGGAGGCCGTGCTGGCCACCCGCCCCGAAGTGGCCAAGCACCTGCTGCAGGCTCTGGCCCGACGCTTGCGACGCACCAACGACACCCTCGCCGACATGGTGTTCTCCGACGTGCCCGGCCGGGTGGCCAAGGCGCTGCTCGAGCTTTCACGGCGATTCGGCCGGCAGACCGAGGCCGGGGTGCTGGTCACCCACGACCTCACGCAGGAGGAACTCGCCCAGCTCGTGGGCGCCTCGCGCGAGACGGTGAACAAGGCTCTCGCCGACTTCGCCACCCGGGGCTGGATCCGCCTGGAAGCCCGGGCCGTCTGCCTGCTCGACGTCGAACGGCTCAGCCGCCGGGCGCGCTGAACCTCCGCGCTACCGCACTCCCAGATACTCCAACTGGGCCGCCACACTTAGCCGAGCTGCGGGCCAGAGCATTCGGTCGACGTCGGCATACACGCGAGCGACCACCTCATCGACACTGCGTTCCCCGGCAGCCACGGCCGCTCGCACCGCGTCCAACCGCTGTTGACGATGCCTCAGATAGTGCTCGACGACGGCCAGCGCGTCGTCGAGCACCGGCCCATGACCAGGCAGTACCCGGCAGGCCTGCGCTACCTCGGCAAGGTCACGCAGCCGCCGCAACGAGTCGAGGTAGGGGCCGAGAGCCCCATCAGGGTGCGCGACGACAGTGGTGCCGCGTCCGAGCACGGTGTCGCCGGTGAGCAGATCTCGTTGATGGCCGTCGTCGAGCACGAACGACAGCGAGTCATGGGTGTGTCCCGGCGTGCCCACCACTACCAGTTCACGGTCGCCCAGCATGCAGCGATCGCCCGCCGCCAGGCCCTCCTCACCCAACCGGTGCGCCGGGTCGAGAGCCCGAACCGGCACCCCGCCGGCCAACTCGGCGAACCTCGCGGCGCCTTCGCTGTGGTCACTGTGGCCGTGGGTCAACCACACTTGGGTTATCCGGGCTCCGGCGTCCTCGACGGCCTCGCGGCATCTGGCCAGGTGTCCTTCGTCCAGCGGGCCGGGGTCGATCACCACGGCCGTGCCCTCGCCGCTGAGCACCCAGGTGTTGGTGCCGTCCAAGGTCATCAGGCCAGGATTGGGCGCGAGCACGCACACCGTCCCGGGGCCGAGCACGCCACCTGCCCAGCCAACAGGCTCGCCCAGCGCCGGCCCGCTCACGAGGCAGGGCCCTTCACGAGGCTGGCCGCGTCCACCAAGCTGTCCGCAGTCACGAAGCCCGGCCCAGTCACGAGGCCCGATCCAGTCACGAAGCCCGGCCCAGTGCCGGCCTTCGCTACCGGCGATACACCCTCGGCCAGCCGTTCATGACCCAGGCCGCGGGGTGATCTCATCGGCCCTCCAATTCCAAGTAGAGCCCACCGTCCGCCTCGATCAGCTCGTAGAGCAGCGGCTCCGAGTCTGGTGGGGCGGCCAGGTCGGCCACCCGGTCGACGGCGGCCAGGTCGCGCAGTACCGAGACCGTCGGCTGCATGAGTCCTGGTCCACCTCCTGCGAGGTCACGCGCGGCCACCCAGTGCGACATGATCGCCTCTCCACCCACGTGCCGTGGCTCCTGCCCCTCGGGCACCTCGGCCACGAAGAACCACGTGTCGTAACGATGCCGCAAGAACCGCGGCGTCACCCAGCGACCCCAAGGCGTCAGCGCGTCCCATCTGATCCGCAACCCGTGCTCGGCCAGAACGGAGGAGAACGTCACGTCATGAGCCTGTACTGCGACCCGCTGCGCCTCCCAGTCCGCGGCATCGGGCTGCGCCCAGACGCCGTCTGAATCGACCGCGAGCAGCAGGCCGCTCTCCTCGAACAGCTCTCGCACAGCGGTCATCTGGATGTCGCCGTCCTGGGGATCGCGCCCGCCACCGGGAAACACCAAGGCGCCGGGCGCAAACGCCATGCTGGCCGCTCGCCGGAGCATGAAGACCTCGATGCCGGATGATCCGTCCCGAACAGGGACGACCGTCGCAGCCTCCCGCGCCGCCACCACCGGACGAGGCTCAGGCAACGCCCACCATTGCCGGGCCACCGATTCAGCGGCAGGGTCGACCGGCCAACGCGTACTCCTGTCCACAATCGCCACCCTACTTTGGGCGCGCCGGCGCGCCCTTTGGGCCGCCGATTCCGCCGGCTCACCCGATCCAGACCAGTCGCGGCACCGGGTGCGACACATCCCATCCCATTGGCTGCTTTTCTCACCCCTCGGATCGCGACACAATACCTAGTTGGTGAGTCGCCCAGAATAATTACCCCATAACTAGGGCATACCGCCTACAGTCTGGCGACAAGGGAGGTGACTGTGACTCAGCAGGTCGTCCATGAGGGCCTTGAGGTAGACCTACGCCCAGCCGAGCACAACCGATCGGCGTTGGCCCTGAGTCTCGAGGGCGCGCTGGACGGCGCCGACGTCGAGCTCATGATCGATGATGTCGCCGAGCTGGCAGGAATGACAGCGCGCAACGTGCGGGCCTATCAACAACGTCGGCTGCTGCCCCCGGCTCGGCGCAACGGCCGGCGACTCGTCTACGGGTGGGAGCACGTCGCCCGGCTTCGCCTCGTCAGATCGCTGCATAGCCGTGGTCTGTCGCTCAAAGTGATCGAAGACCTGGTCTCGCGCGGGGCGGCCGAGGCCGAACTTGCCCGACTGAACGAAGAGAGCGCTCCCGGCGGGGTGCGGCTGCGGGTGCCCCTGGGCGATCTCAGCATCGAAGCCCTCCGGACGGAGAACCCTCAGGCCATCCGCGAGCTCGTCGATGCCGGGGTCGTGCACGTCGAGGACGGAGAGTTGGTCGCCAGTTCTGCCGCCCTGGGGGTGGCCGGCGCCCTGCTCGGTCTGGGGGTCGACCTCCAGGCGATCTTCCGCGTCGTGTTACTGGCCAGCAGGGCAGCGAACGGGGTGGCCGAGCGGATGCATCACGAGATCTCCGCCATCGAGGGAATCGAGCCCGAAACGGCGGCCCTCGCCATGCGGCTGGCGTCGCTGACCTTCTCCGACATGCTGCTCGACAATGCCGCCCAGCACGATCTCGACAAGCAGGTCGATCAGTTGCCTCCGATTCCGCATCAGGGCAGCTGAGTCCACCAAGGCGGCTGCCGGGCTGGTCCGGTTGCACTTCGCGGCACAACTGAGCACGAGGCGCAATAGGCTCGGCAGGTGGTACGCATTCTTGCCGTCGCCGACGAGGTGGCCTACAACCTCACACCTGCGCGCATCAGGGCGTACGAACCCGACCTCGTGGTCGCCTGCGGCGACTTGCCGTGGAGTTACCTCGAGCTGATCGCCTCGAGCACCGACTCGCCCATGGTCTTCGTGCCCGGAAACCACGACCCAGCCATCACTGCGGGCAAGCAGTCACGCTCGGGCGCCTGGTTTCACAGCGGCGTACTGGTCGACTCCCCACGGCCGCACGGCGCGATCAATCTCGACGTCGAGGTTCTCGATGTCGCCGGCCTCCGAGTGGCCGGGCTCGGAGGCTGCGTGCGCTACCGCCCCGGCCCGCACCAGTACACTCAACAGGAGTACCACCGGCGAGCGGCAGCGTTGCTCCGCAAGACCAGGAAGCTCGCCCGCAAATCCCCAGGCCAGGTCGACCTGCTCCTCACCCACGCACCACCGCGCGGGGTGGGTGACGACGAGGACCGACCCCATGTGGGCATCGATGCCCTGCACACCGTGCTCGAGACGATGCAACCTCGTCTTCAGCTGCACGGCCACATCCACCCGCACGGACGCACGATGCCCGACCGGATCGTGGGTTCCACCACCATCCGCAACATCATCCCGTTCCGCGTGCTGGACCTCGAGCCCGCCGGCCTGTCCAGCCGATCCTCCTAAGGAGCACCATGCCCCCTCGCGACAGTGGCTCCCCGCGAGCCGACGCCGAGGCCGACTTCCTTCGGGCCCGCCGTCAGCAGATGTTCTCCAACGTGGCCGCCAAGGCTCGCGGCGCAGGTGCGGACAGCTCTCGCTCGCTGCCTTTCGACGAGGTCGTCCAGGCGCTCGGCAGGGTGAGCGAGCAGTATCTCGGCCTGCGCGAGATCCCGGTGGCCAACGTGGTGGGCTCAGTCGACAAGGTGCGCGACTTCGACCCCAAGTTCCGCCCCACCTCCGGCCGCAGCCGGGCACGCTGGGAGCGCCTGGCCCTGGCATTGCGCAAGGGCGAGTCCATCCCGCCCATCGACGTGTACCAGGTGGGCGACATGTACTTCGTGCGCGACGGTCATCACCGAGTCTCGGTGAGCCGCGCCCTCGACATTCCCGTGATCGACGCCGAGGTCACCCGAGTGGTGACCCTGGCCGAGCCCACCGATGTGCATTCCCGCGCCGACCTGACACCCAAGGAACTGCGCCGGGCGATGCTGCAGCGGGTGCCGTTGCGCAAGTCCAGGCGCACCAACGTCGTGCTCACCGACGCCGAGAAATACCCCTTCCTGGCGGAGATGGTCGAGGCCTGGGCTGCCCGCACGATGTTTCGCGAGGGCAAGGTGATGGAACGCGCCACGGCTGCCAGTCGCTGGTACGACGAGGAGTTTCAGCCGGTTCTCGACATGATCGACGCGGGCGGCTTACGCGGCAAGGACGAGACCGACGGAGATGTCTATATGCGTATCGCCGGCGACCGCTATCGCACCTTCCTCGAGCACATCTGGAACACCGAGGTCATCGAGGTGCTGCGCGACAAGCACCGGCGCAAGCACGCCCCCGACCTCTTGTCGGGCAACGTGAAAGACATGCTCCACTCCGATCTGCGGGCGCTGGTGTTGCGCCATCCCGAGCAGGACGAACCCTCGGCCTGACGACCCGAACTTTGCCGGCACGTTCTTGGCCGGCAGACCGAAAGGGGCGATGCTCGAAAGCATCGCCCCTTTCGGATTCCTCCTGCTGTTCTGACTTACTTGGCCAGAGGAACGCCCGCATCGATGGTGTCGGCGCTCAGGTTGAGGCCGGTGGAGGCGTCGAAGATCGAGATCTTCGACGTGTCGTACCAGAGTTCGGCATTGTCACCCATGTGCACCCTCGACGACGCGTCGAGCCGCGCGGTGAGGGCCGTGCCATCGGCGTGCAGGTCGTTGCCCGCGTCCTTGGCCAACTCGTCGAGCTGGGCCGAGTGCGCACCCTCGCCGCGAACGGTGAAGTAGGCGTACACGTCGGAGCCCATGGCCTCGACGATGTCGACCGTGGTGCGGAACCGGCCGCCCGGCTTGTCGCCAACGAGGGCCGCGTCCTCGAAGTGCTCTGGACGAATACCGACGATGACGTCGCCGGTGCTGCCCGCCCGGTCGAGGTCCTGGCGCATCCGGTCGGTCAGCGGCGCCTCACCCAGTGACGTGGTGACGGTGCCGTTGCCGAGCCGGCCCGGCAGGAAGTTCATCGACGGGCTGCCGATGAAGCCGGCCACGAACAGGTTGACCGGGTTCTCGTACAGGTGGGTCGGCGAACCGGCCTGCTGGATGATGCCGCTCTTCATGACGACCACCCGGTCGCCGAGGGTCATGGCCTCGGTCTGGTCGTGCGTGACGTACAGCGTCGTCGTGCCGAGGGTCTTCTGGATGCGGGCCACCTGGGTGCGCATCTGCACACGCAGCTTGGCGTCGAGGTTCGACAGCGGCTCGTCCATGAGGAAGGCCTTGGGCGAACGGACGATCGCCCGGCCCATCGCGACACGCTGCCGCTGACCACCGGAGAGGTTCGACGGCTTGCGCTCCAGGTGCTGGGTGAGCTCCAGCATCTGGGCCGCTTCCTTGACCTTCTTGTCGATCTCCGTCTTGTTGACGCCGGCGAGCTTGAGCGGGAAGCCCATGTTCTCACCCACCGTCATGTGCGGGTACAGCGCGTACGACTGGAACACCATGGCGATGTCGCGGTCTTTGGGCGCCACATCGTTGACGACCTTGCCGTCGATGATGAGCTTGCCCGCCGTGATGTCTTCCAGACCGGCCACCATGTTGAGCGTGGTGGACTTTCCGCAACCCGACGGGCCGACCAGGATGATGAATTCACCATCCGCGATGTTCATGTTGAAGTTGTCGACCGCCAGGGCACCGTCGGGGTAGCGCTTGACGATGTTCTCGAGATTGATCTCAGCCATTTGTTCAGCTCCTTCTTTGCGAATTGCAGCCGGGCTCAGCCCTTGACGGCACCATTGGTGAGGCCGGCAACGATCCGGCGCTGGAAGAACAGCACGAAGATGACGATTGGGATGGTGATGATCACAGCGGCCGCCGCAATCGGGCCCGTCGGCTGCTGGAAGGTGGTTGCACCCTGGAGGTAGGACATAGCTGCCGGAACAGTTCGCGACCGTGAGGTCGAGGTGAGCGACAACGCGAACAGGAAGTCGTTCCAGCAGGCGATGAACACCAGGATCGCCGTGGTGAAGACGCCCGGCATGGCCAGCGGGGTGATGACCAGCCGGAACGCCTGGAAGGGCGTGGCACCGTCCATCTTGGCGGCCTTCTCCAGTTCCCAGGGGATCTCGCGGAAGAAGGACGACAGCGTGTAGATGGCCAGCGGCAGGGCGAAGGTGACGTAGGGAATGATCAGGCCGAGCCAGGTGTCGAAGATGTGGATCGTGGTCTCGATCTTGAACAGCGGTGTGACCAGGGCGATCTGGGGGAACATCGAGATCAACAGCGACATCCCGACGATGGCCTGCTTGCCCGGGAAGTCGAGCCGGGCGATGGCGTAGGCGGCCATGGTGCCGAACAGCAGAGCGATCACCGTGGCGATCAGGCAGATGCCGATCGAGTTGATGAGCGCGTGGCTGAAGTCGGAGTTGGAGAAGATCTTCGAGTAGTTGGCGAAGCTCGGGCTCACCGGGAAGTACTTGCCGTCGTTCAGGGTGGCATCGCTCTTCAACGACAGCGAGATGATCCAGAACACCGGAATGAAGGCGTACAGGAGCACCAGGATGTTGATGACCCACCAGGTCGCCTTCTGGCGCGGAGTTTCGGTCTGCATTGTGGCTACCCTCCCGACCTAGTTGTTACCCGGCGCGGCAGCACCGAAGAGTTTGATGAAGATAAACGCGACGATCGCGATAGTGACGAAGATGAGCACGGCGATGGTGGAGCCGATGCCCAGGTTCAAACCCTTGATCAGGTTGTCGTAGCCGAGGATCGAGACCGATGCAGTCTTGTTGGCACCGTTGGTCAACACGTAGATGTTGTCGAAGATCCGGAAGGCGTCGAGCGTACGGAACAGCACGGCAACGAGAATGGACGGCTTGATCAGCGGCACCGTGATCATCCAGAACCGCTGGATCGCGGTGGCACCGTCGAGGCTGGCCGCCTTGAGCAGGTCTTCGGGCACGAGTGCCAGACCGGCCATCAGCAGCAGTGCCATGAACGGCACCGTCTTCCAGACCTCAGCGAGGATGATGATGGCCACCGACGGCACGTACTCGGTGAGCGGCGCCCGGTCGGGTCCGGCGAGGTAGCCCAGGCCCTGGGTCCAGGCGAAGCGCCAGGAGAACGCGGCCACCACGGTGACGATCGCATACGGCACCAGTGCGGAGGTGCGCACGAGGCCGCGGCCGACGATCGTGCGGTGCATGATGATCGCCAGCGCCATGCCGAAGATGAGCTCGAAGATGACACCGAAGACGGTCATCACCGTGGTCACCCAGAAGGCCTGCCACCACAGCGGCGACGACAGCACGGTGACGTAGTTTCCGAAGCCGATAAACGCGTTCTGGTCAGGCGTACGCATGTCGGCCCGGTTCAGCGAGAGCCAGAAGGCGTAGATGATCGGGTAGGCAGTCACGGCCAGCATGATGATGATGGCCGGCAGGCAGAGCATCACGCCGAGGTTGCGCTCAGCGCGCTTGCCCTCGCTGAATCGCTTGGCCGCGATGGCGGTGTGCTCGGATGCCAAGTCTTGATTGGCTGTGGCCTGGCTCATGGCAAGATCCCCTTACCGTCGATGGCCTGCTGGATATTGTCGTTCAGCTCCTTGGCCGACGCTTCGGGGTTGATCGCGCTCGGCGGCGACAGCGTGGTCGACACAATGGTGGAGATGTTCTGGTAGAGCGGCGAGATCGGCCGCGGCTTGGCTGTCTTCAGCTCCTCGAGCATCACGTCACCCATCGGGTAGACCTTCTTGAAATCAGGTTCCTTGAAGATGGTCTCGTTGACCGGCGGGTCGCCGGCGTTGATGGCGTCCATCAGCTGGCTCTCCGGGCTACGCAGGCACATCGCCGCCTCGAACGACTGCTCCGGGTACTTGCTGAACTTGCTGATCGCGTAGTTCATGCCACCGAGCGTCACCTGAACCGGCTTGCCCGGGCTGAAGGACGGGTAGGTCGTGAAGCCGAGCTTCTTGGCCATCTCGGGGCTGGCGGTGTTCATCGCCGACAGCACGTAGGGCCAGTTGAGTGAGAACGCCGACTTGTCGTTCTGCAGTTCACCGAAGATCTCGGTCTCGGTGTCGTTCGACAGTGACGGACTGGTCAGGCCGTCGGTCGCCAGCTTGTGGAGCAGGGTCAAGGCCTTGATCGTGCCATCGCCATCCGTCGCCGTGGCCTTCGTGGAATCCGAGTTGACCAGCGAGCCGCCGAAGCCGTTGATGAGCGTGTTGACGTTCACGACGTAGCCCTCGTACTGAGCTGCGGTCAGACCAATCTGGTACGGCTTGCCCTCGCTCTTGAGCTTCTCGGACATGGCGATCATCTCGTCCCACGTCTTCGGCGGGTTGGGCACCAGGTCTTTGCGGTACCAGAGGATCTGCACGTTGGTGTGCTTGGGAATGCCGTACTGCTTGTCCTTCCAGGTGGCGGTGTCGATCGTGGGCTGCAAGGTGTCTTTGTTCGCCTCGGCCTTCTGGGTCGGGGTGAGTTCACGGATCCACCCCGCGGTGGCGAACTCCGCCGTCCACGTGACGTCCATACCCAGCAGGTCCATCGAGGAGTCGCCGGCGGCGAGTCGGCGCACCATCTGCTCGCGCTGGCCGTCCGCCTGGCTCGGCAGCAGGTTGCCGACGATCTGGTACTTGCCGTTGGCCGCCTTGTTGCAGTTGGCGATGATCTTGTCGAACCCGACGGCCGAGGTACCGCCGTACACGTTGATGACGGGGGTGCCTGCGCTACTGCTCGAGCAGGCGGCCGTCAATGAGGTCGCCAGCGCGGCCACCGCAACCATGGCGGCTCGACGGCGTGGGGACTTGCCCCGCAACGATGAGGGTTTCATCGACCCTCCCCACAACTACTTTGTTGTCCAGGCACTACGGGCCCCTTTCGTCGTCGATGACACAAGTCGCACGCGCCGAGCCGCGCGCATGCTCGCTTACAGGCGCACATGCGCACGTCGAGGCGCACCCGGGCATGTGAAGAGCCTCACATTGCACAGTGATGCGGACACACCCTGCCAGATCCGGGATCGCCGGTCTAATACCGAGACCTATCTCACGGTGACGACTTGATAACTATCTGCAGAGGGAATTTTTGACGCAGGCGATGCCGCGAATGCGCTACTGGGGTCGCGATTGCCTGAGTACCGAGAATGGGCTGAGTATCCGACTTTAATCAGACGAACGCCGGTCTCTGCGGGCTCAGCCTGCTGGCCGCCAACCACTGTTGAGGGTCCGCGGCTACGCGTAGGTGGGGTTGGCAACCTCGACGATCAGTTCGACCTCGACCGGCACATCGAGCGGAAGCACCGAGACCCCGACAGCGCTGCGAGCATGCCGACCGGCCTGGCCGAAGACCTCGGCAAGGAGGTCGCTGGCACCGTTGACTACACCGGGCTGCCCGGAGAACGAGGGGTCGCTGGCCACGAACCCCACCACCTTGACGACCTGAACAACGGTGTCGAGGTCGACCACGGAGTCAACTGCGGCTAGGGCGTTGAGAGCGCAGAGCCGCGCGGCCTGTTGCGCCTCCTCCGGGCTCACGTCGGCGCCCACCTTGCCGGTGATCGTCGGGCGCCCGTCGCGCAGGGGCACCTGCCCCGCCGTGAAGATGTACGAGCCTGTGCGCACGGCTGGAACATACGAGCCTGCCGGAGTCGGCACAGGAGGCAATTGCAGGCCGAGACTGGCCAGCCGGTCGGCGACGCGTCCCATCGCTGATCAGCCCTTGGGCCGCTTCAGATAGGCAACCAAGCCATTGCCGTCGGGCCCGGGAACCACCTGCACAAGCTCCCACCCGTCGGAGCCCCACTGGTCGAGGATCTGCTTTGTCGCGTGGACGATGAGCGGCACGGTCGCGTACTCCCAGGTGGTCATGTCGCCACCCTAAAGGCAATGCCGTTCGGTCAGTCGTCTGATGTGGGTGTCGAGCTCTGTGGTGGAGTGTCGCGAGGCAGGTTCGGCGGGGGTAGGGGCTGGGTCAAGGCGCTCTAGCCTCTGCCCAGATGACCCGGCGACAGACGGGTAGCCCGTCGGCGGCCGGCAGGCCAGGTAACAGGTGGACAGTTCAGCGACGCGCGGGCGCCCAGGGCCGGAGGAGTAGAGCCGGGCGATAGGTGGATCGAGCCGGAGATGGGAAGCGCCGGCCTGTCCGGGCCTTCCGCAAAGGGTGGTTTCGATAGTCGCAGGCCAGGGGGCTTTCCTGCGCTATGGCAATGCCCCGTCCGGCGGGGCATCGCCATAGCGTCCAGAAACCCGACCCGTCACAGCCCTGCAGAAGTCAGACTGCGACCCCGCACCGTCCGGAGTCGCTCGATGGTGCCGTTCGCGGTGAAGTTGCCGCGGTTGGCACCCGGTTGAGCCCCGAAACGGGGGTTGGGGTCGTTGCGTGGTGCCGTGCGTGGTGTATCCGCCGCGATTGACACGCTGTTGAGCCCCGGAACCGAGGTTGAGGTCGTTGCGTGCTGCCGTGCGCGGTGTATCCGCCGCGGTCGGCACCGGGTCAAGCGTCTTGAGTTGAAAATCGCAGTAGAAAGTCCCGCACGACTTCACCGTCCTCCAAGGGCTACGCCTTCCCCGCCGGACGCAACGCCGAGAGCCGGGCTCATGTCGCGTCCGGGATCGGGCGCCTGACGGCGTTGTCGGCAGCGTTCATCGTGTCCCTCAGGACGCGAACCCCATATCGAGCCCGCCCACTAGCCTGGGTCTCGTGCCGAGCAAGCAACCCGCCTTCCCCGACGTGCGGCTGCACATCGTGACGGGCAAGGGCGGCACGGGCAAGACCACGGTGGCGACCGCCCTGGCCCTGGCCCTGGCAGCCGGTGGGCGCAGGGTGCTGCTCGCGGAGGTCGAACAGCGCAACGGCATCGAACGAGTGCTCGACATCGATCCGCTCGGTTACACGGAAGCGCAGGTCCGGCACTTTCCCGGCGGCGGCACGCTCTGGGCAGTGGCCATCGATCCGCGCGCCGCCCTGCAGGAGTACCTCGAGCGCTATTACCGGCTCGGCCTGGCCGGGCGCATCATCGACAAGGCCGGTGCCGTCGATTTCGCCGCGTCCATCGCGCCCGGCCTGCGCGACGTGCTGCTCACGGGCAAGATCTACGAAGCCGTGGGACGCATGGGTGAGTACGGCGAGAAGCATTACGACACTGTGGTTCTCGATGCGCCGCCCACCGGCAGGGTGAGCAGGTTCCTCAACGTCAACGCAGAGGTCTCAGGCCTGGCCAAGGTCGGCCCGGTGCACAACCAGGCCGCCTCGGTGATGCAGTTGCTGCGTTCGCCCGAGACCGCGGTGCATCTGGTGAGCCTGCCCGAAGAGATGCCGGTCGCGGAAACCCTCGAGGCATTGCATGAGCTGACCACGATCGACCTCATGCTCGGGGGCATCGTCGTGAATCAATTACGCGAGCCGGTGCTGACCCTTGCCGACCTGCGATCAGTAGGGGCCGGCAGGGTCGATGTCGCCGAGGTCGAGGCGAGCCTGGTCACCGCCGGAGTGCCCGATCCCGGACGGGTGGCACAGGGCCTGGTGGCAGACGCGGCCGCGCATTCCGAACGTATCGCTCTGCAGCGACGACAGGAGGCCACGCTGAAGGCGAGCGGACGACCGATCTTCCGGCTGCCGTATCTCAGCGAGGGCGTGACGCCCGCCTCGGTGCACGACCTGGTCGACGCGCTGCGAAAGGGCGGTTTCGAGTGAGCGGTGGCGAGCCGTACCCGGTGCTCGATCTGGGCGCGCTGGTGAGCGATCTGGGCATCCGAACCGTCGTCTGCTGCGGGGCGGGCGGCGTGGGCAAGACCACCACGGCCGCCGCCGTGGCGCTGCGCGCGGCGGAATCGGGGCGCAATGTCGTCGTCCTGACGATCGACCCGGCACGCCGGCTCGCGCAGGCACTGGGTCTGGACTCCCTTGACAACACGCCCCGGCCGGTACAGGGCATCGATGAGAGCCGGGGTGGACGGCTCGACGCCATGATGCTCGACATGAAGCGCACCTTCGACGAGGTGGTGGAGACCAGCGCACCGCCCGACAAGGCCGAGGCGATCCTGACGAATCCGTTCTATGTGGCGTTGTCGTCGTCGTTCGCGGGCACCAGCGAATACATGGCGATGGAGAAGCTCGGCCAGCTGCGCACCGCTGCCGAGGCCGGCGAAGCGCCCTGGGATCTCATTGTGGTCGACACTCCCCCGTCGCGGTCGGCTCTCGACTTTCTCGATGCGCCGGCGAGGTTGTCGTCATTTCTCGACGGACGGTTCATCCGACTGCTCACCGCGCCGGCCAGAGCCGGCGGTCGCGCCTACCTGCGAGCGCTGAGCGGGGCCATGGTTGGCGTCTCGTCGATTCTCACGAAGGTGCTGGGCGCGACACTCGTGGCCGATGTGCAGACGTTCGTCGCGGCCACCGACACGATGTTTGGCGGCTTCCGCGAGCGCGCGCAACTCACCTACGACACCCTCGCCGAGGACGGGACGGCCTTCGTCGTGGTCGCCGGCGCCGAGGCCGACGCGTTGCGGGAGGCGGACTACTTCGTCAACCGACTGGACGCCGATCGGATGCCGCTGGCGGGTCTGTTGGTGAATCGGCTGCAACCCGTTCGGGTGGACGGCGTCTCCACCGAGGCGGCACTTGCTGCCGCCGACGCCCTCAGCGGTCTTGGTCCGGGGCCGGCCGGGGCCGGCGATCGCGCTGCGCACAAGGTCACAGCTGCCCTGCTGCGGTTGCATGCCCAGCGGACGGCCCGCCGGGCAGCGGAACTGCGATTGGTCGAGGCCTTTCAGGAACAGCATCCCGACGTCCCGACCCGGTGCGTGGAGGCGTTGCCGAGTGACGTCCACGATCTCGAGGGTCTGCGGGCCGTGGCCGACCAGATGTCGGACGCCTGATCCGGCCGATCCGGCACCCGTCAGACCTTGCGGATCAGGCGCTTTCGGCCACCTGCGAACGCTCGTACTCGCCACGGGCAGCCTCGAGCAGCCGTCCCCACGAGTGCACGTTGGGACGCTTCTTCAGCAGGGCGCGACGCTCCCGCTCGGTCATGCCGCCCCAGACGCCGAACTCGATCTTGTTGTCGAGGGCATCGGCCAAGCACTCCGTCTTGACCACGCATCCCTGGCAGACGACCTTCGCCTGATGCTGTGCAGCCCCCTGGACAAACAGATCGTCAGGGTCCCCCTTGCGGCAGGCAGCCTTCTCAGTCCAGACCCGCTGGGCCAGAGCTTCCATGATCGCCCCTCAAGTTTCTCCGCGAGTCCGGCTTTCGGACGCTCGCTATGGCGGGGACATCGGGCAGGTGCATGGGGGACTTGAGCGCAAAGAGGACATTCTTTTTCGTGACATCTCGGACGCGACGCAGCCAGGGGTAGGGCACTGTCAGGTGTAACGCATACCCTGTCCGCCATGTCGCGTTCTGATTCTGCGCCCGGCGCCAGCAAGGTGGTGAGCCTCCTGGCGGCGTTCGTGGCCACGTGCCTGCTCGCCGGCGTGCTCACCGCGGGCCTGTTTCTCCCTGCCGTGGGTGCGATCGGCCAAGTGACCCGAGGCTCCATCGGCTTCTTCGATGCGCTGCCGGCCGACTTCAAGGTCGACCAGCCGTCGCAGCAGTCGCGCATCCTCTACGCAGACGGCACGCCGATGGCGACGTTCTACTACGAGAACCGCATTCTCGTGCCACTCGCACAGGTGTCGTCCATCATGCGACAGGCCATCGTGGCCATCGAAGACTCCCGGTTCTACGAGCACAACGGCGCCGACCCGCAGGGCATCATGCGGGCGGTGGTCAACAACGCCTCCGGCGGTGGCACCCAGGGCGCTTCTACCTTGACCCAGCAGTGGATCAAGAACGTATTGCTCAACGAGGCTCTCGCCGCCAAAGACGCGGCCGCGGTCAAGGCCCTGCAGAACCCCGACAAAGCCCGAAAGGTGCGCGAGATCAAACTCGCCCTCTCGGCCGAGAAGAAATACAGCAAAGACCAGATTCTCGAGAATTACCTCAACATCGCCCTGTTCGGCGACGGGCAGTACGGCGTGCAGACCGCTTCGGAGCGCTACTTCGGCAAGCCCGCCTCGCAACTCGATCTTCCCGACGCGGCGTTGCTCGCGGGAATCGTGCGCTCCCCCACGTTCTACAACCCGCTGAGCCACCCCGACCACGCCCAGAGTCGGCGTGACGTTGTGCTCGACCGCATGCTGCAGTTGGGCATCATCACCAAGGCCCAGCACGATGCGGCGGTGGCTGTGCCCATCGCCGCCCAGATGCATCCCACCGACACCGCCAACGGCTGCAGCTACGCCGGCAGTGCCGCGTACTTCTGCGACTTCGTCACGGCCACTATCAAGAACGACCCAGTGTTCGGCCCCGACGAAGCCTCTCGACTGAAACTGCTTTATCAGGGTGGCCTCACCATCACCACCACACTGATCCAAAAAGACCAGCAGGCGGCCCAAGACGCGGTCTATCGCTCATTCACCCGTCGGGCGGGCGTGGGTGCCGCGGTGTCGTCTGTCGACTCGAGCACCGGCTACATCGTGGCCATGGCACAGAACCGGCAATACACCACCCAGCCCAACGCGCCTGCAGGCCAGACGGCTATCAATTACAACGTCGACCAGGCCTATGGCGGCGGCATGGGCTTCCAGACCGGCTCGTCATACAAGCCCTTCACGCTGGCCACGTGGCTGGCCTCGGGCCGCTCCTTGAACGACACGGTCAACGCCAACCAGCGCAAACAACGCTTCCACGCTCGTTGCAACCCCGGCAAGGCCGCGACGCCCTATGGCCCGGGAAACGCCGAGGGTCATGAAGGTGGCAACATCAGCGTGCTGGAGGCTACCTACGACTCGGTCAACACGGCCTATGCCTCTATGGGGGCTAAACTGGATCTATGCGATATTCGCGACACCGCAATGTCTCTCGGTGTGCACCAGGCAGACGGCACCCCGCCCGACGTCAACCCAGCCAGCATTCTGGGCACCAACCTCATCGCTCCGTTGACCATGGCCGGCGCCTACGGTGGCTTCGCCAACGGCGGCATCTTCTGCACGCCGATCGCGATCATCTCCGTGACCGACGCCAGCGGGAAGGCCCTGCCCAAGCCTGAGGCCAACTGCCACCAGGCCATCGACCCGCAAGTGGCGGCTCAGGTCAACTACGCGCTCACTCAGGTTCTCACGAGGGGTACCGGCAAGGGCATCGGCGGCATCGGCCGGGCCGCCGCGGGCAAGACAGGTACCACGAACGACTCGAGCGAGACCTGGTTCGTCGGCTACACGCCCGGTGGCCTCTCGACGGCCTCCTGGGTGGGCACGCCCGACAGGTCGCGCAAACGTCTCGGCGGCAGCATCTTCGGCGCCACGGTGGCCGGGCCCATCTGGCGGCAGTACATGGCTACGGCGGTCAAGGGCATGCCGGTGCAGTCGTTCGCCCAGGTGAGCCGCAACGCCGACAACAACCGTCAGGTCACCGTCCCCCGAGTGGTGGGCGACACCGAAGACGAGGCGCGGCAGGCGATCCAGGATCAGAGCCTGAACGACGCAGACGCCGTAGAAGTCGATTCCTCTCAACCTGCGGGCACTGTGGTGGGTACCTCGCCCAAGTCGGGTTCGCGGGTACAGGCAGGCACCGATATCCGGATTCAGATCAGTAACGGCAACGGCGGCTAGCTCGGTGGGCTTCCAGACCTCACCGGCCCTGACCCGTCTCACAGCCGCGGCGGCCGGCGCCGTCGGGCTGGCTGCTGTGGGCGGCGGCGCAGCCCTGCTAGGGGCGCGGATAGAAGCGGAGGCGTTCATTCTGCGGCGGGCCAGCGCCGCCGTACTCGAGCCAGGCCAGCGGCCCGTGCGGATCCTGCACCTCTCCGACTTGCACCTATCTCCCGGCGACCGTCGCCGCATGGAGTGGACCCAACGACTCGCCGACCTCAAGCCCGATCTGGTGGTAGACACCGGTGACAACCTGGCCCACGTCGACGCGGTGCCCACGGTGCTCGAAGCTCTCGGCAGCCTGCTCGACGTGCCCGGAGTCTTCGTCCTCGGCTCCAACGACTACTACGGCCCACGCCCGAAGAGCCCGCTGAGCTACCTCGGCGGCCCGTCCAGGCTGAAGGGCGGCCGCGTTCGACTGCCCACCAGCGACCTCGTGGCGGGCCTCACGTCCGCGGGCTGGGTCGACCTCGACAACACCCGCGAGGCCTTCGAGGTGGCCGGACAGCCGATCCGCTTCGTCGGGCTGGACGACCCACACATCCAGCGCGACCGGTTCCCCGCGTCCGACGCACAACCCACCAAGGACGGCGAGTTGCGGGTTGGCGTCGTGCACGCCCCCTACCTGCGGGCCCTGCGGGCCTTGGTAGACGACGGCAGCGAGCTCGTGCTGGCCGGACACACCCATGGCGGCCAGATCTGCCTGCCGTGGAGCGCCATCATCACCAACTGCGACCTGCCGCGGCGTTACGCCAAAGGCCTGCACCGCTGGACCCCCGACGCGCAGGACAGCAGCGGCGCGAGCACTTGGTTACACGTCTCGGCGGGCCTGGGCACGAGCCCCTACGCCCGCATCAGGCTCTTCTGCCGACCCGAGGCCACCCTGCTCACGCTCGTGCCCCGCGCCAGCTGACTACGCCTTCAGCCATCCGGCTCGCAACGGGCGACCCGAACCAGAACCGGTTTCGCGACTGGGCTACCCCTCGGCTACGCTGTCGGGGCAGCACACGGGGTGTGGCGCAGCTTGGTAGCGCGCTTCGTTCGGGACGAAGAGGCCGCAGGTTCAAATCCTGTCACCCCGACATTTTGATGTCTCAGGACATCGTGGAGGGTCGAACTCACTAGTTGTGGGTTCGGCCCTCTTTCGCTTTGGTGGCGATAGCCGGTGGGTTTGGAAGAACCTGGGCAGGCCGAGGCCCAGGCGCTAGCCGGGTCCGGGCGAGATCCGCGAGCCTTGCCCATTCCCAGCCCTGCCCTGCCCTGCCCGATGAGGCTGATCCTGCAAGGGCCTACCCGGGCCGGTGTCCCATATTCGACACGATCGCAAGCCAACGGTCTCGACTGAGCACGAAAACTCACGCCTCCGCGACAATCGTGTCGAATATCGGACAACCCAAGCCCGTGGAGGGCATAGCCGGGTGCGCTCCCGCCGACTCAAGCCCACCCGCCGGCACCCTGAGCGCGATCGCACGTCCACCTGTCACGTTCTTCGCCCACCTGTGGCCATCTTGGTGACACTCCAGCGAACAACGTCACAGGTCGACGACTTACTGCAGTCGACCGCCTGATACAGAACTCTTTCGAGGGCGACGTCCTCCAGGCCAGCTCGCTTTCCCCCACCGGTTTCGAGGATCTCGTCATCCGTCTGCTTCGAACGGATGGGCTACAGAAAGGCCGGATTTCGTGGAGCGCACAAGCGCCTCAGGTGACGCCGGCGTCGACGACATCATCAGCCAGGACCCGCTCGGACTCGATCAGATCTACGTCCAGGCGAAGCGATATGCCCAGGATCGGATGATCGATCCGTTCCTCAGCCCAAATGTCGGTGGCGGCAACTAGTTTCGACCTAGCGGGTCAGTTTTCGAATATTTCGTTTAGGGTGGTGATGTTAGTGGAAGGAGCAGTCATGGCCGCGACACACCGCATCGGCGACGCTGAAACATACATCCCCAAGGCCGACGAGCAGGGACAGCTGCTCGATCTCGTGACCGCACTGACCCGACGAGGCACGCGTGTCGAGCCGCAACCGGCGCTCGTGACCGGCGATGGCATTCGCCACGAACTCACCCCCGGCCTGGCTGAGGTCCTGGTCTTGGTTGCCGGCGCCCTGGCAGAGGGCCAGGGGGTCACGGTTGTGCCGAGGCAACGGTTGCTGACCACCCAGGAAGCGGCCGACTTGCTCAATGTGTCTCGGCCAACCCTGATCAAGCGCTTGGAAGCCGGTGAGCTTCGGTTCGAGATGCGCGGCCGCCACCGCCGCATCAGGCTGGACGACCTGCTTGCCTATCAGGAGTCGCTTCGCGATCAGCGGGCCGCCGCCTTGGACGCCATGCAGCGACAGGCGCAGGATGATGGGCTCTACGACCTGCTCGATGGACCGCCGCCGACCACGAGGTAGTCGTTGTTCACCGTCTTGCTGGACGCCTGCGTCCTCATTCCGCCCACGCTCGCCGACACCGTTCTTCGTATCGCGGAGAGCGGGGCGTGCGGTGTTCGGTGGTCACCGGACATCCTCGCCGAAGTACGGCGCAACATGCTCCGCCTCGGAGCGCGAGCAGCCCAGGTCGAGCACCGCCTCGAGCAGATGACCCAGGCCTTTCCGCTGGCCTCCGTCGAAAATTACGCGGCGCTCCAATCAGTCGTGACAAACGATCCGAAAGACCGTCACGTCCTCGCAGCGGCGATCCGCTCGGAATGCCACACGATTGTCACGTTCAACGTCAAGGACTTCCCACCCGATGGGTCCGACCCTGGGGTGTAGAGGTGGTCCACCCCGACCAGTTCTTGCTGAACCAGCTCGATCTTGCGCCGGGTCACGTGCTGTCTGCCCTTCAACGCCAGTCCGCCGCATACGGAAGGCCACCGATGTCAATTCCGGACATCCTTGGCCGACTCTCGAGATCGGGAGTTCCCGACTTCGCCGACGAGTGCCGGCGCCACCTTCCTCCGAACAGCAACGACACTGACCATGACTGACCCGTGCCGCCTTGTCGACCAACTCCGGTCGTACTGTGACGTACTGCGCGATGACGGTGTCAAAGTCATCGAATAGACCGAACAGTTGACCTATCCGCTCTTCATGGAGGTGGTGCACGAGCGCTCCACGCGAACACTGGCGCCGAAGCAGAGGGACACCCAGGGACGAGAGTTAGGCTTACCGAACTAACTCGGAAGGACACTCATGGGCCACGGTAAAGACAAGAACGATGAGCTGCGCGAGGATGAACTCGGCCAGGAAGAGCGCCGGCAGACCTTGCGCGACGAGGAATCCGACGAGGCCGGCGGCCTGGACGACATCGGGTCACAGGACGAGCGGCGCGAAGAGGGCCGCGAACGCCACTGACCTTGCGCGGCCGACCCGGCCGCGTCGTAATCGATAGCTAGCCACCAAGCCTGCTGGCCGCTGCGGAGGGCGGTCACTGTCGAGAAGGACAGTCTTCTTCGAGCACACGCCGCCTGACATTCCGCCAACGATTGAAGGACGGACGAACATGAAGGTCGGCGTGGCCCTGCTGCCCGAGCTCAACCCGGCAATCGACACCCGGTGGACTCAGGTGGAAGAGCTCGGCTTCGCCCACGCCTGGTGCCTAGGGCCTGTCCTGTAAGTGGTTTTCGGCGTGGTCGCTTTCACCCCTGGTCGGGTTGTGTTAATCCGGTCGGGTGGCTGGTGTGGGTCGTGGTGAGCTGACGGACAAGGCGTGGGCGGTGATCGAGCCGTTGCTGCCCGCAAACGGTGGGGGCCGGCGGTGGCGGGAGCACCGGCAGGTGATCAACGGCATCTTGTGGAAGCTGCGCACCGGCGCCCCGTGGCGGGACCTGCCGGAGCGGTACGGGCCGTGGAAGACCGCGCACGAGCGACTGCGGAAGTGGACGATCGACGGGACCTGGGACAAGATCCTGCAGGCTGCGATCGTCAAAGACGACGCCGTCGGGGACGTGGAGTGGATCATCTCGATCGACTCGAGCGTCGTCCGGGCCCACCAGCACGCTGCCGGGGCCCGGAAAAAGGGGGATCCTCACGAGGTGAGATCGAGGCCCTCCAGGTGGACGGAGAGTGCATCGGCAGATCCCGAGGAGGACTGAGCACCAAGCTGCATCTCGCCGTCGACGGGCGCGGCCTGCCGGTCAGCATGATCCTCACCCCGGGCCAGGACGGTGACAATCCGCAACTGCTGCCCCTGCTCGACCAGATCCGCGTCCCGAGGGTTGGCCCCGGCAGGCCCCGGTCGAAGCCGGAGGCAGTGCTGGCCGACAAGGCCTATTCCCACCCCTCGACAAGAGCCGCGTTGCGACAGCGGCGCATCCGATTCACCAGCCCCGAGCGGACCGACCAGATCTACCGGCGGAAAGCCAAGGGCGCACACGGCGGCAGGCCTCCCATGGTGGACCTGACCGGGTACAAGAGACGCAACGTCGTGGAGAGGTGCTTCAACAAGCTCAAACAGTTCCGCGACTTCGCCACCCGCTACGCCAAACGCGCCGCCTACTTCAAAGCTGAGATCACCCTCGCCGCCACCATCCTCTGGCTCCGATAACTTACAGGACAGGCCCTAGACCACCTGGCCTGGCGAGCCCTCGCCGACTCAGACTGGTACGCCACCGTCCCCACCCTCGCTGTGGCCGCCATGCGCACCAGCCGTATCGGCCTGGGGACGTTCGTGGCCACCCCGAACTTCCGTCACCCAGTGCCTTTCGCCAAAGAGCTCATGACCCTCGACGTGATGAGTCAGGGCCGGTTGATCATGGGTCTTGGCGCCGGCGGTCCCGGCTTCGACGCCGCCATGCTCGGCGGCCCGGAGCTCACGCCCCGGCAACGCGCCGACCGATACGAGGAATTCGTCGTCGTCATCGACCAAGTGCTTCGCCAGCCGACCACCACGTGGACAGGCCAATGGTTCCGCGCGGTCGAAGCCCGCTCGATCCCCGGCCCAACCCAGCGACCGAGGCCACAGCTGATCATCGCCGGCAACGGCCCCCGCGGCATGAGGCTCGCGCTGAGCCTCGGTGACGGCTGGGTGACCACCGGAATGGCCCCCTTCGGCACCCAGGGCGAGCAGTGGTGGCAAGGCGTCGAGGCAGTTGTCCACCGATTCGACAACGTCTCTCGCGACACGAGCTCCAGCGAGCCGGAAGGCTTCCGTCGAGTGCTCGATCTGCAACCCGGGGCCGGCTACTACGCCGACTCCCGCGTCGACACGCTCTACGCCACCCTCGCCCGAGCCGCCGGGCTGAGCTTCACCGACGCCGTCATCGCCTGGCCTCGTACCGGGCAGCCACACCAGGGATCGTTGGCCGTCCTGGAGGGCCTTGCCGATCGGCTCTCCCCCGACGGCACCCTCCGATAAGGCAGCCGACGTCCTCTCCCAAGCTTTGACAGCCGAAGTCGCATCCACTTGGACACTTAGATCACTAGTGATAGATTTTCAGAGCTATATCACAAGTGATGGAAGTGAGCGCTCGTGTCGTGGGATTGGGGAACGATCAACCAGGTCGCCGACGAGGCGCTGGTCACGGCCGGCATCGGATTCCTGATCGTCCGGCAGTTCCTCTGGCGATCCGCGGAGCTGCGCCGCATGCTGTGGATGCCGGCGATCATCCTCGGCCTGGGCATCGTCTCGCTGCTCGGCGAGGTTCAAGGACTCCGCTGGGTTCCCGCGGACTGGTGCATCCCGGGCGAGCTGGTGCTCGTCTTCCTGACCGGCACGGCCATGGGCTACGTGACGCACTTACGCACCGCGCAGCAGCGCGTGCAGTACAAACTCACCGGCGCAGGTATTGCGCTCTGGGCCGTCTTCCTCACGATCCGGATCGGCTCGTTCTTCCTCGCTTCGGCCCTGGGTGCGAACCTGTCCGATGCGATGGGGCCGATCCTGCTCTCCTTCGGAACGAACCGCCTCGCCGCCACTCTCATCGTCCGCCGCCGCGTGCGGCGACTGATCACAGCCATCGACAGGGAGCCGAGCCGGCCGGCAGAGACCCGGTAGCGTCCGGGGGCGCACCGCAGGACCCGGTGTCTGCGTCCCCACCGTGATCCACCTCCGCAGAGACCTGCCGGTGCCGACCACCCTGAAATATATCACTTGTGATTGAATGAGCAGATGCGCGCCGCTGATCTCCATAAGCTCGCCCGTGCACTCCGGGAAACTGCACTGCTGGCCACCGGCAACACCGGCTCCGACGCAGTCAGTCCTGGCGAGTTGGCGATCGTGGAGGACATCGCTGCGCACCCTGGCACGGCCGTGACCGAGGTGGCCGGGCGCACCCGGCTGGCGCAGAGTCTGGTCTCGCGGGTGGTCGCGAAGATGATGGACGCCGGCGTGATCGCCTCGAGCCGCGATCCCAGCGACGCACGGCGAGTCCGATTGAGCATTAGTGCGGGAATCCGGCCGGTCTTCTTAGCTCGCGGAGGTAACGACATCGCCGCCGCGCTCACAGAGCTGACCCCGAGCCTGACCATGCAGGAACGCGCCGCCCTGATCCGCCACCTCGACCAGGTGGCCGAGCTTCTATTCCGTGAACCGCCGGGATGACCTCACGCTCATTAGCGGCGACAAGGCCTGATCATCGCTGACTACGAGCCCCGAGATCACCAGTGGTCAGCACAAGCAGCCGATGCCAAACTCAGCGGGCCCGCAGAATGCTCACCCCAGGGCCTTCGAGATCATCGATAACGGTCTTGCGCCCCGTGGCCGCCATAAGCAAAGAGAGCATGGGACCCTCGACCCGTCCCCCGGCGCCGCGGCTGTAGTCGGTGTCGCTGGCCACCAGGCTCAGCCCTTCCAGCCGCTTCTTGGCGCCGATCAGCAGGTTCGAGCCGGCATAGAAATCGAGCAGCTCCTTGAGCGCGTCGACGGGGTATTCGTGCGCGATCCCCAGTGGTCGGCGGATGTCCTCCGCGTGCACGATCGTCTCGCCGAGCCACGACGTCTTTGGGCCGGGCGGGCCCGACGTGCTGTTCTGCAGCGATCGGAACCGGGAGAGTGTGGCTGTCGGTGACACGCCCACGTTGGCGGCGATCGACTTATTCACCATGGCGTCAAAGTTGAACCGCGACGCCGCCAGGTTCCGGAAGAATCTCGGCGGAGTCATTGCCGCGGTAGCCGCCTGGTGCGCGAGCACCTGGCGAACCGTCCACCCGGCACACAGCGATGGCGTATCCCACTGTGCCTCGGAAAGATCAGTGAGATCGTCGGCGAGGGCGCCACGCTCGGCGGCGACGGTGCTCCAGTGCATGACAGATCCTCTCACCGTTGCCCGACCATCAGGTACCCGCAGAGTTCCCGAGGGTCGGGCACGCTTGGACGTTAGGAAGCGACCCCGGCCGTGGACCCGACCACATGCCGCACCGGAACCGACAGTTGTTGACGTGCAGCGGAGACGATGTCGGTGCGTAGCCAGTTCGACTCTTCCTCGCGGTGAGTGGCAATGACGACGATGTCAGGATGGAACGACTCGGCGGCCGCCAGCAGAGCGACGAGCGGTCGGTAGTCGCCCAACTCGCCGTCGGCCTCGATACCGCGGGCGTGCAGCGCGTCAAGCATGGTGTCCAACCGGTGTTGTGCCGCCTCCCGGGTGGCCTCCCAGACGAACGCGGCGCCCTCCACCTCGGCCTGGCCGGTGTCTACCGGGTTGGCCGGCACGCAGATCTGGAACTTCGCCCCGGTCACCGCGTGCACACCGTGCAACTGCTGTTCCAGCCAGTCCTCCGCCATCGTCTCGTTGGCCAGCACGAGCACCCGGTTGACCTCGCCAGGGACCTCTGGGTCGGGAGCGGCGGCCTTGCGGCCGAGCCGGGTCAACGCGAAGCCCACCAGGAAGACGGCCCAGGCCAGCAGCGACAAGATGAGCTGCGATCGAGTATCGGAGCTCAGCCCCATCGCGACGAGCACCCAGACCATGCCCGCGATAGCGAGAATGGATAGCACCGGGAAGGCCCACATCTTGACCTTGAGCTGGCTGTCGGGGGTGCGCCGGCGCAGGATGATCTGCGAGATGGCGATCAGTAGATAGACGAACAGGATGATGGCGCCGGAGGAGTTCAACAGGAATTGGAACACCTTGTCCGGCGAGATGTAAGCGGCGATGACACACGCGAACCCGATGGCAGACGACGACAGGATCGCCGCCACAGGCACACCCTTGCCATTGACCTTGAGCAGTGCCACCGGAGCCTCGCGGCGGGCGGCTAGCACGAACAGCATCCGGCTTGCCGTGTACAGCCCGGAATTGAGACATGAGAGCACCGCCGTGAGCACCACTGCGTTCATCAGCTGATCCGCGTAGGGGATGCCGATCCGCTGGAAAGCCGTCACGTACGGAGACGCGGCGAGCTCCTTGCTGTTCCACGGAATGATGCAGACGAGCAGAAACAGCGAGCCGACGTAAAACGTGCCCACGCGCAGCACGACGGAGTTCGTCGCCCTGGCGATGGCCTTCTCCGGATCGTGCGACTCAGCTGCAGCGATGGTCGCGATCTCGGCGCCCACCATCGAGAAGATCACAGTGACCACAGAACCGAAGATCGCGCCGACGCCGTGCGGGAACATCCCACCGTAGTCGACGAGGTTGTGGAACTGCATGCCCTTGCCGCCGAACAAGCCGAACACGAACACCGTGCCGATCACGAGGAAAACGATGATGGCGAACACCTTGATACCGGCGAACCAGTACTCGAACTCACCGTAGGACTTGACCGAGAACAGGTTGGTCGCCGTCATCAGCGCCATCAAGATGAACGACAGCAGCCACAGCGGTACATCTGGAATCCAGAACTGCAACACCGTTGCGCCGGCCACCGCCTCGAACCCGACGACGACGACCCAGAAGTACCAGTAGAGCCAGGCGACCGAGAAGCCCGCCCAGTCGCCCATGGCGGCGCGGGCGTAGTCGGAGAACGACCCGGTACTGGGATTGGCCGTGGCCATCTCGCCCAGCATCCGCATCACCAGCACGATGAGCACGCCCGTGATGACGTAGGTGATGAACGCGCCCGGGCCTGCCTCCTGGATGACCTTGCCCGACCCGACGAAGAGTCCCGCCCCGATCACCCCGCCGATGGCGATCATGGTCAGATGCCTTTGTTTGAGCCCTTTTTGCAGCTCCGGTGAACCAGCCATCGTCGGTCAACGCTCCTCATCCGACCCGGATCCTCAAGGTTGAGGATGCAACGCCCTGAGCATTGCGCGCGCGGGTGCACCCGGCAAGAGCGAGCTGGACTTGTTTACCGGTTCGAGATCGGGTGGCGTCAGCACCCGGCCGAGAGGCCGCCGGACGCTCCCCCGGGTGCTACGTGACACCCATCGTGTACGTAGAGGCCGCGGCGAGGTGGGCGGCGGCGTCCCCGACGCTCGTCAACGCTTGCCTGGGCGCCGGGGTCGAGCTGCCGATCGTGGAGCGCGCGGTTGCCGAAGTCCCCCGGATCTATTATCAGCCGGCTGATTGGCGCATCATGGCTGGCGCACTCAACGCGTTGACAAAGACTTGTGTCGCAGGTTTCACGAATGTGATCCTCAGCAATCATGCGCCGGAGCTGCCTGGGTTGGTCGACGCCCTCGGCTTCGCGTCGCACGTCGAGCGCACTATCACCAGCGCCTCGCTCGGCGTCGAAAAGCCGAACCCGATCATCTTCCGGACAGCGCTTCGTCTGGTGGATGGGGCACCCGATAGCTGGATGATTGGGGACAATCCGTCTGCGGATGTTGAGGGTGCTCAGGCGGTCGGCATGCGTGCCATGCTCGTCCACCGATCTATTGCGGACATGCCTTCGCTCACGCTTGAAGCTGCGGCGGCCAGGGTCGTCGGAAGCCTCCCCCGCGTACTGGCTGCTCGGCAGCTACGGCGACGGTAGCGCACCTACAAGCACGAACGTCGCAGACGTTCCCCTGCCATTCAAAGCTGCAATCTTTGATGAATGTTCCCTAGCATTGAGAAGATCTCGGCCGTACTCGAGCGCCAGGTTGCCGGACGAGGGCAATAAGGGTCCGGAGACCGTCTCGGACGTTGATGCGTCGGATCGATGGTTTCTGAAGCTCGAAGGTGAACACCTACCCGGGTTGCACGAACGGGTAGAAATCTGGGGGCTCCTTCGCGGCAATGCTCTTCGTGTGGCCACGTGGAGAGGAGAGCCATGCGAAACCTCAGACTGGGCTCGCCCTGGCGGATTGCCAGGGGTCGACGCTGATACCCGTTTATCGTCGAACTGCAGGGCAAGTGAGACTATAAGTGAGTTCGAGCAACCGAGTGCCCAGTCGTTGACCGCGACCATGCCATAGAGGTCAAATCGCTCGCAAATCAGCGGCCGGTGCCTCCGTAAACCACCGCTTCGCCGTCTTCGGAATCAAGCCCGAAGGCTGTGTGCAGAGCCCGGACGGCGTCGTCGAGGTCGGCATCGCGCGTCACCACCGAGACTCGGATCTCCGACGTCGAGATCATCTCGATGTTGATGCCAGCCTCGGACAGCGCCTTGAAGAACTTGGCCGAGACCCCCGGATGCGAGCGCATGCCGGCGCCCACCAGGGACAACTTGCCGATGGTGTCGTCGTAGATCAGGGAATCGAAGCCCACGACCTGGCGCACATCGTCCAGCGCCTTCATCGCCGTCTGGCCATCGGCCTTCGGGAGGGTGAACGACACGTCGGTGCGGCCCGTCTCGGCGGTGGAGACGTTCTGCACGATCATGTCGATGTTGATGCCCGCCCGGGCGATCGTCTCGAAGATCTGGGCAGCCTTACCAGGGGTGTCGGGAACGCCGACCACGGTGATCTTGGCTTCGTTCCGGTCGTGCGCAACGCCGGAGATGATCGCTTGCTCCACGGGAAGATCCTCCATCGATCCGCTGACTACGGTGCCGGGCTTGGAAGAGAACGACGAACGGACGTGGATCGGTACCCCGAACCGGCGGCCGTACTCCACGCAGCGCAGTACGAGCACCTTCGCCCCGCACGCCGCCATCTCGAGCATCTCTTCGTAGGTGATCGTCTCGAGCCGGCGGGCCGAGGGCACGATCCGGGGGTCGGCGGTGAACACGCCGTCGACATCGGTGTAGATCTCACATAGATCGGCGGACAGCGCCGCGGCGAGCGCCACGGCCGTGGTGTCGGTGCCACCGCGGCCGAGCGTGGTGATGTCTTTGCTGGTCTGGCTGACGCCCTGGAACCCGGCGACGATGGCGATGTGGCCCTCGTCGAGCGCGCTGCGAATGCGACCCGGAGTCACGTCGATGATGCGAGCCTTGCCGTGCCGGTCATCCGTGATGACGCCCGCTTGGCTGCCGGTGAACGAACGGGCCGAGTAGCCGAGGTTGGCGATGGCCATGGCCAGCACAGCCATCGAGATCCGCTCGCCCGCTGTGAGCAACATGTCCATCTCGCGAGCGGGTGGCAGCGGAGAGACCTTGTGCGCAAGGTCGATCAGGTCGTCGGTGGTGTCACCCATCGCCGACACGGCGACCACTACATCATTGCCCGCTCGACGGGTCTCAACGATTCGCTTGGCGACCCGCTTGACGCTGTCAGCGTCGGCCACCGACGATCCGCCGTACTTCTGCACGATCAGTGCCACACCTGCTCCAAAGCTCGCTAGGCATGCCCGGGAGTAGTTCACTGCCTGCTCGGGCCGTGTCACTCTATCCGAGCACGGAGGGCGCAGGCTTCAGCAGGCGGACCTACGCGTGCCTCAGGCGCCCCGACCTGGCGGACGGCCGCGGCGCGGAAGGGTTCGGCGATCAGCCGACAAACGATTCCTGTCCGCTGCGCACCCCGAGGTCGGCGTCCACATCGAGGCGGATGTGGCCGAGCATCGAGACGATGGTGCGCAGGCCGCTGACGGCCCGGTCGCCCCAGGACGCCATGAATGAGTACTGCCAATACCAGAGCGCCTCGGTGATGCGGCCATGGTCGAAGTGCGCGAGCCCGTGAGTGAGGGCGGCCGCAATCTCGGTGAGATCGTTCGACAGCGATTCCTGGCTCAACTCGCCCGAGACCACGGGGTCGACGGTCTCGACGTACTCGTCCAGGCCTTCCAGCACTTCGGCCAGGCCGAGGTGGAGGTCGTCGACATCGGGGTCGGGCCCTGAGAAGGGCTCATAGCGCTCCTCGAGGACTACGTCGGAGACCGCACCGAGGCGAGCGCCGGTGGCCACGATCTGCGAGAGCGCGAGCATCAGCACCGCCAGGGCGCTGTCCTCGATCTCGTTGCGCGCCACCTGCCTGACGGTGTCGACATAGGAGCGCGCTTCGTCGGCAGTGCGTTCTGCCAGAAGCTGCAACGAGTTCTCGTCGTGATGCTCACCCAGCATGCTCTCGAGGTCCCTCCCAGTCGTGTTCGTGCAGCTTCCACTGTGGCAGATCCGACTACCTCGCGTGGCCCGTCTGGGCGAAGTGGTCGGCCGCGATCCCACCCGTTCGGGGCATCACTGGACGGCCTTGTCTGCCGACGACCGAGCGGTTACTGGCGCAAACGTGGGCGCCACGCCCTCCACGAGCACCCGCCGGCCCTCGAATGCGCGGCCGAGGGTCACCTCGTCCGCGTACTCCAGGTCGCCGCCCACCGGAAGTCCGGAGGCCAGCCGTGACACCTGCACTCCGAGCGGGCCGAGCAGTCTGGCCAGGAATGCCGCCGTTGCCTCACCCTCCATGTTCGGATCCGTCGCGATGATCACCTCGGTCACCGTGCCGTCGGCCAAGCGGGTCATCAGCTCGCGGATCCGCAGGTTGTCGGGCCCGATGCCGTCGATGGGGCTGATGGCCCCGCCCAGGACGTGATACCTCCCGCGGAATTCGCGGGTGCGCTCGATGGCGACGACGTCCTTCGACTCCTCCACGACGCAGATCACCGCTGTGTCGCGCCGCGGATCGCGGCAGACCCGGCACTGCTCGTCCTCGGCGATGTTGCCGCAGGTCACGCAGAATCTGACTCGCGCCTTCACCTCGGTGAGCGCTCTGGCGAGCCGGGAGACGTCGTCTTCATCGGCCTCGAGCAGAAAGAACGCGATGCGTTGGGCGCTCTTGGGGCCGACGCCCGGCAGTCGACCCAGCTCATCGATGAGATCTTGAACCGCACCCTCGTACATGTCAGCGGCCTTCCTGAATATCAATCACCTTGCCGCCGAGCAGCCGCTCGACGACGGCCGCGCCCACCTGACCGGAATCTTCGGCGTCGGGGTCATCGGCACTCGGCTCGTCCAGGATCGCAGGCCGGCCGCCGCTCGGCCCTTCGGGCTGTGCCTGACGCAACTGTTCGTACCGGCTGGTCGGACGCTGGGCCGGTTTGGCCTTGCCTTCTGCCGTACCGGCGCCGCCAGAGCCGGCCTTGCCGGGAGCACGACGAGTCGACCCGCTCCTGCCGGAAGCGGTTGCGCTGGGCGTGCTGTTGCCGCCCGGTGCGCTGGCCTGAGGAGCGCCGCCGGCCTCGTTGCTGGCCACATCGTCGGCCGACTTGCTGGGCTCTCCAGCACTGTTGCCGGCAGTCTTGTTGCCTGCAGTGCTGTTGCCCGCGTTGTTGTTGTCCGCGTTGTTGCTGCCCTGGGCGCGGTCGTCCTGAGGTGCGGCGGCCCGCGAACCGCCGGGTGGGCGCGAGGCCACCCGCGCCGGCGGCCCGGGTGGTTCATCGGGCGGCGGCTCGTCGAGCGGAGGCTCATCGGCGAACGGCGCGCCCCAGGCGTCTTCAGTGGAGATGGGACGCGCTGACGGGCCAGTCACCGCCTGCTCGGCTTTCGGCCGTTCAAGGCTCGCCGGCTCAGGGCCTGGTTGTTCAGGGGTCGACCGTTCAGGTTCCGGTCGTTCAGGTTCCGGTCGTTCAGGTTCTGGTTGTTCAGGTTCTGGTTGTTCAGGGCCCGGGCTCGAAGCCCGGGGGGCAGGCCCGCTCGGCTGAGCAGCGGGCGCCGAAGCCGATGCTGTCTGAACCGGTGCAGCAGGAGACGACGCAGTAGAAGTCGGTACGGCAGAAGGAGGCGCGGCAGAAGTCGAGCCCGCGGGTCGTCGAGCCCTGGCGGGACCAGTCGGACCGGTATAGGGCTCGACGCGAACACTGAGGTTGAACAGCTCGCGCACCGCATCGGCCACTACCGCCGGATGCTGCCCGTTGGCGAAACCCTTTGCGGTTCCTTGATTGACGAACGAGAGCCGCAGCACACCATCGGCCAGCTCGTGCACGCCCGCGTTGGACAGGATCATCCACGTGGCGCGCCTGCGCTTCTCGATCAGCCCCAACAGCTCAGTCCAGGAGCGGCGCATCCGCTCGGTGTCTATCCCGCCCGGGGCGGCCTGTGAACCTGCGCCCGGGCCTTGCACCGGCGGCGAAGGATCTGATTGCGCAGCCGCGGACGTCGCTCGGTCAGCGGGCGCCGTCGCACCAGCGCCCTGCCGGCCGGCGCCCTGGCCAGCGGCGGCTTGGCGCTCAGTAGATCGGCCTTCGGCCCCCTGGCTCTCAACAGATCTGCCACCAGCAGCTCGGCCCGGCCCACCCGAGCCCTGATCACGGCCACCGGCCGCCCGCACGACCTCGGCAGGCTGCACAGCCTCGGCAGCCTCCAGCCTGGGCACGTCGGAAGCCGACTCAACCGGGGCGGACTCACGCACAGGGCCAGACGCAGGCCTCGACTGGGCTACCGCACCGACCGACGCCGGCATCGGCCCGTCGCCGAGACGTCGCTCCAACCGCTCGAGCCGGGGGGTGAGCCCCCGTCCGGAGTCGTCGGCTGCGGGCAGCAACAGCCGCGCGCAGAGCAGTTCGAGATGCATTCTCGGGCTCGATGCGCCCACCATCTCCGCGAGGGCCGTATTGGTGACATCGGCCGCACGCGAGAGCTCAGCCGGGCCCATCAGACTTGCCTGAGAACGCATTCGGGCCAGCTGATCGGAAGGGACCGCCCGCAACACACCGTCGGCAGCCGGCCCCATCGCCTGCACGAGGATGAGATCGCGCAGCCGCTCGAGCAGGTCGTCGACGAAGCGCCGGGGATCGTGCCCCGACTCCACCACCCGGTTCACTACCGCGAAAAGCGCGGCACCATCGACCTGGGCCAGTGCATCGACCACGTCGTCGAGCAGCGCTTCGTCGGTATAGCCGAGTAGGGCGACCGCGCGCGCATAGTCGAGACCCGCCTCACTCGCCCCCGCGATGAGCTGATCGAGCACCGACAGCGAGTCGCGCACCGAGCCCTGCCCGGCCCGGACGACCAACGGCAGCACCCCCTGCCCCACCGGCACGCCCTCCGTCTCACACACGGTTGCCAGGTAGGCGGCCAGCACATCCGGCGGCACCAGTCGGAAGGCGTAGTGATGGGTGCGCGAGCGAATGGTCTGCAAGACCTTGTCGGGCTCGGTGGTGGCGAACACGAACTTCACGTGTTCCGGCGGCTCTTCTACCACCTTGAGCATGGCGTTGAAACCCTGCGTGGAGACCATGTGGGCCTCGTCGATGATGTAGACGCGATAGCGATCGCGGACCGGCGACATGGCCACCCGCTCACGCAGGTCGCGCGCATCGTCTACCCCGCCGTGGCTGGCCGCGTCGATCTCGATCACGTCGAGACTGCCCGGGCCGCCGCGCGCCAGGTCTCGACACGACGCGCAGGTGCCGCACGGTGTGGGAGTGGGCCCCTGCTCACAGTTGAGACAGCGTGCGAGGATGCGGGCCGACGTGGTCTTGCCACAACCGCGCGGACCGGAGAACAGATAGGCGTGGTTGACCCGCCCGGTGCGCAGCGCCTGCATGAGGGGCTCGGTGACATGCTCCTGACCCACCACGTCGTCGAAGGACTCCGGGCGGTAGCGACGGTAGAGGGCGAGGCTCACGCTGTGACCCTAACCGCCTCCACCGACAGTGGCTCCCCCCGCTCGAAACCTGGCTTCCCAGACCCAGCCGCCCGTCACACCCAGGCGAGGCCGACCGCCATGGTCAGGGCAGCAGAAGGCCCCCCGCGCACCCGACAGAGCCCACCTACCCTTGCTGCCTTCCGGCCCTGGGGGAGTTCAGCAGGGTGACGCCACGCGAGGGGCCAGCCACCAGAATACCCGCTTGCGCGCGAGTTACTGACCTACCCACCGCAGACACCTGGGCACCACTTCTCGACCCTTCCGCCAGTGACTCTGAGCGATTAATACTCACTCCGTTTTTGGCCTCGGGCCACAGGGTGCTGGCCTGGTTACAGATCCAGGCGGCGCCATCACCCAGGACGAGGAGCTGACGGATGTGCTCGGCACGACGGCGACGGGACTAGGACAGGGCGGACTGTCAGAAGGTAGAGAAGGGTTCGAAGGTGGCGACGTAGCTGGTGGAGTCTGGGTAGCGGACTGGGCGGCAGCGGGCATAGAGGCGGGTTTGGGTGAACGCGGTCGCGAGTTTCAGTTCCCGGGTGCGGGCATCGCGCATAGGGGTATTTAAAGGCTAGGCTGGTGGTTTCGCTGGGGCGCATAGGCACGGGAGTGCGGTCGATGGCGATGTAGAGCATGTCTGGGCGCGGTGACGGCGGCAGCGGGACGATCTGACGGGCAGTGATCGCGGCGTTGGCTGCGGTGATCGTCTTGGCCAGCAGCGCGCCGGTGGCCTCGGCGGAGCGTTCCACGGGCTTGACGGTCAGGTACAGGATAGCTAGGTCGCGCAGCAGGGCGGCGGACTGACAGAACGGCAACGCCGCACCGGCGCGGGCGATCATCGCGGTCAGGCTCGGGGACAGCGACGTGAGAGCGGACCGCAAGGTCGGTGTCCTTGGGCACCACACCGGCAGTGCAACTGGTGCAGTGGTAGTAGGCTCGGGCAAGGAGGATCCGCTCGAGGACCGTGTCCACCTGCTTGTCCGGATACGCGCCAAACCGGGCTGTGTGCGCGGCGCCGCAGTCGACGCGCGGCCCCTGATACCCCCGATCTTGCGCGAGCAGCGCCTCCACCAACGTGGCGCGCAGACCCAGCATCGCGGTCCGGACCGCGACCTCGATCGGCTCCATCCCCGCACGGTCGCCGCCGTTGACCGCCGCCGTCGCCAGCGCCGCCAGGCGGTCGACCTCGGTGGCGAACTCGGCTAGCAACCTCACACGGAGAGAGGTTTTTCGGCGTCTGTCGGCGCCGTCACGGTGACCCGGCCGGTATCGGGTGGGCGGGCCTCACAGATCGCCTCGTTCACGGGGGTCGGGGGTACCCCAAGGAGTGGGAGACGTCGACCCGGTTACAAGGGATAGGCTGAACGCCGCCTGCCAAGCCGCCGCGAGATCCATCCTCATAAGAGCAGGATTATTTGCGATTCCTGGCACATTGGCCCTTGCCTTACCTCCATTTATCATAATGCGAGCTATTTGGAAGTCGATAAGGACTAATTCATGAGATATCATGCGCAACTTGTTACAATCCTCTTGGCCATGACCCTGCTCGGGGGAGGCCCCGCAGAGGCCTCCCCCGAAAAGCAAATCAACATGAGTTCAAGTGATGGGAACATGGTCATCTATCGTTCGGGCGCGCCAGCCTGGGCCTCCAATACGGCGGGTGCGTGAAGTCTGAGTTGGTCCAACGCCGTTCGGTTAGGGCTCGCAGATTATTAACACGCGGGTTTGGTCTCTGCTGGGTGGCTGATCTCTGCTGCTTTTGGCGAATGTGTAGAGGTTGAGGGTTGTGATCTGCTGGTCGGTGGGTGTGATGGTGTGTCGGTGGTGTTGAGGAGTTGGCGGATGTCGCGGATGCGCCTGTTGATTGTTTCGGGGCGGACGTTGAAGAGCGTTGCGATGGCGACTTGTGGCAGTCCCGTGCGGTAGTGGAGCAGTGTGGCGAGCAGGCGGTCGGCGAGTGTGAGTGTTGGCGGGCGGCCGGTGGTCGAGCCGGTGCGGGGACGCCCGCCGCGGCGGCGGGTCAGTGCGGCTTCGCGTTGTGTGAGGTGATGGCGCTCAGGTCGTGGACCAGGTTGTCCCATTGTTCGGGGGTCAGTCAGTGACTCAGAGCAATCAATACTCACTCCAAGTGGGCGATCTAGACAAGTCGCCCAGGGTCGATGCCAAGGAGGTAACCCCAGACCCACCAAGGGATCCTCGTGTCGACGTCCAAGCCCGCCCATCGCGCCGCAGCGCACAGCCCGCGCAGGCTCAGCCGGACGTTGGCCGTAGGCATCGCCACCGGTCTGCTCACGGTCTCCGGCCTGTTCACCGGCCTGCTCACCCCGGCGTATTCGGCGGGGCCGTCGGTCAGCCCAGTCCACGCCGACTCATTGCCCACAGTGCCTGCACAGAAGGCGTCTTCTACCGTGCCAGGCATGCCGTCCACAGCGCCCAGCACGACGCAGTTCGGCGTGTACACCGGCCCGGGCCGCAAGGGCGTCGACGGCGCCAACGCCTTCTCCACCTGGTCGGGGCACAAGGTAGAGCGGGTACTCGACTTCCTGCCCTACGACTCGTGGAGCTCGCTGGCCAACAACAGTTGGCTGATCGACGCGTACGCCGGAACCGGATATCACCTCGATCTGTCGGTGCCCATGCTGACCAGTTCGGGGGGCGGGTCCCTGGCACAGTGCGCCGACGGGACCTACGACGCCTACTGGACAGGCCTGGGCAGCAAGCTCGTGGCCGCGGGCCTGCCTGACACGACGCTGCGCCTCGGTTGGGAGATGAACGGCAATTGGTACCCGTGGGCGGCGGCAGGCAGGACGAACGACTACATCGGCTGCTACCGGCACATCGTGGAAGTCACCCGCACGGTTCCTGGTGCGCACTTCAGCTATGCGTGGAGCCCCAACCTTGGTGCCGGCTCCTTTCCGGCCGAGCAGGCGTACCCCGGTGACGCCTACGTCGACGACATCGCCGTCGACGCCTACGACACCTCCTGGACGTGGAACCCCACCCCCGTAGGCGTCAGCACGACACAGGCGCGGGCCAACTCGTGGGCCTGGATCCAGCGCGGCGATCACGGCCTCGACTTCTGGTCAGCCTTCGCCCGATCGCACAACAAGCCGCTGGCCCTGGGCGAATGGGGCGCCACCTGGCGCTCCGACGGCCACGGCGGCGGGGACAACACCGGCTACGTGAACTCCATGTTCGATTTCATCGACGACCCCGCGAACAAGGTGGCCTACGCGACCTACTTCAACTCGGCCGACAGCGCGAGCCCGAGGCACGACCTCATGCGGCCCGACACCGTGTTCCCCACTGCGGCAGCTGCTTTCAGACAGCGTCTGCAGGCGGTCGGCGGCCAGAGAGCGGCCATCCAGCCTTGGAAGCAGTTCATCCTCCGGGTCAGCGGTCGGGCTTGAGCCCCGGTGGGCATCGACCGGATCAGGTGCGCAGCTCGCCCTCGCCAGGGGTGACCCGCAAGTCGTCCTGACTGATCGGGACGTCGTTGATGCTGGCCTCCCGGCGGGCCATGTACCCCTGCTGGTCGAACTCCCACAGCTCATTGCCGTAGGAGCGCCACCACTGCCCGTCGGCGTCGTGCCACTCGTACTGGAAGCGCACGGCGATGCGGTCTTCGTCGAAGGCCCATAGGTTCTTGCGCAGGCGATAATCCTGCTCGCGCTCCCATTTGCGCGCGAGAAAGGCGACGACCTCGGCACGGCCGTGGAGGTGCTCGTCGCGATTGCGCCAGACCGTGTCCGGCGTATAGGCCGCGGCAACCCGCTCGGGGTCGCGGGTGTTCCAGGCGTTCTCTGCGGCTTGCACCTTGGCCAAGGCGCTCTCGCGAGTGAACGGCGGTACGGGCGGACGAGTTTCGGTCATGGCTGACTCCAGGCTGGGAGGATTGCTCAGGGTAGCCCAATGCAGTTCGGTGAGGGTTCGGGATTGGTGTCAACCCCCACGGGGTTGCGCCTGGCGAGCGGCTCCTGCCGGGCTGTGAAGCGGGTCGGTTTCGGACGCTGAGACGATGCCCCGTCGGACGGGGCATCGTCATAGCGCAGGAAAAGCCCGCTACCTACGGCTGACTAAACCGCCCTTTGCGGAGGACTCGGGCAGACTGCCGCTTCCACCGGCCACTTCCGCCCGCCCGCCGCCCGACTCTTCCCGAGACACTCTGAACCCGACCCCACACCAGACGACTGACCGAACGGCATTGGCGCTCGCCCGCGCTACCTCTTGAACACCCACCGCTCGTAGCCGACGTACCGCCAGAGCATCCCCAGGCCGACGCCCACGACGTTGGCAGAGATGTTGTCCGCCAACGCACTTCGTAGACCGAACACGTAATGCGAGACCAGTAGGCAGGCTTCGGAGATGCCCAGGCCGACCACGCTGACCGCGGCGAAGGCCGCCAGTTGCCGGCGCCAGGGCTGCGGGTCGGCCTGCCGCCAGGTGAGCCTGGCATTCAGAAAGTACGAGGCCACAATCGCCACCGCCGACGAGATGAGCTTCGCCGTGAGCGGCTTCTCGAACGGCAACAGCAGGTTGAACACCGCGGTGTCGAGCACAAGGCAGATCAACCCCACAAGGGCGAACAGGTTGACGCGCCACAACACCGCGTTCGTCCAGGAGTCCATCCGGAGCCGGCCCAGCTGCCGGATGAACCGCAGCCCCTGGCCCAGTTGGGCTTTCGAGGTTCCGCACTGCCTGCTGGCAAATCGGAATGGCACATCGGTCACCGAAAGCTCTTGCCGGGCAAGGATCTCGAGCAGGATCTTGAACCCGGTGGGACGAAGGGCCGGCACGTCAAGGGCTGAGCGGCGCACGGCGAAGAAACCCGTCATGGTGTCGGTGCGGCCTCGCAGCCGGCGCGGAAACGTCGCCGCCGCAAGCCAGCTGGCCACCTTGGACACCAAACGTCTTCTCGTGCTGGCCAATCCGGCCGCCTCGCCACCCGGGCAGTACCGTGAAGCCACCACCACATCGCGGCCGGAGCGGGCCGCGACGATCTGCGGAATGTCCTCCGGCGGATGCTGCAGGTCACCGTCCATCACCAGCACCCACGGCTGCTCGGCGGCCTGGATGCCTGTCACCACCGCGCCCGACAGGCCACCCCGGCGCTGCCCGGGATCGCGGTGAATCAACCGCACGGGCAACTCGTCCTCGCCGCGTCCGCGCTGAAGACGTTCGATGGCCAGTGGAGTGTCATCGGTGGAGTCATCGACGAAGACGACCTCACGTAGCTCTGCCTGCGAGGCCACCGCCGCCAGTCGCTCGACCAGCACGGCGACATTGCCCGCTTCGTTGAGCGTGGGCACCACCACCGACACGCCGCCCTCCTCGGGTCCCGACGCCGCGCGGTGAACAGGGTCCGCCGACGGCACCGCGGTCATGGCGTCGGCGCGAAGGTCGATCACCCGTTGCTGGGGCGGTTCCGCATCCCGAATGAACGTACTCATGAGAGTCCCCGATCAGTCGATGGGCGTGAGGTGGGTGGTCTGCGGCGCCCACACGAGCCACCAACCTATCCGCTCGCCGTCCAGATAGCGCGGCACCTTGGCAAGGAGGTTGTAATAGTGGTCAGGTCCTTGGTTCTTGCCCAGGTAGGTCACGATCTTGTCGGCGTTCTGGGTCGAGAAGCTCAGATAGATCACACCGAAGTAATGGTCCTGAATCGCGCGGTGATACGCCTCGGGGCCGAAGAGCCCGGCATACGTGAAGTGGTAGGTGTCGTTCCACTGCCGGGAATCGGTGATGTCGCCGAGCGCGTATCGCTCGGGTGAGGGCTGCTCACCGAGAATCGGCCGTCCCGGGTTGTCTTGCACGACCGTTGACAGGATCGGCAACAGCCCGGCGTCGGAGACGTAACCGGTACGGAACTCACTCGCATTGGCCATCCCCTGCTGGCCGAGCAAGCCGAGCGTCAGGGCCAGCGGCAGCGCAGCCAGCCACCACTTCGCCGTGAGCGCACGCGCCAGCAGATAGCCCACCAGAGCGGCGGCGAAGATGGCGCCGAAGCCCAGATGCTTTGCCAGCGAGGTGAATTCACCGATCCGGACCTGCTCGGCCGCGCCCACCACGCTGGCACCCAGCAGCACCAGAGCGGTGCCTGTCCTGGCTCGGTCGCTCAGCACGACAAGCACCAGTGCCAGTGCGCCCAGCACCAGGTAGGGCCAATACCAGTTCCACACACTCTGCACGAGCACGTGGGCCGGTGCCGGGGAGATGAGCTGTCGCTGCACAGTGGTCTGCACGACGCCTGGCAACAGACCACGGCCCCACAGCGCGAGACAGAAATACGTCATGGTCGCCACAAGGGCCAGCAGATAGATCGCCTGCTTCACGATCGCCAGGCGAAGTCGAGCCCAGTTGACGGTGACCACGAGCGCCACGGCAGCCAGCACATAGACGGTCACGGCGTATTTGGTGAACATGGCCAGGGTGAAGATGGCCGCCACCGGAATGGCCGCCTGCAGCCCGTCACGGCGAGCCAGCCCGAGAGCCGCCCACGTGCCCAGTGCGATCAGCATGCCCGCCATGGCGTCGAACGTCGCGAGCTGCGACTGGTAGATCTGAGACCCGCAGGCGGCGAAGGCGAACGCCGCGAGGATGCCCGCGAGTCGTCCGAACAACTGGCGGGTGAAACCGTAGACCCCCAGAGCGGCCACCATCGCGAACACCAGACTCAACGTTCGCGCCCCGGCCAGCCCGGCGACGTCGTCGGCCAGCGCGGCCAGCACCGGATACACCCCGGGCGCACCCGAGAAGTACGAGCCGGGAAGCTCGTGGAGCTCACTGCCCTGGAAGATATGCGCCAAGACCCGATGGCCCATATAGACGTACAGGCCTTCATCCTCGAACGCCGTCGCGATGCTCTTGGAGTTCAGCGCCGCCGCCACCTGCCACGCCCACACCAGCGGCAGCCAGAGCCAGGCCGAGGCCAGCGCACGACGCCAGCGACCAGGCCGCTCCGCTACCGCCTGCTCGACGGCGCGCTCGGCGGTGGCGCCACGGCGACTGGCCACCACCTTCGGGTACGTGCCGGCCTGACGCTGTACCACCGAGACGGTCTCTCCGGGCATCGTCAGCAAGGGCGCCGACGGTCGACGTGCATGGTCGGTGAGGTCGATCATCGGTTGCTCCCCCTGCGCACCGGGAGCAGGCCGTTGAGCGTGCCGGACCTACTGCCGGCGCACGAGCGCAGCCACCCGCCCACGCGAGCCAGCAGCACCCTGCCGAACTGCAGGGCCAGCCCGACGGACGCCCGATCGGCGTGCGCCGCCCGATACTGCCGCCACGCCACCACACCCAGCTGCAGCCGACGTCTCAGCTGCGCCCAGGTGAGCACGTCGGCGCGGCCGATCAGCAAGGGGTAGACGACATAGAGGTTCATGAGGGTGAACGCGATCATCAAGATCCACCGGTCGACGCCGTACACCGGAGCCCAGCGCAGGATCGCGGCCCAGAGCACGAGCTGAACTCCGCCGCACCACCAGCGGATCAGGCGCAGCACGCGGGTCGCTGTGCGGTTCCGCGAACTGACGCCCGTGGCCACCCAGGCGTCGGTGCGCCCGCGCAGGGTGTCGAACAGAGCCACGGCATGGCAGAACGAGTAGGCGGTCTGCACCCGGGCCAGGCCCAGCACCGAATCGCTCCGGAGCGTGATGTACGAGACCACGCTCTGGCGCACCATCAGCGCCATCAGCACGAACACGTAATTCGACGGCGTCACCCGGGCCGAGACGAACCACGCCATGAGAATCGGCGGGATCGACATGCTGAACACATTCACGGCGGTGGTGATGTAGTAGAGAAAGCCCGACCAGTAGCTCAGTCGTTGCATGGGGGTCAACGGAACCCTGTGGAAATCCTTGGAAAACAGCAGGCTCATCGAGCCGGTGCACCACCGGTACTGCTGCGTCATGAACTGATCCAACGTGTCCGGGCACAGGCCCTTCGTCACCACAGTGGGCACATAGCGAAGCCGATAGCCGGCCCGCATCAGCCGAACACCCGTGTGCACGTCCTCGGAGTGGCCGATCAGCGCGTAGCCACCGGCCTTGCGCAGCGCTGAACGCCGGTACAGCGCAGAGGTCCCCACGCAGATGGCCGCGTTGCTGCGATCCCGGGACGGCTGCACCCACCGATAGAAGAGCACCTGGGTGGCGGCAGCCGAGCGCTGCAGCCAATTCATATCGGCGTCCACGTCGAAGAACTGCGGCGATTGCACGATGGCGACTTCCGCATCGTCGAAGTAGGGCGCGAGTTCGAGCAGCGCATCCGAACGTGGCACGAAGTCGGCGTCGAGAATGAAGATGAAGTCGCCGTCGGAGCTGTCGAAGCCGAACCTCAGATTGCCGGCCTTCTTGAAATGGCCGCGGTCGGGCCGGGTGCGGTACTCAAAGCCGTGCCGCCGGGCCAGATCGGCCACCGCGTCGCGGGCGGAGTCGTCGAGCACATACACGTTGAGCGTGCCGGGCCAGCGCAACCCGGCAACGTAGCGGTAGGTGTTGGCCAGCACGGCGAGTTCTTCCCCGGCAGACGGCAGAAAGACGTCCACCGAGGGGGTGTGCTCGGGGTGCCAGCCACGCACCCTGGCGCGGTGGCTGTCGAGCGTGTCGCGCCGCTTGCGCGAGGAGGTAGCCAACGAGAGCAACGTGCCGAGCGAACTCACGAGCACCGGAGGCAGGATCAACCAGGTCGACCACGGTTGCCGATACATGAAGAAACCCAGGCTGAGCACGATCAGCACGAAGCCCGCGAAGGAGAGCGGCGAGATCCAACGCCATTGGCGGCCCAGATAGAGGTCGCGCTCGAGATCGCCAGGAGGACTGGGCAGGAAATCGGGCCTCTTCTCCATCGGAACGCGATATCGCTCCGGCGTGGCGGACTGTTCGCAGGTCGGGGCGAGGGTCAGGGTGTCGGCTTCGGCGGTGCTGATCGCCATAGGTGGGGCTCCGCTCTGTCGGGTGGGCAAAGGGGTGGGACGGTGGCTACGCAGACGCCGCGGGCCGGGCAGACTCGGGCAGCGCGGCCCATCTACCTCGTGGGTTCTGCACGCGGACGTCGGCCTCGACCGGTGGCGTCGACGACCTCATCGGGTGACGTCCTTGTCGCGGGCCTGCGACAGCCCCCGCAACCGCGTTTTGGGCTTCTTAGGCGGCAAGTCGCTCCGGCGCGTTGCTCCCAGGTCACCCTTGTTGGCCGAAAACGTAATGGACGACCGACTCGATGTGCCATCCGGGTGACGCCGCCGGATACGCTGCGCGCTCGATTCAGGGCGCACGCCACCCGTCTGACCTGCACGTTTTGGGCACTATGTGGCGTGGCTCACATCTCGTGCGATCCCTTGATGTCGTGCCGGCCCACGCCTCGTTGTCCTGCCGGGCCACGCCTTACCAGGGGGTCCGCCCAAGCCTCGGGGATCGGGTACCCTCGTCTGCGGAGGATTCGCCTAGTGGCCTAGGGCGCACGCTTGGAAAGCGTGTTGGGGGAAACCCCTCACGGGTTCAAATCCCGTATCCTCCGCCAGCGTGTTCACGTGAGAACCCCGTCCCAGCCGTGAGGTCACGGCGGGGTTCTTGCGTAGCCGACGTCCCAAGCTGGCAGGGCCGAGACCGGCGCCGGCGTTCCACCCGGACTCACCGGCAGATGCCCGTCTCAGCAGGACCTTCGCCTCAACTCAGCGCAACTCCAGCCGCTGGCAAGCAGGAGAACTCATTGCAGGGCTAAATTGCTCACGGATCGGACGCGATTCGACCAGAGACTCCGAAGGGAACGGTGATGGACTTGCTCGACGGCGGCCGGGTGGTCATTGTCGGTGGCGGCATCATCGGCATCTCGATCGCTTACCACCTCAGTGCACGCGGATACCATGACGTGACCGTCCTGGAGCGGAACCTCGTCGGCGAGGGCGCCACAGCCCGAGCCACAGGTGGAATTCGGCAGCAGTTCTCGTCCCAGGTGAACGTTGACCTCTCGCACCGGTCGATCCCCTTCTGGGAGACCTTCGAGGAACGCACGGGTTCGCCGCTGGATTTCCGGCGGCACGGCTATCTCTTCCTGATCGCGGACGCCGCCCAGCATGAGTCGTTCCGGCGGAACGCCGCAATGCAGCGCAAACTCGGAGTCGACGTCCAAGAGCTGCGGCCGGACGAGATCGCTGAGGTGTTCCCCACCACGCGGGTGGACGACCTGGTCGGTGCAACCTATACGCCCGCAGACGGCTCGGCTTCGCCGTCCGATGCCGTTGCCGGTCTGCTACGCGCAGCTCGAGCCAGCGGCGTCGAGGTCCGGCAGCACACGCATTTCGTCGGCCTGGACGCGTCCGGGGACGGCGCGGTACGCGCAGTCCTGACCTCGGACGGGCCCATCGAGGCTGAGCGGGTGATCGTCGCGGCCGGCCCGCAGGCTCGAACCGTCGGTCGACAGTGCGGGGTAGACATTCCAGTGTTCCCGCACTCTCGACAGGCATTCGCCACCGCGCCTCTGGCCGCAATCGACCCGCGCTATCCGCTTACCGTCGACATGGCCACCGGCGCGTACGTGCATCCGGAAGCCAGTGGCGGCACCGCAGTGATCGGAGGCAACGACCGTGATGCGCCTAGTAGCGAGGTCGCCACGGTCGACTGGTCGCGGGTGACCTCGCTCGCCGAGGCGATCACCGGACGGTTCCCCGCGCTCGCCGACCTGGAGATCTCCAACGGCTGGGCGGGCCTGCGCGAGATGACCCCGGACGATCACGCCATTGTGGGCCCCGTTCAGGATCGACCCGGGCTCTGGGTCGCCGCCGGATTCTCAGGGCATGGCTTCATGCAGGCGCCCGCGGTTGGCGAGGCTCTCACCCGCTGGTTCCTCGACGGTGACCCCGGGTTGGATGTGACGACACTCGCGCTGTCCCGCTTCTCGGCCACCACCACTCCGGAGCCGGAGACCACCGTCTTTTGACCCTCGCACCCACCGACAGAGGAAGTTCCGCGCATGTCATCCGTGGCCCGCTACACCATCGACGATGCACCCCCCACCGGATTCCACTATCGGCTTGCACTGTTCACCGGCGGCGGCAAGTTCATCGACGGCTACACGCTCGGGGTGCTGACGGTCGCTCTTGCCGTCCTCCCCAAGGGCTTCGGGATGACGCCCCTCTATTCCGGGTTGGTGGGATCGGCCGCGCTGTTCGGTCTCTTCCTGGGTAGCGCCTTCATCGGGCCGCTCGCCGACCGCATCGGCCGCAAGCGGCTGTACACAGCCGACCTGGTCATGTTCCTGGTCGCGGCGCTCGCGCAGTTCTTCGTCCAGAACGCGCTCCAGCTGTTCCTGATCCGGCTCGCACTCGGCATCGCGATCGGTATCGACTACGCGGTTGCGCCGACCTATCTCTCGGAGATGCTGCCGAAGAAGCTCCGGGCGCCGCTGCTGGGGAGTCTGGCAGCGATCTGGCGACTGGGCTTCCTCGCCTCCATCATCGTCGGATACTTCCTGAGCGGCATCGGTCCGGATGCCTGGAAATGGATTCTTGTGACGAGCGCCGTCCCGACGGCCATCGTCATGCTGCTGCGCCTAGGCGCTCCGGAGTCACCGCGCTGGCTTGTCCGCCAGGGTCGCGACGCGGAGGCCGAGGCGATCGTCAAGAAGTACATCAACCCCGAGGCCGGCATTCACGACCTGGTGGAGACGGTCGGCCATGAGCAAGGTCATAAACACAGCACAGCCGAGTCGATGCGCCAGCTGTTCGGTTCGCAATGGCGTGCACGCACGCTTTTCGCGGGATTCTTCTGGATCGCACAGGCCACCCCGCAGACCGCGATCTTCACCTTCCTGCCGGCGCTATTCACCGCCCTCGGCATGTCTAGCGGGCTCACACCGACGCTGATCCAGAACGTCTTCTTCGCCGTCGGCGGCGTAGTCGGGATCTTCATCGTGAATCTGGTGAGCCGTCGCAGGCTGCTGATCTCGACCTTCTGGTTGATGGCCATTTCGGTGCTGGCGCTTGTGCTGCTGCCCAAGCCTGGCGCTGTCGTGGTGGTGACCTGCCTGTGCGTCTACGCGTTCATCGAGGCCATCGCCGGCAACCTGCAGTTCGTCTATCCGAGCGAACTCTTCCCCACCTCGCTGCGGGCCGCCGGGGTCGGAATGGCGGCTGCGATGAGCCGGATCGGGGCAGCCTTCGGCACGTTCGTCCTGCCGCTGATTCTTGCCACCTATGGCGTGCGGGCGGTGATGGCCGGCACGGTGTGTCTGCTGGTTCTGGGAGCTCTCGTGTCACAGCGGGTCGCCCCCGAGACGGCCAACGCCGGCCTCCAGGAAGAGCCGACCCGCGAGTCGGAGCCCAGCGCGCACTGAGGGCGCGCCGAACACCCTCAGCCGGTAGGTGGTTGCTCGTCCGCCGTGCCCGGCCCCTTGATGAGCGCGGCTGCCACGAGCGCGAGCAGCACATCGGCCAGCGTCATCAGCACCCGCGAGAGCAGCGCGAGGGCGATGGCATCGGCATGGGAGGCCTGACCGCGTAGCAGCGCAACCAGCACCGCCTCGCGCGGGCCGACGCCCGCCGGGGCGAAGATCACGAGCAGCCCCACCACCCACGCCAGCGCGAACGCTCCGCTGGAGCGCACCACAGACACAGCTCCTCCGGCCAGGCCCTGGGCCAGCAGAAACAGGCCGACGCCGTACCAGGCCCAGGCAGCGAACAGCAGCAGGTGCCCCTTCCAGTCGCCGTGGCCGAGCGTCACCCGCCAGGCCGGACGAATCCGCGCCAACAGGCTGAACAGCAGCCGCAGTGTGCCGGGCCAGAGCCCCACGACCGCCAGCAGCAGCGGCAGGGCCAGCCACATCGGCCCGCCGCTGAGGGCTAGGCATACCCCGCTGACGATCGAGCCGGTGATCACGTTGGAATACAGGAACAGTGCGGTGGTCAGGGGAAACGTCATGGCCGGGACGCCGAAACGGCGGCCGGCGGCCGCCTGCGCCAGGAACGGCCAGACTGCCCCCGGGACGTACTTGCCGGCTTGCGTCACGAAGAACAACCGGGCTGCGGCGGTCACCGGTAGCCGGGTGCCGAGCGTCGCCGCCCAGCAGCGCCAGCCCAGGGCGGTGCAGATCACGCCGATGGCTGTGCAGACGAACGACCCCGCCAACTGCCAGCCGTCCACTCGCGACAGTGCCGCCGCCACCTCGTCGCGCTGCCCGGCGATCGACCAGGCCGCCCAGCACACCGCCACCACGAGGCTGACGATGGCGATGGGCCTGCGCCAGTGCGTCCAGCCTCCGCTCACTCCGCGATCGGGCCGCCCGGACGAGTCCTGTTCCCCCGAATGCCTACCCGACGAAGGCTTGCCCGCACCAGGCTGGGCCGGGCCGGTCACGATCCCGCCGGTGCCAGCGTGATGGCCGTCAGGCCGACACCCAGGGCACGCGGCGCCGGCGCATCGGGGATGAACACCGGGTCTGGTGAGGTGAGCACCAGCACCACGCGTCCGTCGACGACATCGCTGGGCTGCAGGGTCACGGTGACGTCGATCGGGTCGGTGGAGAAGTAGTTCTGCTGGGTGAGCTCCCGCTTCTCGGTGCTCACGATCAGCGTCTTCTTCTGCCCGTGCGGATCGAACCGGGAAGCCGACAGGGTGAGGTTCACCGGCCGGTTGCGGAGCTGGTCGGGCAGGTCGAAAGCCACATAGGCCGTGTCGCCGCTCGACCAGGCGAACATCTGGTCGATGGAGTCAAAGCCGTACAGATACGTGCGCGCATTGGGGTTCTGGGTGGACAACACGGTGCGTCCGACGGGCAAGGTGAGCTGCAGCTGTACCAGGTCCATGTCCGCATTGATCTGCTGCCGCGAGACCACGTTGCCACGGGCGGGCTGACCGTGCGCCACCAGGAAGTACGAGCCCACCGGAGCCGTGCCCCAGCCTGCGAAGTTGAGCCCGATCACCTGCGCGCTGGGTGCCGTTACCTCGGCGATGCCGTCCCACTGGACGTGATTCGTGTCGATGTTCACCGCGGGAAGCGCCTTGAGAACCGCGCTGTCGCGCAGCTCGTTGACCCCGGCCGGTACAGCGAACACCGAGCTCGTCGTCAGGTAGGTGAAGACCAGCGCGGTGATGGCGCAGTAACCGGCCGCCAGGCTCAGCCAACGTGCCAACACACCCGTCGAGGCCAGGATCCAGCCGAGCACGAAGGGCCCCAGCAGCACGATCAGCCCGGCCATCCATTTATGCGTCTGATACGAGATGGCCCCGTAACGATCGAACAGGATGGCCGCCATGGCCACGAAGATGACGCCGGCCACGAGCACCGTGCAGGTCTCGCGGCGAGCACGCAGGCCCCGGCGGTACCAGCCGATCCACAGCAACACCAGCACCAGGCCCCAGAACGGCAGATCGTCGAGCGAGGTGTCGGCGGGGTCGAACCGCTGCAGCCCGAGGAAGGCGAGCGGGCTGGCGAGGGGCATGTTGAAGAACGAGTCGACCAGCACCTGCCCCCGGATCGACCACAGGTATTCCGAGACCAGCGGCGCCGTCAGTACGAAGCCCACCGCCCCCACCACCCCGGCCAATGCCAGCTGGCGACGAGGCGGGCACTGCACACGATTGGCGAGCACGGCCGCCATCGCCAACAGCACAGGTCCCAGACCGCCCACGAGCGAGACGTTGCACCCCACCAGACCGGCGCCCACGACCCCGGTTGCCGCCGCCAGCCCGAAGGCCACGCCGTACGTGCCCGCTCGGGCCAAGCCCACCAGGCACGCCATCAGCGCCGCGCCACAGGCCATCACCGCCAACTGGCCAGGCTGCGCGTCGTACACCCGTGACAGCGGCACGGACGACCAGGCGGCCGGCAGCACCGCACAGCTGGCCGCCAGCATCCCCAGCCCGAAGACGGTACGCAGTGTCGCGATCAGGGCACCCGCCGAGATGGCCAGGAAGATGAGCATGAGCAGGGCCAGCTGCTGGTCGGGGAGCACGCGCGAGACGGTCTGCACCATCACCATGAAGGCCGTCACCATCGGCTTCTCGTTGAGGGCTCGCGCCTCCAGCAGGTAACCGTGCGTGCCCGGGTGCGCGGCACGGAAGTTCGGCCCCTCGCCTGCGAGCCCCCGCCACACCTCGGCGGAGGCTGCGTAGGACGGAAAGTCGGCCATGCCGTTGGTGAAGAACTGGCGGGCGTATCCGCTGACGGGTGCCAGGACGCCTACCGCCGCCAGCAGGCCCACCACGTCACCACGGCTGACCAGCCACGGCCCGAGTCGGCGCATACCGCCCGCGAGCCCACCGCCACCTGGCGGGCGCACAGTGCCGATCACCACCACCACAGCGCAGATCAACCCCAGCCCCACGATGGTGGGCCGCAGCGCGCGGGCGAAGACGAACGAATACGTCACCACCACCATGGTCACCGCCAGCCCAATCCCTGCCGTGACCGACAACGACCCGGGTAGCTGGTTGCGCCGATCTGCTGCCACGCGCACCGCCAGGCCCACCAGTGCGATGAACAGGCCCACGGGAATTGCGGAGATCAGTAGTTGCAGCATGCCGATCACAGACCACGACAGCACCGCTCACACCACCCTTCTCAGGCCAGTAACCAGCCCGTCGTGTGGCCGCCGATCGGCGCGGACCACGCGCTCAGCCCTCCTGGATACGACGCTGCTCCCCCGCTGAGAGATTGCGATTGCTGGCGTACACCAGCAGCTCGGCCAGCAACCCGAAGAGCAGCAGCTGCAGCCCTGCGAGCACCAACAGGATGCCAGCCTGCAACAGCGGACGATCTCCGATGCTGACGCCCCCGAAGTGAACCCCGATCAGGTACAGCAGAATCAGCCCACCCAGGGCGGACAGGCCGAAGCCCACCCCGCCGAACAGGTGCAGCGGCCGGCCCTCGTAGTTCAACAGGAACCGCACGGTGATGAGATCGAGAAACCCCCGCCAGAACCGGGACGGCCCGTACTTGCTCGACCCGAACTGACGCGGGTGGTGCGGCACGGCCACATCGGCGAGTCGGTAGCCCGACCAGAAGGCGATCACCGTGATGTAGCGGTGCAGCTCGCCGTACATCATCGGTTCCAGATCGAGAGCCACCGCGCGACGGAAGGCTTTGAAACCCGAGTTGTGGTCTGAGCCCGGGGCGCCGCCCACCCAGGTGGTGACCCGGTTGTAGAGCGTGGAGGTCACCCGCTTGATGAACCGGTCGCGGCGCACCACGCGGGCACCGGTCACCAGGTCTTTGCCAGCGGCGATCTCGGCCAGCAGGGCAGGCAGTGCCGTCGGGTCGTCCTGACCGTCGGCGTCCATCATGACGATGACCTCGGCGCCGCCGTCGACAGCGGTGCGGAATCCACGCTGCAGCGCCCGGGCCTTGCCACGGTTGCGGCCCATATGCTCGACCAGAAGACTGGGATATCGCTCACGCAGGCCGGCCAACACCTCCCGAGTGCCGTCGTTCGACCCGTCGTCGACGACGACGAGTCGGCCCTGTGCGTCGACCTTGAGCAACTCCGTCACGATCTGCGGCACGAACTCCTGAAGGCTTTCAGCCTCGTTGAAGGCAGGTACCACGATCCAGACCGGCAAGACTTGCAATTGCGCCCTCCTGGTGGACGTCCCGAGGTGGCATTCCGTAGGTTGACCCGAACGGGTCAACCGACAAGTGCGACCGCCACCCTAGCGGCCCCGGCTGGGGCGCCGACAACGTAGCGGGCCACGCTTCACCCTAGGGGGCAAGATCTCACCGGGGATTCAATTTCGCCGGTCGACGCGACGATGAGACTCAATTGACACGACGGCGAGGAGAGGGGGATTCGGATGGACACATCCGACCTCGACCGTGACCTGCCCGCGGGTCTCGCCGATCTGTTCGACGACGTGGAGTTCACCCCCGCGCAACGTCGCATCAACGAACTCACCGAACGCCTCGGTGTGCCCGGAGCGGCCGCACTGTTCGTGGTCTTCTCGATCGTGTCGTCGGAGTCCGTCACGCTCGTGATCAGCCAGTTCGTCAAGACGGGGTGGATGACCCACGCGATGACCATCGCCATCCCCGCACTGGTCACGCCGCCCGTGGCCTTCTTCCTGGCCAGGCTCGTGCGCACAGCGCAGCGGCTGCGCGAACGCAGCCTGAGGGTGGCTGCGGCGTATCGGGAACTGGCATTGCAAGACCAACTCACCGGGTTGCTCAACCGGCGCGGCCTGTTCGCGGCGATCGACGCTCTCAACCCGAGTGCTGGGGTGCTGCTCGGCGTCGCAGACCTCGACAGCTTCAAAAGTATCAACGACTGTTACGGGCACGAGGTCGGCGATCTGGCACTGATCGCCGTATCGCGCGAACTGGTTGCCCTCGCGGGACCCAGCGGCAAAGTGGCGCGCACCGGCGGGGATGAGTTCGTCCTCGCGCGGTGCGAGGACGACGCGGCAGACACTCCACCCGGCAGCACCCCCAACCGGTTGCAAGTACCGGTAACCCCCGACCTCGCCGTCCAGGTCAGCCTCGGCTGGCAGCGATTGTCCGGCCGCGACATCGACCACGCCCTCGGGCTGGCCGACCGGAACATGTATCGCTCCAAACAGCAGACGCCGAGTGCCTCGCCCTTGCTCTGCACCCAGGCCAGTTGTCTGTACCGCACCACGGCGGCCTCCAGCCCCGATGACGTGTAGCACGGCAAGGTCTCGCTGACATTTATGTGCCCACGACGTCTCCGGCCTGCTCTCCTGCGAACGCATGCGGCACTCGCGACGGCAACGCTGCTGGTGGGCGTCCTGTCGGGGTGCGCCTTCATCCGGCCAGACTCGCCGCTGAGCTCGACCTCCTCCTCGACCGGGTCCGGCTTGGGTTCGGACGGACCGGCCGCCGCCACCAGCGGGGCCGAGCCGGTGGAGGCGGGCACGAGGACGCCGCTCACCGCCGAGGGCGGCCTTGCCGCCCTTCCGGTGAAGGGCCGGGCACCGCGCACCGGCTACACCCGCGCACAGTTCGGGCAAGCCTGGGCAGACGTCGACCGAAACGGCTGCGACACCCGCAACGACATCCTGCGCCGTGACCTCACTGCGCTGATGATCAAACCGGGCACGCACGGCTGCAAGGTGCTGACGGGGTCGCTGCCCGACCCCTACTCGGCGCAGACCGTCCGCCTTGCTGAGGTGCAGATCGATCACGTGGTGGCTCTCTCCGACGCCTGGCAGACGGGAGCCCAGCAACTCAGCCCCGAACGTCGCATCGCCTTGGCCAACGATCCTCTGAACCTGCAGGCAACCGTCGGTGGCCTCAACCAGGCCAAGAGCGACTCCGACGCCGCCTCGTGGCTGCCGCCGGCGAAGAGCTATCGCTGCGAGTACGTGGCGCGTCAGGTCGCCGTCAAGCGCGCCTATCAGTTGTGGGTCACTCCTGCGGAACACTCTGCGATCGCTGGGATTCTCGCGTCCTGTCCAGGCGAACCGCTGCCCACCGCCAGGCCGGTTCCCGCGCCACTGCCCCAAGCGCCTGCGGCCCCGCCCACGACAGCGCGCGAGCCCACTGCACCCGCGACGCCGACCGCAGCCGCTGCGCCACCCTCCGGCGCCTCGGGGCAGTGCGACCCCGCCTACCCCGGGGTCTGCATCCCACCCGTCGCGGTTGCCGGCGACCTCGATTGCGGCGACATCGACTATCGCCGCTTCGTCGTGCTGCCGCCCGACCCGCATCACTTCGACTCCGACGGCGACGGAATCGGCTGCGAGTCGGGATGAGCGGCACCTGCTCCTCGAACGAGGCTCACGCAGCTGCGCTGTGGACCATTCATGGGACGAGGCTCGGAGGGCTGGTCAGTCCCGCCCTAGCGCCATGCCGTTCGGTTAGTCGTCTGGGGTGGGTGTCGAGTTCTGTGTGTGCGGAGTGTCGGAGGTTCGGCGGGGTTAGGCGTCCTGGCCTGGCTCTGGCCCTGATGGCCCAGCGGTATAGGGCCGGTCCGCCGGCGACGCCCGGCAGGCCGGTAACAGGTGGGTCAGTTCAGCGACGGGCGGGCAGCCCAAGGGCGGAGGGTAGAACCGGGTGACAGCGGACGGAGCGAGGCGGCAGGCGGGCGGAGCCGGGCGGCAGGCGGACGGAGCCGGGCGGCAGGCGGGCGGCAGGCGGGCGGCAGGCGGGCGGCAGGCGGGCGGCAGGCGGGCGATGGGAAGCGGCAGCTTGCCCGGGGTTTCCGCAAAGGGCGGTTTCGAGAGTCGCGGGCCAGGGGTTTTCCTGCGCTATGACGATGCCCCGTCCGGCGGGGCATAGCCATAGCGTCAGAAACCGACCCCCTTCACAGCCCGGCAGAAGCCGGACTCGACCCTCACGGACCTGAGTCGCTAAGTGGTGCCCGTCCATGGTTCATCCCCGCGGTTGGCACCGGCTTGAGTGCCGGAGCAGGGTTGGGACCGTTAGATGGTGCGG
>CAWIED010000006.1:0-23326 GCA_963835085.1 uncultured Actinomycetota bacterium
CCCGACCCAGGCTCGGGCTGGTCATGACGTCATCCTGTCAGCGTCCGAACCCGGTTGAACCTACAGACTCCGGGGAAACTGCAGAGCTCAGATGTGGATCCCGCACTCGTTCTTGTTGGTGCCGGCCCAACGACCAGAGCGGGCGTCTTGGCCCTGGAGCACTTTGGCCGTGCAGGGGGCGCACCCGATGGAGGGGTAGCCCTGCGACAACAGCGGGTTCACCGGGATGTCGTACTTGGCGATGTAGGCGTCGACCTCGGCCTGGGTCCAGGCCGCGATCGGGTTGATCTTGACCAGGGCGTTCTTGCGGTCCCATTCCACGATGGGCGTGGTGGCCCGGCGCGCGGAGTCTTCGCGGCGCAGGCCGCTGGCCCAGGCTTCGTAACCCGACAGGTCCTGCTTCAGCGGCACGACCTTGCGCATCTCGCAGCACGCCACCGGATCCCAGGAGTGCATCTGCTCGCCGAACTCGGCGTCCTGTTCCGGCACGGTGCGCCGCGGCTCCACGTTCACGACGGTGACCGGCAGCCGCTTGACCACCTCGTCACGGGTGGCCAGGGTCTCGGCGAAGTGGTACCCCGTGTCGAGGAAGACCACCCTCGACCCCGGGCAGCACCTGACCCACCATGTGCGGCAGCAGGGCCTCGGCCATGGAGCACGCGACCGCGAGCTTGGGGCCGAAATCTACTGCGGCCCAGCTCGATCACGTCTTCGGCGCGACCCTCGCGGAATCTGCTGGAGCCCTGCATCGCCAACGCGCGCAACTCTTCGACCGGTCGCTGGCCAAGGGCCGGCGAGCGCCGCAGCTGACCCTGCTGGGGCAGGACAGTGGGTTGCGCTTGCGCAGAAATCGTGGTGTCGATGCTGCAGTGTGAGGGCCTCCTCATCGGCTCGGTGTGCCCACGTCGCGAAACCTTCGCCGTCCTCGCGTTGTTCCACAAAGCGCCGAACGAGACGTTCGACATCGTCCGGCAACTCCGCCTCGGTGATCTTGAGGCCACGCACCGTACGACCGGTCTCGGCCTGCTGGAACCCGGGGCGAGACAGCCCGCCGCCGAGATGTATCTGATAGCCACCCACCGGGTCGCCGTCGGGCCCAGGCACCAGCTGGCCCTTGAGCCCGATGTCAGCAGTCTGGATACGGGCGCAAGAGTTGGGGCAGCCGTTGATGTGCAGCGAGATCGGGGTGGTGAGGTTCACGTCGTCCAGCCGACGCTCCAGCTGCTCGATCGCTACTCCGGCGTGCGCCTTGGTCTCGACGATCGCCAGCTTGCAGTACTCGATGCCCGTGCAGGCCATGGTGGCCCGGCGGAAGACGCTCGGGTTCACCTGCAGCCCGATGGCTTCCAGGCCTTGCGAGACGGCCTCGACCTGATCGCCGGGCACGTCGAGCAGGAGCACCTTCTGGTACGGCGTCAGCCGGACCCGGTGCGATCCCGCCGCCTCCGCGACGTCGGCGAGCGCGGCCAGCTTGGTGCCGCTCACCCGGCCGACGACCGGAGCGGCTCCCATAGAAGTTGCCGTCCTTCTGCTCATGCACGCCCACGTGATCGCCACTGCGGGTGGGTGTGGCCGGTGCCGGGCCGTCAGGGAGCTCGTAGCCGAGGTACTCGTCCTGGAAGACCTGGCGGAACTTCTCCGGGCCCCAGTCGGCCAGCAAGAACTTCAGCCGGGCCTTGTTGCGCAACCTGCGGTAGCCGTAATCGCGAAACACCGAGGTGACGGCCTGCCACACATCGCCCACCTCGTGCGCCTGCACGAAGGCACCCGTACGGAACGCGAACTTGGCCAGCGTCGACAGCCCGCCGCCCACCCACAGGTCGTAGCCGGGACCGAGCTCGGGGTGCACGACGCCCACGAACGAGATGTCGTTGATCTCGTGCACGACGTCGAGGCTGGGGTGCCCGGTGAGCGCCGTCTTGTACTTGCGCGGCAGGTTGGAGAAGTCGGGGTTGCCGATGAAGCGGCGCTTGATCTCGGCGATCTGCTCGGTGGGGTCGATGATCTCGTCGGCCGCGATGCCGGCCACCGGGCTGCCGAGCACCACCCGCGGGCAGTCGCCGCAGGCCTCGGTGGTGTGCAGGCCGACCTCTTCGAGGCGGCGCCAGATCTCCGGCACGCTCTCGATGTCAATCCAGTGCAGCTGGATGTTCTGCCGGTCGGTGATGTCGGCGGAGTCGCGGGCGAAGTCTTGCGAGATGCCGGCGATCACCCGCAGCTGCTCGGTGGTCAGGGCTCCCCCGTCGACCCGGACGCGGAGCATGAAGTACTTGTCCTCGAGCTCCTCCGGCTCCAGCGTGGCCGTCTTGCCGCCGTCGATGCCGGGCTTGCGCTGGGTGTACAGGCCCATCCAACGGAACCGGCCGCGCAGATCATCGCTCGGGATCGAGTCGAAGCCCTGCCTGGAGTAGGTGTCGATGATGCGCTGGCGCACGTTGAGGGCGTCGTCGGCCTGCTTGAAGACCTCGTTGCCGTTGAGGGGATCCTTACCGTCGACGGCCCACTGGCCGTTCGACTTGGATCGGGTGGGACGCGGCGTGTTCTGCGTCGCGGTCATGAGGGCGCCTCCGCTGGCTGATTCCGGGCTGACTGGCATGGGGCCGACGCCGCCGGAGGGCGCGCGTCAGACGGCGAGAAGACACATCGCGTCGGCATGTACGCGCTGGAGGTCTACGTGACGACGGGTCACGAGACGCAGGGAGATGGCGCACAGCACGTCAGGAGTCTACCGAATCCCACCCACTGCTACCGCCAAGCCTGGCCTTACCAGCTCCCGCCAGATGATATGGGCCGCTCGCGCGTTCGGATCAGCCGTTGCGGGCCATGCTCTGTAAGCGGGCAATGCGCTCGGCCATGGGCGGATGGGTGGCGAAAAGCCGGCTGACACCACCGGCGGTGAAGGGATTGGCGATCATCAGATGGCTGGCATTGACGAGCCGCCGCTCCGGTGGCATAGGCAGCAGCTTCGTCCCACTGTCGAGCTTGCTCAGCGCCGACGCGAGGGCGAGCGGATCGCCGGTGAGGCGCGAACCGTCTTCGTCTGCGTCGTATTCGCGGGTGCGTGAGATGGCCATCTGCACGACGCCCGCCGCGAGCGGGCCCAGCACGCTGATGGCGATGGCGCCGAACACGTTGGGACGGTTGTCGTCTCCGCCCCCGAAGTACATCGCCCCGTAGGCGAGCGCGGTGATCATGGATGAGGCCGAGGCCGCGATCGACGACGTGAGGATGTCGCGGTTGTAGACGTGCATGAGCTCGTGGCCGAGCACGCCGCGCAGCTCGCGCTCGTCGAGCAGGTTGAGGATGCCCTCGGTGCAGCAGACGGCGGCATTCGCCGGGTTGCGCCCGGTGGCGAAGGCGTTGGGCGCGTTGGTGGGCGAGACGTACAGCTTGGGCATGGGCTGGCCGGCCTGTTGCGAGAGCTCGCGCACGATGCGGTACATCGCCGGCTGCTGTTGCTCGGTCACTTCGTAGGCGTGCATGGCGCGCAGCGCGATGGACGCCGAACGCCAGTAGGTGACGCCGTTCATGACGAGTGCGATCAGCAGGCCCACCAGCAGTGCACCGTAGCTACGGCCGAACAGCAGCCAGCTGACGAGCATCACGATGGCGCCCAGCAGGCTGAGCAGCATGGCCGTCTTCAAACCGTTGAAGTGCGAATGCACAAACCTCTCCCGTTCCTTCCGCCCGTGTGAGATGGAACGCCCGGGCCCGTCGGCAGGTGCCGGGGGCCGGGCGTAACCTTCTCGGGTTCGTTCGTCGTCGGAGGTTCCCACATGCCCGCCTTGCGCTCCCGCACGTCTACCCATGGCCGCAACATGGCGGGCGCCCGCGCCCTCTGGCGCGCCACCGGCATGACCGATGACGATTTCGGCAAGCCGATCATCGCCATTGCCAATTCCTACACCCAGTTCGTGCCGGGGCACGTGCACCTGAAGGACATGGGCGATCTGGTGGCCGGAGCGGTGCGCGAATCCGGTGGCGTGGCCAAGGAGTTCAACACCATCGCGGTCGATGACGGCATCGCGATGGGCCACGCGGGCATGCTCTACTCGCTCCCGAGCCGCGAGCTGATCGCCGACTCGGTGGAGTACATGGTCAACGCCCACACCGCCGATGCGCTGGTCTGCATCTCCAACTGCGACAAGATCACCCCCGGCATGCTGATGGCGGCCTTGCGGCTCAACATCCCGACGGTCTTCGTCTCCGGCGGCCCGATGGAGGCCGGCAAGGCCGTGGTGGTCGACGGAGTCGCTTCCACCCCAACGAATCTCATCACCGCCATCAACGCCTCCGCGGCCCCCGACGTCACCGACGACGGACTCACCACCCTGGAGCGTTCGGCCTGCCCCACCTGTGGCTCGTGTTCGGGGATGTTCACGGCCAACTCGATGAACTGCCTCACCGAGGCACTCGGCCTGTCACTGCCGGGCAATGGCTCCACGCTGGCCACGCACATCGCCCGCAAGAACCTGTTCCTGCGGGCCGGTCAGCTGGTGACCGAGCTCGCCGAGCGCTACTACGCCGGCGACGACGACTCGGTGCTCCCCCGCTCGATCGCCACCAAGGCGGCCTTCACCAATGCGATGGCGCTCGATGTCGCGATGGGCGGCTCGACGAACACTGTGCTGCACATCCTGGCCGCTGCGCAGGAGGGCGAGATCGACTTCACCCTCGCCGACATCGACGCGATCTCGCGCCGGGTGCCATGCCTGTCGAAGGTGGCGCCCAACCACCCGCGCTTCCACATGGAGGACGTGCACCGCGCCGGCGGCATCCCCGCGCTGCTGGGCGAGCTCGACCGGGCCGGCCTGCTCGAGCGCGACGTGCACAGCGTGCATTCCAACAACCTGTCAACCTGGTTGCAGGAGTGGGACATTCGCGCGGCGCAGCCGAGCGCTGCGGCGCTCGAGCTGTTCCATGCCGCACCCGGCGGCGTGCGCACCACCCAGGCGTTCTCGACCGCCAACCGCTGGGACTCCCTCGACACCGACGCCGCGCAGGGGTGTATCCACGACGTGGCGCACGCCTACACGGTCGACGGTGGGCTGGCGGTGCTGTACGGAAACCTGGCTGAAGACGGTGCGGTCATCAAAACGGCCGGTATCGACGAGGAGCTGTTCCACTTCGTGGGCACCGCCGTGGTGGTGGAGTCACAGGAGCAGGCGGTGGAGGCGATCCTGTCCAAGCGGGTGAAGGCAGGTGACGTGGTGGTCGTCCGCTATGAGGGCCCGGCCGGTGGGCCGGGCATGCAGGAGATGCTGCACCCGACCTCCTTCATCAAGGGCATCGGGCTTGGCCGGGTCTGCGCGCTGATCACCGATGGCCGGTTCTCCGGCGGATCGTCGGGCATCTCCGTGGGCCATGTGTCTCCGGAGGCAGCCTCAGGCGGCACCATCGGCCTGGTGATGGACGGGGACGAGATCGAGATCGACGTGCATGCGCGCCTATTGCGGCTCAACGTGGCCGATGATGTGCTGGCCGAGCGGCGCGCCAAGATGGACTCGTCCGAGCACCCGTGGCAGCCGGTCGACCGCGACCGGGTGGTGAGCAAGGCACTCCAGGCGTACGCCTCGATGGCCACCTCCGCCTCCTTCGGCGCCGTCCGGCAGGTGCCCGGCCCGCGGTAGGCCGCGGTAGGCGCAATACCGTTCGGTTGGTCCTGATGGCCCAGCGACAGACGGCACAAGTCCCGCCGACGGGGCCCGGTAGGTCGAGGTCGGCAGCAGTGGGCGAGTTTCAGCGACACACGGCACCCAGAGGCGGACAAGCGGAGCCGGGCGACAGGTGGACGGAGCTGAGCGACGGCGGACGGAGCCGGGCGATAGGAAGCAGCGGTCTGCCCGGGTCTTCCGCAAAGGGCGGTTTTGCTAGTCGCGGGCCGGGGGGGTTTCCTGCGCTATGGCAATGCCCCGGCCGGTGGGGCATTGCCATAGCGTCAGAAACCGCCCCCTTTCAGCCCTGCCGAAGCCGGACTCGACGCATCACCGTCCGGAGTCGCTGGGTGGTGCCGTTCGCGGTGAAGTTGCCGCGGTTGGCATCAGGTTGAGTGCCAGCAGCGGGATTGACGTCACTCTCTGGTGCCATCCGCGGTGTATCCGCCGCGGTCGGCACCAAGTTGAGCCCCGGAAACGGGATTGAGGCCATCCGATGGTGCCATCCGCGGTCTATCCACCGCAGTTGACACCAAGTCGAGATGCTCGGAGAGCCGATCACAACACCATGCGGCCGACCGCTCGGGTGGTCGGCTGGGCGACCACAACGCCGCGCGGCCGGCCGCTTGAGCCCGGACGCGCGGCAGGCACGCTCGCCCGTCCTGCTCGTTTACTCGGCGCTGATCTCCTGGGGGGACTCGGGCACGCCGGCGGTGATCAGCGATCCATCGCCGCGAGCAGCCCCGATGACGGGCGAATGCCCTTGCAGGCTCGGCCGCCGGGGGCCCTGGTTGCGCAGTGAAACCGACACCGGCTCTCCCGCCTGCACCACGAAGCGTTCGGAGCGCACCCACACCTCGATTGGATCTCCGTCGTCGAGAGTGAACTCGATAGCAGTCTTGGTCAGCTCGACGACAAGTCGATGTCCTCTGAGCACCAGCGGGAAGGACAGGCCCTCCCACTCGGCCGGCAGCCTCGGGTCGAACGAGAGCCGGCCGTTGTCGCGCATGCCTGCGAATCCGGATACCAGCGCCGCCCACACTCCACCCGCCGAGGCGATGTGCACGCCGTCGGAGGTGTTGCGGTGCAGGTCGGCCAGGTCGACGAACAGACCGGTGAGGAAGTACTTCAGTGCCATGTCGGCATAGCCGACCTCGGCGGCGATGATCGACTGCACCACCGCCGACAACGTGGAGTCGCCCGTGGTGATGGGGTCGTAGTACTCGAAGTCGGCGCGCTTCTCAGCCAGGGAGAACTGGTCACCCTGCAAGAACAGGGCCAGCACCACATCGGCCTGCTTCAACACCTGGAACCGGTAGATCACCAGCGGATGAAAGTGCAGCAATAAAGGACGCAATTCCGGTGGTGTAAGCTCCAGATCCCACAATTCGCGCTCCAGGAAATGCTCGTCCTGGGGGTGCACTTCGAGAGTCTCGTCGTAGGGGATGAACATCCCGTTGGCACAGTCCTGCCATTCCTGCGGCTCGTCGTCGAAGAGGTCGAGCCGCTTGGCGACGCGCGCATACAGGTCGGGAAGGTCTTGCTTGAGCTGGCGCACGACCGCAGCAGCACGAGTCAGGTTATAACGCGCCATGACGTTCGTGTAGAGGTTGTTGTTGACGACGGTGGTGTACTCGTCGGGCCCCGTCACGGAATGGATATGGAACGTCCGATCGTCGTCGGTCTCGCGCCAGAAGCCGAGGTCGGCCCACATTCTGGCCGTCTCGACGAGAATGTCGACACCCTGGCTGTACAGGAACTCGGTATCGCCGGTGACGTGCACGTATTTGTACACGGCATAGGCGATGTCGGCATTGATGTGGTATTGCGCGGTGCCTGCCGCATAGTAGGCAGAGGCCTCTTCACCGCTGATAGTGCGCCACGGGAAGAGCGCTCCGCGCATGCTCATCTCCCGGGCGCGCTGGCGCGCGGCCGGGAGCATGTGCGCTCTGAAACGCAAGGCGTTGCGCGCGATCTCGGGGTTGGTGTACGCCAGGAAGGGGATGACGTAGACCTCGGTGTCCCAGAAGTAATGCCCCTCATAGCCCGATCCTGTAACACCCTTGGCAGCCACGCCGAGCGTGTCGGCGCGGGCAGATGCCTGCGCCAGCTGGAACAGCGACCAGCGCACGGCCTGCTGCAAGGCCGGCTGATCCTTGATGACCACATCGGTGTTGTGCCAGAAGCGATCTAGCCAAATGCGCTGGCCTCGCTCATAGTGCGCCACACCCTGCTCGTGCACCCGGTCGAGCGTACGTCGGCACCGGTCGAACAGCTCGCGCACCGGCACCCCGCGGGAGGTGTGGTACGAGACGACCTTGGTGAGCCGGATCGGCCTGTCTTTCTCGGCGCGCACCCGGAACACCTGCTTGGACAGGTCGCCCTCATAACGCAGCAACGTGTCGAAGGTGTTCTCGGTGTTCATCGTATGCTCGGCCGCAACGGCGATCGTCATGCCGGAATGCGCGCATTTGTAGCCCACGATCAGCCGATCGTCTTTGTGATACTCGTCTTGCGGCAGCAATACCCGGTCGGCGAACTTGCCGGCCTTTCGGGGGTCGATCCGACCGCTGGGGTCTGCTTTGACCACGGTGTTGTGGTATTCGTCCGCCCCGTCTTGACGGTTAATGATCTGCGAGGAGATGACCACCGGAGCGAACCCCGACAGCATGGTGACCTCGATGGTCATGATCGCGACGTGCCGTTCAATGAACGAGACCATACGTGTCGTAGTTACTTTGACGCGTTTACCCGAGGGGGTACGCCAGATGAGATCGCGTCGGTAGATTCCCTGCTGGAAGTCGACAGAGCGTTCGTAGCTTTCGAGTTCGGCCACCGACAGCAGTAGAGGCTCGTCGTCCACGTACAGCTTCATCGTCTTGGTGTCGGGAACGTTGACGATCGTCTGGCCGGTACGGGCGAAGCCGAAGGCCTCCTCGGCGTGGTTGATCGTCCAGGTCTCGTGAAAACCGTTGATGAAGGTGCCGTTCAGCTGCGAACTGCGGCCCTCCTCGGGATTTCCCCGCAGCCCCAGGTAGCCATTGCCCACCGCGAACAGGGTCTCGGTGGTGCCGAGATCGTCCTCGTTGGGCGAGGTCTCCACGAGCCGCCATTCGTCGACGGGAAACCTGACCCGATCTACCGGATCGGCGTCGAATTGAAAGACATCCATCTCAGATCAGCTCGGCAAGGTCGGCGACGATCAGGTCTGCTCCCGCCTGGATGAGCTCGTCGGCCCCCGCACCGCGATCGACCCCGACCACGAGGCCGAAGCCGCCGGCCCGGCCGGCCGCAACTCCACTGACAGCGTCTTCGAGGACGACGGACCGCGTATTGGTGGTGCCGAGTGCGGTGGCCGCGTAACTATAGGTGTCGGGCGCCGGCTTGCCGGGCAGTCCTTCCCGACGTGCCACCGCACCGTCGACCACGAGCGGAAACCTGTCGGTGAGACCTGCCGCAGCGAGCACGGCCGGGGCGTTCTGCGACGAGGAGACGATCGCGACCTTGACCCCGAGCGAGATCAGGTGATCGATGAGCGTCACGCTGCCGGGGTAGGGCTGCACCCCATCGCGTGCCAGCACCGACGTGAACACCACGTTCTTGCGATTGCCCAGACCGCAGATGGTCTCGACATCCGGCCCGTCGCTCGGATCGCCCTCCGGCAGGCTCAGCCCACGCGAGGCGAGCATCGTGCGCACTCCGTCGTAACGCGGCTTGCCGTCGACATAGGCGAAATAGTCGTCAGCAGTGTAAGGCTCACTGACGCCCTTGCTGGCGAGATAGGCAGAGAACATCTCCGCCCACGCCACCATGTGCACCTCAGCGGTTGGAGTCACCACACCGTCGAGATCGAAGAGTGCAGCATCGAATCTTGTCCAGTCCACAACGCGCAGCCTAGTGCCGGGCGGCAGGGCAGGTGTCAGCCTTGCCGAATGGACCCACTCCGTCAGGGACGGCAGGAACCAGACCAACCGACGAAGGTCGCTCGTCCCCGGGCCGCCCCTGTCACTGCGCGAGCAGGTCGCCGGCGTGCTACAACGCTGGGCGCCTGTCGCGGCGGCCCCTGCCTGAGACGCCTGACGTTGGCCTCTGGAGTTGTCCCTTTTCCGACACGATCGCGAGGCACGCTCTTCGATTCGTGCTCAGCTAGTTCGTGGCCACGCCAATCGTGTCGGATAAAGGACAACGGCTGCGTGATCATTCAGGTCGCGTTGCGCCTCGGCAGGCGCCCACGAGAGCAGGGATGGACTATATGACCAATCTGCGCTCCGACCGCGGGCGGTCGTTGGTCTTGATGAAGTGGGATCCACGGTTGCAAGTACGTGCCCGCGTTGCGCCTCAGCCCTGGGGCCATGCCGCCTTCCCGGCTATCCGCTAGGTCATCAAGCCGGGAAGAATGGTGAACACCACGAGCAGACCACCGGCCAGCGACAACGCGGCACCCTCGGCGTGGGTGACATGCCAGGTGGGCGTCGACTGCTGGCCAGCGCTGACCACCGTCCACACCCAGCGCAGGTAGTAGGCGAGCGCCAGCGCAACGTTGACGGCCGCCACCAACGCGAGCCACCACACGCCCGCTTCCACCGGTGGCCGCAGGGCAGCGACCTTGGCGATGAGTCCAGCGAGGCCGGGCGGGAGGCCAGCGAGGCTGAGCAGGGCCAGCACCAGCAACGCCCCTGCGACGGGCTCGCGTCGGATCAGGCCGGCCTCGTCGCTGATGAGGTGCCGTCGGCCAGCCGGGTGGTGTCGGCTGACGAGCAGCACCACGGTGAACGCGCACAGCGAGGCCGCGGCATAGGCCATCAGGTAGGTGGTGACCGCGCCCGTCACCTCACCCGTCACGCTCGAACCCGTGAGCGGCAACAGCGCCCACCCGGCCTGCGCGATCGTCGACCACGCGAGCATGCCGATGCAGGTGGGCTGCACGAGAGCCACGAGGTTTGCCAGGGTCATCGTCACAGCTACCAGAACCGCCAGCCAGCCGCGGCCGAAGCCCGGCAACGCGGAGACCACCAACGCCACGGCCGTGACGCCCGCGATCTTCGACACGCTGGACAGGAACGCCGACACGGGGAGCGGGGTCGCCGGATACACATCGGGCACCCACAGCCCGAACGGCAGAGCTGCCACCTTGTAACCGACCCCGGCGACGACGAAGGCCAGCCCCAACGGCACCAGGTGATCGCCGCCCGTCAGCAGCCGGGCGCCGCTCTGCAGGCCCGCCAGAGAGACCGTGCCGGTGCCCGCATAGATCAGTGCCACGCCCAGCAGAGCCAGTCCGAACGAGATCACGGACACCAGCAACAACTTGGTGGCCGCCAGCGCCGAACGTGCCGTTCTCGTCGTGGCCACCATTCCGACGACAGGAAGCGAGGCGATCTCGACCGCGATGAGAATGGTGAACAGGTCTCGCGCACCGATGAGGGCCAGCGCGCCCGTGGTCGCGGCGAGCAGGAGGGCCCAGAACTCGGCGCGTTGCAAGGTATCTGGGCGCGCGACGGGCCGGGGAACGATATCTGCGTTCGGGCCAGGCAGCACCCCGGCGGGAAGCGACGCGTTGATGGGCAATGCCGAGTTGGAGAGCAGTGCTGTCTTGGCAGGCAGGGTTGTCTTGGAGGAAGAGGCTTCGCCGGCGAGTACGGGCTGAACCGGCCCCGCCGCCAGACTCCGTTCGCCGCGCGCCAGCAACACCGTGACGGCCGCCGCGAGGATGACAGTCACCTGCAGACCTAGCGTGTCGCGGGCGGCATAGAAGCTGCAGCCGCCCACCAGGCAGAACGTCTGGTGCAGCTCACCGCGCGCCAGCGGGGTCAGCGCTATCGCCGCCAGCCCGAGACCGCCGAGGGGGATGGCATCGAGCAGGCGGCGCCTGCCGGGCCACACCGCCTGCAGCACCAGCACGGCAAGCATCGTCACGGTGACGATGGCCAGCGGCGCTATGGCCACCCAGTCGACGGCCTGCACCTCCAGTGCTGAGAGGTTCACGAGCCCACCCCCAACATGCGCACCGCGGGGCCGGTGAGCGAGAGCAGCAACCAGGGCTGCACCCCGAAACCGATGGTGGCGACCACCAGCGGGGCCAGCACGGTGAGTTCGACCCGGCTCAGATCCTTGCCCGCGTCCGGTGCACTGTGCGGCGCACCGCTGAGCACAGCGCTGGTTGGCCCTGCACTGGCGTTTCCGCTGGTGGCTTGGGCGTGCGCGGTGGAAACGGCCTCCAGCGCGGGCGCCTGGCCGTGCCAGATCAGGTAGAGCACGCGGAACAAGTAGCCGGCCGCCAGCAGCGCACCCAGGGCGGCGGCCAGCGCCAACCAAGGGCCTGCGGCGCCTAAGCCCATGCCTTCCGTGTTCGGGCCTCGCCAGGTGCCGAGCAGGGTCAGCACCTCACCCCAGAAGCCGGCCAGCCCCGGCAGACCCGCCCCGGCGGCGGCGCCGAGGGCGAGCATCCAGCCCAATCGGGGGTGACTGTCGCGCAGCCCGGCCGGCAGCTGCGTGAGGTCAGCCGGACGCTGCGCCAGGTGGCGATGCTTGATCATCCCGACCACCCAGAACAGCAGGCTGGTGACCACTCCGTGCGCCACGCCCACGAACAACGCGCCCTGCAGGCCCTCGCGAGTGCCGGAGGCCACTCCCAGCACGACGAACCCCATGTGGGCCACCGATGAGAAGGCGATCAGCCGCTTGAGGTCGCGTTCCACAAGACACACGAGCCCGCCCCACACGATGCCGACCACGCCGAGCACCCCCAGCGGCAGCGCGAGTCGTCCGACCCCCAGGGGCAGAAAGCCGGCGACGAGCCGCACCAGGCCGTAGGAACCCAGCTTGAGCAGCACCCCAGCCAGTAGCACGGAGCCGACCGTGGGAGCGAGCGTGTGGGCCGGCGGCAGCCAGGAGTGCAGCGGCCAGATGGGCACCTTGACCCCGAGGCCGATGATCAACAACGAGGCGATACCCGCCTGCAGGCCGGTCGACAGATGCGGGGCGACCAAGGCCACCACGCCGAAGTCGGTGCTGCCCGACTCGATCGCCAACCACAGGATTCCGACCAGCATGATGGCCGAGCCGAGGGCCGTGTAGAGCACGAAGCGGGTTGCCGCCGAACGCTTTTCGGCCAGCTGCGCGGGCCCGTCGTCGGGGCTGCCACCCCACCGGCCGATCAGCACCCACATCGGGATGAGTACCGTCTCGAACCCCACGAAGAAGACGATCAGGTCGCGGGCGAGAAACGTCAGGACGGCGCCTGCTTGAGTGGCGAGCAGACAGCAGAGCAAGCCCGCAGGCGGTGGACGGCCCTCGGTCTCGCCGGGCTGGGCATCGTCCGAGCCTGCCCACAGATACCAGCAGGCGAGCGCCGACAGCACACAGGTGAGCACCACCAGGGGCGCGCTGATGCCATCGAGACCGAGGTGGATCCGCGCACCGAGCCAGCCGATCCACGGCGCGCTGAGCTGAGCGACGTCATCGCCGCTCGACCAGGGGCGGGTCAGCGCCACGAGGCCCACCGACAAGACCACCGATACGCAGGCCGACATCGTGGCGACGGCGGCTGCCACGTCGGGGCGGCGTCCGCTGCATCCGGCGACAGCCGCGCCGAGTGCCGGCACGGCGACGAGGCAGATCAGCAACAGGCTCGTCATCCGACCTGCACCACCAAGGCGACAGCGGTGCCAAGCACCACCGCGGCGGCGGCCACCCACCCCAGGTAGCCGGTGATGTTGCCGGTCTGAACGCGTGCCACCATGCGGGCGACCACCGGCAGGTTGCCGGGCGCCCGCACCCAGGTGCCGATAACCGCATCGTCACCTGCGGCGACGAGCCTGGCGAGCGCCTGCGTCGGCCGCACGACCAGGTTCTGCTGCAGGCGCTGATACCCGAAACCGCCTGCGGCTGCTGCGCGGAGGCCGGCCGGCAGCCGGGTCGCGAGATCGCGATGTCCGGCAGGCCCGCGGACGAAGCCCAACCCCACGCCGGCCAGGGCCAGCACGATTCCCGCGGCCGAGGTGAGGGTGCCGATGGCGTAGCCGCGAAGGCCCACGGCAACGAACGGCAGGACGCCGACAGCGAAGGTGGCCAGCACCAGCAGCCACAGCGGGACGCTCATGGTGACCGGAACAGCTGGGCCGGGTACGGGTTCTACAGGCACTTTCGGGTCGACAGGCACCGATCGCCGTGCGGCGGCCACGCGAGGTGCAACAGCAGGCTCGTCGAGCCGGCTGGTGGGGTGCACAGTGCCCGGTGCCACGCTGCGCTGTCCGGAGACCGCACGCGCCAACCGGCTCTGCGCCTCGGCACTCCCAGTCATTCCGGCCTCGTGGGCGCCACCGGCTTCGGTTCGGGGCGTCGAAGCGGCATCGTCCGTGGGCTCACCCCGATAGCGGGCCAGCCGCTCGGTGTATGGGTCCGACAGACCGGCCCGCAGCCGCCGGCGGGCGAGTTCGGCCTGGTAAGCCCGCTCGGCACGGCCGGTCTGGCTCCAACGCGGGTCGCGGCTGGTGTCGAGGTCGGCGATGAGATCCCAGTCCTGGTACTGGCCGTGGTCGTCGACGAACGACCAGGATGCCGGCTCGGGCTGTCCGGCAGTCTCGGCCGGGGGCCGGAACCCGGGGCCGCGCACTGCTCCCGGCTGATTGGCAGGGGCCACCGTCTGGGTGGGCGAGGCGGGAGGCAGCGCGGCGAGTTCGTCCTTCTCCCCCACCGGCAAACCCAACGGCGTGCCCGGCCGCACGACCGACAGTGAGCGCGCAGGCAGATCGGAGCGGGTGACCGCAGCGAAGAGCCGGGCCGAATAGCAGGCCGTCAGCACCGTGGTGAGGAGGAGACTGGCGAACACGAGCAGACTCGTCCACCGCCACCCCGCCAGGCCCCCACCGGTTACCGCCTGCTCGGCAGCGGTGAAGATGCCCTCCTTGCCCACGAACCCGGCCAGCGGCGGCAGCGCCGCCAGCCCCATGAGGCCGAGTCCGAAGAGCACCGTGAGCCGGGGATCGCGGCGACGCAGGTCGGCCAGGCCGTCCAATCGAGTGGTGCCGAACCGCACCGAGATCGCTCCGGCGGCGAGGAAGAGCAGCGACTTGAAGGCCGCATGGCCGAGCATCAGAGCGAGCGCACCCGCGCGCCCGGCCGCCGAGCCCAGCGCGAGCGCCGAGAGCATGACGGCGATCTGGCTGATCGTGGAGAAGGCGAGCACCCGCTTGAGGTCGTCGGCACACAGGGCGGCCACACCGGCGCCGAGCATGCTCACGCATGAGATCACCGCCAGCACGGCCAGCGCGGGTGCGCTGCGATCGAGCAAGGGGCCCAGCCGCACGAGCACAACCACACCGGCGGCGACCATCGTGGCCGCATGGATCAGGGCCGACACCGGGGTCGGGCCTTCCATTGCGTCGGGCAGCCAGCCGTGCAGGGGGAACTGGGCCGACTTGCCCACCACGCCGATCACCAGGCCGATGGTGGCGATGCTGAGCGCGGTGGGGTTCAGCGTGCCGGCACGAGTCAGCAGAGTCGAGATCGTGGTGGTTCCGCCCGCCGCGTACAAGGCCACGATGCCCAGTACGAAACCGACATCGCCGAACCGGGTGACGAGAAAGGCCTGCAGCGCTGCCCGGCGAGCGGCCTGGCGTTCGCTGTGATGACCTATCAAGAGATAGGAGCAGAAGCCCATGACCTCCCAGCCGATGAGCAACAGCAGCAGATCGTTGGCGCCGACCACCACCAGCATGGCGGCCGTGAACAGCGAGATCGTGGCCGCGAAGGGCGCGTAGCGCAACGGGCCCGAATCATGGTGCGGCACCAGGTATCCGGCCGAGTAGACCTGTACCGCGAGCGCGACCCCGGTGACGGCCAGAGCGACCAGCGCGGTGCGTGCCGACAGCGTCCAATCGAGGTTCATGGTGCGCGGGCCCAGGTCGAGCGGACCGAGCAGGCCGATGGTGACCGAGCCTCCACGCCAGGTCAGGAGCGTCAACCCGATCGCGCAGCCGAAGGCGATCAGCGCGGCAGCAACCGCGAGGCCGATCGCCGCCGGACGGCGATTGCGGCCTACCGGCAGTCCGAGCAGGGCCGCCAGGGCGGGAGCGCCGACCAGGCCGAGGGCGAGCAGCTGCCTCATCGCGGAGCCTTGCTTGACACGGCATCGCCGGATCTCGGATGGTCGCTGGCTTTCGGGCCGGCCAGTTCGGCCAGATCTGTGGTGCCCCGGGAACGGAACAGCAGCAGGACGACCGCGAGCGCCACACCGATCTCGGCGGCGGCGATGGTGATGGCGAAGAGGGCGCCCACCTGTCCGCTGAACAATCCCAGCTGGCCGCTGAGACCAGCGCCGTGCTGGGACGTGAGCCGGGCATCGCTGATGATGAGGACGAGGGCCCCCGCATTGATCAGGAGCTCTGCCCCCACGAGCACCATGACCGCGTTGCGGCGCGCGAGCACGCCATAGAGGCCGAGGCCCGCTAGGAGCGCAGCCAGCAGCGAGGGGATGACGAGGTTCACGAGTCGATCTCGCCCTCGTCTCGGGCGCCGGCCCGGCTCAGCGACACCGCTGCCACCAGAGCCGCCAGCAACAGGATCGAGATGAGCTCGAACGGCAGCACCCACGAGGTGAACAGGGCTCCGCCCAGCGGAGCCGCCTGCCCGGCTGTCGTCAGTGGCGGCACGTGGGTCGGTTCGGCGCTCAGCAGGGCACCCAGCACCACGGCCGTGGCCCCGGCCGCGACGACGAGCGCGAGGATCCGGCGCGGCAGCGAGTGATCGAGCGTGCTGGTGTCGGCGGGTGCCCGGGTGAGCATGAGCGCGAACAGCAGGAGCACCACCACCGCACCCACGTAGACCAGCAGTTGGACGAGGCCCACGATCTCCGCCCCCATGGCGAGGTAAACGCCGGCCAATGCGCCGAGGCTGAGCACCAGGTACAGGGCCGCGTGCACCACCCTGGGGCTGGTCACGGCCAACGCCGCCGACCCCGCGCAGAGCAGGCCGAACCCCGCGATGAGCACGTCGATGCCGCTCATCCGTCGCTCTCCTGGGCTGATTCGGCAGGCGCAGAAGCCGGGCCGGGTCGTGGGCCGGCGGGAGATGGCTGGGGTGCACCGCTTCGCGTCCCCCGCGCACCCGGGCCAGCAGAGCGGGCCGGCCGGGTGGGCGCTGCCAGCTCTTTGGGTTCGGGAGCGAGCGCGTCGAGTGGCGCAGGAGCGGGCACCGTCCACATCCACTCCCGCAGCCGGTCCTTCTCATGCGTGAGGTCACCGATGTCGGTGCTGGAGTATTCGAACTGGGGGCTCCAGAACAGGGCGTCGAACGGGCAGACCTCGATGCAGATGCCGCAGTACATGCACAGTGAGAAGTCGATGGCGAAGCGGTCGAGCACGTTGCGTTGCCGGGCCCGGGCCGCCCCCTCCACGAGAATGGACTCCTTGTGTGAGTCGATGTAGATGCACCAGTCGGGGCATTCGCGGGCGCACAGCATGCAGACCGTGCAGTTCTCCTCCAGCAAGGCGATGACGCCCCGGGAGCGCGGCGGCAGCTGTGGGGCGACCTCGGGGTACTCGCCGGTGACGGTCTTCCTGGTCAGCGTGCGCAGGGTGACCGCCAGGCCGCGCGCCAGGCCGGTGAGTGGGCCGCTCATCGCGCGCTCCGCGAACCGGTCATGCGAGCGACCACACGACGACGGCGGTGAGGGCGAGCTGCCCCAGCGCGAGCGGCACCAACACCAGCCAGGCGAGCGACTGCAACTGGTCTTCGCGCAGGCGGGGCCAGGCCACCCGCATCCAGATGACGAGGAACGCCACAAGGGCAGCCTTGAGCACGGTCCAGAGCCAGCCGAGCGAGGCGGCGAATGGCCCTGCCCAGCCACCGAGGAAGAGCACCGCGAACAGGCCGGAGAGCACGACGATGCCCGCATACTCAGACAGCAGGAAGAAGGCGAACCGCAGACCGCCGTACTCGGTGTAGGGGCCGAGCACGAGTTCGGCGTCGGCGATCGGCATGTCGAAGGGCGGACGCTGCAGTTCGGCCACCCCCGCCACCAGGAACACCACCGCGGCCGGTGCCTGCCAGAACAGCCACCACCACTGCCAACGGTCGGCGATGACGACGAGATCGAGGCTGCCGGCCGCCATGGCCACCGACGTGGCGGCCAGCACGAGCGGCAGTTCATAGCTGAGAAGCTGTGCCGCAGTGCGCATTCCGCCGAGCATCGAGTACTTGTTGCCGCTGGCCCAGCCGCCCATGAGGGTGCCGAGCACTCCGACGGCCGATGCGGCGAGCACGAACAACAGTCCGCCGTCGAGACGGGCGCCGACAATGGTGGGACTCAACGGAACGGCCGCCAGCGCCACCAGGTAGGGCACCAAGGCAACTCCTGGCGCCAGCGCGAAGACCGACTTGTCGGCGGCGGCCGGGGTCACCGCCTCCTTCTGGACGAACTTCACGCCGTCGGCCACGAGTTGAGCCCAGCCGTGGAAGGCACCGGCGTACATCGGGCCGAGCCGACCCTGCATGTGCGCCATCACCTTGTGCTCGGCCTGGCCCACGAGCAGGGGCAGGACGAGGAACGCCGCCAGCACGGCCACGGCCCTGAGCACGATGTCGCCCACCATGGCTCCGAGCCTAGGTGACCGGTGCCAAGTGCGGCCTACTGCGCGATGCCCAGGCACGCACTGGGGGGCGTTGCCGCCGACTCGACCTGGCTTCGCCCCGCCTCGCTCCGGCGTGCCCGGCACACACCCGAGCACCGCTGGCAACGGCCGCAATTGGCATCACCCACCTACTCACCGGACTCATCGCGCGGACCCCACGTAGCGGGGTCGGGTACGCCCGGCGGGAGCGACTTTCGCCGTGAGGGCGGGCCGTGATCGTCGGCTCCCTCACCGGGCTCTTTGGCTCCGGGCCAGACCTTGGCCGCGCGGGCGGCAAGCTGGAACGACTTGCGCAAGGGGGTGCCTTCGAACCCCTCGGGCAAGAGAAGCGGACGGAGCCCGGCCCCGCTGCCGTCGTCGAAACCGTCGAACTCGACGCCGAACATCTCGAACGTCTCGCGCTCGTGCCAGGCGGCGCCGGCGAAGAGCCCGGTGAGTGAAGGCAGCCGAAGACTGCCGTCGGACGCCGAAATGGCGCGGGTTCTGATCAGGAGTCGGCTCAGTGGTCGCTGCTCTTGGGGCAACGCGACCAGATGCACGACCACGTCGACCCCGGCGGGTTCCCGATCGGTCTCGTCGACGCCGGTGAGCCAGTCGAGGTAGTCGTAGCCGGCCGCACGGGCGGCCGCGATGCACTCGACCCAGGAATCGGCGGGTACGTCTATGCACTCTGTGCCGGCGGCGTCGCTCGAGGAGACCTGCGCCTGTTCGGGCCAGGCGGGCTTCGGGGCTGGGTTCTCCGCTCCGCTCACCCGGTCAGAGTAGTGCCGGGGTCGTCGTGCGGCCTGCGGGTACCTGTCTGGCACAGGTGCGGTTCTGGCACCAGGTGCGATCGCTCGGGGGTGGATTGGCTCAATATCCTGACCGGATGCAGATCTTGTCCATCCAGTCATCCGTGGCGTACGGGCACGCAGGAAACTCTTCGGCCACGTTCACCTTGCAACGGCTGGGGCATGAGGTCTGGTCGGTGTACACGGTGCATTTCTCGAATCACACCGGCTACTCCGCGTGGCGGGGGCCGGTGCTGTCTCCGAGCGACGTCGCCGACGTGATAAACGGCATCGAAGAGCGGGGTGTGTTCGGCCAGTGCGATGCCGTGTTGTCTGGTTATCAGGGCGCCGAGGAGGTGGGGGCAGTTATTCTCGACGCGGTGCGGCGGGTGAAGACAGCCAATCCCAAGGCGGTGTACTGCTGTGACCCAGTGATGGGTGACGCGGACCGCGGCTTTTTCGTGCGGCCCGGCATTCCGGAGTTCATGCGCGACACGGTGGTGCCGCGGGCAGACATCGTCACCCCCAATCAGTTTGAGCTTGAATATCTGACGGGCGCGCCCGCTGGCAGCCTGCAGACTGATGCTGAGGTGCTGGCTGCAGCCCGGCGCCTGTCCGCCAGCGGCCCGCAGACGGTTCTCGTCACGTCTGTGATGACTTCCGACACCGCGCCCGACACGATCGGCATGCTCGCTGTGGACGGTGATGAGGCCTGGCGCGTTGAGACCCCGTTGCTGCCCCTATCTGTGAATGGCGCCGGTGATGCCACTGCTGCGATGTTTTGCGCGCACAGTTTGACGTACGGGGTGAAGACGGCCCTCGAACTGACCGCCGCCAGCATCTACGGGGTGCTCAAGGCAACCGTCGAAGCGGGCCGTCGCGAAATTGCGCTCATTCCTGCTCAAGACGAGTTGGTTGCACCCAGTTTTGCCGTCACCGCGCAGCGGGTCGACTAAGAGCGCCAGAATGGAGATTCATCGAACCCACGTTTTCAGGTAGTAGACGACTTGAGCGCTTGGCTCACGCATCTCCACGTGGAACTCACCCTTCTACATCGCTCGACTCGTATCGGTTGCTACCTATGCACTCATCCGAAACTTCCCCTTCCGGTCCGCCCGGATGGGATCCCTGCGCGGAGATCTCCTCGAGCTTGTGCGGATCCTGGCGGAGACGCTCGAATCGAGCGATACAGCCCTTGTGGCAACGTTGGTGCAAGCTGGCTTGGCGGACCCTGAGCTCTGCGACTACCTCGAGACCGCGGCGGGGCCAACCGGCGCTCGTCTCCCCACGGACGTGCTGCAGCGCGCAGCGTCGCGAGGAGAGTTGCCCGCGGGCGCGGATCCGTTTCCATACGACGAGGTCGCTGGATCGGCCATGGTCACGCGCGCGCTCAACGGCCTCCCATCCATACGGCGAGGAGTACCGCCAACAGCTCATCGACTCGGTCATCCTTCCCGCGCTCCGCCCGTCGACTTCGCCCGTCCACTACGCCGGCATCTTCTCCGGCCGAATCCACTGAGGAGCCACGCGATGCCGCCGTTCATCCCTAACTTCCGTTACGAGCGAATTCCCGGCCATGACGGAGTCGCAATCAATGCTGCCGTTGGCGGGTCCGGAGTGCCGGTCGTCCTACTGCACGGGTTCCCGCAGACTCACCTGATGTGGCGACATGTCGCCGTCGACCTCGCCGTAACCAATACAGTTATCGTTCCCGATCTGCGTGCATACGGTGACAGTGACAGGCCCGGCGCGACCACCCCAGGCATGTACTCCAAGCGCACCATGGCATCCGATGTCGTCGAGATCGCCAGCGCACTCGGGCACGAACGGTTCGCGCGGTGGGGCACGATCGCGGAGTGCTCGTGGCGTTTCGCGCAGGGCTCGACCAACCTGACGCGATCAGTCACCTCGGAATCCTCGACGTGCTTCCAACCCTCGACATGTGGAACGTGCTTCACGGCGTCGATGCGGCCGTGGCCTGGCACCTCTACCTCATGGCGCAGCCAGCGGGCCTTCCGGAGCGGATGATCGCCGGCGCGGTCCGACGAGTTCTTCGGCGCCTTCCTCGACGCCTGGGGCGCCGACGAATCGACTATGCCGACCGAGATCCGCGAGGCTTACCTAGAGGCGTCACGGGACGCAGTTCCCTCGATCGTCGCCGACTACCGCGCCTCGGCCGGGATCGACCTTGAACACGACCGGACCGACCGCGCTCAAGGGACCAATCTGCCAATGCCCGTCGCGTCCATTGCACAGTCCTCTTGGTTGTCTTCGCCCTGACTTGATGGGGCGCATCTCTATCGGCACAGTCTATATAGGGTGGAGTCTGACTACGAGATTGCGGTCGCGTCACTTTCGAAGGGATTGGTTCTAAGGGGACCAACAACACCGAGTATCTCCGGAGAAGCTTGTTGGCCGCCCCACACGTGGCCTTCGCGCTTTCATGGTCAGTGTCACCCATCATCCCATAGAAGACTGCCAACCAAAGCCGATGCGCGTTAGTCGATCGGCCCAGGAATCCACGATGGGTGCCCTGTGAAATCTTTGCACCGTGCACGATTCAGCTCTCCGAACTCAAATGCTCACAGGTTGACGTCTCTATAGGAATCGCTCAAGCCCACTCGGACTGGAAAGGAAATAAACCTGGTCCGGCAGGCTAGGTTCCACGCAGATCCTCTTCAAAGAACTCCCTAATCTCAGCGTGAGTTAAGGCGATTTCTCGCCCTCGCAAGAAACGTTCCAAACCTGCTCCCACCGTTATAAAGAATTCAATATCTTTTTCCCTAACTTCACCATATTGGCCCTCTCGCAAGTTGTCCACCGTGCTCTTCACTCGTTGAACATTCCCCGCTAAGATAGAAGAGAGCACTCGAACGCGCGCCTTCTCGATAGGCCAAGCTGGACTAAACGGGAGATCTTCATCCCATGGACCGTCGAACCAAAGGTTCGAAATATCCGCCGCACACTCGGCCGCCGCCAAAGGGGTCAACACCTTAGAGGCGAACATGGCCGCGTACTCGTCGCAGTCTCCGTCAGGAACATCCATGTCAAGGGCGCCTCCGACGTCAAACCACCACCCAAGGTCCGTTTCTTGGATATAGACACCCACCTGGATGAACAGGGATCCCCGGTGGCGATACGGACCAACCCTCACCTGACAATCTCGGAGATCTTTATGGGCGCCGATCTTATCGGCCGTGAAGCCCGCAGCTAGGATCGCTGCTTTCAGTGTAGTAAGACACGACTTTCGAGCCATCACTTACCTGATCCTTTTATAGTATGTAGACTTCCCATGGATGCGGTAGGACCAGAGTTCCCCAGTCCGTTTAGTAAGTGTCTCATACCATTTCAACTGCCGCTCTCCACGCTGGAGAGCCTTCTTGTTGTGTGGCTTGAGTTCGATCGGTCCTTTGTCGCGATTGAGAGCGTCCGGATACGAGCGCTTGTACTTGCCCAATGATCCAACGTTCGTCGCTTTATGACCGCCGGTCTTGATAATGAGAGCCTCAAACTCCTTATGCACCCTCCGTCCAGTCGCAATGTCACTCTTGAAGTTACATGATGCGGCATTGTGGACGAGTTGCTCGTTGGTGCCTACGTAGTAGGTGTGGGTGTTGGCGACGGTGAGGTTGTAGACGGTGTGTCCGGAGAGCCATCCACGGTCGTGCATGCGTTGGATGGTGAGGATGCCGCCAGTAGCGCCACGGAGCTGATCGCCAACCGTGAGGTGGTCGACCGAGGTCCAGCCCTTGCCCTCGACCCAGATCTCGTGCCCGGCGGTGGCAGTGAACGTGTCAGGCTCGCCGAGAGCAGTCTGGGTCGTGATGGTGAACAGGTGTTTGTCGCCGTAGCTGGTCCGCGTTTCCAGCACAGGCTGCGCGGTGGATTCACCTGTCTCCGGATCGGTGGTCCAGACTAGGTCACCAGCTTGAAGCTCCGCGATCGGCAGACGCGTACCATCGGCCAACAACACGGGGGTATCCCCGGAGAAGCTGTTGAGCCGGCACGACGTGGCCTTCGCCGCCTTCAAGACCCGCCCTGAGCGTCCCGCACGGCTGGCAATCTTCATCCCCAACCTGACCGCCGACCCAGCACCGACGAGATTACTGGCAGCAGTGATGCCCATCTCGACAGCCTTACGCCGGTTCCCCGTCGCGGCATACGCACCCGCCGAGATCGCCGCCGACGCCGTACCGATCGGCCCAGGAATCCACGACCCGTACTCGGCGAGCTTAGCGATCTTGCGTAACGGGTTCTTCCACTTCTTAGG